>JBGCCY010000119.1:0-42549 GCA_045104975.1 Saprospiraceae bacterium
AAAACAACTTAAGGTTATGAAAAATTTAAACAACCTCCTCGTATTTCTTATGGTGCTATTTTTCTTTACTTCTTGTAAAAAAGATAAAATTGATATTAGCTATGAAAGATATACAGCAGATGATTATGAAGTACTAAGTCAAACATTGAATATAGAAAACGACTTGGAAGATTACACTTTTGTATTTCCAAAATATTACAATTCTCGTTCTCTTTCTTTTGATAGTGATTTAGCTACACTTGGGCGTGTGATGTTTTATGATAAAAATTTATCGGATGATCGAACTATTTCATGTGCATCTTGCCATAAACAAGAATTAGCATTTGCTGATGATTTAGCATTTAGTGAAGGAGTTTCAAATCGAGTTACCAGCCGAAATTCATTGGCTTTAGGTTCTGTATTCAATTTTGCTGAATATTATGGTGACGCAGCATCGGGACGTATTCCTTTTTTCTGGGATAATCGAGCATCTACAGTTCAAGAACAATCAAGACAAACTTTCGCTAATGAAAGAGAAATGAATATGCCAATGCATAAAGTAATGGAAAGAGTGGAGGCAGCAGATTATTACAAAATTTTATTTAAAGAAACATATGGAGATAGTCAGGTTACGGAAGATCGAATTTTGGATGCCGTAAGTGAATTTGTAAATAGTATGAGTTCTTACCGATCTAAATATGATCAAGAATTAGATAAACATTATGAAATGAGCTACAACTTAAATAATATTGAAGGAGCTAACTTCTCTGGATTTACTACTGCTGAAAACTTAGGAAAAGATTTGTATGTATCTAATTGTGGAAATTGCCACGGTGCGATAAATGGTTTCCCTGCGGAAGTAAAAGCGAATAATGGTTTGGATATGGAATATGAAGATCAAGGAATAGGTGAAATGAGTGGAGCATCTCAAAATGGAGTATTCAAAGTACCTACTCTAAGAAACATCGCTTTGACTGGTCCATTTATGCATGATGGACGATTTGTTACTTTGGAAGAAGTAGTTGACCACTATAGCAACGGTGTGAAAAATCATCCAAACTTGAGTCAGCAATTGAAACAAGGTGGACAAGCTAAAGCGTTCAATTTTACTCAAGGAGAAAAAGATGCATTAATTGCATTCTTAAATACTTTCACAGATGAAGTAATGTTAACTGATCCAAAATATTCTGATCCATTTAAATAATGGTTAGATAAAAAATAAAATAAAAGTCTTCCATGGTTTAGCTGTGGAAGATTTTTTTTTAATAAATTCATTCTTAGATTAACCGCCAGATTTCTCTAAGAACCAATAATGAACTAAAACGAAATCAATCTTATGAAATTATTAAAATTTAGTTTATACCTTTTTGTAAGTGTATTGTTTTTTGCTTCGTGTGGAAGTGCGAGCCATCATTTTTATGCAGCAGATGAAGGTAATCTTTTAGCACTTCGAGAAGAGAAGGATATAAAAGTATCTGCGGGATACACTCCTCATTTGAATAGTTTACCAGGTAATAATATAAGTGCTCAGGTAGGCTATAGCCCAATCAAACACCTTGGAATTCATGGTAGTTTTTTTCGTATCCGAAATTCATTTACGGGAGCAGAGGACATAGATAAGAATGTTTATCAATATAACTTTAGTGGAGCAGTTGGTGGTTATTATTTTAAGCCTGCCAAAGCCAAAGAAATTTTTGGGGATGATGAAGAAGGATTAACTTCATTCGATTCTGGGACAGAAGGTAAAGGTTTACTCTTTGATGGATATATTGGATATAGTCGAGGAGCTGTAAATAATTTTTATTTTGGAGAAACGGGGAAAGTGGAATTAGATTTTCAAAAAATTTATTTGCAAGGTGGATTTCATATTTTCTTAGATAAAGTTGGGGCAAGTTTTACTTTACGAGGAACTCAATTGAACTACCTTGATAGCTCAAAAGCTTATGGAAAGTTATCTGCTTCTCAATTGCGAAAAGTAGAAATCATAGAAGAAAATAATCCATTTTTCTTTTTGGAATCTGCCTTAAAAATTTCAATTGGAAAACCGACAGCACCAATTCGAGGATATTTGACACTAGCAGGTGTATATGACTTTGGAGATGTATTTTTGGAAGTTCAACCGAGTACGATGCAATTTGGGGTGACTACTGATATTGATTATCTTTTTTCTAGAAAAAGGAAAAAATAATCTTCAAAGAAGAAATTGAAGAGAGTATCTAAGAATTAATTCATTTTTCGAAGTAAAAAAAATGGCTGTTAGCGTTCCAAACACTAACAGCCATTTTACTATAAATTTACAACGGATACTTTTAAGATCCGTGGCATTGTTTATATTTTTTACCACTACCACAAGGACATTTTTCATTCCGTCCTACTTTAGGTACATCACGTTTAAATGTCTCAGGTTTTTGCCTACTACGACCAGCACCTTCAGCGGCAGCTTTTGCAGCTAAAGCATTAGGATCTTTATTTGTAGAAGTTTTACTCAAATCTGTTTTTTGAGTTCGAGCTTCTTCTACTTTAGTTCCATCTCGCAAGACTACAGAACCTTTCACCAAGTAAGAAGTTACTTGCTCATTGACTCTGTAAATCAATTGTTCAAATAAGTTGAAAGCTTCCATTTTGTAAACTACCAATGGATCTTTTTGCTCAAATGAAGCAGCCTGAGAAGAGTCTTTCAACTCATCCATCGATCGTAAATGTTCTTTCCACTCTTCATCAATAATCGAAAGAGCGACTATCTTTTCAATATCACGCACAATAGATTTCCCATCTGTCTTGACAGCCTGTTCTAAGTCGGCAGCAGCAGGAAGAATTCTCGAAACGCCATCGGTAAACGGTAAAGATATTTTTTTGTATTTATGACTTTCTGTTTCGTAAACATGCTTAATTTGAGGAAGAACTAGGTCAGAAAGAATCTTTCCTTTTCGTTCATACATTTCCAAAAATTGATGATACATTTTAGTAATTATTTCATCTTCATCTCCTTCTTGAAAATCAATAGCATCCATTTTTGGGTCAATCCCCATCACTTCAATTGAACCTCTCCGGAACGTTTCGAAACTACCATCTTTTCGATGTGCTACAACTAAACTTTCAATCAAAGAAATAAACATAGTATTTAAATCTACAGAAAGTCTTTCTCCTGAAAGTGCGTTGAAACGTTTTTTGTAAATCGCTTCCCGTTGGATATTCATTACATCATCATAATCCAATAATCTTTTTCGAGTACCGAAGTTATTCTCTTCCACTTTTTTCTGAGCTCGCTCAATTGATTTGGAAACCATGGAATGTTGAATGACTTCACCATCCTGATGTCCCATTTTATCCATCAATTTTGCAATTCGTTCAGACTTGAATAATCGCATCAAGTTATCTTCCAATGAAACATAAAATTGCGAACTACCCGGATCTCCTTGGCGACCTGCTCGACCTCTCAACTGTCTATCGACTCGTCGAGAATCATGTCGTTCTGTGCCGATGATAGCTAAACCACCTGCAGCTTTTACTGCGTCAGATAATTTAATATCCGTTCCACGACCAGCCATATTGGTAGCCAAAGTTACTTTTCCAGCATTACCTGCTTCTGCCACAATATCAGCTTCTCGTTGATGTTGTTTGGCATTCAAAACATTGTGATCAATGCCTCGCATTTGAAGCATTCGACTTAATTTTTCAGAAATCTCCACCGAAGTTGTACCAACCAAAACAGGACGACCTGCATTACTTAATTTAACTACGTCTTCGATTACAGCATTATATTTTTCACGTGCTGTTTTATAAACCATATCATCTCTATCATCTCTTACGATAGGGCGATTAGTTGGAATAACAACTACATCTAACTTATAAATTTCCCAAAACTCCCCTGCTTCCGTTTCGGCAGTACCAGTCATACCAGCCAACTTGTGATACATTCGGAAGTAGTTTTGCAAAGTTACCGTTGCGTATGTTTGAGTTAAGTCCCCTACCTTTACATTTTCTTTTGCTTCCAATGCTTGGTGCAATCCATCAGAATATCGACGACCTTCCATCATCCGACCAGTTTGCTCATCGACAATTTTCACTTGACCATCCATCACCACATATTCATCATCTCGTTCAAACATCGTATACGCTTTCAGTAACTGATTGATGGAGTGTAAACGTCTTGACTTGATCGAGAAATCAGAAATCAAAGTAGTTTTATTATCCATCTTCTCTTGCTCATCCCATTCCTCATTTTCTTCAATCATCATCATCTCCGTAGCAATATCAGGCATGATGAAAAAACCAGGATCCTCATTTCCTTTGGCTAAATATTCAGCTCCTTTTTCAGTTAACTCTACACTTCGAGTTTTTTCAATAATCGTAAATAACAAAGGATCATCCACCAAGTGCATTCTTTTCGACTGCTCTTGCATGTAGTGATTTTCTGTTTTTTGCAAAACAACTTCCACTCCTTCTTGACTAATAAATTTAATCAACGGAGAAGACTTCGGTAATGCTCGATGTGCTCTTAATAAACACATTCCTCCTTCCCCTTCTTCCACTCCAATGTTCCCTTCTTTAAATTGTTTTTTAGCTTCCGCTAAATATGCCGAAGCGATTTTTTTCTGCGCATTCAACAACGATTCAACTCGAGGTTTCAAAGCAATATATTCTTGCTCCTCCGCTCCTTGTGGAATTGGTCCAGAAATAATCAAAGGCGTTCTCGCATCATCTACCAAAACCGAATCCACCTCATCAACCATACAATAGTGAGGTTTTCGCTGAACCATTTCATCTTGCGAACGAACCATATTATCTCTCAAATAATCGAAACCAAATTCGTTATTTGTTCCATAAGTGATGTCGCAATTATATGCAGCAACTCGACCTTCCGAGTGAGGTTTATATTTATCAATACAGTCAATTGTCAAAAATAAGAATTCGAAAATCGGTCCTACCCATTCGCAATCCCGACGAGCCAAATAATCATTCACCGTAATGACGTGAACTCCTTGACTACTCAATCCATTCAAATATGCAGGAAGTGTTGCTACTAAAGTTTTTCCTTCCCCTGTTTGCATCTCCGCAATTTTTCCATCATGCAAAACCATTCCACCAATTAATTGCACATCATAATGAACCATGTTCCAAGTGATTTCTCCACCTGCTGCTAACCATGAGTTGGAATAAATTGCTTTGTCTCCTTGAATCGTAACATGCGCTTTTTTCGCAGCAATTTCTCTATCATGATCGGTAGCAGTTACCGTGATTGATTGGTTGGCAGAAAATCGACGAGCAGTCTCTCGAACTACAGCAAAAGCTTCTGGTAAAATTTCTTTTAAAACTTCCTCCAAGTGCTTGTCTCTTTCTTTGACCAAATCATCCGACTCTTTGAATAACTCTTCTTTGCGATGAAAGTCTTCTGTTGTATCAGCTTCTTCTTTGATTGCTTTGATATCAGCATCAATTCCAGCCAAATGATCTGCAATTCGACTTCGAAATTCATTCGTTCGATTTCTCAAATCATCATGACTCAAATTAGCCAAATGTTCTTCTGCTTCATGAATTAATTCAACAATCGGTTGGTACAAAGATTTATCTTTGTCATACTTAGTTCCAAAAAGCTTTTTAATAAATTTAAACATGTTATTTTTTTCGTAAAACGATTTTCCAAGTCGTTAATTGAGTAATATTTTTTTTCAAAAGAAACGACATCAACTGTCGTACGAATTTGGGGGCAAATATAAAATATAAATAAGTGTTCCTTGATAAGATTTGAACATTATTCATCACATTTTATTCCATTGTAAATTAAACGATACTTTTGTGACATTATGGCGCAAATCTATCACTTCGCATGAAATAAAATCAGCTATTTTTACATTTTTAACTTGATACGTCAGGAATATGAAATTTTTTATAAAAAAAGGAATACGAATACAGTTTACGTGGATGATTGCAATAATGATACTTTTTATTTTTGCTTGTCAAATAGATAGTAAGAATTATCTCCCCGAATATTTCTATCCAATCCAAAAATGGGAAGAAGGAATGGTTTATGAATATCATCCAGTCAACAATGAACAACTTCCTGTGGAGTATTGGTATTTTAGAAAAATGAAAAAAGATGGAACGACTATTTTGACGGGACAATACTATGACCATACTTTTAGGCCTCGTCAAATATTCAATGCAGAAGTTACGAATGAAGGAGTTTTTCTAAAAGACTATATATTATATGAATTTGATTCTTTGGGAAATGTCAATCAAAATGCTGCGGAAATTTTAGCTAATGTCAGTTTCCCTTTTCAAATAAAAGATGATACTCAAGTTTTTCCATCTAAATTAAAATGGAAAATGCCTACAGAAGAATATCCTAATGGGCATGTCGAACTATCCAGAGATAGAAGGTTTGTAGGTGATGCAGCATATTCTTTTAAAAATAAATCATACGATTGTGTTGAATTTCACATAGTTGAAGAAATGAGTGATTTTAATGATGGGCATTTGGAAAAGAAATATAATGGAACAGAACTCTTCGCAAAAAAACTTGGACTGATTTATTATAAAAAAGAAATTGATAAAGGTTTCGTTGAAGAATATGAATTGCGAGATACTTTTTCGATGAAAAGATTTGAAGAAAAATTTAAAAAATATATCGGTGAATAATCTAATGGGAATTTCGAATAACAAATTTCGAACGCTTGCGCTAAGAAATTTCGGAGGAAGTAAAAAACAAAGAATGGGGACAACCTTCACCATTCTTTGTTCCTTGTTCAATATTGGATATTCAAAACAAATAATTTTAGGATTTTTTCTAATGTTATTTTTAACTCAAAAATCAACCGCCCAAGTCTTTCCTCCTGATTTTTTATGTGTTCGGAGCGACACTCTTTTTTGGGATATTCCAACTAATCCTTGTGGCACATTTAATAATTACGAAGTTTTTTTTAGTGCTAATCCAAATGGTCCATTTAATTTTTTAGGTGCAGTTGCTAATCAAGGACAAGGTTTTTTTCATTATCCAAATCCAACATCTGATACTTGGTATTATTATTTGCAAAGTGATTTTAACTGTCCAGGCGAATTAGTTTTACAATCAGATACCTTGGATAATGAACAGCCAGAGGTAGCTGTACTTACACGAGCTTCAGTCAACGGAAACTCCATCGAAATCGAATGGGCAGCAAGCCCCTCGCCAGAAGTTTCAGCATATATTATTTTTAGAAGTACACCGTTGGGAACAACTCCTTTAGATACTATTTACGGAGGAGTGACGAATTATATAGATAACAATGCTTTTCCAAATGACCAATCAGAAACCTATTTTATTTTAGCAGTAGATGAATGTGGAAATACGAGTATTTTTAATGACCCACATTCGACTGTTTTCTTGGAACAATCAGTTATTAGTTGCGAGCAGAAAATAGTTTTAGATTGGAACTCATATCAAGGATGGACAAATGGAATTGGGAGTCAAGAAGTATGGGTGGACATTGATGGAAGTGGAGCAATCTTGCAAGCGACTATTTCAGGAGACGACACCAATTATGTTTTTGAAGATGCGAGTGAATCAGCGAATTATTGTTTTTTTATAAAATCAATTGAGAATGGAACAGGGGTTGAAGCATTGTCAAACGAAATTTGTTTGATGCCAGACTTAGTTGAACCGATGCGAGATTTGATTTTGAGAAATGTAAATGTACTACCCGATAATTCAGTTGAACTCACTTGGAATTGGAGTTCCATTGCAGAGATTCAATCTTTCGAAATTTTACAAAATTTAGAAAACGCTACCGCTAATACATTTACAAGTTTAAATTCAACCCCCGCACCAATTCCTTTGGGCAATGGGAATAGTTCAGTTGATTTAATTTCTGATCCTTCAGTAGGTAAAGTTTTTTACAAAATCCAAACAACGGATGATTGCGATATCTTCGTTGAATCTAATTATGGAAGTACCATTCATCTAGTTGGAAATCCTCAATCTGGGTTTTCCAATTTTTTAACATGGACTCCTTTTGATATTGAAAATGCAGAAGTGGTTGATTATTCAATTTATCGAATTGTAAATGGTTCTTCCACTTTTGTCGATGTAGTTCCTGTGGGAACAACTTCCTTCTCTGATGAAGTCGATCCCGGTGAGCAAGCAGAAAGCAATGTTTGTTATTTTGTAGTTGCCAATGCGAATGTTACCCTTGCCAATGGTGCTATTGAATCAATCGAATCTACTTCCAATACTACTTGCGTCGAACAATTGACGAGCATCATTGCACCCAATGCATTTGCTCCGCAAGGTATCAATCAAATATTTAAACCGTTCGTCATCTTCGGCGAAACAGTAGATTATCAATTCATGGTCTTTAATCGTTGGGGGGAATTATTATTTGAAACTAAAGATATCAATCAAGGTTGGAATGGAAAATATAAAGGAGTCATCCAGCCCATGGGTGCTTATGTTTTTCAAGTTAGAGTTAAACAAACAAATGGTAGAGTTGTGGAGGAAGGCGGAGTTTTTACATTGCTACGCTAACTTTTTTGAATATCCAACACTCAACAAGGAATATCCAATATCCAAATTGTCCCCAAAATGATTAGCATCTTCTGTTCCGTGGATATTGAGCATTCCTTGTTGAGTGTTGGATATTCATTTTTTTCTTTCCTATTTTTAAAAAACTTTGTAACCTTTCCAAATTCTCACAGTAACCAAGCCAGAACACACCACAAAACAAGTATAACGAACGAAAAAGAATGACCGACGAACAGCTAATGATAGAAGTCCGAAATGGAGACATTGCGAAAGCAGCTGTCTTGTTTGAGCGATATAGTGGTCGGTTGTACAATTTTTTTGTTCGCTTGACATTTGATGAATCGTTGAGTGAAGACTTGACGCAAAATGTTTTTGAAAGGATTATTCGCTACAAGCATAGTTTCAATGAAAACCATCAATTCAAATCTTGGATATTTCAAATTGCGAGAAATGTACGAATGGATTTTTATAAAAAAAACAAAGTCAAAGTAGCAGAAGAAATAGATGTGTCGAATGTGATGATGATGTCAAGTTCTGTATCTGACAAGATGGAAAAACAAGATGATTTAAAAAATTTACAAAAAGCAATGTCTCATCTTAACTCAGAGCAAAGAGAAGTTTTAATACTGACACGTTTTCAAAAATTAAAGTATGCTCAAGTTGCCGAAATGATGAACACTTCTGAAGGAGCAGTAAAAGTAAAAGTACATCGAGCCATCAAAGAGTTACGCAATGTATTTTTTAAAATAGATAAACTATAAAATATCATTATACCCGTGGCATGATTTCAAACCGGTTCACGGATACGAAAAATAATTTTCATGGAATTTCAAGAACTAGAAAATAAATTAATTGATTATCTCGACAATGCGCTCACCTCAGAGCAACGAGTCGAAGTTGAACAAGAATTGGAAAAATCAACAGAACTCCGCCAAACTTTGGACGAATTAAAAACCGTCATGAGTGAAATGGAAACTGCTGAAGAATTTCAACCGTCTGTCAATTTGAAAAATAATTTTGACCAATTTTTACAAAAAGAAATTAGTCAACAAAGCGGTGGCGATGCGAATATTGTCGCATTCAAAAAACCGAACTCAGGACGGAATAGATTCTTTTTTCAAATAGCTGCCGCAGCTGCCATTTTAATTATGGGAGTTTTTATTGGAAAAAATTTAGGAGAAAAAGCACAAGTAACTGAAACAGCAATTTCAGATTTGGAAGTCAGATTAAGAACCGAAATGTTGGAACTTTTAGAAGATAAATCAACTAGCGGAAGAATTAAGGCAGTAAATATTAGTTATGAATTAAAACCTAATGACGAAATAGTTGATGCATTAATTCAATCCATGAACATCGACAAAAGTACAAATGTGCGAATCGCGGCAATGGAAGCTTTATCTCATTTTGGAGAGGATGCAAACGTTAGAACAGCTCTTTGTCATTCGCTCACCGTTCAAACTAATCCAATGATTCAATTATCGTTGATTAAAATTTTAGTGAACATGAAAGAAAAACAAGCGGTAGAATATTTTGAAAAAATAATTGAAAATGAATCCACCACACCTGAAGTGAAGGATGAAGCGCAAATGGGAATTTTTAAAATGATGTAGTATTTAATGGTTAACCAACTAATAATAATTTTAAGACAATAGTAATTTTATAAAAAAAAGAAAAGATGAAAAATTTAATAAACAAAATAACTGGTATAGGTCTAATCCTATTTTTAACCTTCTCCGTTTCGGCTCAAGACTATAAAGTCAAAATGAGTTCAGGAGGAAAAGTGATTATTAATAAAGTCAACAAAGTTGATATTGTAGGTCACAATGGAACGGAAGTAATCATTCAAGGAGAGGTGAGAAATAAGAAAAAAGATACTCGTGCTTCAGGACTTCGAGTAATTAGTGGGGATGGAACTGTGGACAATACTGGCCTTGGTCTTTCAGCAGTAAAAGAGGGAAATGAGTTGACAATTGAGCAAGTGGTGAAAAATTCCAAAGGACGATTTACGATTAAAATTCCTCAAGGTGTTGCCGTTTTATATGAGCACAGTACACATCATGGGGAAGATTTGAACATTAAAGATATTAGCGGAGAAATAGAAGTTAGCGCACATTTCAATCATGTGAAATTGGAAAATGTAACTGGCCCAATGTCTATCAATACCGTTCACGGACATATTGAAGCAGTCTTTGCAAACGTCAATCAAAGTAATCCAAGTACGATTCGATCTTCCCACGGATGGATTGATGTGACGCTGCCATCATCTACCAAAGCTAACTTGAAATTGAAATCTTCTCACGGAGATATGTTTACTGATTTTGAAATTAATCGAAATATAAAAACAGGAAAAAGTACAAAGAATGATAAAGATTCTGATGGTTGTGGAGGTTGTGGAAATGACAACTCTTCCATGTCAGGAGGAATAAATGGTGGTGGAGTTTTGATTGACCTTTATACTGCTCACGCAAATATTTATTTGAGAAAAAAGAAATAAAACCAATTCAATATAAAACGATGAGTTTGCTTGTTTGAAAAATAAATAAGCAAACTCATCTTCCTCACACTATCATTTTTTCACCTACTACGATTTTTCGTAGAACTAAAATCCTTAATCATGAGAACAATTTTGATTGCTGTAAGTATATTGTTATGTGCTTCACTAATTAACGCTCAAAAATCCGTTTCAAAAACAATTAATACAAAATCTGGTCAAGATATAAATTTCAAATTTGATCGAGCAGATGTAAAAATTTCAACTTGGAATAAAAATGAAATTTCTATTTCAGGAATTGCAAAAATTAATAATGGAGAAAATGATGATGCATTTACAATAAAAGTAAAAGAGGAGAATGGAGAATGGAACATTAGTACTTTTTTGAAGAATGAATCTGATATTCCAAGAATGATTTCCATGACAAAGGATGGAGTAACGACTTACAAAAAAATGGATAAGAAAAATAATAATTGGAATGGTTGGGACAATGTAACGGAGAACGGAGAAAAATATGACAATGTAAATATTGGGATTATTGCTGAAATAGAATTGGAAATAAAAGTCCCTCAAAATATCGCAATGAATATCAGGTCAAAATTTGGAGATGTTGATATTGAAGATTTCCAAGGAAAACTTTATGCGAAAAATACACATGGACATATCAATGCTATTTTTTCAAAACCAATTCGTAAAGATGTTCAATTGTGTTCCACGCATAATTTTGTAGATGTGAGTGTACCGAGTAATTCTCAGTTGAATGTCGATCTTAAATCTTCTCATGGTGAAATGTTGACGGATTTAGATTTGGATTTTCAACAAGGAGTAGGAGGTAAAAGTGGAAAAAAGAATAGTTGTTCATCAAGCAATAATAGAATCGTTGCCAACTTAAATGGAGGTGGAGCTAATTTAAAACTCAAAGCCACTCACAACAATATTTATCTCAGAGAATATAAAATGAATAATTAGTAAAATTAGATTAATTAGAATTTTCCGATTCGATTTTAGTTTGAAATGTTTAGACCTCACAATGCAGATGATAGAAATATCATCTGCATTTTTTTGGGACAAAGAACATTATCTTTCAAAAAAAACAGGAGTATCTAATTTTTTACTTTTTTGTAAATGTATTGTTTCTACCAATGAATTAGTTGCTTTAAAAACTTTCCAACGGAAAATTCCATCTCCCAAGATCAAGACTAGCCAACCACTTAAGAAAACGACATTTCGAGCAACTTCTATCATCATTCCCATTTCCGATTGCGATTTCCCAAAACCAAAATAAGCCATTTCAAAACAAATCACCATGGCTGTAAAAAGAAATAACAATAAACTTACATTTCGAGTATTCTGAACAAAAATTGGAGGACGATGCATTTGACTCTTTCGAAAAAAACGAACGGCATGATCATCTTTTGGATTTATTTTTATCAATTCTTTTAAAATAAATTCCGTTTTGTGATACTCCAAAAGGTTGAAATGTGCGGACGCTTTTCGCAATAATAATTTCCGATAAATATCTTCACCTTGATAATATTGAATATTCTGTTGGATAACTGCTTCAATCGTTTCATCGCAGACTTTTAACAGGTCTTGATAAAGTCCTGTTTCCAAAAGTGCTTCGATGTACGCCAAATGCAATTCAAAATATTCATGAAATTTTAACTGCTGAATATCTTCTTCATGCTTCGCATAAAAATCTACAATCAATTGATAGGCATAGAGATCAATTTCTTTGAAACTATTATAAGTTTTAGAATGTAAGGACGAAAAATCGGACATAACAAAATAATTTAGTGTTGCTAGTCCGTACGAGGGCTAACAGCACTTGTAATAAAATAAAAAAAGGTTTGTTATATTCGATGTGAGGGAAGCTATTAAGCAGATTATGAAGGTAAAAAGAAAACGGAAGAAATCAAAATATCAATTGTAGTTTTACTCAACTCTTGATTGAATTTTCAATTTCTTCTGATTACTTTTGATCTTTGAAAAAAATAATTTTTGAAAATTCGATGAGGAAAACTTACGGTAATACTTGGTGGGGAAAACAATGGCTGAAATCACTCGATAATATTGATTTTTCTAATCGATTACCAAGAGGTAAAACTTATGCAAATAAAGGACTTGCTCAAGAAATTGAAATTGATAACAATATAATTACGGCTGAAGTACAAGGTTCAGTTTACAAACCTTATCAAGTCAAATTCACGATTCCAGAATTCACCAAAAATGAAAAATCAGTTATTCTAAGCTTGATATCTGAAAATCCTTTTTTCCTTTCGAAATTACTAAATAGAGAATTACCGCCTAACTTAAATCGTCTTTGCCAAATTCAAAATATTAATATTTTCCCTGAGAGATGGGATGATTTGCAAGGCAGTTGTTCCTGCCCAGATCACGCCGTACCATGCAAGCACATGGCAGCAGTTTTATATTTGATTGCCAATGAAATTGATAAAAATCCATTTGTAGTTTTTCAACTACATGATTTTGATTTGTTCCAAGAACTAGAAAAAGAAGGTTTTACTGCTGGCGAAAAAACGGATGTTTCGATCTTTTCTATCGACTATCTGCAGCAACCTTTTTCATTGGAAAAAAATAAAAAGGAATGGAACGAGGAGATTTTTAATAAATTGGACTTTTCGATTCTTCCTGACTGCCGAGAGCGTTTGTTGACCATCATGAGAGAACAACCTGTTTTTTATAATCAAGGTGATTTTAAAATTGTTTTGGAAAAAGTCTATGCTAAAATTAGTAAAGAATTCTCCAAGAAAAATAAAAATGAATTAGAGAAAACAATTACTCCGGAATTAGATGCCATCGAAGAAGTTGAAATCATTTTGGATGATGAAATAAATTTTGTAACAATTAATTTACGGGATGCAAAAGAACAATCAGTTTTAGTTTTTGATGAAGAAAAAGAATTAGTTAATTGGTTAGAAAAAATACCTTCAACTAAAATCACACAACTTTCTCATCCAATTCGAGGACTGTTTTTGAGTTTTCTTTTTGCCAAAAAACTAATAGAAAAGAGTGCGTATCATCCGCAAATTTTAGAAGTAAAAAAAGAACAATTCAAAATACGTTGGGTTGCTGCAACTTTGAATGATGAAGTGAAAAATATTTTTGAAAAGGTAGCATTATTAACTCCCAACGATTTGATTTTTTATAAAAAAGGAGACGATATTTTAGAACCAATTCCAGAAGATAATTTTATGACTTTGGTTTCTTTTTTCTTAAATCATTTTGTGAAAACATCACATGGTTTAGATTATAAATATTTGGTTCATCCTGTTGCCAATTTATTTTTTAACGGTTCGGTGGAACGTTTTATAGATTTTGAAAATAAAGAATTTCCCAAGGCAATTCAATTATGGTTGAATAAATTTTATATTTCAAAAAAAGATTTTGCGCCAGTTATAATTATTGATGATCAGCAAGAAGAAGGAATTTTTGAAGTGAAAGTTGCGGTGGAAGATCAATCAAAACCGTTGGATGCGCCAATTCAATTGGAGAGGATTTTAAAGGAGAAAAAATTTAGTTCGATTCGTTTAGAGGTATTGAGAAATTTAGCAATGCTTGGAGATTATTTTCCTCAAATTAATTTTTTGCTTGCCTCAAAAGGAAAGGAGCAATTGTTTTTTGACTCGGATGAATTTGTTGATATTTTGTTTAAAATCATACCTACGATTCGATTATTTGGAATCAAAATATTGTTGCCGAAAGGTTTGCGAAAATTGATGCGTCCTAAACTGTCGATAAAAATAAATCTAGAAAAAGAGGAAAGTGAAAGTGGTGATACAGGTGGTAAATCTGTGCTTAATTTAGGAGCCATGTTAAATTTTGATTGGAAGATTGCTTTAGGAAATAAATTAGTCAGTCAAGATGATTTTTCGAAAATGGTCGATCAGTTTTCGGGTATCGTAAAAATCAACGAAGAGTATGTTTTTTTTGATGAAAATGAAATTCAGATTTTGTTGGATAAATTAAAAAATCCACCTGACTTAAAACCGAATGTTTTATTTCAAACCGCACTCAAAGAAGAATACCAAGGGGCAAAAATCGCCTTCGATAAAAAGGCAAAAGAGTTGATGAAATCGTTGTTGGATGGGAAAGAGGCCGATATTCCAAAAGGTTTGCAAGCAACGCTTAGACCTTATCAATTGAGTGGATACGAATGGATGTATAAAAATTATAGACTTGGTTTAGGAAGTGTGATTGCTGATGATATGGGGTTAGGAAAAACACTTCAAGTCATCACCATTTTGTTAAAATTAAAAGAAGATGGACAGCTCCAAAAACAGAAGGCACTCGTCATTGTTCCAACAACTTTGTTGACGAATTGGGAAAATGAAATTCGAAAATTTGCCCCAAACTTGAAGGCCTACATTTATCACGGAGCTAATCGGAAAATAGAACCGTTGCAAGAGGCAGATGTTTTATTGACAACTTACGGAGTTGCTCGAACTGAAACTGCTAGATTGCAAAAACAAAAATGGGGACTCCTAGCCATTGATGAAGCACAAAATATTAAAAATCCTTCGACTGCTCAAACTAAGGCCATCAAAAAAATTAAAGCAACCGTTAGAATTGCGATGAGTGGAACGCCTGTCGAAAATCGGTTGAGTGAATATTGGAGTATTTTTGATTTTACGAACAAAGGGTATTTGGGATCTTTGTCTAATTTTAAAAAGGATTATGCAAAACCAATTGAGATAGATCGAGATCAGACACAGTTAGATATTTTCAAAAAAATAACTGAACCATTTATCATGCGCCGGTTAAAATCAGACAAAAGTGTTATCAAAGATTTACCTGAAAAAATTGAGATAGATCAGTTCTGTAAATTGACTCCACAACAAACTGCGATCTATCAAAATGTGTTGGACACCACCATGCAAGCAGTTGAAGTTGCGGAAGGAGTTGCTCGGAAAGGAATCGTCCTCAAACTCATTACTGCACTCAAGCAGGTGTGTAATCATCCGAAGCAATTTTTGAAAAAGGGAAATGCAGACCCTGCTCTTTCTGGAAAAACTCAATTGCTTTTTGACTTGATGAAACAAATTTTGGAGCAAGGAGAAAAGACTTTAATTTTTACGCAATATCAAGAAATGGGAAAGATGCTAGTGGAGATGTTGGAAAAAGAATTTGGTTTGGAAATCGCATTTTTGCACGGAGGGGTGAGTCGAAAAAAACGAGATGAGATGGTCGAAGATTTCCAAAATAATCGAACGACTAGAGTTTTAATTTTGTCCTTGAAAGCAGGCGGAACAGGTTTAAATTTGACAGCTGCGAACAATGTTATTCATTATGATTTGTGGTGGAATCCTGCGGTGGAAGCGCAAGCGACCGATCGTGCATATCGAATTGGACAAAAGAAAAATGTAATGGTTCATCGATTTATAACGCAAGGAACTTTTGAAGAAAAGATTAATCAATTATTGATTTCGAAAAAAGAATTGGCGGAGTTGACAGTTTCGACAGGAGAGAAATGGATTGGAGAATATTCGAATGATGAGTTAAAGGAGTTGGTTTCGTTGGGGTAGTTTTACAAAAAAAGCCCTTTGCGAAATATCGCAAAGAGCTTTTCAAAAAGTCAAAAATAAATTTGACCTATAGACTGTATTCGTTAGCATCAATCAATTTAGAAGCAATTAATCTTCTTGCTGCTTTTACATTGATTGGCTGATATTTTGTAAAACGTTTCAAGCCTAAAAGCATCGTTTTCAACAAGTCGCCTTCGGCAAAACCTGTCAATGCATCGGTTGCGTTTTTATTCATTCTTGAAGTTGCATCGGTGATAAAAGTTTTCAAAATAGCATCGTAAACATCTTGTGATTGTTTTTTATTTTCCATGTCTGCTAATTTTTCAACTCTCAATAAAGTTGATTCTGCATTGAAAACGTCAATCATCATGTCAGCTACATTCATCAAGATTTCTTGCTCACTTCTTAAGTCAAGTTTACCTTCCATTTGCATTTTTGCAGCAGCACCTGCTACCATCAAAACTACTTTTTTGAAATCCTTAACTGCTTTTTTCTCTTCTGCATAAGCACCTTCTAGTGGAGTCATCGAAGGCATAGAGGTCAATTCTTTTTGTACTGCCCAAGCTGGCCCAACGATATCTAATTTTCCTTTCATCGCACTTTTCAACAAACGATTGACCATCAACATTCGATTGATTTCATTTGTCCCTTCGTAGATTCTACTGATCCGAGCATCTCGGTAACCTGCTGCTGCTGGGTACTCTTCTGAGAAACCATTTCCACCATGAATTTGTACACATTCATCAACAACATAATCAGTCACTTCTGAACCATAAACTTTCATAATCGCACATTCGATAGCATACTCATCAGCAGCTTCTAACAATGCATCTACATAACTTGCACCACCTTCAAGTAGTTCAGTTTTTTTCGCATGCATCAATCCTGAAGTTCGATAAATGGAAGACTCCAAAGCGAAATTTCGAATTACCTGTTCCCCTATTTTATATTGAATGGCACCAAAAGTAGAAATTGGTACTTTGAATTGAATTCTTTCATTGGCATAATTTACGCCCATCTGAATCGCTTTTTTATTTCCACCTAAGCACATTGCGCCAAGTTTATAACGACCTACATTTAAGATGTTAAAAGCAATGATATGACCTTTTCCTAATTCACCTAAAAGGTTATCTTTTGGAATAGTTACATTTTCAAAAAATACTTGACGTGTCGAAGATCCTTTGATTCCCAACTTCTCTTCCTCTGCTCCAAAAGTCAATCCTGGTGTTTCTCGCTCAACAATAAAACCTGTAAATTTATCTCCGTCCACCTGTGCAAAAACAACAAATACATCGGCAAAACCTGCATTGGTAATCCACATTTTTTGTCCATTTAAAATATAAGATTTTCCATCTTCACTTAAGTCTGCTCTGGTTTTTGCAGCTAATGCATCTGAACCTGAACTTGGTTCTGTCAAACAATAAGCAGCTTTCAATTTTCCACTTCCTAATCCAGGTAAATATTTTTTCTTTTGTTCTTCCGTTCCAAAATATAAAATTGGCAAAGTCCCAATTCCAGTATGAGCTGCATAAGTTGTCGTGAATCCTCCACCTGATTTTCCTAGCTCTTCCAAAATCACAGTATTAGTATGAGTGTCCATTGGCATACCGTCAAATCTTTCAGGAATATGCGAACTTAATAATCCTAACTCTCCTGCCTTTTCTAAAAGACCAGCTTGGAATTCTAATTTTTGACCTTTTTTGTTTGGAGCAACTTCATTCTCAACAAAGTCATTACACATTTGGCGAACCATTTCTTGCTCTTCATTTAATTCTTCTGGAGTAAACATTCCTGCTATTTGAGAATCTTTAATGATGAATTCTCCACCTTTAAGCGCATTTTGTTCTATAAAATTTCCTGGATTCTGAGTCATGATATAAGTGATTTTTTGATTTTAATAAATTCAATTTCGCCATTTGTGCGAATATTCGCTCAATATATGTGTTTTAAACAAAAGGCGAAAGTATATAATTGTCAATAATGCGAATATTCGCAATACTTAAACGTGTTTAACAATTTTAAATATTGTTATTATCTATAATAGAAAAATTCTTGCCAGTTCGCAGACCATTAAAAAAGCCTCAAATGGCGAATTGCTATTTGAGGCTTTTTTGAAAAAATATAATTTTATTTCCATTATTTTAAAAGAGAACTATATCCAAATAATCTTGCTCTAATTTTATCCATTAATGAAATCGAGAATTTTTTAGGAACCAAATTCACATCCTTCAAATTTGCGTAAGTATTAACTCTAACTTTAAAAGCACTATCTTTTAATAGCTTTTGCAATTCCAAAACTTGTTCTGTACTCAATTCCACTTCATATTCTGCATGAATATCTGTGATGGCTTGGGCACAATTTTCTCTGACTTCTGGAATTTTAGAACGTAATTTCTGAGTTAAAAATTCAACTGATTTAGTATAAAATTCTGCATTCATATCTTCCAAATAAGTCAAATAAATCATCGCACTCAAACTATCGATAGCATCTTTATTTCCACCTTCTGCTTTTGCAATTAGTTGCGATAATTCAGTATGGAAAAAATCTTCCCAACCTTGTGGATAATTCCAAATAGCTTCGTAAAAAATATCTCGATAGGAAAGTTTACCATAATTCATCTTAGAAAGATAATTCAGGAATACTTCCTTCTGACTAGCTGCACGAGTATGGATTTCTTTCAGAAGTGATTGTTGAGTTTCATAATCTAAATCATGAAATGTGTCAAGTTTGTTTTGTAAGTCAGTAAACATGATTTATTTATGGGATTAAATTATATGTTGATAGGAATTAAATTATAGTTTGAAAGTTTTTCTTTTGTTTTTTTAAAATCAAAAGTCATACCTAACAAAAAACCGCCACCACCTGCACCACATAATTTTAATTTGTAAAGTTTATTTGTCAAACCATCTAACCATATGGTTCGAAAGTCATTTGGAATCATTTCGAGAAAATACTTAAATTGAAAATGTCCAATCTCATGAATCATTTCAAATAGTGAATTTCTATCGTGATTTAAAAAAGTTGTAATTGCTTCATCCACTAATGGATTTAACTCTGATTGAATGCGAGCAAAATAATAATTGTCTTCACATTTTTCTAAAAAAATATTTACGAATGGCCCAGTCTCTCGAGGTATTTTAGTGTCTAATAAAAAGAACTGTCCTTGATTATTTTCATCAAAACTAATACGTTCTTGAATATTAACTTGTTCAATTTTTTCAGTTGACTCTAATAAAATAACTTCTTCCAAAAAGCAAATTAAAGGATCTGTTCCTGAACTTGAACCATGGAAAAAACTTTCTAGTTGCGCAAATATTTTTTTTAAGGCTAAAAAATTAGTGGATACTTTTTCTAATTTTTTATCACAAAAAGTATCATAAACTGCTGCACACAAAGCTCCTGAACTTCCTACTCCATAGCCAGTTGGAATATTTGACTCAAAGAATAAACCTTTGCTTAACTCCTCTTTAAATCGGTCCACATCCAAGTCACATAACAAATGATTCATATTCTTCAATTCTTCCAAATGGTTGGCGAAAGTAGATAAATTCATTTGTTTTTTACTAATATATTCCGTTGCATATTTCCAATTTCCTGAAAAATGCACCAAGGGCATTGCAAGAGCTTGCGATCCTTTGATGATGGAATGCTCTCCGAAAAGTAATAATTTGGAAGTATATTTTTTCATTCAGTAAAACGACTTTCCAAGTCGTTAATTGTCGAGTTATTATTTTTTCCTTTTTCTAAACGAATTAAAGTCCTCTTTTGTGAATTAACAAATCACTATAAGAATTATCAATCAAATCTTCCTCCTGAATTCCAAGCAAATCTAAATAAAATTGACATTGCTCCAATAGTTTTTCTTCGCCAATCGAGCCGTCAGAATCAACTGCTTCGATTTCCATGAAGTTACCCAAATCTTTTACCTCATCCACATGAAATTTTACATTATCAATAAAATAAATTGAACGTAATTTATCGACGATAATTAAAACTCCATTCGCCTGAGTCAATAATTGTTTCAAAGAAGAATCAGAATGTGGATAATATAAAATATAGTTTGATTTCTTCGGACCAGCCTGATTAGGGCGATCATAATGTATCAAAGAATTTTCAATATTCCCTTCCCGAAATTTCATTCGACCATTCGGTACCTTAAAATAGGTATCAACTTGATGATCTACACCTTTAAACGTTGCTTGGCGAGATTCCAAAATTTCCTTAATTGAAATAGGGTTTGTACACCGAGCTTTTATTTCTATGTTTAGTGCCATATTCTATAATTTTCGTAAAATGACTTTCCAAGTCGTTACTCAACAATACAAAAAACGACTCAGAGAGTCGTCCACGTTAATACAAATAGACTCTTTTTACTCGCTCAGAAATGAGTGGAAATATTTCATAAGGAATTGTTCCCATAACATTTGCCAACTCTTCCACCGTCGGATTTCCCCCAAAAATAATTACTTCATCACCTGTTGCTGCTTCTGGAATTTCCGTCACATCAACCATACACATATCCATACAGATGTTTCCAACAGTATGTGCACGTTTTCCTTGAATCAAGACACTAAAGTTTCCATTGCCAGCAGAACGCATCAACCCATCAGCATAACCAATACTTATCGTTGCGATTCGCATTGCTTTTTTCGCTTTGCCTTTTCGGCCATAACCGATTGTCTCCCCTCTAGTTATATTTTTTATTTGAGAAATAGTCGCTTTAAGAGTGTGCACTTTTTGCAATTGATTTTGAATAGTTTGGCTTCCATCAATTCCGTATAAACCAATTCCTAATCGAACCATTTCCATTTGATGTTGTGGAAATCGATTGATACCACTTGTATTTAAAATGTGTCGCATCGGACGAATTTTTAGTCCAACACAAATTTTATCATACATTTTTTGAAAACGATTGATTTGACCTCTAGTGAAAATATCATGTTCGTTTGCTTCACTTCCAGCCAAATGTGAAAACATGGATTGAATTTTTATATGTTTATTTTTTTTCAAAATGGCAATCAATTTGTCCAAATCTTTTTCTTCAAAGCCAAGCCTCCTCATCCCCGTATCCAATTTTAAATGAATCAAAATTTTTGATTTTTTATTGGAAAAATGGTGAACGAATTTTTCTAATAATTCTAAACTATAAATCTCTGCTTCCAAATTCTGTTTTTTCATAACTTCAAAAACTGCTTCCTCTGGATTCAAAACTAATATGGGTAATTGAATCCCAGCTTTGCGCAATTCCACTCCTTCATCAGCGTAGGCAACAGCGAAGTAATCGACCTTTTGAAATTCTAATAATTTTGCTACTTCGATACTTCCGCTTCCATAGGCAGAAGCTTTGACCATCGCAATGAGTTTAGTTGTTGGATTTAAAAAACTATTGTAAACATTGAGATTTAGAACCAATGCATTTAAGTCAATTTCTAAAACAGTATTATGATTTTTCTTCGAAAGTCGTTCTGCTATTTTTTCAAACTCAAAAGGTCGAGCACCTTTCAAAAGAATATTCTCATTTTGAAAACTAGTAGTTTGTGCTTTTTTCAAAAAGTCTAAAGTCGTTTTAAAAAACTGTGTTTTTATCTTTTTGTCTAAATATTTTTTCAGGGAAAAAACGTGTTGACCAATACCAATTACTTTCGAAATATTTTTGTCTTCAATCAATTGAGCAATGGTTTGATACAATATTTTAGTACTCATTTCCACTTGCAAAATATCAGATAGGATAAGCGTTCGTTGATTTAGTTTCCCTTGTTGTTCGAGATGATTGAGTGCTATTTTTAGAGCGGTCAAATCGGCATTATAGCTATCGTTGATAATTAGGCAATTATTGACTCCTTCCTTAATTTCAAGACGCATAGGGACAGGTCGGAGTTGTTGGATTTTTTGAGCAATCCAAGTATTTCTTTTTTTGAAGAAGAGTAAAAATGCCCAGCATTGAATCGCATTTTCAATAGATGCTTCATCGGTGAAAGGAATTGTAATCGAGATTTTCTTTTTGTTAAAAATTCCCTCGATGAGCGTTTGTTGTTTTTGTTTGGAAGTTGAAGTTATTTGAAGTTTTGCTTTACCTTTTTTTGACCAAGCAAATAATTTTTCTTCGCCAAACTGTTGCATGCGCTCATTTACTAATTCATCGTCTTTGCAAAAAACAATAGTTTTACAATTTTGAAATAGCTTTAACTTCTCTTCTAATTTTTCTTCGATGTTTTTGAAACCTTCGCTATGCGCATCTCCAATATTTGTGAAAATTCCAATCTCAGGCTGAATGATTTTTTCAGAAAATTCCATTTCATTTGTCGTAGAAATTCCTGCTTCAAAAATGCCAAGGCTATGTTCTTTTCGTATTAAAAAAACAGACATCGGAACACCAATTTGTGAATTATAACTTTTTGGACTAGCAACAACTTGATGGTCATTTTGCAAAAATTGCAAGAGCCATTCTTTGACAATGGTTTTCCCATTGCTACCGGTGATACCAATTGATTTTAAGGGAAATTGATTTCGGTGGAATAGTGCCAGTTGTTGGAGTGCGAAGATTGATTTTTTTACCAAAATAAAATTCGCTTTAGGAAAAGGACGAATAGGAATTCTTTTTTCAACAATGAAATTACGAACCCCTTTAGCATAAAGTTGTTGGATAAAATCATGTCCATCTCGTCGTTCTCATCGAATGAAAAAAAATAATGAAGTGGTTGGGAAACTGACTTGACGACTATCAAATAGTAAATGTTCAACGGAAGCATTTAAGATTTTCTTTTTCAAAAAAATCCCACCAGTTACTTCTGCTATCTTCCGAATATCATACATCTTTGAAAGTTAAATAGGAATTAGTTGAGTGGCGAATCAGGTAATCAGGAAAAAAAATGAAACAGATAATAACATGATTATCTGCTCAACTGATTTCCTAATCAACTAATTATCTGCTTAACAAATTTATTCCATCTCGATGAGGAGTTGTCCTTTTTCTACAGCTTTACCTTGATCTATGTGAATAGCTTTGACGATTCCTTTGCCAACAGATTTGATCACATTTTCCATTTTCATGGCTTCAAGAATGAGCAGGGCATCTCCTTTTTGAACCTCTTGACCAACTTCGACTGATACGCCTAAAACTAAACCGGGCATTGGCGCTTTCACATCAGTTACTTTTTGGGTATTTACTACCGAAAGTCCGAGTTGATTAACCAATTGATCGAAGCGATCTGCGATATTAATTTCATAAGGATTGCCATTTACCTTTATGGTAAATGTCTTTTTGGAAAAATTAGTATTCACTATTTCTGCTCGAAAAGCTTTGTTATCTTTTAAAATATGAAAATGTCCATCATTTTCTTTTACAAAGTCAAAATTTTCCATTTTATCAGCATCGAATTCAAATTCAGATTGCTCGTTGACTTTTACTAAGTAGTTATTTTGTTTCATGAGTTAACTTTTTACTTTGCTCAATTTCATCATAAAATAAGTTTCAAAAATAGTAAATATCAGGTAAACTATCAGAAAAGGAATCGCATACATTTTGGAAGATGGTTCCGCTAATTTGAAATACCCGACAATTACAAAAATGCACAATGCCATTTTAAGCGAAGTTGTTAATAATACTTGTTGTAAAAAAAGATTTTTATCAGAACTTACCGCAGCTCGTGCTGCCAAAAAATACATCATTGCACTAAAGAGAATAAATGATATACAGCTGATATATGAGAAAGTTTGAAAAGGTGCAAACTGAGGAAGCTTATTAAGTAAAAAAAGAAGAAGAAAAGATAATATTGAAATGATGGTAAGTTGAAGAAAGAAATTTCTATGATTCATAGTTTTGTATTACGTTTTGAATTTTGAATGAATGAATTTTAAAATAAGATTCAAAATTCATTCATTCTAAACTCAAAACTACAAATCTTTTAAGGTAATATATAAACCTGCGAGTGTAAAAAGCACAGCAAATAACGCAGTCAAATATTGTTTATCAAATTGAGCCCATTCATCTAACTTGTGGCCAATAAATGCTCCTATAGCAATAGTTGCACCTAGTTGGAAAGCAAGACCTGAATATTTCAGGTAAATATTAGCCGACTTTTTGGGTTGCTTTTTGTCCAAAAGATTGCTTGTTTTGATTGTCCTGATTCATTTTTTTCACAGGAGTGCTACCAATTTTATTTTTGTTAGCTCCCATTCTACAAGTTACATTAAATGTAGCTCCAGATTGAACCAATAATTTATTTGTATTTACATCACCGTGCACTTCTGCAGAATCTTTCACAGTAAGTAATTGGTTGACTTTTAAGCTTCCTTCAAATCGACCTTCAATAACTGCATTTTCACATTGTACATCACCTTCAACAGCTCCTGTTGGCCCAATGATCACTTTTGATTTACAAATTAATGTTCCGACGATGATTCCATCAATTCGAATATCGCTTTCTGAAGAAACAGTACCCTCAACCTTTGTTCCTTTTACCAAACTATTTAAAGCATTAGATGTACTTGATGGTGCCGAATTTCTGTTATTCGATGCAGGAGTTGCGTCATTCTTTTTACTACCGAACATGTTTTACTTTTTTTTGGAATGATTGAATAGGTAAGTCAAAATGAGTACTAAATAAATTAAGTATGCTTCTAATTTTCCCAATAACCATACTAAATAGTAAATTAGAATACTGGCTTTTGACTCGCCTTTTTACTCTTTCAGACTGTTTGTTTTCTCAAAGCAGACTGAAAGTTAATATTTTATTCTGATGAAGATAGAAAAAAGAAATACAATTTCTTCCTATCTAACTTTATCATTTTTTTAATACCAACAGAAAAATATTATGGTTTTCACCAAAATAAAAAGAGATGTCCCCTATAAAGTGTTAGTTAAGGAGACATCTCTTTGAGACGTAAAAATAATATTTTTCTGTAATATTTCAGTAAAAATCCTGAAATATTTATTTTGATACTATCCTAGAAATTAGGACAATAAACATTTCTTACTTCTGGGCCACAGATTTTGTAAGTCATAGCGAATTCAAATGCACCATTTGAATTACTTGCTGGTCGTAAACTAGATACATTTACATCGTAGCTAAATCCGATAGAAAATTGCTCATAATCAAATCTAGTTGAAAGTATAAATGCATCTGAAGTGATTGAGTTTTCGTAGTGGTTAGCAATACGATACCAAGCTCCAATTTGGAAAGCTTGTTGTAATCTTTTGCTTTTTCCCAAAAGGAATTTTAAACTCGTTCCAGCATTCAACTGAAATGATGGCCCTTGGAAAAATGTAACAACTCCTGGTACTAAACCTACTCGGTCAGAAACCATGAATTCACCTCCTGCATGGATCGTAAATTTGCTATATAATTCTTCAAAATCATCTTTTTGGAAAGATTGATTAGCTCTATTCAAGTGGCTGAAAGCACCACCAATATAAAAGTTATTGTCTTCGTCAAAAACAGAAAACCACAATAAACCTGCTGAGATATCAGCGAAAATGAAGTTATCATTGTCAAAGTTTTCTCCTGATGGTAAATCAGGGTTATGTCCACCTTGACCATCATGTTGTGATCCGTATCGAAGATTTAAGAAGTCAATACTTCGTTGAGAAGCTCCAGCATCAGCACCTACTACAAGGTAGTTACCTGATTTTCGGCCTCCGCTCATTTTTTTACTATAAGATAAAGACAATCTTCCTTGAAGAGTTGCGAAGTTAGACTCTCCCGCTTTGTCTCCCCAAAAAGTACCACCTACTCCAAAGAAATCACTTCTACCAACAGGAATCCGTTGATCGTATGATACTGAATAAGTAGAAAATGCATTTGCTTTTAAGACACTTGCCCATTGATTACGGTAATTTCCTGACAATCGAACATTACAGTTCATTACCCCCGTTAAAGCTGGATTTAGATTTAAAGGAGAGGCATAAAACTGCGAAAAATGGATGTCTTGTGCTGTCAAGGTTGCTGTTCCCATCACAGCAAAGAAGATAATAAGTAGATGTTTCAAACTTTTCATGAATCAGTAATTTGAACCTGTTAAGTAGTTAATTAAAAAAATGTGGACAAGGGATTTTTAGCTAGGTGATTGTACAATAGTTTGTAAAAATAGGTAAAATCAATTAATAATGAAACGTTGCTAAGTAAATAGTTACCTAATTTACGACATTTTTTGCATGTTTATCCAACGTATTATTTTTACTCATATTTCAAAACACCTTGCCTTTGTTTTGTTTTAGATACTTTTTAGCGAAAAACTGCTGCCTCTACTTCTATAATTTATTTTTTTTAAAAAAAATTATTCTTCGTTTTTCCAAATAGCACCATATTCTTCCACCAGTATATTATCATAATAATCTGCCTTTTCAAAAAGATATTTAAATAATTTCATTCCAGTATCCATATTTAGATAGCGATCATAAATGAGCAAAGACAATACAATATCATTTTCTTTGATGCTAAAAGTAAGCCCTTCAATTTCATAGTTTTGCTTCAAAAGATATTCGTAGAGCGGATTTATATTGTCTTTGGGTAAGGAGCAGAGAGAAGCATCTCCCATAATTAGCCCAGTTTTTTCATGATATGAAATTTTGATGCTAGCACTTCCTTCGATAATTTCCCAATGATTTGGGCCAATTCTAGAAAGTCCAACATTATGCCCCATTGAATCCAACAGTTCCTCCATTGTTTTTGAAACTCCAAGTGCTTCATATTCATCAATTTTAGATGGCATCTGAATTTTTGCACCGCAATGTGGACAATAATTCCCATCTGCTTTCTTTTCAAAAACGATATTTGAGCAAGAACTACAGCGAATACCAATCTGATCATCTGATGTTTGGAATTCTTCGATTGTCTTTTGCAAATAATTTACAGGAAGTGAAAATCCAACATTATTTCCATTTTGAATAACAAAAGTATTGATGCCTACGATTTTTCCTTCTTTATTAATAAGTGGGCCACCGCTATTTCCAGGATTTAGAGCGGCATCATGTTGAATGTAAATGAGATCATTTTTTTCTTCCTCAATATTAGAGACAATGCCTTGTGTCGCTGAATATTTTAAGCCGAAAGGATGACCTGCAGCAATGACTATTTCTCCTCGTTCCATCTCTTTTCCTTGATATAAATCAACCGCTGGTGCTTCGATAATATTGGGTGCTTGCAAAAAAGCTAAATCATGACGAATATCTGAAAAAATTACTTTAGTCATTTGTTTTTCAAAACCCTCTCCGTTGATGACTACTTCTCGATTATCTCTAATGACATGTTCATTAGTCACGATTAGGTTTTTATTTTTTAAATAAAAACCTGTCCCCGTGCTGTACGGAGTAGCAATTTGAACAATGACACTTTTATATTTATTAATTATTTCTTTCATGCTGTTTTCGTCAAATCAAGATTTCGAACCATGATTAAAAATGATTTTGCAAAATTGGTCAACGTATCAAATTTTAGTAAACTTTTATCAGGATTCATTCGACCATACAATTCTTCATTGTTACTAGTAATATCTTTGATGGCACGTTTAATGGCTTTTTTATCAAAAATATTTGTAGCAGAATCATAGTAATTTAAGGTGTATCCTAAGTCTTTAAAGTAATCAGCCTCAACTATTTGGTAATACAAATGAAACAACTCCCGATCGGGGCGAGGTGCCGCAAAATTGAACATACAATAACCAACAATATAACCGGGAACACCTATTGCAATTGTATGGTATCCATGTTCATTATACCAATCCATATTATGTAATTCGCCATCAATAAAACCTACAATTCGATCATGATTGACAGGTTTTGTAATTCCAAATGTAGATTTTGTCAAATACATTTCTAGAAAATAATCTTCCTTCGTTCGCCCCAATAATTTTTTTAATTCCTTTCTGATGATGATATTTTTTTGGGCTGGATTTTTTTTATCTGTGGTAAAATAAATACGATGAATTCGCTCCAACGTCTCCATCATAAATCCTTCAGGCTTGGTCAAATAATCAAGTTTGTAACTTAAGTTGAGTAAGACATAAGCATAGCCGCCAGGGTATTTATCCAAACTAGGTTTTCCACTATCCATAGCTGCAAGTGCAGCATTAATTTCATTGATGATATATTTATATTTGACCTCTTTTTCTTTCAAAGGAAGATCCACTAAATGAACAGTATCCACAGGTTTTAACATTCTAAATTCCTCACTTAATATCTCATCCAACTTATCAGCATTCGTTGCTAATTCTTTGAGTGCATAATATAATTTGTAGGGAGATCCATCCAGTATGTAAGTGTCAAAACGAATCGAAATATTATTATCTGGATCTAATGCAAAGCGACTGTAGCGAAGCGAAAAATTTCGTTCCATCAAGCGCCGCATAAAACCAATATTGAGGGTTTCTGTTTGAGCAACTTTAGCTTCAATGGTTACTTTTTCAATATCAGCAACACCAGTAGCTTTTTTCGAACCTTGGAAAACTTCAAAATGAATTTTTCCATTTTCTTCTTTCCAAATAACATTATCCTCAAAGTCATCTCGGAGATAATTGAAAAACTCTAAGTAGGAAGCAATGTATTGTTCTTTTTCAAACAAGGACAATGCTTTATCCCACGAATCATACTGTTTCGCATCTTTATAAGAGTCACTATATCTCCCAAAACTTAGTTTTGGTTGTGGGTCTGTTTTCTTTCCTCCTCCAAAAAGTTGATCAAAAAAGCTCATTGATTATTATGTAAAATTATTCTGGTTATTTTTGTGGGTCGAAATTTAATATAATTAATTGATTTTATTTTAAAAAAATGAACAACGCTTTTCGAACTATCCTTCAAACTGAATCTTCTCCCTTCCAAATTAATCATAAAAGTGGTGTGCTTTGCATGGGATCGTGTTTTGCAGAACATATTTTTGAGCGTCTGGATGGATTTAAATTTAGCACTTTGCTCAATCCTTTTGGAATTATTTTTAACCCAATTTCTATCGCCAAAAGTTTAGAGATTCTATTGGATGAAAATCGACTTTTTGAGGAGAAAGATCTTTTTCAACATCTTGGTGGATGGCATAGTTTTCAACATCATGGAAGCTTTTCGAATCCGAGTGAAGAACTTGTTTTGGAAAAAATAAATAATGCACTTTTGGAAGCTCGAGTATTTTTAAAAAAGGCAGAGTTCCTTGTTTTGACTTTCGGTACTTCCAATGTTTTTGTGAGTGAAAAAACGGGACAGGTCGTTGCTAATTGTCACAAGGTTCCGCAAAAATATTTTATTCATAAAAAATTAAGTTCAGATGAAATCATCTTGACCTTGGATGATATTTTTAGAAAACTAGCAGAAACATTTCCTCAATTAAAAATCATCACAACGGTCAGCCCAGTTCGTCATATTCGAGATGGCTTGGTTGAAAATCAAGTAAGCAAAGCTAAACTTTTAGTGGCGCTTGATAACCTTGCTTCGCTTCATTCACATCTTGCTTATTTTCCATCTTATGAAATTATGATGGACGATTTACGGGATTATCGGTTTTATAAAAAGGATTTAATTCATCCGAATGAAATGGCGGTGGACTACATTTGGGACTTTTTTTCCAAAACATTTTTTGGTGAAAAAACTATAGAGTTGAATACGAAATTGGAAAAATTAAATATTGCAAAAGCACACCGACCTTTTCATCCACAATCAGAGGAACATTTGAAATTTAAGAAAAGTCAATTGGTAAAAATAGGAGAATTGGAAAAGGAATCACCGTTTCTAGATTTTGAAAATGAGAAGGAGTTTTTTGGAAATTTAAATCTTTAAGCACATATTATTTTTAATCAAACTAAAAATTAATCCCTCCTCCCAAACTAAAATATTCAGCCACCGTCAAATGAGTTTTTAAAGAAAAGCTCAAAAATATTTTTCGATCCAAAACACCTTTTGAGGGGAAATAATATCGAGTGGAAAATTTATTATAAAAAGTTCCAGCTCTCAGAAATGAAAATTTTCCCAAGTAAATTCCAGCAGACAAAGTCATACTCCAATTTCCAAAAAGAAATTCATCTCCCACAAAAAAGGTTAATCGAGAAGCCTTCTTTTTCGCATCACTTTCTGTTTCTGAATGATTAGTATGGAGGACAAAATCAAAAATGGCTTTGTTCTGTTCGTATTCAAAACCAGCGATTATTCGATTCTGTTGATTCAAATAATAATTACCTCCAAGTGCGACAAAATAAATTGGATACCTAGGACCACCTATCGAAAACCGTTGAACTAAACCTGCTCCCGAATGCATATCAATTCCAAATCGACGAATCGCTTTTTTACTTTTTTTATGAAAAATAAAATCAGTTTCATGCAAACGTTCAGGAGAATAATTGATACTCAACATCAAGGCAGGAATATTCAAACCAAAATTAGGCAAGCGGGAACCACCATTGGAAAAATGATTTAAACTGATGCCTGCATGGAATTTTAAATTTGAATTAATTTGCCGAGCTGCATAAAACTTCATCAACATCGAAGCGGTGATATTTGAACCAATCGCATTATTTTCAGGATTCGAAACTGGATTGTATTTTTTTGTCAAATAGGCAATCCCAGTTCCTACTTGAAAATGTCCTTTCCATTTTTTTCCTTCAAAAAGAGTCGTCGTAATATTGGGACAAATGGTTATTGCATTTCCCAAAATAGCAGTGTTTCCAAATCGAAACCAAGCTGCAGTTATTCCAAATTGAGGAAATTTTCGCCATTGATGCCATTCTTTTTTTCCAAAAGTTTGGAATTTAAAATTCACATCCATACCAATTGTTGGACCTTTTACATCAAAAGTCAACTCAGGGGAATGTTTTGTAACAGCTCCGAGATGAAAAGTCGATTCAATAGAAAGTCCTTTTTGCGCAGCTAAAAAATAAGAAGCAAAACAAAAAATGAGTAGTAAACTACACTTTTTGAAAATGCAGTGATAATAAAAAAAATGAAGAGTTTTAGTCTCGTTTGCCGTTAATTTCATTAACTGGTCGTTAAACATAAGTTAAAAGGATAGTGTGGTTACCTACAGTTTTAAAATATAACTCGTTCTTTGTCAGTAAGTTAAATGTTAAAGTCAATTTATTCGAAAAAAAAGACATGTAACCTTTGGCTATATTTCTGAGTCTTATAAATCGAAAACATTACAATAAAATTGTAAATTCGCAGTCTTTAAAAAAGGCGTTTATTTTTTTATAAAAATCAAAACAACTTTTTTTTAAAACTTAGAAAGCAAAAATAATTAAAGAATTAAAATCTAGTAAAATTATGAATAAGAATACAATTAGTATGATAGGTAAAAAATTAGTTTTTATGGTGGCTTTGGTCATGATGACTTCTGCTACGATGGTTGCTCAAAAAATTGCTTCCATTGATGTAAATGGAATTTTGGAAAGTATGCCAGAATATAAAAAGGCACAATCAGAACTCGATCAATCTGCTGCAAAGTGGAGACAAGATATTGCAAAAGAGTACGATAAGATCAAAGGTATGTACAATAAATACCAAGCGGAAAGTGTGATGATGACTGACGAAATGCGAAAGCAAAAAGAAGATGAAATAGTAGCACAAGAAAAAACGGTAAGAGAAATGCAAAAAGCAAAGTTTGGTCCTGAGGGAGCTTTATTTGAAAAAAGACAAGAACTCGTAGCACCAATTCAAGAGCAAGTTTATACTGCAATTGAAGAATATGCAACGGATAAAGGATATGATTATATTTTTGATTCAGGTGGAGCGACAGGAATTATTTTCGCCAATCCTCGATATGACAAAACAGATGAAGTCAAAAAGAAATTAGGAATTAAGTAAAGTAAATAAAAGTGTAGAGATTATCTTTGCACTCCAATTCAAAAAAAATTACATTTTATCAACAAATCCGACTCTGAAAAACAAATTCGAGAAGGTAATTAAATCTGAAAATAGCAATGAGAAAGTTTATTAAAATTAGTTGTTTATTAGTGATGTTTACGATGATCACGATGAGCGCACAAGCTCAAAAATTTGGATATATCGATTCTGACGCACTTCTTGTAGAAATGCCAAAAGTAAAACAAGCTAGAGCCAATTTGGAGGTTTTACAAAAGCAACTACAGACCAAAGGTCAAAATATGGTAACGGATTTTCAATCTAAAGTACAAGCATTACAAACTAAAAGTCAACAAGGTTTGATTACGCCAAAAGATGCAGCAGATGAAGAAAAGAAGTTGTTAAAAAAGCAAGAAGAAATTCAAGCGTTTGAGCAAGATATGATCAGACAATTACAAGAGCGAGAAGCAAAAGAATTGCAACCAATTTTGGATGAAGTAAATGCTGCGATCAAAGCTGTAGCTAAAGAAAATGGGTACCAATTTATTTTTGAAAAGAAAACTTTGCTTTACTTCGAAGACTCTATGGACGTAAGTGCATTAGTAAAAGCAAAATTGAAATAACAAAAAACGATTTTGGCTTTCCAAAGAATTCGTTTTATAAAAAAATGGCAACTTCGAAAGAGGTTGCTATTTTTTTTTGCAGGAACTTACAATTATCAATAAGTAAATTCAAAATTACTTATTGATAATTGTAAGTTCCTGCTTACTTTTGGAAAAAAGAAATTATGAAAATCACTTTGGAAAAAGGTAGTAAAAGCTACGAAGCAGACCTCACCCAACCGCTTGATATTTCCATTCCACTTGAAGCAGGTGACGAAACTGTCAATTGTTTTTATGCTCCACCAATGCAAACTTGGCCGGTTGTGGCAGGAGATTTTATTGGGATGAGAAAATATGGACCAGTTAATTTTTTAAATGTAAAATTAAACCCACATGGAAATGGAACGCATACCGAATGCGTCGGACACATCGCAAAGGAGAAATACTCCATAAATCAATCTCTTCAAAATTTTCATTTTTTTGCCAAACTAATTTCGGTTACTCCAACCGAAATGGAAAATGGAGATCATGTAATTTTTAAAGATCAGTTGGAATCTCTTTTTACAAAAGACGAGGCTGTAGCTATCGTTATTCGAACTCTACCTAATAAAAAGAAAAAGCTAAAAAAGAATTATTCAGGTACGAACCCGACTTACGTTCATCACGAAGCAACTCAATATTTAGTAGATTGTGGAGTTCAACATTTGCTGATTGATTTGCCTTCGGTGGATCGAGAAGAAGATAATGGAGAGCTTTTGTCACATCATACCTTTTGGCAATACCCGCATGCGACGCGAGAGAATTGTACGATTTCAGAATTAATTTTTGTCAATGATGAGATTTCAGATGGAATGTATTTATTAAATATTTCGATTGCGTCTTTTGAAATAGATGTGAGTCCGAGTAAACCTGTTTTGTATAAATTAAGTCGAGTGTATAATATTTCTCCGATGTAAAATTTTTATAAATAATGAAAAACTGGTCAGGCCTAGAAAAGTGGAATCCATCCGAAATTTTGTTTCCCGAATCAGAAGAAGCGATTCAACAAATCGTTAAATCTGCGCTGGATAAAAAACAACAAATCCGAATTATTGGCTCGGGGCATTCCTTCACTAAACTTTGTGTGACCGAAGATATTTTAATCAGCCTCGATAAATATCAGGGACTAGTTCAAGTTGATAAGTCATCAAACCGGGCGACGATAAAAGGTGGAACTAAACTGAAAAAATTAGGCGAGTTACTTCATGCTGAAGGTTTGGCAATGGAAAACTTAGGCGATATCGACGCACAATCTATCGCAGGAACAATCAGTACTGGAACGCATGGAACAGGGGCAGAATTTGGAACGATCAGTACTCAAATTCGAGCGATTCGATTGGTCAATGGCTTAGGCGAAATTGTCGAATGCTCAATGGAGAATAATATTGAGTTATTCAAAGCGGCACAAGTTTCACTCGGCGCTTTGGGAATTATTACACAGATAACTTTGCAATGTATGCCGAGTTATAAACTCAAGATGATTTATGAAAAATCAAGTTTGACCGAGGTTTTAAAAAGCTATAAAACTATTAATCAAGCGACTCGTAATTTCGAATTATATTGGATGCCGTACACCGATGCGGTGCTGACGAAGAAGGCAAATATCACTAATGAAGAAGTTGATAAAATTGGAATCGGAAGTTTTTTTCAAGAGTATATTTTGGAAAATTTAGGATTCAAAATCTTCTGCGAACTCGCACATTATTTTCCTTCCAAAAATAGATGGGTTTCTGAAGTTTCTGCCAAGACTCTTTCTACTGTGGTTAAGAGAGCCTATAGCCATAACATTTATGCTACCGTTCGAGCAGTCAAATTTAATGAAATGGAATACAATATTCCCATCGAAGCGTACGAAGAAGTGATGAAAGAAATCCAACGAAGTTTTGAAGAAAACGAATTTAAAGTTCATTTCCCTATTGAAAATAGATTTGTCAAAGGAGATGATATTTATTTGAGTCCTGCCTTTGGCCGAGACTCTGCGTACATTGCTTGCCATGTTTATTCGAAGAAAAAACATGAAGCATATTTTCAAAAAATGGAAGATATATTTAAAGCGCATGAAGGTCGTCCACATTGGGGAAAGTTGCACACTCGAAATGCAAATGAATTGTTACAACTCTACCCAAAGATGCCTGATTTTTTAAAATATCGAGCAGAACAAGATCCGGAACAAGTTTTTATTAGTCCATATTTGAAAACCCTGTTGGGTATACTCTAAAGCAGACCACCACGCGGGAAGTGTTAACCAAAAAATAAAATAAGTGGAAGAGCAATATTTTGAATCACTCCATCAAGAATTGAAAAATCAACCAAGAGCGATTCCGTTTTTGATCATTGATTTAGATAAACTAGATCAAAATATTGAGACTTTAAAATCATCCATTCAACCTAATGTTGATTTCCGAATAGTCGTAAAATCTTTACCCTCTCCAGAATTACTTAACTACGTGATGCAAAAGGCGACAACTAAAAAGTTGATGGTTTTTCACCAACCATTTTTATCTCACCTTTCTAAAATTCATGATGATTCCATTGACATTCTTTTAGGGAAACCGATGCCGATAAAAACTGCAATGTTTTATTATCAAACTTTAAAAACACCCAACGGTTTTTCTCCAACAAAACAATTGCAATGGCTAGTTGACACCACGCAACGAGTCGAGGAATATGTTTTTCTAGCAAAAAAAATCCAAAAAAAATTACGCATCAATTTAGAGATTGATGTCGGATTACGAAGAGGAGGTTTTACAAAACTGAATGATTTAAAAAAAGCATTGCACCTCATTCAAAATAATTTGGAGTGGATAGAATTTAGCGGATTTATGGGTTATGATCCACATGTAGTAAAACTCCCAAAAGTCATTATGTCAAAAGAAAAAGCATTAAAGAAAGCAAATGACTTTTATGGAAAATGTATTAGTTTATTGAAAAATGAATTTCCGAAATTATTTCATGAGCAATTAACTTTTAACGGAGCAGGTAGTCCGACTATAGCATTGCATCAAAATAGAAATTCTCACCTCAATGATATTTCCGCAGGTTCTTGCTTAGTCAAACCAACCACTTTTGATATTTCAACTTTGGAAAAATATATTCCAGCAAGTTTTATCGCAACACCAATTTTAAAGAAAATGAAAGGCACCACAATTCCTGGAATTGAAAAATTAAAAGGCCTTCTGAATTTCTCAAATAAAAAAAACCGGCAATCTTATTTTATCTATGGAGGATTTTGGAAAGCAGATTACTACTACCCCAAAGGAATTTCCGAAAACGAATTATATGGTTCCAGCACCAACCAAACGATGATAAATTCTTCTGCGAAAAAAGAATTACAAATAGATGATTTTATTTTTTTACGACCGCATCAAAGTGAATTTGTGTTTTTACAATTTGGAAAAATTTTGACTTTAAGAAATGGCAAAGTCAATGAAAAATTTTCTTTGCTTTCACAAGATTAAATTCCTCCAAAACTTCTAAAAATTATAACCTCTTTTTTAAAAATTCCAAAGCCATCGCATTCGCTTCCTGCGCAGCCGCTTCTTCGTATCGATCTCCACTTGGATTTGCAAAAGCATGATCTGCATCGAAAATTTTATAATTAAAATTCTTTCCAGTTGCTTTGGTAAGTGCATGAAATTTCTCTACTTTTTCAGGTGAAATCCAAGTATCTTTTTTTGCAAAAAGACCTAAAATATCAGCCTCAAGAGGAAGTAAATCTGCTGCATTCTCAATGGGACTTCCATAATAAATAACACAACCAATGCCTTGTTTCTTTAACATGATAGAAGACTGTAAAGACCATCCTCCACCAAAGCACCAACCAATAGTTGCTATCCGAGCATCCTTTCCAACAGAAGCCATAAAACCTTCGATAATTGCTTTAGCGCGATCTGTTGAAATAGATTGCATTAACTTACCAGCATCTTCTGGTTTACTCGCTACTTGCCCATCATATAAATCAATTGCAATCACATTGGTATTGGGTAATTCTTGATGCAGTCGTTCAGATTCTCTTTTGATATGATCGTTTAATCCATACCACTCATGGAAAACGAAAAGGTAATTTTTAGATTCTTCTTTTGAAGTAAGTAGATAGCCCGTTGCCATTTTTCCATCCAAAGTTGGTACTTCTAATTTTACTCCTTTAGGTTGGAAATCGATTTCTTTTGGTGTTTCATGTTTGTCTTGGAAATCCTTGTCAGTAGCATTTTCTGCAAACTTCTCAGTAGAATCTTTTTCTTGAGGTGGAGTTTCTCCGCAGGAGAAAAGGAAAAAGCTGAGGATGGAAAAAAGGAAAATTCGTTGGAGCATGATGATAAATTTTATTTAAAAAAGTAGGTGATTAAAATTTCTTTTTAGAAAAGCGAAAGGTAAAAAATAATTCCCTCCCGTTGTTATTTTCCGTCCAAATGCTGATGAGTAGATCTAAAAATTTTTACTCCAATTCCGAACACCAGACCTCCCAAGATTTTCATATGTATTTTTATGGTAGGTACAAAAGTAGAAATAGTGACTATGCCCACAATTATAAATAAGATGCCAACGATCCTATATAGTTTAAGCATTGGCTCATCTAACTTTTCCCAATCAGGAAAAAGATTATCGAAAAATTTTTTCATTGTTTCTTTTTGAAAAGGTAATTAAAAATGGATTTTTTTTTATGATAAATATCACTTGTATTTATTTTTAAAAAAGATGAGAACTAATTCTTTCATAAAGTATTCCCAAAAGTATCTCAGCCATATCATCATCTGTAGTTAATTCTTCGGTTTTTGATTTTTTGTATTCATTTGGAATGGCTCTTTCATCACCAGTCAAAGTAAATACTTGGGAAGTAGAAATAGTTTCCTCTTCAAAAGATGCATCTCCTAGCTCACAGTTTTTGGAATTAGAAGTTACTTCAACTCTAACATTCCATGTAGCCGTTTTTTTAAATTGTTGAATACTGACAATTCCTTCCACTTCTTCTATTACATCTACTTCCACTTCTTCACCAGCGGAGTTGGTGATAGTTGTGGTACCTGTCACGATTTCTTTTTTAAAACCTTCTTCACTTTTATCTTCCTCCAAATCAATATCTAAAGATCTAAATCGAATATTAATTTGACAATCAACTTTTTCATAGCTTAAATTATTATCATAAAAAATTTTTAAAAAATCACCTTGATGACCTTCTAGGTTTTCAAAAGTTCTATCTATTTCCCAATGTAACATTATATCAAATGGAGCATCTTTTTGAATATTGTAGACTACTTGACCAAGCTCTAAACTTCTTTGAGTTAAGATATTTAAATCAATTTCGGGACTATTAAATTTTTTTGCTTTTAGAAAATTATAGTAAGCATTTTGGGCGAATCTTTTGTCTTTTTCATTTTCGGATTTTTCTAGTTTTTCTTGACCAAATGAAAAATACTCACTTGCCAAAAAGTCATTAGTTTGTTGTTCCTCCGTTTTTAGTTTTTCCAAGGTCTCGTCAAATTTGCCATCTAAATAAGGAAGTGCTTTCGTTATTTTTTTTTGGATACTTCGATTAAGTTTTATTGATTTCTCTTTGGAATTCAAACCTTCCGCATTTTGTTGACGGTCTTTTTCTACTGATTCTTTTGCAATGATTTCATCTAATGCTTGAAATAATATCTTTTGATTTTCATTATAGGATTTTCCTTTTTCGAGTGCTGCTAAAGATGATTTGTAGGCTAGTTGGAAATTTCCTTTCTCCAAACTCTTTGTTGGGCTAGCACATTGAAATAAAAAAAGGATGAATAAAAAAAGGACTGTTCGGTTCATAACTTTTGATTTTTAATAAAAATATAGAATGTAAAAAAAGAGTAATATATTTTACTACTCACTCAGAAACTATAGCATTGGATTCAGTTAATAGAATTTCTCTATAATGAGAAAAATGAAAAACTGGCAATGGAAAAGATGCAAATTCGTTGTAAAAGAGGGATGATTTTTCTAAAAAGAACAAGTGATTTAAACTTCTCTTTACCAAAATGAAATTAAGTAATTCTTTAAGCAAATTTCTATTATTTCATTCTTGTTTTTCTTTTACCTTTGCGGCGAAACATCATTTTTAAAATGTAGTTTAATTAAATAAATTGACGGTTTTTTATAAAAACCAAACTTTAAATTTTTTGTAAAAAAAACTTAATAATGCCTACGACCAAATCAGCCATTCAATATAAAAAAGGAAAGATTTCTAAAAAAGTATTGCTTGATCTCCATGAACAATTATTGCGTCCTCGCATGATTGAGGAAAAAATGCTAATCTTACTTCGCTCAGGGAAAATCTCAAAATGGTTTTCAGGCATCGGCCAAGAAGCTATTTCTGTGGGAGCCACAGCAGCTTTAGACAATGATGAACTAATGTTTCCGATGCATAGAAACTTAGGTGTTTTTACTTCTCGAAATATTCCGTTGAAAAGATTGTTTTGCCAATGGCAAGGAAAAGAGCCTGGTTTTACGAAAGGTCGAGATCGTTCTTTTCACTTCGGAACGATGGAGTATAATATAGTGGGAATGATTTCACATTTGGGCCCGCAATTGTCTTTAGCGAGCGGAGTTGCTTTGGCGAACAAACTAGGAAAGGAAGGAAAAGTATCCTTAGCTTTTACTGGTGATGGAGGAACGAGTCAAGGGGAATTTCATGAAGCGATGAACACGGCAGCGGTTTGGCAATTGCCAGTTATTTTTGTTATTGAAAATAATGGCTATGGATTATCGACTCCTGTAAATGAACAATATCGTTGTGAAACTTTAGCAGACCGGGGCAAAGGTTACGGCATGCGATCGTACACCATTGATGGAAATAATGTCTTGGAAGTTTATGCTACGATTAAAAAATTGGCAGCGGAAATTCGTAAAAATCCAGAACCAATTATGCTAGAGTGCAACACATTTAGAATGCGTGGACACGAAGAAGCATCTGGCACCAAGTACGTTCCTAAAAAATTAATGACCGAATGGGCTGCCAAAGATCCATTGAAAAATTTCGAAACTTTCTTGCTTGAAGAAGGAATTTTGACTGAAAAAATAATTGAAGATTTAAGAAAAAATATCAAAGCGGAAATCGAAAATGGTTTGGCAGAAGCTGCGGAATTAGAAGTCGTGACTTCGACTCCTGAAGCGGAGTTGGCAGATGTTTATGCACCACACAGCCAAGAAGTTGTTTTACCAAAAACAGAAAAGAAATCAGAAAAACGAGTAGTCGATGCTATTTCAGATGGACTTCGTCAGGCGATGGAGAAGCATGATAATTTAGTTTTGATGGGGCAGGACATTGCGGAGTATGGAGGAGTTTTTAAAATCACAGATGGGTTTGTAAAACAATTTGGAAAAGAACGGGTGAGAAATACGCCGCTTTGCGAAAGTGCTATTATTGGAATCGGTTTAGGATTGAGTATGAAAAATTACAAGGCGATGATCGAGATGCAATTTGCAGATTTTGTGACTTGCGGTTTTAATCAAATCATTAATAATTTAGCAAAATTACATTACCGTTGGGGCGAAAATGCAGACGTGGTAATTCGAATGCCTGCTGGAGGCGGAGTTGGTGCAGGACCATTTCACTCGCAAAGTAATGAAGCTTGGTTTGCACATACTCCAGGTTTGAAAGTAGTTTATCCTTCGACACCGCATGATGCAAAAGGATTGTTGATCGCAAGTTTTGAGGATCCGAATCCAGTTTTATTTTTTGAACATAAAGGTTTGTATCGAAGTCTTTCGGAAGAAATTCCAGATGATTATTATACCGTTGAAATTGGAAAAGCGAAAGTTGTTCGAGAAGGTGCTGCGGTTTCAATTATCACTTATGGACAAATGGTTCATCGGGCAAAAGAATTGGTAGAAGAGATGAATATAGATGCAGAAATTTTGGATTTGCGAACGTTGTTGCCGCTAGATTATGATGCGGTGGAAGCGACGGTGAAGAAAACTAATCGAATAATTATTTTACATGAAGATACTTTGTTTGGCGGAATTGGAGGAGAATTGTCCGCGCATATTTCGGAGCATTATTTTGAACATTTGGATGCACCAGTTTTGCGAGCGGCAAGTTTGGATACGCCGATTCCTTTTGCGAAAACTTTGGAAAAAGACTTTATGCCGATGGGAAGATTGCGAGAGCAGTTGGATCGGATTTTAAAATATTAAATGCAGATTTTTGAAGAGCATTAAAACTTCCAGAACTTTAAGTTCTGAGTATATACCTTAGATTTTAAAAATTCTGGAAGTTCTTTTTTTAGCAGTAAGCTTTTTACTTTTTATACTTCCCCAATAATTCTTTTTCAGAAAAAAGACCTCCATCTTTTGGTGTTTCATTTCTCAATTCTTTTACTCTTTCGATTTTAATTCCTTGTGGAGTTAAGCTAAAAGCATTTTTTACATAAGCCGTAATTGCTGCAATTTTTTCATCAGTCAATTCATCATTATCTTTTAGCCCAGGCATGGCTGCATTAAATTTTACTGGTTTTCCTTCGACCGTAATTTCACCTTGCAATCCATGTAAAATTATTGAAGTAACTACTTCTGAGTTCATTTCGACCAAGTCTGCTGCAAGCAAAGACGGCGCTAAGTTTTGAATTCCTTCGCCCCCAATGCCATGACAAGCGGCGCAATGAATATTGAATAATTCTCGCCCAACGGTTTTGTCATCCATTCCTATTTCCACTTGCTTATAAATTCGATTTGGATTGTCATTTTTGATATTTTCTATAACTTGTTTGAGTTTATCTTTTAACACATCACTTCCCCGTTTGTATATAAAAGCTAAAACCCTTTTCTCTTCTCCTTGTAAGCCACTAACGATTGCTTCGGAAATTAATTCATCACTTGGGTAACGTTCATTTAGTTTTACTAACAATGCATATATCTCTTTAGGTCTTTTTATTTTGGAAATAGAAAATGCTAATTGTAAATCAATTTCTCTATTTTTTAATTGAAAAAATTGCTCATATTTTTCTAAAATTTCTTTTGGAAATTCGCTTGAAAAAATTTCCGCTAATCTAATAACAGTAGTAATCACTTTTGGATGCCAGTCATTTTTAGAATTGAGTAAAACATTTTTATCTAATTTATTCAACCCTTCCAATGTCCAATAAGCTTGAATTTGTGCAACATGATTTAAGGTATCCTCAGTAATCAATTTTAGTTTATCAACAACATCAATTGCTTTCCGATGAATCAATAACTGTTGTGAATAATCCTGAGCCCAGCCATGTATATCACCTAAAAGGCCACATAAATCTTCATTACTCATACTGTCTAAATGAAAAACATCCTTTTGATTTTTTCCTTGCCAAACTCGATAAATTCGCCCTGAATTTATAATCGTATCCAACTGCCTTTCTTCAATTTGCTTTTTCAAATAAGCCGTCATATAAACTTTATGTTGAATAATTCCACGGTGCATATCTGTGATGTAAAAACTCCCATCCGGTGCATTGTTTAAATTCACCGGACGAAAACCTTCATCAGTTGTAATCAAAAATTCTTTGTCATTCCAGACAGGTTGGCCTTCTATTTTCCCACCATTTTCAGATAAGGTAATTCGCTTGATGGCATTAATTTCGGGAGCGCAAACAAAAGCGTTTCCATTATATTCTTCTTCAAAATAATTCCC
>JBGCCY010000120.1:0-3107 GCA_045104975.1 Saprospiraceae bacterium
GCGCATGGGCACCCCCAAGATCTTTTGATTTTCCGACAATTATAGCCTTTTTAGAGAAACTGGGGAAATTCGCTAAAGATTATAGTGCTCTAAGCCTTACATACAAAGGCGGCGGTGTGTTTCCAATCAGGCACTAACTAACTCTTGCCTATTACTTGTGATTAAACTTGATTGATTCTACAACCAAAGGTACAAATCCACTTTATGGCCGTTAAAACTTCAGGTGTTAATGAAATAGATATTTATAAATATAATTTTTTATGCTAGCAATATGTTATCATGATTTTTAGTATAAAATATTAAGTTCGGCATATTAAACATACACAACAGTCAATTATATCAATGCATAAAATGCTTTATATCTAGGGGATCAGTCCAGACTTATTCCAAAATAAATTTATAAAATTTATAAGATAATTTGGTGAAAATCCCCTAATTGAATTAATGAAATCAAGATCCTTACTACTATGCCAGGTATATTGAGTAATTTTTCTTGATTCATTAAATTCAGCTAAGTTAACTTTCTCGAGTTGTACGATCGTAACTAAACAAAGTTTTTCAAGTGATTCCAATTCTATTTTCTTCCCAGCTTGGTACAGATTAAATATTAGGGAAGGATTTTCCTGACAAACTAGATGAATAAAATTAATGTCCCAATCATCCAATAATTTATCAATGTCTTCGTACAATGGTCCATCTAAACAAGCTGCTCTGCGAGTTGACGGATTTTCCAAATATGCAATGAGGTATTTAAGAGTTGGAGAATCAATATTTTCTAAGGTTATTTCTATGTCAGAATGTTGCTCGAGAAGATCCGATAATATGGGGGACTGATGAAGAAGGTCACTTGCTATAGAATAACTCCTACCATCTGCAGAAATTAAAGTTGTCTGAGAGTCAGTTCCTTCAAGCTCAGGGTTATATCTACTACTCTGAGTATTAATTGCCTCTCGGCTCTGCCCAAGGCCTGCAAAAACAAATAGAGTTGCAAAAATCAAATACTTTAAACGACTCAGCATATTTCTTTCCTATTTTTTCAAAAATGAGAAAATAGACATATATAAAATCTAAGGGAAAGTCAAGAAAAAGAAACGAAACAGCCGATTTTAAAGATTTATATTTAGAGTAAAACTAATATCTATAATTTCACCCTGACTTTTGGCACGTCAGTTATAGGCACCTTTGGCTTTACTACTGGCTTAGCTTTTAAGTTAGGAACATCAGGTTTTCTGCGAGGGTCAAACGGAAGAACGTTATTTGGAAGACCCGAATCTCCAAAGACTTTACCAAGTACTTTAGAATCCATGATCTCTAAATTCTTACTATCAATAAATGCTAAAGACCTGGTTTCAATACGTTCAATGACAGAATCCAAGTCTCCTCCTTTACCAAATTCATCTAAAACTATTGATGCCATTTGGTGCTCTCTTGGATTACCATCTCCATTCAAAAACCAATTGTTGCCTTGAGCATCTCCAACAAAAGCCAAAGGGATCTTACCATCAACCAATACTGCTGGTCTATCTACTCGTGAGATGGGCTGGTCAGCCACCCAAGTGTTAATTGATTGGTCCCGTAGCCATTTTAACCCAGGCGAATCATCGCCTACGTTATACAAAACTTCATCTTTAAAGAAGTTTTTCGTTTGATCTCCAATTATTTTATACTGTGACCAATCTAGTGTCCCATTTGAATTCAGAACAGATCCAAACCATCGGTCATACTGCTCTCCAGTTATTTGCACATTTATTTGAAGTTTTCCTTGTCCATCTAACCTTAAAAAGTTCAAAGTATTGTCAACGGGAAATCTTCTTGCTAATTCTATATTGAGGCGATCTAAAAACTCAGGACTTACTTTTCCAGCTGGGTATTTAATCTCAACGAGGACTCCAATAGGCCTGATTTGTTTAGAATTAAAATCATCAATTCTCTCTAAATCAAATTTTTCTAGATAGGGTTTTGATCCGCCTCCTGCACCGGTAGCCACGATAACGGCGTCAGCTTTGACGGTATGAGGAGTCCTTAATTCCTGTCCATCAACTTTTTCTACTATTTCAGCCACCAATTCACCCCTTTTAGCATCTATCCGATCTGGATTTAACTCTGCTCCCTTAGTAATTTGGATTTTTCTACTAGATAGTTTTTCTTGATTTTTTACAACTCCATACAAAATGTTTTCAAGATCCCTAGTTGCAATGGTTACAATTCTTCTCTCCGGAATTGATCCCTCTATCGAATATGATTGAAGTACTCCAAGTTCTGTTAATTTTTCGAAAGACTTAGGAGACAGATATTTTCTAATGTTTTTATCAAAATCATTTTCATCGATTTGAAATATGTGATCTCTTTCAAAGTTCAGCCTTTTTTCTATAATGTGAACATTATATCCTTGCTCAAATGCAAGTAAAGCCTGCATTAGACCAGCAGGTCCTGCTCCAATAACTGCAATGTTCTTTATTTTACTATTTTTAATAGGTACTTTAGACTGAAAGAATACCTTTTTCATCAACTCTTTTTGTGAAGGGTCTGAAAATTCGTCTAACTCACCTGAGATTATATTTGTAATTTCTCTGGTTCTTTCTCCTGAATCCGAAGATAAATAAAAACCGGTTGCTGGACCTTGGGAAATATTTTCACTTGCTTGATTCTGCTCATCTGATTTAGGTTTACAGGATGTAGTAGCAAAAGAAACAAATAATAGGAAAATTATGATATTATGCACAAGAAACTCCTTTGAAATCTACAATAGACTCCTATATCGGAATTATTTTGCGTATTATCAAATAACCGCCTATACCTTTTAATTATTAGGAGAATAAGTGCTGTATTTTAATGATACTTAATTTTTATGAGGGAGTTGCTCGTCGGGGCTCTCATGTCAAATGACATTAAGAAAGGCTTCTGTAAGCTCCTCTTCTTCTATTCCCAGATAACTAAGGGTTTGTCTCTGATTGCTGTGATTCATCGCTACCATTAGTACTGGAATTCCGGTACCTTTTAGTCGTTGCTGTAGGCCCCAGGTTTTGCGCAAACTATGTGATCCAATGTTCTCTCTAATTCCTACCTTCTTGCACCAACGTTTCATCAGATTGTTTAGATACGAAACC
>JBGCCY010000121.1:0-5133 GCA_045104975.1 Saprospiraceae bacterium
AATGTATTATTTAATATTGCAAAAAATAATAAAAAAAAAAGAGATTATGATACTGCCCTTCGTTATTTAGAAGAGAGCCTTCGATTAATAGAAGAAAAAGAAATAGATGATGTTCTTTTCCTACAGGTTAATTTAAATAGTTCTATTGGAGCAGCCTATAAAGGGAAACAAGATTTTCCTCGCTCCAAAACATATTACCACAAAGCCCTTGAGTTATTAGAAAATGAAACCTCCCCTAAAGCCCTCTACGAAAAGGGAACTACGTTGCATGATTTTGCAGAAATATTTTTAGCAGAAGAAAATTATAATGCAGCAGATTCTCTATTGCAGCAGTCTCTCAAATTTTTTAAAAATAGTGATCAAGAATGTGGGTGGAATTTGATTCCATATAGCCAAGCACAATCTACCAGAGCTAACTTTTTTTACTACCAAAAGAAATATGCAGAATCTATAAATATTCATAAAACTAATATCCAATTTATCAAAAAAGAAATGGGAGATAAGAGTTTATTTCTTACAGCGCCATTAAATAATATTGGTCTTAATTATAATTCTTTATCCCAATTTGATAGTGCACATTATTATTATGAAATAGGTCGTAATATTTTAACAGATAAAGAAACAGGCGATTTTAATTTTTCAAATGTCAATAGCCCTATCGAATATTCTTACTTGATATGGAACATGGCTGAAAATTTTTATTGGAAGCATAAAACTAAACCAGATGTCGAAGCACTCAAAAACGCTTTACATTACTTTGATATTTATGTAGAATTTTTAGACTACCTCCGAAATAGTTATCAAGAGGAAAGCACTCGAATAGGTTTTGCAGCTGAAAATAAAATTGCCTATGAAAAATGTCTAGAGGTTATTTTTGAATTACAAAAAATTGAACCTGATGAAGCACGTTATAGAAAAACATTTTCCTACCTAGAAAAAAGTAAATCGTTGACGCTATTAGAAGCATTTAAATTGAGTCAACAAGGTAGCTTTAAAGGAGTGCCAGAGAAAGTTTTAGCTCAAGAAAAAGAGATTAGAAGTGCGACTCAATCAGCAGAAAGTATTTACTATTATTACAAAATAAACTTTGGAGAAAAATCGAAAAAAACTCAAAAAGTTAAATCAGATTTATTTCAGAAAAAAGAAGCATACCAAAAGTTTTTAGTTTCATTACAAAAGGAGCATAAGGCATATTATAAAAGTAAATACCAACCTGATGTAGTAACATTGAAAGAGATTCAAAAGAGTCATCTAAATAATGGACAATGTATGCTCAATTATTATGAAGGGCAATTTTATATTTATGCGGCTTTTATTTCTAATGATAAATATAAAATAATCAAGCATAAAAAAGATTTTCAGCTATTGGATTGGGTTAATGAATTAAGAGGTGGGATCACTAATTATTACACTCAACCTTTGAATCAACAGACTGATAAGTTGTATGCTACAAGTATGCAACAATATATTGGCGCAGCTCAAAAATTATATAAAAAGCTTTTAGCACCTTTTGAAAAAGAGCTAGTTGGATTTTCTGAAATCATTATTATCCCTGATGGACAGTTGGCTAACATTCCCTTCGAGTCGTTATTAAAAAGTTCTCCCATTGCTGTTTCAAATTTTGATTCTTATCCATTTTTAATTCGAGATTTTCAATTGTCCTATTGTTATTCTGCGACCTTACTTGTAGATATGAAAGAAAAGCAACACTTTTCCAAAACAGAAAAAAGCGTATTGGCTTTTGCTCCATTCGCCATTTCACCGGATGATAATACCTCTGTTGCAATTCGTAGTAAAGGAAATCTGAAATATTCTGATGAAGGGGTAAAACGGATAGTTGAATTGTGGGGAGGAGAATATAAATTAGGAAAAACAGCTACAAAGAAATACTTTAAGGAACACTCACCAGCCTATAAAATAATTCACCTTTCGACCCATGGAGTTGCCAATACTCAATCAGGTACTCAGTCATTCTTAGTATTTTTTAACCCTGAAAATGAAATGAGTTGGGATTCCCTTTATGTGAGAGAGTTGTACGATCTTCAACTAAATACTGATTTAGTCGTGTTATCTGCTTGCGAAACCAATCTAGGAGAATTGCAAATTGGAGAAGGAATTATTAGTGTAGCTAGAGCATTTGCATATGCGGGTACCAAAAGCGTCCTAGCAACACTTTGGAAGGTAAGTGATGAAGATACTAAGAATTTAACCGTCAGTTTTTATGATCATTTGAAAAAAAATAACAAAGCTCAAGCCTTGCACTTAGCGAAAAAAGAATTTTTGGATGCTAAAAATAATCGAAAAAAACATCCTTTCTTCTGGGCAGCAATGCTTCCTATAGGAGATATGTCCGCAATAAAATAATTTACTTTATTTCTACTACTTTTTTGATTAATTGTTGAACCTCTTCTCTTTTTGAGAAAAATTCATTTTCACTTAATGTCTTTCCAAGCGAATCAAATTTTGTCTTGGTATCTGGAAATTGCATAAGGTAGGTTAAAAGTAAATACCATTGCGCTCCTTCCTTATCCCGAGCAAAATCTTCTGAAGCGACTGCTTCAAATTCCTTTGCTGCTCCTTGATAATTTTCTAAGTTAAAATAAATATGTCCTCGAAGATAGCGAACCGTACTCTCGTCTGTATCCGCTGGATTTCCTATAAACTTTTGAGCGGCCGCATATTGTTTTTGATCGTAAGCTTCAGCAGCTCTTTCGAGATCTGATTTTTCAGAGTTGCCTCCCTCTCCTGACCTTAAATTCGAAACAATAGATGGGATAGATTCATATGTATTTTGAGCCAATAGAAGATAACGATTTTCTTTTTTAGGAGGATTTGTTTTGGGTACTGATTGAGATTTATCACTTGCGAGAGGAGGAGAATTTACTTCTTCCTCAATCTTTTTTTCTTCTAAATTGGGTAGCGAACTTTCTTCCTCTATAGGTATCACATTTTCAAAAGGAGAAGGTTCACTTGATGGAGTAGGAGTGGATTTATCTTGAATAACATTTTCAGAAGCAGGAAGATTTGTATAAACAATTCCTGCAAAAATCAATAGCCCTAATAATCCAAATAACCATCCAGTCCAACTTTTGGAAGGAGGATTTTTTTTTGATGATGTAGGATCATTTTCAAATGGATTTGGGGGAGGAGTTTTCTTCCACTTTGCCATTTTGGATTTTAAATCAGTTTCTAAAATCCTGTCCATTGCATCATGTTCCAATTTTTGTAAAGCAAGAGCATCCGCTAATGCTTTATCATTTTGAATATCTTTTTCAAAAGCGATTACCTCTTCATCTGAAAGTTGTCCAGTAAGATAGTTCTCAATTTTATGGTATGCTGATTCAGACATTTTTATATTTCTATATTTAAAGCTTTTAGTAATAATGGATTCTCAAGAAAAACTTTACGAAGTCGTCCTCTACATCGGTAGGCTTGTTTTTTTGCCATAGCAGGGCTACTGAACCCTAATAATTCTGTAATCTCTTTCATCGAATAATCCAACTTATAATATCCTAACAGTTCTTGACAACGAATATCCAAATTTTGAATTGCCATATCTAACAATTCTTTTTTTTCTTTTTCAAAAAAAAGTGCTTCCACGCTTTCTACTTTCTCATCAGGATATTCATTGGAAAACTCCCCATGCTTTTTATGTTTTCGTTTATAGGTTACCCAATGCCATTTAGCGATGGCGAAAAGATAAGTAAATAAAGTGCTTTCGTTAGTAAATTTATTTTGACGAATGTTACGATCAAAAATGCACATGGCTTCTTGAAAAACGTCTTCTCCATCTTCAGCATTTCCTCCATGGGTAGTGACGTACTGTATGATACTATTTTTTAAACGAGCATTAGAATAGAGTTGGTAAAATGCCCAATCTCTTTTCAAAGTATTGCCACTTAAGATAGCGTCTAATAATATTTTGTCTGTTACTTCCATTTAGTTGATGTAAGTTTTTATCTTTTGGTACCCATCAAAAACAAAAAAAGTATAAAATAAATAAAATGCCTTAACCTTCAATAGTTGTCGCTTATTGATTCCACAATCTTGGAATAAATTTATGCATTTAGATTGGAGTTTAATGGGTACTACTCTTTAAAATTTAGCATTAACTAGGTGAATTATAAATTTTACATTTAAAAAAATCACCAATGAAAAAGCAGGTATTTCAGAGTCAATCAAATATAAATAATTATTTATCAATCCAAGAAGTTTTTAATGAATCCATTTTTGATGAATCTCAAAATAAAACTGTTTCGAAAAAGATTGTAACATCCTTTGACAAGACACATTTTATCCTAAATGCATCCTTTCTTTTTATAGTTTTAATATTTGGTCTAGGGTTTATAGTTAATGAAATGTCGAAAATATATGTTGATGTTTTTTCCCTAGGAATTGGCGTTATATTAATTGGGATATTTATTTATTGCTTCTATAATTTGCTCTCAAATAAAATTTATCGGATAGAAGGAAATTTGATATTTACTCGAAGTATGATGGAATCGGATTTTCACCTAATTGGAGAAATTAAAGGTTTTGGCTGTAAAAATTATATTTCTAAATATTCACTAGGGGAAATTTTATTGATAAAAATAGTTCAGGGTGAGGATGTAATTATAGACTCTAGTCCTTATAAAAATTATGAGGAGATAAAAAAATATTGTCAACTAGAATTTTCTGAATTAGGAAAACAAGTTTTTAAGAAGGGCACTCAAAAACGATTTTTTTATTTAACAATACTTATCCTGGCATCCATTCCTCTATTATATTTTACTGTTCAAATTGAAAAGAATATACCCAAGACTGAAGACCTTATAGCTGTAGAACTTATGTTAAAAAAATCACCTAAATTAAATAAAACTACTCACAGCAAAAGGCGAGCTTCCTATTCCTTTGAAATGGAATCAACTAAATATCCATTATTTACTTTTAGGATAAATAGTAGAGTTTCTAAACTTTGTGATGAAAGGATTTTAAGGATCCCTGCAGATAAAATAGTGACAATATTAATTACAAAAAAAGATTATGAAAGTAAATTAGCCAAAAAAACTGAACCTGATTTTTGGACGAAGCATCATCAATATAGTATAGTTGAAATTTATGATTTGAAATATAGACAGGATCACCTTTTTG
>JBGCCY010000122.1:0-16325 GCA_045104975.1 Saprospiraceae bacterium
CATGTTTAAACTTTTAACTAACTGAAAGTCAATGATTTGTGGTTCTTGCTAACAATTTCATTTGAAGTTTAGCGAGCTAAATAAAAATTAAATTGGACGTAAGGTTCATAAAGCGTTGATTTTCAGGACGGTAAAAATTTAAACATGCTCTACTATTCTATATCTTTTTCATTTTTAAAACTTATTATTACACTCCTTTCCAAATAAAACTTATCTTTTTTTCTAAAAGAAATTATTCCTAATCGTTTTGATTTCTTTGATCAATTTTTCAAATCACATATTTTGCAAAAAATGAAAGAACAACGGACTCGTTTCAATAAACTTCTCGTTGCTAATCGAGGAGAAATCGCCATTCGAATTTTACGTGCAGGTTCAGAATTAAAACTACGAACTGTTGCCATATACACTTACGAAGATCGATACTCTTTACATCGTTACAAAGCTGACGAGGCATATCAAATTGGAGAACAGGATGACCCACTTAAGCCATATTTGGATATTGAAAAAATTATTCAAATAGCTAAAAAAAATGAAGTTGATGCAATCCACCCTGGCTATGGTTTTTTATCTGAAAATGTAAATTTCGCTCGTCGATGTCGAGAAGAAGGAATCATTTTTATCGGACCAACTCCTGAGGTGATGGACAAATTGGGTGATAAAGTTGCTGCTAAAAAAATTGCTCGTGCTGTCAATGTTCCTCTAATTGAAGACAGTAAAAAAAAGCTGAATTCCGCAGAGATTGTTCTTGACGAAGCTAAACGAATCGGTTTTCCAATCATGGTAAAAGCTGCCGCAGGTGGTGGTGGACGTGGAATGCGAGTCGTAAGAAATATCAATCAATTGGTCAAAGCATTTCAAGAAGCAAAAGGTGAAGCTAAAACTGCTTTCGGAGATGACACAATTTTTTTAGAAAAATTTGTTGAAAATCCTAAGCACGTTGAAGTTCAAATTCTAGGAGATCAATATGGAAATATTGTTCACCTTTACGAACGAGATTGTTCTGTCCAAAGACGTTTTCAAAAAGTAGTCGAAGTCGCTCCTTGTGTTGATCTCAAGCAAACAACAAAAGATAAACTCTATGAATATGCTCTGAAAATTGCTCGCCAAGTTGGTTATTCCAATGCTGGAACTGTTGAATTTTTAGTAGATAAAAAAGAGAATATTTACTTCATCGAAGTGAATCCTCGAATCCAAGTCGAACATACCATTACCGAAGAAATTACTGGAATTGATATTGTCGCTTCGCAAATTTTCATTGCGATGGGTTACCCACTTTCTCATCGAACTATCGAAATCACCAAACAAGAAGATGTGCAATGCAATGGCTATGCCATCCAATGCCGAGTCACTACAGAGAACTCTGCAGAAGGTTTCAAACCTGACTATGGAACCATTGTCGCCTATCGAAGTGCTGGTGGATTTGGAATCAGACTAGATGCAGGAAGTGCTTATTCTGGCGCAAAAATTTCTCCTTTTTTTGATTCGATGTTGGTAAAGGTTACTGCCAAGGGGCGTTCGCTCAAAGGTGTTTGTGAACGGTTACAAAGAGCTTTGGCGGAGTTCCGAATTCGAGGTGTGAATACTAATATTGGTTTTTTACAAAACTTACTCCGCAACGAAACTTTCCAAAAAGGAGAAGCTCGTGTTAACTTTATCACCGACCATCCTGACTTGATGAATATCCCTCGATTCATGGATAGAGGAACTAAAATGTTGAGTTACCTTTCTGATGTTATTGTCAATGGAAATCAAGATGTAAAGTTCGTTGATCCCAATAAAAAATTCAGAACACCAATTGTTCCAGCTTTCGATGATGGTATCGCATACCCAAAAGGAACAAAAGATTTATTGGATCAAATAGGTCGAGAAAAATTTATCAAATGGGTGAAAAACCGAAAAGAAATCTTATTCACCGATACTACTTTTAGAGATGCACATCAATCACTTTTGGCGACGCGAGTTCGGACCAAAGACCTGTTGAATGTGGCAGAAAGTTTTGCACGGAACCATGCACAAAGTGTTTTCAGTATGGAAGTTTGGGGAGGTGCGACGTTTGATGTTTGCATGAGATTTTTGAAGGAAGACCCTTGGGTTCGTTTGGCAAAAATCCGAGAAGCAGTCCCAAATATTTTATTACAAATGTTATTGCGTGGTTCAAATGGAGTTGGCTACAAAGCTTACCCTGACAACTTGATCGAAAAATTTATCATCAAAGCAGCTGACACGGGAATTGATGTTTTCCGAATTTTTGATTCTTTGAATTGGTTGGAAAATATGAAATTTTCTATCAAGACAGTTCGAGAAAAAACAAATGCTTTGGCAGAAGCATGCATTTGCTACACAGGCGATATCACCGATCCAAGTCGAACAAAATACAACTTGGAGTACTATATTGATTTGGCAAAAAAATTAGAAGCAGCTGGTGCTCACATGTTATGCATTAAAGATATGGCAGGTTTGCTCAAACCGTATGCAGCTCAATTATTAATTTCCAGTTTGAGAAAAGCGGTCAAAATTCCGATCCATTTGCACACGCATGATACCTCTTCAATTCAATCAACTACATATTTAAAAGCTATCGAATCGAAAGTGGATATTGTTGATGTCGCGTTGAGTTCAGTAGCCGGTTTGACATCTCAGCCAAGTTTTAATTCCATCGTTGCAATGCTCGAAGGACAACCAAGACAAAATATTATTGACCTAGATTCCTTACAACAATATTCAGATTATTGGGAGGCTGTTCGAGATTATTATTATCCATTTGAAACGGAACTCAAAGGTGGAACGGCTGATGTTTACGAACATGAAATTCCAGGTGGACAATATTCTAACCTTCGACCACAAGCGCGTGGACTTGGTTTGGAAGATCAATTTGAAACTATCAAGAAGAATTATAGAATTGTAAATGACTTGTTAGGCGACATTGTAAAAGTAACGCCTTCTTCAAAAGTAGTCGGCGACATGGCGATGTTTATGACTGCGAATAAATTGACGAAAGAAGATATTTTGGAAAGAGGAGAAAGTCTCGCATTTCCAGATAGCTTAAAATCTTTGATGCGTGGAGACCTTGGACAGACCAAAGGTGGTTTTCCAAAAAAATTCCAAAAGATAGTTTTACGAGATGAAAAACCATTCCGTAATCGACCAAACGCACATTTAAAACCTGTTAATTTCAAAAAAGAATATGCTGCTTTCCAAGCAAAATTTGGAGCATATATTAATGAGTTAGATTTTCTTTCTTATCAATTGTATCCAAAAGTCTTTGAAGATTATCATGCCTTTTCTTTAGAGTATGGCACAGTCAGGCATTTACCTACCGTTGCGTTTTTCTATGGATTAAAACAAAATGAAGAAACTCTTATCAGTATCGAATCGGGTAAAAATTTATTGGTTCAGTTCCTCAGTAAAAGTGAACCAAACGAAGCTGGAATGAGAGAAGTTGCTTTTCGATTAAATGGTCAGACTCGAACGATTTTGGTAAAAGATAAATCTATCAAAAGCAAAATCATAATTCATTCAAAAGCTCAAAAAGAAAATGAAATTGGGGCGCCACTTCAAGGAAGTCTTTCTAAAGTTTTAGTAAAAGAAGGCCAAAAAGTGGATGTAAATACTCCTCTATTTATTATCGAAGCCATGAAAATGGAAAGTACCATTACTTCGCCAATGAAAGGAAAAGTGAGAAAAATTCACATCGCCGAAAAGTCGATGCTGGAACAAGATGATATGGTCATTGAATTAGAATAATTGAAAAAACCGCAATAAGTGAAATGCTTGTTGCGGTTTTATTCAAGTCTATTCCCAGATATTTCATGAAAAAATATCATACTTTTAATCAAAGTATTAATACATATTAAGATGTAATAATTATGTCTATTTTTCCATTCTCCTCTCGAATCTTTTTTACACATCTCCCGTAGTAACCATTACTATATATTAACAACATCCCTACTTGTTTAAATAAATTAATTTTTTTTAATTCTTGAAAATAGAAATTAACCCCGTAATTTCTATGTCATCTTCATTAATTAGCTTAATTAATTTATTAGATTTTTAAATCTTGATCAATTTAATAAAAATATGACCCCGATATTTATTAGAGTAGTATGTACTCTTATGACCCTTTGTGTCTTTCAAAGTGCAAATGGTCAATTGAGTTCGACTCATTATTTACCTCCTGTTTTTTCATCAGAAGAGAATGCTCAGGATGGTTTACGTAGACAATCCATTTATTTATCTACTCCAAGTGCCACTCCAATAGATGTAAATATTCAATCTGCTGATGGAGTTACCTTTGACACAACACTCACAATTTCAAATACTTCAGAAGGAATTTTAGACTTCAATGATTACTATGGAGATAATGATTTATCAAATAATAATACATTCATTGGAATTCGAGAAGGTAAATTGAATACTCCTTTGACTGATGAAGGATTATTTTTCTCCTCAACAGCTCCTTTCCTTGTAAGCTACAGAGTGGTTTCAAATGCTCAAGGTGATATTCTTTCCACTAAAGGTGAATTTGCTATAGGTACTGAATTTAAGTTAGGTGCATTACCGCTTTCAGTATTCGATCTTAGTAGCGATGTTAATAGAAATATTTTTGCGAGTTTTCTAGCGCTAGAAGATGATACTGATATTACAATTGATGGCTACGATCCAAATATTTTATTCAGAATGTCAGATGGAACTTATCAAACAATCCCTCCACCAATGATAATTTCATTAGACGCTAATCAATCTTATGTAATTGCAGCTGATCGAAATGGAAATAATATTACAGGAATAAATGCAGGGATAATCAGCAGTCTAATCGGTTCAAATATTACTTCTACTAATCCAATTGTTATCAATAGCGGAAACTTAACCTTGTCAGGTAGCGCAGCTAATTCTTCTGGTTCAAGAGATTTCGGATTAGATCAATCTGTACCAATTCAATACCTAGGGAATACATATGCTTTTATTAAAGGTAATAGTACTGGTGCTAATATTAATACTTTTGAAAGACCTTTAATTATTGCTACAAGTGACAATACAGATATTTATATCAATGGAGTACTTGACACTACTTTACAAGAAGGACAATATTTGGATGTTCCAGGAAGTAATTTTTCTACTGATGGAACAATGTTGATCGAAACCACCAATAGAGTTTATGCTTACCAAGCTTTATCTGGAAATAATTCTGCAACAGGTATAGGAATGAATTTCATCCCGCCACTTAATTGTTATTTGCAAAGAGAAGTTGATTTTATACCTTCTGTAGAAAACCTACATCCAGATATTACGATGACTCCTTTTATTAATGTTATTACTTATACTGGTTCTACAATCACTATTACTGAAAATGGAGGTACACCTGATATTATTCCAACTTCTAGTGCGCTTCCTATACCTGGAACATCTGACTGGGTAGCTTATTCAGTTAGTGGTTATACTGGTAATATAAAAGTTGAATCAACAGGTCCATCTATGATTAGTTTATTTGGACAAAATGGTGTCATTGGTGCTGCTGGATATTTTAGTGGTTTTGGTGGTAATCCACAAATAGAAATTATTGCTACAACAGGTGGTATCGATGATTGTTATGATCATCTTTCCATGGCTGAAATACCAGAGAATACTACAGATTTTTATTGGGTAAGAAGTTCTGATAATGAAATCGTATCAAAAGATACGGTATACATCCCAACAGAATGTGGTAATTACGAACTACATGTTTTCAATGGAACTTGTAATGATGTTGTTACTATCTCAGTTGATTGTGATCCTAATGAATGTTTCATTGACGATGATAATGATGATGATGGTATATGGGTTGTGTTAGATCAAGATGATGACAACGATGGGATTTTGGATAATGTAGAATGTCCGGATATCGATGCAGTTACTAATGGGAATTTTGATAGTAATTCAACTTGGTCAACAACTGGGAATTGGAACATTACAGGTGGAGAAATAGTTAATAATGGAACGAGTGAGAACAATACTACATTAGAACAAAGTGTATCAAATCTTGATAACGCCTGCTTTAACCAATTATTAATGTCATTTGATATTAGGGTAAATAGTGCTCCTATTACCTCAACTGATACTGCTCAAATGATTATAGAATTAGCTGGAATTCCTTTAATTGAGATTAATAGTCCAAACGGTGATTCTGTAGTTACTCTTAAAAGACTTCAAACTTACATCGTTTTAAACCGAGCTGCTTTTGTTATAAATCCCACTTCTGATTTAAGCTATACTAATATTCAAGTTCAAATGGATTGGTCTGGACAACCTAGTTCGGGTAATTTAACTTTTGACTTTTCCAATGATGGTGATCCCATTACTATGGACAATATTAGTTTAACGTTTTTAGATTGTACCCAAGATTTTGATGGCGATGGAATTCCTAATTGCCAAGATCCCGATAGTGATAATGATGGATGTTTGGATGCATTGGAAGGTGATGCAAACCTCACCTTTAATAATATTCAAGGTGATACATTAACGGGTGGAGTTGATTCGGTAGGTATCCCTCTTATTGCCTCAGGTGGCCAAGGACCTGGTTCTAGCTTAATTTTTTCAGTTCAAGATTTGGCTTGTAGCGAATGTCATATTGATCATCCAAGTTATGCTGATTTTGATGGAGATGGTATTGCTAATGCTTGTGATTTTGATAATGATAATGATGGCATTAGGGATGATACGGAATGTCCTTTAGGTACAGGTTTAGTTTCCAGTCCGTTTACAAGTCTAGCTGCTGCTTTTTCTGCACCTTCTACTGGAAGATATTATTTTGATTTAGGCTCTGGAATTTTTCAAGCTAATGTGGATATATCTGCAGGTGGTGGATGGGTACAAGTTTTACAATATCATCATCAAGGCGGAACTAATCCTGATTTATCAATTATAAATACAGGAAGCAATCTTCCAGTCTCCAACAATTCAAGTTTAGGAACTGACCTTTCTGAAGATAGTGATGCATGGGGGCATTTAGGAAATGCCGGCATGGCAGACCTGAGTGATATGGATGAAATAAGATGGTATGCAGAAACGTCTAACCATAGTAGAATCATTCACTTTAAATCCTCCGTCGGAGTTAATTATTCTCAAACAGGAGCTGGTTCATTTAATGGTATAGAATCTGGCTTTACTTTACTCTCGGGACATTCTGCAAATCTTCCTACTGCAGTTGCAAATGAATATACTAATCAAGGAGATTTAGCTTTAACCAATTTTCCATTTTGGTTATCTGGTACATACCATTGGGGAATAAAAGGACTCGGAAATAGATGGGAAGTAGATGATTACGACGCGGCAGGTTTTAGTCATTCAACCATTCATAAAGTTTGGGTAAGAAATTCTATAGGAAGTACTGCAACATGTGATTCCGACAATGATGGAGTGGAAGATTATCTGGATTTAGATTCTGATAATGATGGGATATTGGATGAATACGAATCTGAACCATGTCCAATAGGAACTAGTGCCAGCAATCCTTTTACCTCCATAGCAGAAGCGATATATGTTACTACTGCTGGTATTTATTATTTTGATATTGCTGGTACAACTTTCTCTACATATATTGATGCTAATGGTTATGTGAAAATTGCCCTTGATTTTGGAAATGGTTCTGGAAATTTACCTCAATTAACTTCATTAGACAATAATTCTACTAGAGGGATATTAACCCCAGCAGCATTAGCCACTCTTACAGATATTACTGAAGTTAAGATTACTCACTCTTCTGGAAATCTAGATATCGTAAGCACTAATTCCACTTTACTTTCTAGAATTACATCTAATACTACACTTCATAATGGTTCAATAGATAATACATTTAACAACAGTTGGGTAGGCATCAATGCAAATTACGTTACAGGGATCGCGTCCTGTAATACCTCATCAGGAGGATCTCTCCACCAAAACATTATACACCTATGCGGCAATTCTTCTGGTTTTCATTGGATTCCTTCAGGAAGTTATCAAAGGTTAATTTGGAGTCAGGGAGATATTTCTAGTACAGAATCATTCAGTCTTTGGGTAAAAGGTGGTGGTGAAATATGTAGAAGTGATGTTGATACTGATAATGATAATATTCCTGACCGAATTGATAGCGATAGTGATAATGATGGATGTAATGATACTCGCGAAGAAGATATTTATGATCCTGATAATGATGGAGTCGCAGGAATAGGAACAGCAGTAGTTGATATTAATGGATTAGTCACCACTATAATCTATACTCTTCCAACTAATAACTTTTGGCAAAATATTAATCTTCTTGGTTCTGTCTGCCAAGAATGTCGAACCGTAAAAACTAATCGACACATATCCACCAAAATTAAATATTAATGTTTATAGAAAACTAAAACCGCAACAGTAATTAACTGTTGCGGTTTTAGTTTCAATTCTTTTTTCTAAACGCTCAGAAGTATTCAAATTTATCTTTTTGATGAAACTGTTGGACATCGAAGTGAACCGAAATAATAAACGATTCCTGCTCCAAAGAAAACATAAGAATCATTCGCTTTACTATTCCCACGTTGTCTTCCCTCTTGTCCAATTTTCACCTCAGTAATTGATCGATCCGCCAAAGCAACTGCTACATCTCCACGTAGCGCTTCCAAATCTCCAACGTCAGTATAAACGCCACTCACATCATCTAAATAATCTGTAAATAATCGTCGAGCAGAAAATTCAACATTGATACTCCACTCATAATTAATATCATATTTCAATCCGATTCCATAAGCTAAACCTCCTTGCGTAGCATAATATTCCTCTCCTCTAAATTGTCCCTCTGTTCCCAATGGACGTAAATCTACCATCTCACCATTGTACTCTGTTTGTGGATTAAAATTAAAAACATTGAATCCTGCAAAAAGGTAAGGAGTAAAATTTTCATCTTTACTACCATGAACATATGGTAAAAAATTAAACTCTAGTTGCATCGCTCCATCAAAAATTCTTGATTCAAAATTTAAGTTTCGCTCTTGCTCAAATGTATTTTTTGAATTAGCGTCATCGGCTGCAATTTTGCCATAATTAGCTGACATTTTTAAACAAAGTCGAGTATTGAAATTGTACCTCGCAATCACACCTGCCGCCAAACCTGGTTTATCAACTCTAAATTCAGTATTCAAATCTCCATAATAATGAGATGCGCCAACCCAACCGCCTAATTCCCAACCTTGTTGAGCATGAGCAAAAAAGACACAAATAGTTAGGATGAGTGTAAATAATAATTTTTTCACGTTAAAGGAATTTTAAGATCGTTCGTGGAATTTCCCAAAAGGTTAGGGATTTTCTTTTCTATAAAAATATATTTGCAATTACAATGCCTTTATATTAGAGCATTCAAATTTTCCGCAAAGTTAATCTAAAACGTGGAATTTCCCTTTTGTGTTATTCAAAAGAATAATATTAAGAGGATACTTGTCTAATATTAGGCAGGATGATAATCCATACTTTGTTGAATCTTATTTTTTGCCGCACTTCCCGCTAATTTTTCACATAAAAAAAGCCCTAAATCCAACGAAGAGGCAACAGCCCCAGCTGTTATCAATTGACCATCTTCCACTATTCTTTCTCTCACAACTGAGTTACAATACTTTTCTAGATTTTTATAATTATCAAAATGAGTGGTCGCTTTTTTATTTTGTAAAAAACCTACTGCTCCAAGCAGTAAACTCCCTGTGCAAATAGACACTTTGTATGAAACATTTTCCGCTGTTTTTAACCAAGCTTTAAACGCTTCATCTTCTTGTAAACCTTCCGTTCCATAACCTCCAGGAACAATTATCATGTCATATTCCTCAAGTGTTTCTCGAACTTTATCAGCTTTTATTTCTAGTCCAAAACTATCTTTTATTGAATTAGACATAGCACAAATATCCCAAGTCAAATCTGGCAAAAAACCAAGTGATTGTAATCTTGAAATAGGATCATAGATTCCAATAAAATCCAGAGTTGTGATTCCATCAAAAAGGATGTAAGCTATTTTCATATTTATATATTATCCTTGAATTAAGAATATCGCAGGTCGTTTGTGTAGATTCGGCAACTTTGTTTTTCGCCAATCTTTAATTTTTTTCGTCAAAATAAATTCTGTCTCTAAAGATATATCTGCAGCAATACAAAGTCGAGTTTCAGCAGATAGCACTCTAAATGCTTCTTCCAACATTCCCATATTTCGATAAGGTGTTTCGATAAAGATTTGAGTTTGTCTATGCTTTCTGGAGAGTTGTTCCAAGCGAGTTAAATCCTTGGCTAATTCTGGTTTTTTCGCAGATAGATATCCTTGAAAACTAAATCCCTGACCATTCATCCCCGAAGCCATTAATGCTAATAAAATCGAAGATGGACCAACAAAAGGAATAACTTCAATCCCTTTTTCATGCGCCATTTTTACAATTTCAGCACCAGGATCTGCTACACCTGGACAACCTGCTTCGGAGAGTAATCCCATATCATTTCCATTTTCTGCAGGCTGCAAAAAAGTTATGATTTCCTCTGGCGTAGTTCTTTTATTTAATTCAAAAAACGTAAGGTCAGCAAAGGCTTTTTGGGGCTCTGTTGTTTTGATAAATGCACGAGCAGTTTTCGCCCTTTCAGCAATAAAAAAATCCAAATCATGGAGTTTTTCAATGACGTAAGGAGGAATCGTATGAACCGCATTTTCACCCAGCGGAGTGGGAATTAAGTAGAGTTTTCCTTTTGACAAGATGGTACATTTTGAATTTGATCAAACCCATTGTGGTTATTTGAAAAATAAATCAGCATTTCTTCCAGCATTTTAGATTTACTTTTCAATTAACCACAATGGGTTTGATCAAATAGTTTTTATTTTCACAAAACTAGGAAAAACTCTAAAACCAGTTTGACTTTTCAACACTTTATCCACAATTATTTTTACTTTTTCTTGGTAAAAAGAACCCATTATAACTATTCCCTCCCCTTCTTAATCGTATCTTTGCACTACTAAAAAAAGATAAATCTGCAACATGACTGCAACATCATATACTATTAATCTTCCTCAATTTGTTGGTCCATTCGACCTACTCCTTTTCTTTATTGAACGTGATGAATTGGATATCAACGATATTCCCATTTCGACAGTAACCAAAGATTTTTTGGAATATATCAAAGCAATGGAAGCATTGAATATTGATTTAGCAAGTGAGTTTATTTTAGTTGCAGCGACTTTGATGCGCATTAAAGCGAAGATGTTGATTCCTCGAAAAGAGATTGACGAAGAAGGAAATGAAGTCGATCCTCGAGATGAATTAGTCGCTCGATTGATGGAGTACAAACGATATAAAAGTGTACTCGAAGAAATGCGATTGATGGAGGAAGGACGTTCCTTGATGTTCGACCGTGGCAATGTGGAGAGAGAATTAAAATCGTTAGCAAATATTGCTTTGGTTGATATTGAGTTGGAGCAATTGTCTCTGTATCGCTTGATGAAAACTTTCCAACGAGTCCTAAGTAGAATGGAAGATCGAAAAAAGAAGGTCGTCCATCAAGTTTATAATTTTAGTCACTCGATTCAAGGTCAGCAAATTTTTATTTTAAAAAATCTGAAAGAAGGAGAACAAACAAGTTTTGAAAGTATGTTTGGAAGTTGTAAAAACCGAATGCATGCCATTATCACTTTTCTTGCCTTGCTCGAATTATTAAATTTACAAACAGTCAAGATCGTGAATGGTCTAGGAATGAATAATTTCTGGTTGACTCCATACGATGAGGAAGAATATAACAAAATGCCAGATGTCAACAATGATGACGAAGAGGAGTAAATAGTTTTTAATTCTCCTTTTTTTTTAAAAATAAAACATGGATTTACAAAAAAATATGTTTGGGGAATTAAAAGACAAAAAGATATTTGACCTTGCCCGAACCTACGCTTTTTCCTACGCAGATAATATTGATAAAATGGATGTCTATCCATCCGATGAAAACATCAAAAACTTAGCAGTTTTTGATGAGTCAATTCCTGAAAATTCTACTCCTGCTCAAAGTATTATTTCTCAATTAAATAAATTTGGTTCTCCTGCTACGACTGCTCAAACTGGTGGTCGCTATTTTGGTTTTGTCAATGGAGGTGCGATTCCTATTTCTGTTGCTGCAAAATGGTTAGCTGATTTTTGGGATCAAAATGGAGGACTCTATGTCACTTCTCCCATCAATGCAAAATTGGAAATGATTTGTGAGCAATGGCTCAAAGAACTATTCAACTTACCAGAAAAAACTGTTGCAGGTTTTGTGAGTGGAACTTCAACTGCTAACTTTTGTGGTATCGTAGCTGCAAGGTTTCGCTTGCTAAAAAATCTTGGTTGGGATGTCAATCAAAAAGGTTTGAACGGTGCTCCAAAAATTAGAATCATCGCTCACCAACAAGTTCATTCTAGTATTTCAAAAGCATTGGCTCTTGCAGGTTTTGGAAAAGAAAATGTGGAATGGGTGGAAGCCGACGATCAAGGTAGAATGATTCTCGAAAAATTACCCAACCTGGATTCGACTTGCCTTGTTTTTCTACAAGCTGGAAATGTAAATACTGGGGCCTTCGATCATTTTTCAGAAATATGTTCGAAGGCAAATGAAGTTGGCGCATGGGTTCATATCGATGGCGCATTTGGTTTGTGGGCAGCTGCTTCTAAATCATTATCGCACTTGACCAAAGGAATGGAACTCGCTTCTTCTTGGGCTACAGATGGACATAAAACTTTAAATGCACCTTATGATTCGGCAGTTGTTTTATGTAAAGATTCTGAAGCTTTAATTTCTGCTTTGCAAGCAACTGGTGAGTATATTATTTTTAGTGAGCAAAAAGATCCAATGCTTTGTACGCCTGAAATGTCAAAGCGATCAAGAGCCATTGAAATGTGGGCGACGATAAAATATTTAGGAAAAAATGGAATTGATGAGATGGTGACTGGTTTTCATTTGCGAGCCAAACAGCTGGAAGAAGGATTACATAACAATGGCTTTACAATTGTGAATAATGTGGTATTTAATCAAGTTTTAGTGAGTTGTGGAAATTCAGAATTAACGAAATCAACATTATTGAATCTTCAAAAATCTGGAGAGATTTGGTGCGGTGGTTCAACATGGAAAGGAGAAGCGATGATTCGAATTAGTGTTTGCTCTTGGGCGACGACGGAGAAAGATATTGAACGAACAATTACTGCTTTCAAACAAGCACGTGGAGGTCTGCTTTAGCTGACCTAAAAGAAAAAAATCATGAGTGAAAAATGCAAAACCACTTTGCTCTTTTTTTTCAGGTCAGCTAAAGCAGACCTCCACGTGTTCTACATTCCCAACAGTAACCTTACCGTTTCCAACACACCTTCTCCTCTTTTTTTATCAAAACCTTCATCAATACCTTTCTTCTTAGAAGATTTCATTTGCCCTCGTTTTGCTAATTCCAACATCTTCTCTTTTTCAGGAGCAGAAAATTCTGAGAAAGTCCTTCGCAATAATGGAATCAAATTTTGGAAAGTCAAGAAGTTCATTTCATCAATCCATTGATCTAGAATATTCCACAAGTCCATATTGTGAATCAACAATAAACCACTTCCATGCAAAAATCCTTCTAACCAATTTGCAGCACTCGTCGTATCATTTCCAACAGAAAGCATCAAGTACATTTCATTCGAAACATCTGAAACGGTAATTATTTTTTTGTCAAAAAGCATGCGTAAACAGCCACCTTTTAACAATGTATTTACATTTTGTAATCGGGTGATTTGATCGAGGGCTTTATTCCAATTTTCCAAATGATCTTCATCGTCCATCAAACTAATTGAATGATTGGTATCTAATATTTTTTCAAATAAATCTTTGGTAAAATCTTCGTTCACTCCGACGCAAGCATTCGGCAGCAACACACAAATACGAGGAATCATTTCATTAATGACTCTTTTCAAACTACTCACATCTAACTTTCGAGTACTTCCATACCGAATCGCATAAATCAATGGACGCAACGCCAACATTAGTTTTTCCACATCAGTTGTTAACGCAGAAAGATCTCGTAATCGCTTCACCAATTTTGGAATGGCATCTGTCAAATCTGCTTTCAACGAAGTCTCCACCAATTGTGTTAGCTCAGGCAAATTTTCAATTTCAGGTGTTTTCTTTTTGACAAAATTGACGCTTGCTTCGTAAACTGAATTCCCCCACATACCTGCACTAATAATGTTTAAAGCATAATCAGGTTTCCAAACCAACTTCCAAATTTCTTTAAATTGACCTTTGGAAAACTTAGACACTTTTTTAGCCTGCCCCCATTTTATTCCTAACAAATCTAAGCGATGCAATAAGTGACTTGCTCGCAAATTACTCTCCGTTCGCAAGTCCAATTCTTTGATAATTTCATCTGTCGAATTTCGCTCTTTGGTGAGTCGAGCAGATTTTACACTTTTATCAAAATCTTGTTGTAATGGAATTACTGGAATCTCAGGCGGTACTTTTCCCATCACATCGCCAATAATTAATTTGCTTTGGATGAGTTCCATTTGTGCTTCGTGACCTTCGCAAAAAATAGAAGTGGCCGCCTCGTACATTTCTCCAATTCCTGCAATCGGCAATTGTCGAATCGAAGCTAAAGTTTCCGCCAATCGAACTGCTTCGATCACATGTGCCGACGAAGCATCCATATCTTTTTCTCTAAAAAGTCGTGCAACTTTTGTCATCCAACGAACACCAACTTCTTTTCGATTCGTGTATAATAATTTATACCAAGCTGGAGAAATTACACCTGCACCATATCCGCTTTGAGTCGAAAGTCGATTGTACGACCAAGGCACCCAAGTGCTTTTTGTTTTTACTTTTTTAATTCCACGAAGTAATTTTTTATCCTCGCTTGCTTTGTATTTTGGTAAATCTTCCAAAACTGGCGAATGCCATGCTCCACAAATCACCGCAATATTTTGATAGCCATCTTTGATTGCTTTTCGCATCGTCTCCCGCATAAATGCTTCTCGACGTTTTTCCATCGGAGGATCAGGACGTTTCATTTCTTCTCGCAACAATCGCATGATTTGGATGATGCTGGGAAAAATTTCGTCTGGATTTTCTCGCTCTTCAAAAGTTACTTCCCACCATCTTTCGCTATCTGTGTAGCCTGCAATTTCAGCCATATATCCAAGCGGGTCTTTTTGAAGTTTATCATCTTCAGTATAATTTTTGGTCTTGTCGGTTTCTTCTTCTCCAAATAGTTGAAATGGATTTTCGGCTTCTTGTTTTTTTATGCCTAAAATTACTTCGTGGGGCAAATCCATAAATTGAACAGAAATATTTTTTTCTAAACCATATTTTATTGCTTGCCACTCTGGCGAAAATTCTGCGAAAGGAGAATAAATTGCTTGGGAAAAATCTTTTGGATTATAAGTCAACAATGCAACGGGTGGTTGCATTCCAGGATTGGCGATATGTTGTAACAATGCTTCTGCATCTTTGACTCCTTCGATGAGGAGGCAATCAGGTTCGAGATTTTGGAGTGCTCGAAGGAGACTTTTGGTGGAGCCTGGGCCGTGATGTCGTATGCCGAAAATTGTTGTCATAGGTAGGTCGGTTTTCCAAAACCGATTATGGTTATCTAGTTAAAAAAAATTATTCATTTACATCATTACCTAAAATAGATCTATTTTTAAACGTATCCAATTCCATAATTTTTTCACAAATAAAAATAAACTCTGAAGAATCAGGATAATTTCTAGTTACAATATGATAGTTAGAATTAGTACAATCATTCTCATTTTTAAATCCCTCAAGTCTCCAACCCCATGCAGGATCTAAAAATTGATCATCACTTTTTATGTCAGGAACTATTGTCCAAAAACAATTTTCTTCTACAACTTTTGTTATCTCCTGCCATTCTATTTTTGAAATTTCTTTTGATACATGATAAATTAAAGAGTCTTCTCCATACTCAGTAATCTCTCTCCCAAAAACTTTAGTTTCTGAATTATAACTATTCCCTTTTTTTCCAATTCGATAAATTTTAAAATAGTTTCCAAATGAAAATAAACCAATCGAAAACCTATAAGTTTCAACCCCGTGAATATGCAAAACAGGTTCATTATATTTATCCCAAATATAATTTAATAGTTTAACCTCTCTTTTTTGATCACGAAAAGGAGTTATTGATACATTCATATATCTATGAATTAAACTATCATTTTTGATCACAACTTTTGGATCAGACTCACAAGTACATTCCTTTTTTTGACAACTCAAAATTGTAAAAAAAAGAACAGTCAATACAATTATAGCTTTCTTCATATTTATATTTTTTGCAAAATATAAATAATAAAAAGGTGTTCCTAAAA
>JBGCCY010000123.1:0-2769 GCA_045104975.1 Saprospiraceae bacterium
AGTTAATTTTTAATATTCTAATTTAGAGAATTTTAATCGAAACTCCAACTACAAAATATTTTCACTTTCAATCATAGTCACAATTTTTTTCATTTTCTTTTGAATGACTTTAAAATGATGCTGCTCTTCTGGCGAAACAAAAGTTATAGCCATTCCTGGGTTTTCTGCCCGTCCAGTTCTTCCAATTCTGTGTACAAAGTCTTTTGGCGACCTTGGTAATTCGTAATTTATAACACAAGGTAAAAAAGCAATATCAATCCCTCTGGCTAATAAATCCGTTGCAACCAATACTTTTAACTTTCCATCTTTAAAGTCAGCTAAATTATTTAGCCTTTTCATTTGCCCTTTTTTGCCATGAATTGCCTGGGCATTAATTCCGTTTTTTCGAAGTTTATCTGCTACATTATCTGCTTTGTAAATTGATGATGTAAATACCAAAACTTGCTTTAAGTTTTTCGATTTGATTATATGCCGAAGTAAGGGCCCTTTCTTATTGTCTGTTACGAAATAACCTGTTTGTTCAATCAATTCAATGTCCTGTTCTTCAGATTCAATTTTTACAATTTTTGGATCATTTAAGGTTACTGATTTTAGCGCTTCAATTTCAGGACTTAAAGTAGCAGAGAATAGTAAGTTTTGTCTCATTTTCGGCAATAAACCAAAAATGCGATCCATTTCTTCCTTAAATCCTAAATTCAGCATTTTGTCTGCCTCATCTAACACTAAAGCTGATATAGTTGATAGTTTTAATGCATTTGACTCGACTAGCTCCAATAATCTTCCTGGTGTGGCAACCAATACATTTACATTCTGCAAATTCTGCATTTGCGGATTGATTGAAACTCCTCCGTAAACTGCCAAAGATTTTATTCTATCTGGCATGTCTTTTCCAAACTGAAAAAAAACATCTTGTACTTGCACAGCTAGTTCTCTGGTGGGGACTAAAACCAATACATTAATATGCCTATTCTCTGTTTTTGTTTTGCCTTGTAAATTATTAATAAGAGGTAAAACAAAACTAGCTGTTTTTCCAGATCCGGTTTTTGCAATTCCTAATACATCCTTACCGTCTAAAACAAATGGAATAAGTTCTTTTTGAATAGGGTAGGGTTTTTTATATCCAAAGGCAGTTAAGGCATCTAGTAGATTTGAATTTAAGCCAAGTTTTTCAAAAGACATTAATTGATAGTTTTTAAGATTAATTGATAATTAGCGCAATTCCTTCGATAAAAGTAGGAATTAAAACCTAGAAGCTACTGAAAACACAAAATGAACAAATGATCAATAAATATTCACTTCTCTTTCAAGCTGAACATTGTATTTCTCCTTCACATCATTTAATATTTGAGCAGATAAGTCATAAATATCTTTCCCACTAGCGCCTCCATAATTAACTAGCACCAGTGCTTGGTTTTTGTGAACCCCATAATTTTCGAATGTCTTTCCTTTCCAACCAGCTTGGTCAATTAGCCACCCGGCTGCTAATTTCACACGTTGGTGATCAATTTCGTAGAATGATACATCAGGGTATTTTTCCTGAATCACCGCTAATTTTGCTTTCGAAACTACAGGGTTTTTAAAGAAACTTCCTGAATTCCCAATTAAAGCAGGGTCTGGTAATTTAGACTGACGGATAGCAATAACTGCATCACTAATGTGTTTGATTGTCGGTCTGTTTACATTTTTTTCTTTTAGTTGTGCTTCAATGGCGCCATAAGTAGTATTCACTTCATGGTTTTTTGTCAGCCTAAGCGTAACAGATAAAATAATGTATTGACCCTTTAAAAGGTTTTTAAATATACTTTCTCTATAACCGAATTTGCAGCGCTTACGGGTAAATCTTACAATTTCACCAGTTTCGATATGAATGGCTTCTAATTCATGAAAAACATCTTTTATTTCAACACCATACGCACCAATGTTTTGCATAGGGGCAGCTCCAACTGATCCAGGAATTAATGATAGATTTTCAATTCCGCCATAATCATGATCAATTGCAAAAAGAACAAAGTCGTGCCAATTTTCACCTGCCATGGCTTCAATCCAAATATGGTCAGCATCCTCTTTCACAACATAAATGCCTGTGAGTTCATTTTTCAAAACTAAGCCATTATAGTTTTTCGTAAAAAGCATATTACTGCCACCGCCCAACACTAATAAGTCATTATTTTTTCGAATTGGATCCGCTAATAACTCTTGTAAATCTTTGATACTTCTGAACCTAGCAAAGTATTTTGCTTGGCAATTAATTCCAAAAGTATTATGCGCTTGAATGCTGACGTTTTCTTGAATCATGCTGTAAAATTAATACTTGTAGGCAATAATAATTAGTTATTCGCCGTTTTCTTTTTAAGAATTATCAACTTCTAAATCAATCTTATGTCGAATTTAATAAAGATTTTCAGCCTGTTTTTTGGTATTGTTTTACTGGGTACAGTCAGTTTTGGACAAAATAAAACAACAGGTTTTTCAATTACGGGATTTTCAATTGAAAACCGCAGTTTTACAACACTGAGTTTTGATTACAAAACAGATTTTTCAAAATTGGCAGGTGAATTAAATCCTGACTTAGTAGATGAATTTTTACCTATTAAGGATGAGTTTGCGGGTAACCTTCTTAATTGGGGTGAAAAGGCGACCAATATCTCAGCAAATATATTTTTGAGTCCAAATAAATTAAATAATAGTAAATGGCTTAAATATTCTTTTTCACTTGGACTCTCTTTTATAAAGTACTCAAACCAATTGACGACAGGCAGTCAGCAATTA
>JBGCCY010000124.1:0-69801 GCA_045104975.1 Saprospiraceae bacterium
CAAAGTATCAGGATAATTTCCATTGATAAACTGCCAATCACCACCAACAAAAAGCGAATCCCCTTGACAGATTTCCATTGGAATATTTTGGGAGAAAATTGAGTTAACTACCAAATTCGTATTTACAATCGAATCACAACCATCAGCAGTCATATAAGTATCGGAATAATTTCCAGCGATAAATTGCCAAGCACCGCCCACAAAAAGGGAGTCGCCTTGGCAGATTTCAGCAGAGGTATTTTGTGGAGAGTTTACAGAAAAATAACCCACTATAATTTCATCCACAGCTGTACAAGAAGCTGGCCCACAAGTAACTGTAACGGTATAGGTTCCTGCAGCCGAAATAGTAATTGATTGACTTGTCGGTCCATTTGACCAATTGTAAGTGCAACCATTATTCTCAGCCGAAACAACCAAAGTTTCCGCTGGACAAAGCATTGTATCATTTGGTAAAACTACTTGAACTGTATCGTAATTTATCGAAATACAATCTACCGTGGTACATCCATCAACAGATGTAACGGTAACACAATAATCGGTTTCGTCATTTCCATAAATCATTTGAGAACTAGCTCCAGTTGACCAATTATAACTCATCCCACCTGCTCCAGCATCGAGTAAAATACTATCTCCTGCACACAAAGTTGTATTATTTCCCAAATCAACATTTGGAACAATTCCAGGACTAATAATTATTTCATCTGTACTAGTACATCCAAATTCGCAAGTAATCGTTACTGAATAAGTACCAGCTATTGTTGGATTGATGATAGATGTGGTCGCACCCGTTGACCAAGTATAAGTACAAGTTGGAGTTGTCGCATCCAAAGGAATTGACTCCCCTGGACAAATTTCAGTATCAGGTCCCAAATCAACAGTAGGAGAGGGATGCCACTCGACGGTTACCGAAGTTGTATCGGGACAACAATTTGCATTGGTAACGATAACTGTATAAGTAGTGGTAGCAGTAGGTGTAACGGTGATGGAATTAGTGGAAGCATTTCCTCCATTTGCATCCCATTGGTAAGTACAATTATCACAAGCTCCCGTAACCGCTGTAAGCGTAATTGATTCCCCTTCACAAACCTCTTCATCTGCCAAATCAGGAATATCAAAATTACAAGAAAGTTTAAATGCCCAATTATCAAAAACACCATAATTTGTAGAAGGAACATCTCCATTATTATCAGAAATAGTATAACCTCCTACGATATAACTTCCATCAGAATTTCTTCTAAAATCTCTAACCTCTTCATATTGATCGCCCCCGTAATTTTTTTCCCAAATTAAATTTCCATTAGCATCTACAAAATTTAACCAATAGTCACCTGCTCCAATATTTGGATCAGTCACATCACCATTTGCTCCGGAATTAGTTATTCCTCCAAAAATATAATTTGTTACACAATCCGTCAGGTCAACTATTTCGACACTATAAATTCGATCTAAATCACTCCCTCCATAACTCTGATCCCAAGTAATTGCACCTGCACTATTTACTTTTATCGCCCAACAATCCTCTCCGCCAATATTGGCAGCCGTTTTATTATTTGGTAAATTGATTGGATCAGAATCTGAGAATCCACCAATAATCAAACCTCCATCAGAGGTAACTTCCATATCCCAAAGTTGATCATTTCCCGTTCCTCCATAAGAAAAATCCCAGAGATAATTTCCATTCAAATCCACTTTGACAATCCAATAATCCCAAGAACCAAAGTTGGCAGTTGTTTTATCTTTGCTTATTCCAGAAATAGAATAACCTCCCAAAAAGAATCCATCTGTCGTTTCTCTCACCACTTCCAAAAAATCAAAATTATCTCCACCAATCGAATTATCCCATAAAATAGCACCAGTAGTTCCATCCAACTTTGTAATCCAATAATCAGGTGAATTGTCTACTATATTCATCGTATCGCCTCCAATCAAGAGGCCTCCATCGGAAGTTTCAATTATTGATTTGGCATTATCACCTTGGGTACTTCCAAATCGAGAAGTCCAAAGAATATTTCCAAGTCCATCTATTTTTACCACCCAAGCATCGTACACAAATGGATTTCCAGCAGGCACATCGCAACTCGCTGGTGAAGTCGACCGCCCAACTAGAGCATAACCCCCATCGGAAGTTTCGATCATATCATAAAGTTCCTCATTGGCAGAACCTCCGAATAAAGTATCCCATTCTGTATTTCCATCAATGTCAGTCTTGACAATCCAATAATCTGAATTGCCCGTTCCACAAAAAGGATCATTGATATTTCCAGTTGTAGCGTTTTGGAAAGCCTTTCCTCCCAAAATAAAACCGCCATCAGAAGTTTCAAAACTGGCATATAGGTCTTCGAAAAAACCTGCCCCATACATATTGTTGAAAGTAGGATGAATGGTTAAATCTTGTCCAAAAGCAGAATGGTTAACTATTAGAGAAGCTAATAGCAAAAGAAAAGAATACAAGCATTTCCTTAGCGTGTTGTTCATGGGATTTACTTAAAAAAGCAAAGAATTTTTAAAATAATATCGGTGGGTAGATAATGGTAAACAAGAGAACTAGATTACCTAAAGGAGATACACAAAGTTATTAGTTTTTGTAATTCTATGCAATTAAAACAATGAGTTAAAGTGTCTGGAATTAGCTTCCTGAATTATTACTTTTTTTTAATAAAACTTTGACAGTCAATGTGTTATAAAGTGTTGGGAAATGATATTTAATTTTTTTTATGAAAAATACAAGGAATAGGGTAGTTTATATATTAAGATAAAATGAAGTATGTTTAGAGTGTGATTTGAGAAGTTTGACAATCTTTTCCAAGATCTAAAAACGGAAGCTCTCGTCAATCTTCTCAAATCCTTGTTCTTAAGTCGATATTCCTTCATTAATCTTCTATCCAAGTATTATAAATTGCCATTATGGCATAGTACCCTGTTGATATAATTATGCTGCCTATCCACCAGATATTTCGTTCAGGATAGAGCCATAAAATAGCCACACAAGAGACAATAAAAATAATGGTATTAAATATTGTAAGCTTTTTAAATTTGCTCGCTTGACTGGGGTACACAAACTTTATGGGAGCAAAATGCAATGCTGCGAAGATAAGAATTAAAACTATATTCCAAGTGGAAGAAAAATCAAAAACAAAGAATAAAAAGAACACCACCATGTTCCATAAAACCGGGAATCCTAGAAAGTACATATCATCAGTCACCATTCCTGTTTTACCATAATAAACCGCAGAAACGAGTAAAATCACCGAAGTACAAAACATATTCCATTCGTCATTTACCAAATGAGCTTCATGAAAAAAGTAAGCAGGTATAATGGCATAGGTCGCAAAATCAATCACATAATCTATTGTTTTCCCATCAATTTCAGGTAAAACTTCTTTGACTTTAAACATCCGTGCAAATGTTCCGTCCACTCCATCGATAACCAAACAAGCCACTAACCACAACATTGCTATTCGCCATTCTTGCTCATTAATAGCCAGAATTGCCATAAAGCCTGCGACCAATCCTGAAGCGGTGAATAAATGGACACTCCAAGCCAACGTTTTTTCTAAAGGAGAAAAAGTATTCATATGTTTATTTGTTTTGACGTAGCGTTTTTTATATTTATGATGTTAGATTTATCACAATCATGATGTGAAATTAAATAAATAGTGAATTTATCTATGGATTTTTCAAAGATAAAAAAAAGCCTTTTGCAAATTACTAAAGAAATGATTCCTGTTATTTTAGGAATTATGATTGCGCTGTGGATTAATAATTGGCAAAAAAATAAAGAAGATAAGGTTTTTATTAGCCATGTTTTCCAATCTATTCAAAAAGAACATGCTGAAAATGTTGAGGAACTTCAAAAAGTTATTTCTTTGCATGAAAGTTTGGGAGATTCGATTGATTATTATTTAGATGATGAAGAAATCATACTAGGGCAACTAATTCAAATTGTTGGAGGCTTAAAGGTTGTTCTCATCGGTAATATTTCGTGGAAAGCTTTTATTGGAAATGATATTAGATTATTAGATTTTAAAATAGTAAAATATCTCTCATCAATTGATGAACAAAAGGATCTTTATCAAAAACAAACTCAATTACTGAGTAATTTTATGTTAGAAAAAATCTATAGTAAAGATGAATTGGACAAGAGTATTTTTTTGGGACTTTTAAATGATTTATTGGGGACTGAAAAGGAACTCTTAAAAGATCATATCAAATTACAGGAATTACTTAAAGTTATTGATTAAAAAATAAGAATATAGAATGAACCAATACGAAATCAAAGAAGCCCTTCTCGAAAAAGTCGAAGAATTGATTTATCAAAAAATATCTGTTTTTCAAAAGATGATGGATGATGCTCAAGACAGCGCCAACAATGAAACCAAAAGTAGCGCTGGGGATAAATTCGAAACAGGTCGTGCTATGATGCATATCGAGCGAGACAAGAATGCCCAACAACTTTCTGAGGCTCGTAAATTAGAATTGTTTTTAAGCCAAATCAAATCTGATCGGATTTTTGATCGAGTGGCTTTCGGTAGTGTGGTGCAAACTGATTTTGGGAATTATTTTATCTCCATCGCAGCAGGAAGAATTATGGTTGATGAGAAAAAATATTTCGCTATTTCTCCGCAAGCACCTCTTGCGAAAGAAATGATGCAAAAAGAAAAAGGCGACACCATCACGTTTAATGATAAGCCAATAAAAATTTTAGAGGTATTCTAAAAATAAGTCATTCCGAATTTTCATTTTTAAAATTCGGAATGATGCTTAGATAGAATAAATTGTTTTTTTCTGATTGCTTACATTTTGGAGTTTGATTTCCCATAATTAATGGCTTCTCCTTTCATCATTCCATCATCCATTCCTTCAAATTTAGTGATGAACTTATACCCATTTTTCGTCACTTCGTAAATATTGGTAATCAAAGCATGTTTGCTCATTTCTTTTTCAATCGTATCGTCTTGGCATTTAATTACAGTCATTGAATATTTACATGGAGTCAACCATTCTACTTTAAAACTGCAAATGTCTTCTCCATCCAAACTTTCCATTTGACGATCCTCTTTTCTAGTAACAATAGCATTAATGTCAGACCCAGGCATCTTGATTTTCCATTTTCCATTTTTGACTTCGCCGCACTCCGATGGTTCTGCATTCATTTTATAGTCGTCTGAATCTAAAATTTTAGCTGCAATTTTTTCACCCAATTCTTCTCCCCAGATTGCTCCTTTTTGCATAGACTCTGCAACAATCATTGGCATTTTACTGACCATCTTTTTTCCCACTTCGGATTCATGAAATTCAATAATGCCATTAATTTCTTCCAACGTAAAATGTTTTTTATAAATAGGAACAATCAATTTATATAAATCTTCTCGGCCCATTTTTATAGCTTCTTCTTTAAATGTTTCAAAAAACTCTTTGCTTAATGTATTTTCATAAACATCTTTTTGTAAATCAATCATTTGGATGAGTGCGACATCAAACGCTTCTTTCGATCCTGAAATATCAAGTAAGTGAATGACTCGTTGTTCCATAGTATCTTGATCTTGGCTTTGTAGATTTCCAAAACTAATCAAGAAAATAATTACAGATAATAACGTTTTCATATTTTTATTTTTTTGTGAAATAATAAAATCAAAATTAAGATTAAAAATTGATTTCTTATATTCGATTTTCAAAACAGAAATAATGATTTCGAAAGTCAGCCTATAAATTATAACAATGAATTTACAAAATAACTCAAAAATACTTCCGACCATTTTGCTATTAATTTTTTTGGTTGCCTGCGGACTGTATTTATACGCAACGGGTGCTCCAGTTTTGTGGTCAGGATTTATTGCTATGATGTTTTTTTATGCCTTAATATTTTATTTCGGTTCCTACGTTGCAGGCAAGCAAAAAGCAAAAGATAAAAATGACACGATGCTTGCTGGACGTTCGATTCCATTGTTCATCGGAATATTTACGATGAGTGCGACATGGGTCGGCGGAGGTTATATCAATGGAACTGCTGAGTCCGCCAAAACAGGTTTGGTGTGGGTGCAAGCACCTTGGGGTTATGCGATTAGTTTAATCATTGGTGGATTGTTTTTCGCTAGAATTATGCGACGACATCAATTTAAAACCATGCTCGATCCACTTTCGCAACGTTTTGGAAAACGCATGGCAGCACTTCTTTTTATTCCTGCATTGTCTGGAGAAATATTTTGGACAGCTGCAATTCTCACCGCTTTGGGAACTACTTTCGGCACCGTCCTCGGCTTAGATACTCAACCTGCTATTATACTTTCTGCGATTATCGCAATTGCTTACACCGCAATCGGAGGCTTGTGGGCAGTAGCTTTGACAGATGTTGTACAGATGATTTTATTGTTGGGAGGATTAGCTTTGGTTGTTCCCGTAGCAATGAATTCAGTTGGAGGATGGGATGTTGCTTGGGCAGCTTATGTGGAAAAAAATGGAGCCACCGCTACCTTCCTTCCGAGTCATGAAAACTTAGGAAGTTACTATTGGATGTGGTGGGATTATGCGTTGCTTTTGATGTTTGGAGGAATTCCATGGCAAGTATATTTTCAGCGAGTACTCTCTTCGAAAGATGAAAACACGGCTGTTCGATTATCTATTTTTGCAGGAGTCATTTGTATTGTTGCAGCAATCCCGGCGGTGCTGATTGGCATCATCGGAGGAGTAGCAGATTGGGAAATGATTGGAGCAGTTCCAGGAAGTGATAGTTCAATTTTGCCACATGTGATTCGATATTTGACTAACCCTTGGGTAGCGACCATTGGTTTGGGAGCTGTTGCGGCAGCGGTGATGTCGTCGGTGGATTCTTCGATTTTGTCAGCTTCGTCGATGGCAGGTTGGAATGTATTTCGCCCCTTAGTAAAACCCAATATCACTCCTTCGAATTTAGAAAAAGTGATCAAGCGGTGTATTTGGATCATTGGAATTGCAGCGACACTTTTGGCGATTAATGTGCAGAGTGTTTATGATCTTTGGGTACTGTGTAGCGACTTTGTTTATTGTCTTTTGTTTCCTGCTTTGGTTTGTGCTTTGTTTGATAAAAAGGCAAATACAATTGGTGCAATTTCAGGATTTGCAGTTAGTTTTATTTTGCGATTTGGAGGAGGCGAACCAACTTTAAATATTCCAAATATGATTCCTTATCCGATGATGGAAGGGGAGACGGTGTTGTTCCCATTTCGGACTTTGGCGATGGTGTGTGGGTTGGTGACGATTATAGTAGTGTCGAGGTTGACGCAAAATATTTCTGCTCCAAGGGTATTGGTAAAAATGGATTAATGAATTTTTTGTTACTGACTTGGACTGACTATTATGACTTTTTTTTTTTTTTTTTTAAGAGAAAGTCATTATAGTCAGCCCAAGTCAGTAACAAATTATAAAAGTAAAATATGAAAAAACTACTCGTCACAGGCATCTCAGGTTTCCTAGGTTGGCACATCGCTAAACATTTGCAAGGTGATTTTCAACTCCTAGGGATTTACAATAAAACAAAACCAGACCTGAAAAATATTCAATTCGAACAACTCGACTTAATCAATCAATCCGCTGTTTCTATTTTCCTAAAAAAACATCAACCCGATGCCATTTTACATTTAGCAGCCAATTCAAATCCAAATGATTGCGAACAAAATCCTCTTTCTCAAATCATTAATGTCAAAGTAACTGAACACTTGGCTAGTTATTGCGCTGCGCAAAATATCCAATTTTTATTCACATCTACAGACCTAATTTTCGATGGAAAAAATGCGCCGTATTCGCTAACCGATACTCCCAATCCAATCATGGTTTATGGAAAACAAAAATTAGAAGCAGAGCAAAGAGTATGGAAAGTTAACCCAAAAGCAATTATTGCTCGAATGCCTTTAATGTATGGATTGCCAAAAAATGGATTAGGATTTATGAATGCTTGGTTGCGAAATTTGCAGGCTGGGAAAAATGTTTATTGTTTCACCGACGAGTATCGAACGGCAACTTTTGGAGGAGATGCAGCGCAAGGGGTTTTTGCTTTGCTGAAAAGTAAGACCAATGGAATTTTTCATTTAGGCGGACCAGAAAGAATGTCTCGTTTTGAATTTGCGACGCAGATGGCAGAACATTTTGGATTGGATAAAAGTTTAATTATTCCTTCTTTACAAAAAGATGTGAACATGCCAGCAAAGCGTCCTGCTGATGTATCATTAGATTCTAACAAGACATTTACATTTGGTTTTTTACCAAAAAAAATGACAGACAATTTAGAAGGTTTGTCTACCATTCTTAAATAATGCTAGTATATCGTAAAACGGCAAACGAAATTTTTAGTGTAAAGTATTAAAGAGGTTTTAAATTCATTTGTGAGTAGTTATTAATGAGATGGAATGGGAATGTTTTTGATTATGTCAAAAGCCATTTCCAAAGTGGCATCTTTTCCATTTAAATTATACAAAGGAGAGGATTCAACTTCAATATCAGGAATTGTTCCCCTGCCAAAGTTTATTGTTGGATCAACTGCATTGATATATTTTAGTAATGGAATAGAAAAAATTAAACCACTTGAAAGTTGTGATTCAGGAATCAAACCACTTGTGTTTCCTTGAAACCCGCCGCCAGTTTCTTGACCAATAAAAGTCGCCTTTTTATTAAAACTTAAAATGGCAGCAGCATCAGCGCAGGAAGACATGCAGAGCCCATCAATAAGAAAAAATGTATCTCCTTGGAAAATATTCTTTGCAGGTTTTTGTTTTTTATAAAAATCAAATTCGCTAGTAAACAAAGGAGATTTTTTCCAAAGCCAAATTGAATCTTGCTTTTCAGGTTTAGCATAAAAAAGCCGATTGAACCCTTTGATATCTTTGGCAATAGGTTCACTTACTTCTATTCTGTCCCAATAACGAAATGGTTTTTCAAAAAAATGTGAAACGAAAAGTGCTGCATTAGAATCTGAACCGCCCGTGTTTCCTCGGAAATCAACAATCAGGTTTTTAATTTTTTCTTTTTTGATTTTTTTAAAGTACTGTTTAATTTCTTTTTTGAATTTTTGACTATTGGCTTTGTGGTAAGAATTTGAAAAGGAAGGAATGGTTAAAATGGCAATGTCCCCTTCAATTTTTAAATTTAATTTTTTGGAAATCATATCTTGATAAGAAGGAAGTTGATTCGCTTTTATTCCTTTTGTCGAAAATGTAAATGTCTCTTCGCTAGAGTTGTTTGATTTTAATTCTATTGAAAAATCCGTGGTGATTTCAATGATGTTTCGATACCAAGTGGGAAAAGAATATTCTAATAATTTGAATTTTCCAGTTTTGTTAAATCCATCCATCGGAATGTTTTGAAGTAATTTTTGATAAATTGATTCGATTGATTGACCATTAATTTTTGTTATCTCACTTCCAATTTTAATTTCTTGATGCTTGGAATAATTTTTCCAAATATATGCTTTCCCCTGTTTGTGGAGAAGTAAAAATGGTAAACAATTAGGTTGCACATCGAGTAAAGTTTCTGTTTTTTCGGAAAGAGAAATGCCGGTATGTAAACATCCGATTTCCGCAAAAATGGGTTTTATCAATCGATAAATTTCTAATTCATTAACGGGTTTTTTTATAGATGTAATGATAGAATCAATTTTTTGGTCAAATGTAATAGCATTGTTGTAACGATAAAACCCAGGATGTTTTAATCGGAACTCTTGGAATAAATCACGTAATTCTTGTTGGGTCGAATCAGGATGGAAGTTTTTTAATTCAAAAGCATTGTTTTGAGTAAAAGTGATTTTTGATAAAAGTAAGAGTATTGTTACAAAAAGTAATTTTTTCATCTGTTGAGTTTTATTTTACTCAAAATAACGGAAGGGAAGGGATGAAGGTTTGTATCGTTGAAAAAAGTATTTGAAAAGTTTAATGCTTAACTCTTTTTTACTAGTTTAATTTCCCTGCAATAAAACCCGTCGTCCAAGCCGATTGAAAATTATAACCTCCTGTAATTCCATCAATATCCATCACCTCACCTGCGAAGTATAAATTTTTGCAAACTTTACTTTCCATCGTTTTGGAATGGATACTTTCTAAACTTACACCACCGCAAGTCACAAATTCTTCTTTGAAGGTCGTCTTACCTTTTACTTGATAAATATCGTTAGTCAAAATAGTGATGAGTTTGTTTAACCCTTTTTTTCCTAACTCATTCCATTTTTTATTTTCTGGAAAATCACATTTTTTTAGCAAATAATGCCAGAGTCTTTCAGGCAAAAGATAAGGTCGAAAGTTGGTTAATAATTTTTGGGAATGTTTTGTTATAATTTCTTTCAACTCCTCTCTTACGATTTCGACATTCACTTCATTGACCCAATTGACTTGCGCTTTACACTCATAATTCATCTCACTCAAAAGCCTTGCGCCAAAGGCTGAAAGTTTTAAAATCGCAGGACCACTCATGCCCCAATGTGTGATGAGTAAAGGGCCATCTGATTTTAATTTGGTGCCTTGGATATTGACTAAGGCTTCTTCAACGACGATGCCCATCAAATCTCGAACAGCTTCGGAAGGCATATTAAAAGTGAACAAAGAAGGAACTGGTTCGGCGATGGTATGCCCTAATTTCTCTAACCATTCGAGACCACTTCGCTTGGGAGAACCACCTGTGGCAACGATCACTTTATGAAAAATTTCATCTGGAAATTCATCTTTGGAAAATACTAATTTAAGTTGCCCTTTGACTGGCTCGATAGATTTTATTCCTTGTCCTAAATGAATTTTAATACTCATTCTTTTAGTTTGTTTTAGAAAACAATCTATGACACTTTGCGAGTCTTGAGAAACTGGAAAGACACAATTATCTTCCTGCGTCATCAATGGAACACCACGTAATTCAAACCAGTCAATGGTGTCTTGTGTACTAAAAGTATGGAAGGCTTTTTTGAGTACGTTGCCGCCACGAGGGTATGCCTTCGCCAGAGTTTTGATGTCGGTGCAACCATTGGTCACATTACATCTACCGCCGCCAGAGATTTTTACTTTGGAAAGGAAATTTCTTGATTTTTCAAAAATAACAACTTGTGCGTCAGGGTAATTTTCCTTGGCTGATAAGGCTGAAAAGAAACCTGCTGCGCCTCCTCCGATGATGGCAATTTTCATATTTTAATTAAAATTTCAAAAGTGAATTATGGCGCAAAATTAGGTTTTATTTTGATATTTTATTGATTGATTTTACTCACAAGAAATTGAAAATTTCTCTGTACTATATTTTTGTTTTACATTTTTAAATTGGTGGATGTTTTTAGTATTGTTCTTTTTTTCATTGAAAAAAAAGAACCAAAAAATTCTAGACGAAAAAATAGCTTAACTCAATGCAAACTCCCGCACCCTCATTTTTATTTTTCAATCGCTCTTTGATTCATCGAATCAAGCAAAGCAGAGCCCCAGCCCGCTTCTTGCTTCTCATGGTTTTCCTTCCAATTATAAATAAACTTATTTTGAATAAGTTGTGCATAACTCAAAGAGTTGTTTTACATGAAAGTCCAAGCGACGATGCGACTGATCTTTTGACCTTGCCCCATTGGGATGGTTTTGACTTCTTTGGCTTTTACATTTTGAAGTGCATCATAGATTGCATTAAGATTGGCTTTTTTAGAAACTAAAGTAGAAAACCATTTTACTGATTTGGCGAAGCCTTTGCTTTCTCTAATCATATTTTTTACAAAAAGTTTTTCACCTCCTTTTGTCCATAATTCATTGTTTTTTCCTCCAAAATTTAAAACTGTTTTCGCAGGTTTTTTATCAGTTAGATTTTTTAATTTTCGATTAGTTGCTCGGGCTGCTTCTTCAGCGGATGCATGGAAAGGAGGATTGCAAATGGTTAAGTCAAATTGTTCTCCTTTTTTAATTATTCCGTTAAATATATCTTTTTTATTTTTTTGAAAACGAACTTCGATTTGGTTTTTTAAACTAGGGTTAGAGTCGATAATTTTATTGGCAGCAGTAGCAGATTTTGGATCGATGTCGCTTCCGACAAATTTCCAACCATAAGTTTTATTTCCAATAATTGGATAAACACAATTAGCACCAACGCCAATGTCAAGGCATCTTATTTTTTCACCAGTCGGTATTTTCCCATCATTCGATTCACTCAACAGATCTGCAATGTGATGAATATAATCTGCTCGTCCTGGAATCGGTGGACATAAAAATTGAGGAGGAATTTCCCAAAAATCTATTTGGTAAAAATGTTTTAACAAAGCGGTGTTTAACATTCTTACTGCTTCGGGATTGAAGAAGTTAATTGATTGATCGCCGTAATCATTTTTTAGAACAAAGGGAGAAAGTTCAGGGCAGCTTTCGATTAATTTTTGGAAATCGTATCGTTTTCGATGAGGATTTCGAGGATGTAATTTCGATTTTGACCTAGATTGAATTTTCTTCTTTTGAGCCATTGGATTTTTTTTGCAAAATAGAAACTATTGCTCAATAATTTCTGAAATTCCATCTAACAAAATATTTCCATTGTATGGATCAGTTATCATTTTGTCATAAAATGCTTCAATAAGAATTCGATCATGGTTCATTTTTGGAACGAACTCAATATTTATCTTTTTCCATTCAACGTGATTGATGGGGGCACTTTCGAAGAGTAGTTCGAGGGTTTCACATTTATTTTTTACTCCCCAAATTCTAACAATCGCAGGTGTCGTAAAAGAGGTTAGTTGAGATGTTTTGGAATCGTGACTTTCAAAAGTATCTGACATGGCAGCATGCATGTGCATATTATAGATTTTGCCTTTTTGCAAATCTTTTTTGAGCTTTTGATGAATACTTTCATAAGTGAAATTAGATCGCACGACTAGACCGATATAATTTTTTCCAATTTTTGGAGCATGGTTTACTTTATAATGTCTCGTGTCCTTTGCATGAACATCAGGTGGTGTTTCGCTAGGTCTACTACAAATTTTCCAACCAGGAGGAATGGAATTCGCGATCGCAGAACTCCATTCGAAGGAAGCATTTTTTAATGAGATGGTATCTTGGGCGAAGGTGTTTTTCCCAAAAAATAAAATGAGAAGTAGAAGAAAGTTTTTCATAGATGATTTTTTTGTAGAGGAAAGTACTTTACTCACAAGATGACTTTGAGTCACCTTGTGAGTAAATGTACAGCAGAGAAGTTTTTATTTTTTCAAAACTTTAATCAATTGACCTCTTTTCAATTGATCAGATAATTGCATTCCATTAACAATAGCCATTTCATCAAAACGATCAGATTTTACACCTGCATTTCTCAAAGCGGCAGAAAGTGTCGAGGGTGAATTAATTGATTCGATATGGATACGATCTGGTTGTACGTTGATTTTAGATTGATCTGTTAATCTGGCAAATCCTTCCATCGTATTTCGGAAAAGATTTTTATAAGTCATAAAATTTGCTGGTTCAGCCAATCCATGGAACATATAAATTGTACTACCATCTTGAATGAAGTAAGTAACAATATTCAAGGCTGCAACTCCTTGTTCATTAACTTGTTCTGTTACAATTGCTTTTGCAGGGAATCCATTGACCGTCAAATTAGTATCTTCTTTCTTTTGCAATTTATTTTCAGTAACAAATTTATTGGCAGCATCAGCCAATGTTTTTTCGGGAGCCAAGGTAAATATCATCATTGCTTTTCCATCCTTTGGAGCCATTTGTACTTGCTGAGGAGAATTGGCTAATTGCCAATTAGAAGGAACAGGAAATTGAAATTTCAACTCTGGATGATAAAAAGTATTCCCTTCTTTGTATCCTTGTCGAGGGTCTTCTCCATAAATTAATCCTTCCAACATTCGGAGATATTGATTACGATTTTCTTTAAAAGTTTTGTTGGGATATTTTTTTTGTTCCTCTTTTGCCCATTGTCCTACTTTGGCAAATCTGTTTAATGGATCAGGATGAGTAGACATAAAAGTTGGAATTCTTTGTCCTTCATCTCCACCTGACAATCGATTTAATGTTTTGAAAAAACCAGCCATGTAAGTGGCATCATAACCAATTTTGGTAGAATATTCCACACCCATTTGATCAGATTGAGTTTCATGGTCACGCCCATTTTTCAACATTAATAATTGCATACTTTGACTAGCGGATTCAGCATAATTAGCAAACTCTTTAGAAAGTACTATACCTGCAATCAATCCAACTTGAGTAAGCATAGAATTTCGTTGTTGCTTAGCAGAGTGTCGCCCTGAAATGTGTCCAATCTCATGACCTAACACTCCAGCAAATTCTGCCTCATTATTAAAGTGAGCCATAATTCCACGCGTGAAGTAAACGTAACCACCAGGAAGTGCGAAGGCATTGACAACTGGAGAATCCAAAATTTTGAATTCATATTTCAAATGACTTCGATGAGAAATTCTAGCCATTTGTTGACCTTTGGAATCAATAAATTTTTGCAAAGTTTGATCTGGATACAATCCAAAACTTGCTACAATACTTGGATCAGCTTGGTCGCCCAATGCTTGCTCTTTTGATTCTTTCATCACGAATGCCTCTTTTTTTCCAGTAATTGGATTTCGAGAACAAGCTGAAATAATCAGAATGGCAAGGGTAAGAAAAAATGTTTTTGTCCAAATGATGTTACTCTTTTTCATTTTTGTATAATATTTTTATCTGTTAGAAATAGGTGCTTTTTTATAACGCATTAGTTGAAAAATTGCTCAAAGCAAAAGTGTAATTCCCAAATTTAGGAAATTATTTTCAACTACTTATTATGACTTTTTAAAACGGAAATAGAAACAAATAAATTTGTTATTTAAAAGTTATTTTTTGCAGAAAACGTTGAATTATGTAGGTATTTAGGGCTTAGTGTGATAAATACAGTAAAATTATAAAGAAAATTTTAATTGAAAAATGAAGGTCAAATTTATTAAAATAGGAATAAAACTTAACTTTAATTCCTTTGCTAAAACTTTTCATATCCAATTTTAAGTATTTCCTTTACATCGTCAAAGGATATTATTAACATTCAAAAAGATCATTTTATGAAAAAACTTATTGTACTAGCATTATTTGCATTTGCCATTTCAAACACTTCAATTGCTCAAATTGAATTGAAAATCAATCCGTTGGGTTTACTATTTAACAGTCCTGATATTGTGGCTGAATATTTAGTGAATGAAGATATAGGTGTAGAATTGGGTATTGGTTTAGTTTATGGAAATTATGGTAATGATATATTTCAACAAGATTTAACAAGGTCAGGTTTTAGTTTATTAGTTGCTGGGAAATATTATTTTAGTCCTGATGATGGATGCGATAAATTTTATGCAGGAATATACCTAAGACCTAGGACAGTTTCTTATAATGATGATGACGGATCAGGAATTGATGAAGGTTTTAAGCGATCTGCATTTGGAGTTGGACTTATTACAGGCTACAAATGGGTCGGAGCAAGAGGAATTACTTTTGAAATTGGTATTGGTTTGGGAAGAGCTTTAGCAGAAAAAAATAGTTATAATGATGATACTAGTACTTATGATTTTCCTGATTTTAGAATTGACGGATTTGGAAGGTTATCTGTAGGATACCGATTTGGAGGTGACAAATAAATCTCGTTAACAGCGTATTAAAAAAAGAGATCGTTCACCTTGTGGACGATCTTTTTTTATTTTTAGATTAGGAATAGCATGAAAAAACGATTTTTATTTTTTGTTGTAAATATATTGTTACATTCAAATTTGTTGGCGCAAGTCGAACTAAAAACTAATGTGCTTGGCGCACTTTTAGATCGACCGTATATTGCGGTGGAATATGCTTTTACAGATGATATCAGTATAGAATTTGGAGCAGGAGCTATTTTTGGCGAAACGATTAATGGCCGGCCTCGCTCGGGAAGTAACTTATTATTGGCTGGTAAATATCATTTTAATACTCATTGGAGAATGGATCGTTATTTTTTAGGATTTTATTTGAGACCACAAATGTTAATTTTAAAAAATTATGAAGAAGATAATTTCGATAATGCTAACCGACAATCAGGATTGGCTACAGGATTTATTTTTGGTAGAAAATGGGCAGGAGAAAAAGTCACATTTGAAATCAATATGGGATTAGGGAAATTATTTGGGAACAATATATTTTTGTACCCTAATCCAACAAATATCTTAATTGCTGATATTGATGTTGATGTAATTTTCAATATCAATTTTGGTTATCGGTTTTTGGAAAATTAATTAAATAGTTATTCTTCGATCTCTCGCAATTACTTTCCATTCTTTTTTTGCAAAACCATTTTCATCAATTATTATTGCTTTTTCATACAATGCACAAGTTGGGCAAATATGAATAGGAACTCCATAAAGTACTTCACCGACATTGAATTTTGAGTTATCTCCAACTTCTAAAACCAGATGTTCTTCACTTTGAGAAATTTGTTTCGCATCGGGTAAGTTTAAAAAATGAACCCGTGGAAACGGATTTTCGGCGGCAATACTTTTATGTCCCAAATCAACGCAAAGCAAATGATCGCTTGGTTTAGAAATGATTCGACTGATGACCAATGCTGCCCAATTGAATTTTTGTTCGGGTAACATTTTTTGATAACCATAGTCCCAAAATAAACAAGTTCCAGGGCTACAATCCACATTTTTTCTTAAAGCATGCACATTAAAAGCAGGAGATCCTCCAGCCACAACTTTAGGTTTTTGATGACCTAATTCTTCAAGTTGAGCGATTAACTTTTCTACTGATTGAAAAGCCTCGTCACTTCTTTCTTTTCTTTTTTCAAAATCATCATCTCGAATATGTCCATCATAAACATGGAATCCAACTGGGGAGACTCCTGCTAATTTTTTGCAAAAGAGAAATAAATCTAATGCTCGTTGGTCAGCAGAAATACCTGTTCGATGTTGTCCTACATCTAGATCTAACCATACTTCAATCGTTTTATTTTTGGCTAAAAAAGTAGTTGAAATATTTTCAGCTGTTGTAGCATCATCAACTAAGCAAGCAAAATTTGTTTGTGGAAATTGCTCAACAATTGCTGCCAGACGAGTAATTTTTGGACCAACAGGTTGATAGGCTAACAATACATTCACGGCACCAGTTTTTCCTAGCATTTCAGCTTCAGCAATAGTTGCACATTTGAATTTTTTAATGCCATTATCCATTTGCATTTTTACGACTTCAGCCATTTTATGGGTTTTGACATGAGGTCGTAGTCGATTGATATCTCCCACAATTTCTTTCATGCGGTCGATGTTTTTTTGAATAATGTGTGGATAAATAACAAGGGCAGGCGAGTCGATTTCGTCGATATTTTTAATTTGGTATTTCATTGATTTATTGTTTTTACTATTTCAATTGTTTGACCGTCAACTGCTCAACTGTCAACTGTTTACGGTCTCGCAAACTTCATTTTTCCAATTTGCTTAATTTCAAAATAAGTATTCAATCCTGACACACCTGTAGTATTTGCTTTTTCTAACAAGATACTTCCGTCTTCGTCGATCAGATCTTCGGAGAGAATTACTTTTTGAATTTTTCCAATTATTAATATATTCTGATTGCATTTAATCAAGTGTTCTTCTTCGAAACTTAACCCAATTTTGATTAAACTTTCTTGAACAAATGGAACTGGAAAATCATCCGCAATTTGTTCTGTCAATTCACAAGTCTCAAATTCAGAAACCCCTTTTTCATATTTTGCTGAAGTCTGATGTGCTTTTTTGAAAAAAGAATTATTGACTTGATTGATCGTAAAAAAACCAGAACGTTTGATATTGTCATAAGTCTGTCGAGGAACAGTTAGTGGTCTTTGGATAAAACCCATATAAGGTGGGTTGGCTCCGATATGCGTAACTGAGTTAAAGATGGCTAAATTGGAAGTACCATTTTCGTCGGTCGTTCCGATGAGGTTGGCATTTCTGATACCACATAATTTCGTAATAAAATTGACTCTGTAAAATCTTTCCAGCGCTTCTATATCTGCTAGATTAAAAGTTTTTTCCATAATAAATTATTAGTCTAAGTCTGAATTATTTTTGATCGCAAAATAAAAAAAAAACTACTTGATGTATTCATCAAGTAGTTTTTAAAATAAATTTTCTTTCAATATCTTTCTATTAGTTATACTTTATTTGATTCTTTCGGTACTCAATATAATCGTTCAATAAAACAAAATCTTCAGACATTTGATACTCTTCCGGAGACTCTGGATAAGATTTTATATCAACATAATTGATTTGAGTTGCTGCAGTTTTTTCTCCTAAACATGCTTCTAAAAGTGCATTTAATCCAATTTGAAAAAGTTCTTCTCGTTCCTCTTCATACTCAGGCATATAAATTCGAATGGCACTTATATCAGGAAATTCTACTAACTCTATTGGAATGAATTTTAATTTTTTGGGATCAAAAATAATTCCTCCCACATTGACTTTTATACCAAAACCATCTGCAGGTTTAAAAGCAATTACTTCCCAATTTTGGAAGGCTGGAGCTTGATTGACCAACTCTTCAACTTTTTCAAAATTAGCAACGATTCCGCAAGCTGAGATAGTTAATGATCGGATTGGGCTATTGAGTTTTCCTCCGATTTGAAAGGCTAGTTGAGGATGAAATTCTCTTAATTTGGTTTGAAGTTTCATGTATAAATCTTTGTCATACACTTCTTCGATGGCATAAAATTCAGTTCTATTCGCATCGAACCAAGACCAAAAAAATTCAGCAGTTATCATAATCAGTTTGTTTAAATAGTACATAAAACTGATATATGAGATTCATAAACCGTTCCAAAAAGAAAAAGATTATGGATTATAAGATTCAAGATTTCGCCGAAAGGAAAAATACATAATCTTAATAATCCATAATCTTAAATTTTTAATAAGCCCCAAAGTACCGTCGAATGAACCATTCTAGAATTAACAAACCTAGAAGGGTGAAAAATATCCATTTCAAATTAATCACAGACCTAGTTTTTGAAGTGGTGTAAACGACAGGTTTGATTGGATTCTCGGTCAAGATTGTTCCGATTGAAGCGATGTTATTTGGATAGATGAGGGAGCCACCATATTTTTCACTTAGTAACTTTAATACACCGTGATCAGCAGTCGTCTCAAAACTTTCGAGTTGAATTGGTTGGACACTAAATTTTCCATTATAAACTAATTGCTCGCCTGCATTATTTACTGTTCCTCGAAATTTATAATTTCCTACGGGGAAAACTTTATCTCGTAGTGTATAGGATTTTCCAGACTTGCTGAAAGTAAAATTAAAATCTTTTCCTTCGCTATTGGTGATCGTCAAAGTCGCATCAGGATCGTTGATGAGTTCATAACTTTGATTATATAATTCTGCATCAAAATTGATTCCTTCGTTTTCACTAAAAATATTTTTATCCAAACTAATTCGGAATTTTCGTTTGTCTTCTTTGAGCGTTAAGTACTGAATACTTTTTCCCAAAACCTCTTCAAAAATATCGTGATTTTCATGTTGTAGAAAATCAAACAATCGCCATTTCCAAATTCCTTCCGCAGCCAAAACTCCTGTTTTAATATTATTTTGTTCACCAAAAAGAAGCAATGGTTTTTTAGTGTCAATCTTTCCTATTCGTTGATAAAGAAGCACATGTGTATTCGCATTATCTTTAAAGTCTCCAAAAGGAGCGAGCAATGGAGCAAAGGTGGGTAATTCATTTTTGACCTCATCACTTATCGTAAATAATCCAAAGACAGGTGAAATGGTAGCTTGTACATCATCGGTATTTCTACCATCACCTGAGACATCAAGAATCGGTTGAATCTGACTAAATTTGCTCAGATTAGTTTGACTCCCAACAATATACATACGTGGAATAGATTTACTATTCATAGTTGCGAGCAAGGCAGCAGCATCGTTCGTTTTGCTTGGTAGTTGATGCATGATGACAAAATCATAACTCGCCACATTCACCTTCATATCATAAATGTAGGAAGTAGTGATTTCGTAATTTTTATTTTTGGAAATGGATTGTTTGATCGCTGTCAAATCTGGATGTGGAGAATTTGCCACCATCAGAATCTTTTGTCGAGCATCCAAAACATCAATAAAAATATCTTTAGAATTATTAACTGTTGTCACTTCACCTGCCACAGCATTGACGCTGATTCGGTATCTTTGAACACCACTTGAGTTGGCATCCAAAATAATTTCTTGCGTATTGAAAAAATCATTTTTATTGATCGAAATTGGAATTTGTTTGATCCGAGAACTTGCGCCATCTACGATTTTTGAAATAGTCAAATTCGTATTACTGCCTACGCAGTTTTTGGCAGCAATATCAATTTGCACACTAAACTTATCTCCGAGGTAAGCGATTTTATTATGGAAAACACGTTTGAGAATTAAGTCTTTTTTTGCAGTCGTATCACCTAGCGCAATTGAATAAATTGGAGCGGTTAATTTCGTTCCAGCATAAATTGGATTACTTCCTTGATTATAAATACCATCGGTAGCCAAAACGACAGCACCTAAATTTTGATTGCTGTACAGGTCGTACATGTTTTTCAAAAAATCAGAAATATTACTCACTTTATCATTGAATTGAAAATCAATTCCTTCTCGAACCGATTCACCAAAAGCATATTCTTTGACATCGTAATTCTCGCTTAATTTTGTACTTAGATCTTTGAATGACTGTTGGTAAGTTTGCGCTTGTGTTTCATCCATATCTGCTAAAACAGATTCAGATTGGTCTTGTGCCAACACGATCACCGGTTTTTTAGTTTCCGAAATTATCGACTTCAAAAGCGGCGACAACAATAACATACTAATCAAAGTCACACTTAAAAATCGAATGATTCCTAAGATCCATTTGAGTCGATCAGAAGTTTCTTTGAAGGTCTTATCTCGAAAATATAAAAGAGTTGCTACACTTAATCCTAAAATTGCGCAAAATAAAATGTACCAAGTAGGGTATTGAAAAGTTAAATCTTCCAAGTTATTTTATAGTTAATGGACTTTATTCGTTCGAGCTTGAACGTTTGACGTTTTATGGTCTTGGATACAATTTCGATTAGAATAAACTCTTTTGGTGATCTTAATTATTAGTTTAACGTTTTGATTATCAGTTCATTATATTTGCAAAAATAATAATTTTATGTTACTGATTACCTTTTCGATTTTTTATTGTCTTTGATAAAAAATCGGTCAAAGATACATTACGAAAATAAAGATGCAAAGTTTAATTATTTTTAACACATTATATAAAAACTATAGGCTAAAACGGTATTTAATAAGTAAGGCTGATATGAAAAAAGTATTGATTAAAACTATTGTGTTATTAATGACATTATTTCAAGCAATATGTTGTTTGGGACAAATAGAAAATCAAAGTTTTATTGACCTTAAAGCAGTAGTTGTAGAGGAGGGGAGTGATCAAGTTTTAGCGTATGCAAATGTTTTTAACCAACAAAGATTGATTGGTACTGCAACTAACTTAGAAGGATATTTTGAGTTGCCAAATAATAAAATCGGTGATACCATAATTGTTTCTTATTTGGGATATGAAGATGAAATTTTTGTGATTTCTAATGATGTTATTCTCATCATCAAATTAACACCTAGTTCTGGAACGCTAGAGGAAGTAGTGGTGACTGCGGAGAGTGGTTATTTATATGACATGGTTGCCAAACTTAGAAAGAAAAAAAGGACTAAATCGAGAGAAGCGAAAACCTATTTTTATTTAGAAACCTTGCTTTTTGATGAACCGATTGAAATTATAGAGTCTTATTATAATGGAAAATATTCCAACTATGGGTTGAGTGAGTTGGAAATGAAAAAAGGACGAATAGGATTGAAGCCAGTAAAAAATAGATATTTTAGTTCAACTGAATCGTCTCGAATTTTTTCGCTTCATGATTTTTTTTCTAAAAATAAATTTTTTCCAGACAATCCTTTAGCATTGAAAAAGAAGGAACTCAAGAAAGCGTATTCTTTGGAATTAAGTCATACTTATTTGGATCAGGAGCAAAAGATTTATGTCATTGATTTTTTTCCGAAAAAAGAAAATAGTGAATGGTTTGGAGGAAGAATATGGATGGATCGAGATCGAAATAAGATTTTAAAAGTAAAATTAGAAATCCAGAATTCGAAGATTCATCCTTTTGTTCCGATTGGTCATAATACGATTCAATATGTGGATATGGAAATGACTAAATCATTTGAGGAAATAAATAATTCCCCATTTATTAATTCGATAGATTATAATTATAATGTTGTTTATCGAGATTCTAGTGGAAATGAATTGAAAGCGACCACCAGAGCTTATCTAAATGCATATGATTATAATGCTACCTTTAACTTGCCTAATTTTGAATTTACGAGACATCTACATGAAGACTATAGAAATATAACTGCGGCAGGTTATGATGCTGTTTTTTGGAATGGAACAACTGAGTTTAGGTTTTATGATAGAATGTATGAAGTGGAAAATTTTATCAAAGAAAACTATATCGATAACAATCTACTTTTTCCCAAAAGAAAATCTGCCAATAAACAGCAACTAGAGTTTCCATATATTATGTGGAATGAGAATCGATTTGAAATGACTCAAGTGTCGGATGAAAAAATTGAATATTCAAAACGAACTAGAGCATTTGAAAGTGATCGATACCATTTGAATGTGAAATTGTATTGTGATATAAATTATATTCAAGATTCAATGATCTATCGATTAGCGACAATTTTAGATCCTGTCGGAAGTTATTATCATTTTAAAATTATGGATATTGATCGAGCATTTATGAATATGTATCTCGATTTGATGGAAATTCAAAAGAGAAAATTTGAGACTGAGCTATCAAAAATGCAACATCCTTCGATAGAATTGGTTAATAAATTGTACGAAAAACAGATTAACGAATTTAAAGTAAATAGCAAGTTGTTTGTTGCTGAAACAAATAAAGGAAGGAATTGGGATAAGATGGAATGGTGGAACAAATTTATTTTAAAGGCTCTAAATATTGATAATTTGAAAATGCTAAATTTATCAAGTTCGAATTAAATTATAATAGTGAGCGACTAAAAGTCGTTTTATTTCAATAAAAGTTATGATCATCTAGTCAAACGAAAATTAAATTTCATGAAAAAATTACTTACTCTAGCAATCTTCTTTTTCATCGCATTACAAATGCAGGCAGCCTATATGATTCTGCCAATGGATGAAAAACAAAAAAATCATTTGAAAGCTTACGGAATTACCTATTGGGTAATTGATAATGGTGCAGAAGCATTTTGGTTATTGAATTACCGAGGTGGAAGTTTTGCTTTTCGCCACAACGTTATTTTTGAAAAAGAATGTAAAACACGGAATGTATCTTTCGAAGTAATTCCAGATGCAGCATTCGCCAAAATCCAAAGAGAAATTTCTAATCCAGAAGTTAATCAAGATGTGATCAAGTTGGAAGTTGCTCCGAAGATTGCAGTTTATACGCCTGAGTTTAATGCCAGAGGAGAGCGATTGCAACCTTGGGATGATGCCGTGACTTTGGTTTTAGCTTATGCAGAAATTCCTTATGAGACAGTTTATGATCCGCAAGTCATAGATAATAAATTAGCAGAGTATGATTGGTTGCATTTGCACCACGAAGATTTTACGGGGCAGTTTGGAAAATTTTACAGAATGTATCATAGCTATCCTTGGTACAAAGAAAATGTGAAAGCAATGGAAGAAATGGCCAAAAGTTTAGGGCATTCAAAAGTGTCGCAAATGAAATTAGATGTAGCTAAACGAGTGAAAGAATTTGTTGGTGGTGGCGGTTTTATGTTTGCGATGTGCTCGGCGACCGATACTTATGATATTGCATTGGCGGCAGAGGGCATTGATATTTGTGATTATATGTATGATGGTGATGGGCCTGATCCAGATGCACAGAGCAAGTTGGATTATTCCAAAACGTTTGCGTTTAAAGATTTTAAATTGGTCAAAGATCCATTTGAATATGAGTATTCTCAAATCGATAATTACAAAGGTCGAGCAGTTACGCCAAAACAAGACTATTTTAATTTGTTTGATTTTTCTGCAAAATGGGACCCTGTTCCAACAATGTTAACGCAAAATCACACTCGAACAGTTAAAGGTTTTATGGGGCAAACAACTGCTTACCGAAAGCAATATATCAAATCTGATGTTCTTATCTTAGGAGAAAATAAACCTGCGAACGAAGTGCGATATATTCACGGAACTTATGGAAAAGGAACTTGGAGTTTTTACGGAGGTCATGATCCTGAAGATTATAGACACTATGTAGAAGATCCAGAAACTGATTTGAATTTGCATCCAAATTCTCCTGGGTACCGATTGATTTTGAATAATGTTTTGTTTCCAGCGGCAAAGAAGAAGAAGAAGAAAACGTAGTTAATGGTTAACTCGTATCAGCGACTGGCTTTCAGCCAGCCTCTGATTTCAAGATACAAATCAGAGGTTGGCTGAAAGCCAGTCGCTGATTTGTAAAAGCCTTGTTATCATAATGATAGCAAGGCTTTTGTGTTTTTTGGAAAAATACCCGTGACACGGTTTCAAACCCTACTGTATGCACACAAAAGGGTTTGATTCTTTTCGGCACAAATTATCACAAATTTCACGAAATGAAAATAGCAATTTTGTTTTCACAAAGTGGTTTCGACCTGTCGAAATCCCCGAAACTCTACGAAATTATCACTATTTGTACTTTCGTGGAATTTCGTGGAATTTCGCAAAATCTGATTAATCAGATTTAATTCGAGATTGCAAATTGCAATCGTCAAAAATTCGTGCAATTTGTGATAATTCGTGGCAAAAAATATATCGCCTATAAGTGTGCATACGATAGGGTTTCAAACCGTGTCATGGATTTTTGAAAGAAAAATAGTTTTAGTTTTTAGCTATATCTTTTACTGCGCAATTAATTTTCCATTGGAAATCAATTGGCCATTTTCTTCGATAGTGAAAAAATACATTCCAGCTTGCAAGTCCTTTTTTTGAAATGTAAATGTAAATGTATTGTTATTGAATTTTTGAAGCCTCATTAATTTACCAGTTACATCATATAATTTGAATGTTCCATTTTCAATTACCAATCCTTCAATTTCAAAATTCACAAATTGACTAAATGGATTTGGATGAACTTTTACTTGTGCTAATGATTTTTCCGAAGGAGTCTCAATGCTAACGATGAAGAAATTTTCTCCGATCGTATGCAAAGTCTGATTTGTAAAAATAGGTGGATTAAAATCAAAATAAATTGCTGCTTGATTATGAATTTGAGTTTCCAAATCCAAGTTAGGTTTTTGTGAAACCTTGAATTTGACAAAACCATTCGAAGCAGGTTCATTGACAAAACTATCAGGCAACATAATATTATTAAAAGTAAAACTCAACACACCTCCTGTCGAAATATCAAACTGATAATCATGACTTGATACACCTGGACGAACTGTAGTAATATCTAAAAACTGACTCAACGTATCCAACACTACAATATTAAAAGCAGTATCTGTTCCTGTGTTTTGAAATCGGATTTGATACTCGATGTCTTGACCTTCATCAATATAATTTTCATCTCCACGACCAAGTGGGAATCCCATTTTATCATTTGGGTCATAGCTTGCCACATTTTCTCTACAGTCAATATCTACAAATGGATCACCATCATCTTGAGAAAAAATATTTAGTAATCCCAACGTAGGAAAGAAATTTACTGTACACCCTTCTACTGTTACACTTGGCATACTCATACCTGGATGGTTAGGTTCTTGTTCAGCCTCTAATCTAAAAGTGGAACCATTAGTAGGAATAGGAATAATTTCGTTTTCTGTAGGATCAAGACTAAATAATCCATCAAATAAAATAACATCATCTTCGACTACAATGTATTGAAGATTTGGTTGGGTTGGTGCACTTCCTACATTTTGGATATAGAATAAAATGGAATCTCCAATACAGTTTGCATCGACTTCCACACTCGCCCCTGACCAATTTCCACTTGGCAAACAAATTGAGTCAGGATAAATATGTGCTGCTACACAATGTGCTGCTCCAAGTGGAATTGCTTCACAATCTGTTGTATCTCCAAGCATTATATCTACGGTAAAACTTCCACAGTTTCCTATTGGAATATCTCCAAGTGCAAAAGTAAAAAGGTTTCCGCTTTGTGTAGTAATAGGAATACTAGAATCAATAATTGTCATTGCTGTATCAAATTCAATTTCAATATAGGCTTCCTCAGCTTCCATCGTTCCATGATTACAATACTGTATTGTATATCTATTTTCAAAGCACCTTCGTAAAAAAGGAGTACCAATAGAAACATCCATCAATGGACAATCGATAATAGCTTGTACTCCAATGTTTTCAACAATAGTATCAAAAACAGTTGCAAATGTTATATCAAAATTATTAATACAAGTTTCCCAATATGGAGTAGTCTCATAGGTAGAGATTTGGTATGTTCCAGTATCTAATCTAAATTCATAATAACCTGTAGAATCTGTCAATTCCAAATATTCAATATTACCTTGAGTCGCTTTCACTAGCCATTGATTCAATCCTATTTCACCGGATTGATATTGGCAATCCTCATTTTCATCGAAGTACAAATTACCACTTAATTTATTTGGGAAGCTAAAACCAAGACTATCAACCTTGACTAAATAAGCATCATGAGTGTTATCTAGATTTCGGGTATATCCAGATAAGTAAAAACCACCGTCGTCAGCCATTAATAGTTCTGTTAAATAATCATCTTTACTTCTTCCATAACTTTGTGTCCACATTTCATTTCCATCTGCATCTGTTTTTAGTAAATAGTAATCGTTAAAGGATGATGGATTGAAAGTTTTTGTAAAACCAGCTATAACAAATCCTCCATCGGAAGCCTTTTGTAACCCTGATAATTTTTGGTGACCAAGGCTAAGATATTCTTTATACCATATTTGATTTCCATCGGCGTCTACTTTTAATAGACTAGCAATGTGTGGCACAACATCTATAGAAGATGAACTGGCAATAACTAGATCTCCATTATCAAGTTCTACCACATTATAACCATAATCGGCTGGACCATTATCATATTCTTTTTCCCAAATGATATTTCCATTTGCATCCAATCTTTTTAAAATAGTATTGGGGCTTGCTGAACTAATAAGGTGTCCCGAAATGATAATATCATCATTGGCTGTTATGGTCAGACCATCTATATTAAGAAAAGTATTTACCTCTAGAAATTCTTTTTCCCAAACAGGATTTCCATCTGCATTTATTTTAACTATTGCAGTACTAGCTGCGGTATAGTTACTTCCAACCAAAATAAAACCATTATCACTTGTTTCCATCATCTGGCTGACATTTTCCAAAGAGGTGGAATCCAAATTAGCATTCCAAATAATATCTCCATTAGGGCTTATTTTTTCAAAAATAAAATCATTTTGAGACCAAGAAGAATGGACATAAGTTAATAAGAAATTGCTATCGGATGTACTCAGAACATCTAACTCTTGGACAAAAGCCCCGGAGTATAGCGTATCATAAAATTCCCATATAAGGTTCCCGTTTATATCGGTTCTATACAAGAATGGATAATCTGTTTGTGATATTAAATCACGTTGATAACCAGCCATAATAACTCCTCCATCTAAGGTATTATCTGCACATAAGGAGGATTCTTCAAGCCCTCCATCATAAGTTTTTTCCCAGCCTTGGGCAATCGAAAAGAAGGGTATAATAAGTATGAAAAGAAGGGTAGTGAATTTTAAATTTTTCATAATATTTTATTTTCTAAATGCTTTACTTCTCCAAAATAGAATAGTTTGTATTGGAAAATTGGCTTTATGTTATTTGAATTAAGATTTATATCGTGCACAGTTCAAAAGTCTAAAATTATTTTTCCAATTTCAAAAACAAAAAACAGAATAAATCAATCATCTTTTTTGTATTTTTTATTGATTATCAGCTAGTTATGTTTATTTTTATCAATCATAACTAAAAAAGTGCTATGCAAAAAAGTAGTCTAGTTGCCATTTTAAAGCGACTTTCAAAGCGAGATTGGAGAGAATTTAGAAAATTTGTTCGTTCCCCTTATTTTAATCAGCGGGAAGATGTAGTTTTATTATTTGATTATATAGACGAGGCCATTCATTTTTTGCCTCCTATGGCAATAGATAGAAAGAAGGTTTTTACTAAAGTGTACGCAGAAAATTTTGATGAAAAAAAACTACGACACACCACCTCTTTTTTATTGAAAATTCTAAAAAAATATCTTACTCAAGCTGAATTCGAAAAAGACCAAGTCCAAACTCAACAATACCTTTGCAAGTCTTTTCGAAAAAAAGGAATGGAAGTTTTTTTTGAAAAAGAACTCAATCAAGCACGTGCGATTTTAGAAAAAGAAATTCATCGGGATGGAAAATTTTATTTTAAAAATTACGAATTGGGAATGGAGGAAGCAGGATTTACGGCAGCACATTTAAGAAAAGAAAATAAGAACTTTCAATCGACTGCCGACCATTTGACTGTTTCATTTGTGGCGAGCATGTTACAGTTAGGTTGTGAAATTCAATCTCACCAAACCATGTCGAAGGAGGCCTATGATCTAAAATTATTACCTCAAATTTTAGATTTAATCATTGCTGGGAATTATAAAAATGTGCCTGTGATCAATTTGTATTTCCATTGTTATAATTCTATTGAAAGTTTAGAAATCAATGAAATCTCAAAATCAGAAAAACACTTCCAAGCATTTAAAAAACTGATCTACCAACATTGGAAATTGATTCCTCCTAACGAAATCAGAAACATTTATTTATATGCCATCAATTATTGTATCAAGCGATTGAATTCTGGCGAACGACGTTTTATTCGAGAAGCATTTGAATTATTTCGTTCAGGCTTGGAGAATGAAACACTTTTGGAGGAAGGAGTTTTGTCTTCTTTTACCTATAAAAATATTACTCGTTTAGGTGTAGCTTTATCTGAAAATAAATGGGTCGAACAATTTCTAGAAGACTATAAAAAATACCTTCACCCTCGTGAAAGAGAAAATACTTGGCGATATAATTTAGCCTTCTTCTATTTTCAACAAGAAAAATATAAGGATGCGATGCAGTTATTGTTGCGAGTGGAATTTAAAGACATGCTTAATAATTTGGATGCTAGAAGGATGTTGCTCAAAAGTTATTTTGAGTTAGGGGAGTACAATGCATTGGATTCTTTATTGGATAGTTTTTCAAGATATATTTATCGACAAAAAGAAATGGGGTATCATCGAGATAATTATTTAAACCTGATTCGTTTTGTAAAAAAAATAATTCAAGTTAGGGTAGAGGATAAAAATAATTGGCAAGAATTGAAAAAAGAAATTGAATCAACGACTAGGCTAGCAGAGCGAGAATGGATACTCGAAAAATTGGAAACTACAAAAAATCAGTTTTAATTTTAGAAACATCTCCATGGAACGATTCTAAATCGTGTTATGTTCTTTTTACCTTAGCCAATCAAAATATAAAATATGAAAAAAATAATTTTCACTACCATCATTTTGTGTTTCCAATTTTCTATTTTTTCACAAGAAGAAATAGTAGATAAGAAATTTAATAAAAGCCTTTCTATTAATTTAAAGAAGGTTGATTTTCAATCAAATATAAATACTTATGATAATTTGAATTCAAGTTTTGGGATAGATTTGCAAGCAGGTTATTATTATAAAATTGATGAACGTTGGATGGTCAAAACAGGACTTGAACTCAATTATTTAAATTCAAATACGAGAGATTATTCTTTTATTTTTCCTTGCGATATTACATCGAGTGGATTCAATGGAACTCAATCGTATGCAAGATCCACAATGGATTGGTTTTATGTAAATATTCCACTTGAGGTTCAGTTTAATTTGATCAATGGTAAGAAGAGAATTTATCTAAAAGGAGGGATAGATAATCTATTTTATCTTTTTGGAGATAGTCGATCTTTACTTCATGAATGTGGAGAAAGTCCTCGTGACTTTGATGGTTTTACTTTTGATGAAAAACGTTTTTTTGGACAAGTTAATTTAGGCGTAGGGTTTGAATTTAATCTTAATGAAGAGAGGAAAATATATGTAGAACCAAATTTTGAATACGCTTTTAGTAATGTAATAAATATTCCAGCAGCAATTGGAGAAAAGGTGAAAAGTAGGATTATGAATTTTGGAATTCTTACTGGGTATAGATTTTAGATATGCTCTTTTCTACCTCTGACCTATAAAAAAATATTCTCCCAAAATATCATAAAAATAATTTTTATCGTTTAATTCCTATTCCATTCTCTGAAAAAATAAAAACGATGCTTAAATATCTGATGCTCTTTTCCATTTTATTATCAACTTCATTTTGTACTAATAATTCAACCAAAGCGGTGAATAATGAAACTGCGATGAAAAATAATAATCCCGAAGAGCCAAAGCAAGTAAAAATTGCAAAGGCGGAAAAAGAAGGAATTATTGAAGATGAAAATTCTCAAGAACTTTTAAAACTCGTCAATCAACTTCGAAAAAAAGGTTGCCGTTGTGGTAGAAAAAGAATGAAATCAGTAGCACCATTAAAAATGAATAAACGGCTGAATCTAGCAGCTCAAAGTCATGCACAAGATATGGCAGCAAAAGATTTCTTTGATCACCGAGGTTCAAATGGAAGTAGCATCAGCGATCGGATTTCCAAAACTGGTTACGAGTGGCAAGCGGTCGGTGAAAATATTTTTTGGGGAAAGGTGGGAATTCAAGAAGTTTTTCAAGGGTGGAAAGATAGTCCTAGCCATTGTAAAAATATGATGGGCAAAGATTTTAGAGAAATGGGGTTTGCCAAAGTGGGAGATTATTGGGTGCAAGATTTAGGGAAGCAATTTTAAAATAAAAGGGATCACAAATCAGTTTGGTTTAACTCAGAAAACATATTTCCTTAAATCAAATAACACATTATGAAACCGATTACCTTTCTATTCCTATTTATTTTTCCATTCATTACGTTTGGTCAAACAGAAGTTGAGCAAATCAAAAACTTTATTAAGACCGATGACTTGGGCGCATTTCTAGAATTTTTAGAAGCAGGAAATGATCTCGATGATTGTTACGAAATCAGAGAATCAGAATACTCTCTTTTGGCGTTGAGTATTAAATTTAATTGCAAAAAGATTTTTAAAAAATGTTTAGAATTAAAAGCTGATGTAGATAAAAGTTGTACCGAAAAAACACCTTTGATCTATGCGATAAAATATCAGCGAGAACATTTTTTTAAGAAACTGATGATCGCAGGTGCAGATAAATCAATCGAAACACCTCAAGGGAAAACGGCAATGGAATATGCCGTTAAGTATAAACGGAAAGAATTTATTGCCCTCTTGAAATAAGGGAGTAAAAAAAAAGTAAAAAATAAAATTGATTCGTAGTGTGGTTTTCACCAAGCTACGGATTTTTTTTTTGGAGAACATTTCAAATGCATTGTTAATATGGAAGGGGCTTTTTGTTTTAAAAAATCCTTATATTTCTTTTTTTTTAATTTAATGAACCCTTGAGTTATGTTTGAGAGACCCTTATCTATCTCCGATTTTTATCCTTCAATTATAGCAGTTTTAATTCTGTTTGGAATTTATTATCTAGCTAAATTATATAATGATAAGAAAAGCAAAGGCACAAAGGATTTTGGAATATTTCGCTCAGGAGGAATATTTTCTATTGTATTAATTGGAGTGGTGGTCGTGATACTTATCTTGCCTTTGCAACCAGATTTCCGTAAGGATCTTATCGGATTAATAGGGATTGTTATTTCCGCTATATTGGCATTGAGTTCAGCAACTTTTATGGGGAATGGATTAGCAGGAGTGATGCTGCGAGCGATCAATAATTTTAAGCCTGGGGATTTTATTGAAGTCAATGAGTTTTTTGGGAGGGTGACAGAGCGAGGTCTCTTTCATACCGAAATACAAACTGAGACTCGAGATTTAACTACTATTCCAAATTTATATTTGACGACCAACCCAGTCAAAGTGATTCGAATGTCAGGAACATTTATTACTGGAGTTTGCTCGTTGGGCTATGATGTCAATCGTCAAAAAATAGAAAAGGCATTGCTTGATGCAGGAAATCGAGCAGGATTAACAGATTCATTTGTTCGAGTAAAAGAGTTGGGAGATTATTCGGTGGTGTACTCCATTACAGGTTTGGTAGAAAATATCAAAACGGTATTGAGTGCTCAATCTCGCTTAAATGCAATGATTTTGGATGCATTGCACGATGCACAAATTGAAATAGTTTCCCCTACATTTATGAATCAACGTCAAGTAGGAGAGTCCGTTTTTATTCCTAAAAAGGTGAAAAAGAAAGATGAGTTAATCCTTTCAGATTTACCTGAAACTAAAATGTTTGACAAAGCAGAAGAAGCAGAATCTATCGAAAAAAGAAAAGAAAAACTAGGAGAGGTTGAAGATAAAATAAAACAATTCAATGAAGCTTTAAAAATAGCAACTGAAGAGACTGAGCAAGAAGAATTGAAAAAACGAATTGAGAATTGGATTGTGATTAAAAATAAATTAGTAGCAAATATTGAAAATAAAAAAGATGATATGACCTCAAAAAAATAGCATAAAGCAACTTTATTTTTATGCGCCTTTTTTGTAATTTCGGTAGATCTTTTATTTGAAAATCGGTAACCATTCAGCAAAATTGAAAATCGAGTAGTGGTCTATGAGAAATGGGGCGGGTTAGGTCTGGCGAAAAATGAGGGAGCGGGAGCTTGACTTTGAGTTAAGCTATTTTTTCGCCTAGAATTTTTTGGTTCTTTTCTTTTAATGAAAAAAAGAACAATCTTAGCATCTTCCACTTGGTTAAAAAATATCGAAAAGTTAATTTAAAAATTACTAAATAGCTACAAAAATAGTGTGATGAAAAAAGCTAAAATACTAATTCTCCTCCTCCTTAATTGCATGCTTCTCCAAGCTCAAAATGGAATTTCTGGATACCTCAACCTTGAAGATATTGAAAACCCATCATCAGAAATTTTTCTTTATGAAGTTGATCTAAATGGCAGTCAACAAAAAGTGTCGAGCGACTTTTTAGCAAAAGCGACTATTGATAAAAATGGATATTTTGAATTTAGTGCAGACTTTTTTGGCAAGGAGAATAAATTTTACAAGGTAGAACTTGATCCTGAAGACGAAAATGGTTTTATCAAATTTCCAACCTACCATATCTTTATCTTAAGCGATACAGATTCGCTATATTTCCAAAAAAGTAATCAACCCTTTGGGAACTTTACCAATACTAATTTAGCAGATTTGGAATGGCAAAAATTCAATCAATTTGAATCTAATCTCAACTTAAATGATGCGGCTATTTTTCGAAAAAGATACAAACCTTATGTCAAAGATTCCTTGCAAATTTTAATGGTGAAATTAATTGGAATCAAGCAATTGAAGGATAAACAATTACTGGAAAAAGACATCCAAGAAAACCCCAATTATTATCTCAACTTGCTCGAAGATTTTCAATCGAGTGATTTGGATCCAACCGATTATGCGCATTTGGAAAATGAAATAACGATGGTAGAATTAACTGATGTAAATGAAAAATATCAAATGAGTTTGTGGTGGAATGGTATTTCTATTTTCTTGATTTTAGGACTGTTTTTTAGCGTTTTTCAGATGAAGAAAAAAACGAAAAATCAACTACCTATTTTACCTCCAAACTTGAGCGAACGAGAAGAGTTAATTAAAGATTTAATCCTAGAAGGGAAAAGTAATAAAGAGATTGCGAGTGAATTATTTATCAGTCTGAGCACGGTGAAAACTCATATCACAAGCCTCTACAAAAAACTAGGCGTATCTGGTAGAAAAGAAATTTTGATGAATAAATGATCGTATTTATTAGGTTTGTCTAGGTACTAGTCCCTTTTTCAGACCTTTAAAAAATGACTTTCAACTAATTTATCTGTTTTTTTGTGAATCATATTTTAAGTAATAAAAATCGATTCATGAAAAATATTTATCTAGTTATTTTATTATTGCAAGCGGGTTTAATTTTCGGCCAAGACCAATTTGTTTTGTCTGGAGACATCGTCGATCACGAAGGAAAACCAATGCTTTTTGGGAATGTTATTTTAAAAGATTTTTCCAAAAAAGAACTCGTCAAAATCACTTATGTTGAAGAGGGAAAATTTCAATTTGATCCTCTTCCATCTCAAAAATATTTCCTTGAGATTAGCTGTTTAGGTTTTGAGAAAATCGAACAGGAAGTCAACTTAACTGAAAATATAAAGCTAAATTTTTCTCTCCAAGAAAGTTCCAATCTTATTGAAGAAGTCCAAGTTGTGGCAGAACGAGATGCCATTGTCAACAAAAATGGTAACCTCAAAATGAACATTGCTAACACTAACTTTGCTAGTCAACCGACCACCACCTCATTGCTCTCTTTATTTCCAAAAATTATTGTCAGTACTAATGGAGAAAGTATAAGTGTGATTGGAAAAGGGACTCCGTTGATTTATTTGGGAAACCGAAGAATTACGATGGATGAGCTCAATTCTATTAATGTCAACAGCATCCAAGACATCGAATTAATCAATAATCCTTCGGCTAAATATGAAGCGGAAGGACGAGCCGTAATTTTGATTCGAAGAAAAAAAGGAGTAGGGGATGGGCTGACCGTTGCCTTGTCTGAGGTTGCATCGTGGAATCGAGAATTTAATAATTACCTTGGTCTGAATGCTTCAGTTAAAAAAAATAAATTAGAGTTGCGGACTAATTTTTCCTACAATCAATTACAACCTTGGGAAGGATTTGATTCGGATTACGAAATTGGTGGACTAAATGAGAAGGCAGATAATAGTGGTATTTCGTTGGTCGATCGACCTCAGTTTGTTGCTGGTGGTGGATTTTATTACCAACTCAATGATGGCGATTATTTTTCAGGAAATGTTAACCTTCGAACCCATATTTCCGATGGGACAATTGCTTCGACTTCGAATACTTTTGTAAATAATACATTAGAAAATAAATTTGAAACACTTGTCAATGAATCTGAAGTCCGTAGTTTTTTTACTTCCAACATAAATTATAACAAACAACTTACAAAAAGTAAATCCAACATTTTTTTTGGAATTCAGTACTCCAGTTATATTCGAAATTTGGATAGCGAAATCACGAATAGCGTCGATGGGAGCAGTTTTGATATCTTCGAAAATCGAGACCAAGATTTTATGATTGATGCTTATGCTGCACGAGTTGATTTTGAGAAAAAAATATTTGACAATGAGACCTTTGAAATGGGGTTTAATTATGCAGGAGCGAAAGCGGAAGCCTTTTCGGAATTTGAATATTTGATGACAACGGATTATTTTTCAGATTTTTATAATTACTCAGAAGAAAACATTGCAGCCTATTCTCAGGTTTCAGGTAGGGTAAAAAAGGTAGATTATTCATTTGGTCTTCGGATGGAACGAGCTTCTGTGGAAGGTGGATTTAAATCAGCTGATGACTTAACCATCGATTTTGAACAAACGATTTTTTTCCCAAAGGTGATGATGAACATCCCATTGGATTCGAGTTGGACTTTAACTTTAAATTATGCGAAAACAGTTGCTCGTCCTAACTATTTAAATTCTAGTTCGATCACAACATACATTACACCATTTTTGGAATATACTCGAAACGTTAATTTGCAGCCAAGCATTAATGAGGAAATTTCAGCCAATTTTCAATACAAAAGGAATTCGTTTGAATTGAGTTATAATCGTCGAAAAAATCCAACTTTTGTAAATATTATTCAAGATGAAACTACTGGTCGATTGATTAGTTCACCAGTTAATTTGGAGCAAGAACGTTCTCTTAATCTTTCGATTGTAAATCCATTTGGCTATAAAAAATGGAGTGCTACAAACTTCGTTCGTTTTTCGATTGCTGAAATGGTTGATTCGACTGCAGCGGTTCAAGGGGTGACTCCTTCGATTTATTTTTATACTCGACAACAGATTCAATTACCCAAAAGGTTTTCATTTGGCGCAACATTTTACGGAATGACGAATCGGAAAACGGGAGTGACAGATGCGAAAGCATTTTCTAATTTAGATTTTTTTATTTCGAAAACGTTTAAAGATAAATTTTCCGTGACGCTGAATTTTAATGATGTATATCGAGGTTTTGAATTTACTTCGCTGACAGAATTCAACGATATAATTACGAATGAAACTCGTTTTTCTGATCGAAAAGCCTTTATGATTTCCATGCGATATTCTTTTGGAAAAGAATTTAAATCGAAATATCAAAATCGAGATGTGGATGATAATTTGAATCGGATGAATTAGATTTTTTGTTAGAATTAATAATATGTAAAGGGTGTAGAACCATGGGGATCACTTTTCAACCTATGCAACTTAATTTATAATTCATTTTCTTTTGTAATCATTGACAATCTTTATCTTTGGCGAATGGCAACAATAAAAAAGGACAAAAAAGACATCATCGCATATTACGACCAAACAGAATTTGATTATAAAATTGCTTGGTACGATAAGGAAAATCCAGCCTTACATTTTGGTTTTTATGACGAAGAATCAAACTCGCATTATGACGCACTTGCTCACACCAATAAAATTTTAGCGACTAAAGCTAAAGTGAAAAATGGAGATCGGATTTTGGACGCAGGTTGTGGTTTAGGAGGAAGTTCTCTTTGGTTAGCGACGCATTTTGCAGCAGATGTAGTCGGCATTTCTCTACCCGAGCGACAAATAGCAGATTGCAAGAAAAGAGCAAGTTCAATGACTTTAAAAGGGACGACAGATTTTGTTCAGGCAGATTATTGTCAGACTCCTTTTGCTGCGGAATCATTCGATGTGATTTGGGCTTGTGAGAGTGTTTGTCATGCTGAAAATAAAATTGATTTTTACCAAGAAGCTTATCGTTTGCTCAAACCTGGTGGTCGAATTGTACTCGCCGAATATCTTCGAACCAAAAGACCATTGTCCGAAAAAGATGAAATTTTGTTGAAAAAAAAATGGCTTAACAATTGGGCCATCGAAGATATTGATACGGAAGAAGAACATTTTAATCATATGAAATCGGTAGGTTTTAAAAATATTGAAATCGAAAATTTTAATGATCGAGTTGGCGTATCGCTACGAAATTTGCATGAAAAATGTAAGCGATCTTATCCGATAGAGTGGGTGTTGAAATTGTTTAAAATTCGATCAGCAGTTCAGCATGGAAATCTCGTCGGGTCGATGAGGCAGTATGATGCTTTTCAAAAAGGGATTTGGTGGTATAGTGTGATTGCTGCGGAGAAGTGATTTTTTGGATAATCTTTTTTCCAATCATGCTTATAATAAATATCGAAAAATAACTTAATTTTAGAAATTAAGAATGACGTTCTTCAAAACATAAAAGCATGAAACCCAAAACACTCACTTCTATTCTCTTCCTATTTTTTTCTTTTAATTCCTTTGCTCAAGATTGGATGCAATTCAAAGGACCTGATGAGGTCTTTGATTTTCAGTTGCATGAAAATTATCTCTGGACTATTTCTGGAAGTGGTTTGACTCGGATAGATATTGATACGGAAACAAAAACCAATTGGAATCCAATCAATTCTGGAATACGAGATTATAGTTATTCCAATCTTTTAGTAGATACAGAAGGAACAGTTTGGTTAGGAGGACAATCTAAAAAATTGATGAAATTCGATGGTACATCATGGGATCAAATTAATGAAATTAATGGAGACACCATCCAATCGATAGATGATATAAAAGAAGACCCTGATGGTAAAATATGGATTTATGGAAGATTCGAAAAACCTAATTTATATTACTTTGAAAATGGAACGTATCAAGAAATTGCTTCACCTGATAGTACGTTAAATTTTTTTTCTGGCACTTCTTCAGCTTTTGGAATTGATGGAAATTCTCATATTTGGGCTAGGTTTAAAAATGCGGATAATACTTATCGAATTCTTGGCGAATACACAGGGACAGAATGGATATTTCATGATCTTGAACCTCAAGGAATATATTTGTGGAACACAACTCAGTTTTTAGCAGATAGTCAAGGAAATGTGTACATGCTAATTGTAAATTCTTCTACTTCCAATTTTTTAAAATACGATGGAGTCGATTGGGAATTTATGAGTTTTCCATCTGGAACTAATTTGAATGCATTAGGTAATACTGAGCAATCTGCTTATATAGATGCCAATGATCATATCTGGATTGCGACTTGGGATAATACATTTATTGAATATGACGGACAGGATTGGACTACTCATGAATTAGAAAATATTGGATTGTCGAATGGAAATCCTGATGGTTTAGTTATAGATGATAATAACCACCAATGGATTATGTATAAACATGATACTAACTATTATTTCACTAATGCGAGAAAATCTTTACTTCACAAATTTGATGGAACAGAAACTTCTATCATCGATTTATCAATTTCTGGAATTCCAACTAACGACGTTTATAATATTATTATAGATAAAAACAATATTAAATGGCTCGCATCACAAAATGGATTGCTCAAATTTGATGGAGTTGATTGGTTTGAATATCCACCTGATTCTCTTTCATTATTTTATTGGAAAAGGCTTGAGGGAGCTGATGCTTCTGGTAATGTTTGGATTCAGGGAGGAAATTCAACGATTAGTAGATTCGATGGAACCTCTTTTTATAATGTCAGCTTTTCTCTATCAAACGGAGATTCTATATATAATGCGGGGCAAAATATAGCTATTGGTAAAAATGGTGAAGTTTATATTGCATCAGGAGAATCTGAAATTATCATTTTTGATAATGGAGAAATTACTTATTTAGATGGTATGCAAGCATCTATATTTGGTAGTGTTTATTCAGATAAATCTCGTCGTGTTGAAGTAGACACATTTGGGAATTTATATAATATAGGGTTTTCATTGAACAAATATAACGGAGATTCATGGACAGAGATTCCTCTATGGACAGAGAATCCAATTGGAGTTAGCGATTTTTTTATTGCACCTAATCAAGACATTTGGGTTCCCCATGGTTTTTTCATTTATGATTATAGTTTTAAGGTTTATAATGGATCTGATTGGGAAAATTTCATTGCACCCTATAAATTACTTTCTCGTCCTGTTTGGGATAATTATGGAAATTTGTGGTTTAAAACGGATAATGGACTTTGCAAAAAAGTAGGAAATGATTGGATTTGTTATAATGAATCTAATTCACCTTTATTTACTGAAAAGATCAACGACTTTGCTTTTGACGAGTCAAATAATATATGGATAACATTTAGAGATGGAGGCGTGATTGTTTTTAATGAAAGTCAAATTGCAGGAGTTGTAGCTGAGCCACTTTATTCTTTGACAGGTTTTGTTTATCAAGATCTCAATCAAAATCAAGAAAAAGATTCGAGTGATTTACCAGTAGCACTTCAACACTTGAGATTGTTACCAGATAGTATTACAACTTTTAGTTATGGAGATGGAATGTATCGTTTTTCAGTTCCATCAGGTGATTATGAAGTGGAATTTTTGGAAAGTACTAATTGGATAATTGATGATTCTCCATCTGTATATTCTGTTTCGATTGATAAACATTCAATAGGAAATCTTGATTTTAGAGTAGGAGTGTTTACTGCTATTTTTAATCAGGAAAAAAATGAATTAGAGTTAAAGGTTTTCCCAAATCCAACTTCGGGCGAGATTTTTATATCGACAACTAGTTCGAGTTTTGAGAAATTTCAATATAAAATATTTAACAGTCGAGGACAAATTATTCAGTCAGGTGAAATCAATAGTAATGAGGCTAAAAATATTTCTATGGAAAAAATGCCTGTGGGAATTTATTGGATTCAAGTAGGAGACAAAAAAGAAATTGGAATTTCTAGATTTTTGAAAATTTGATTTTGGATTCTTTACTGTATGTTTTTTTGGAAAGTGGCAGAGGCACGAAATATTTTATATTTTGTACCTCTGGTACTCGAATGATGTACATTTTGTTTTTATTTTTCACCCATATTCCGTCTCTCTGAGACTCCACTAAAAAAATGCAGGGTAGAGAATTTTAAGAAAATCAAAAAGAAACCCTGAGAATTAAACTAATAATTCTCAGGGTTTTCTTTTTGGAAAAAAATATTTTAACTCACTTTATGAAGTGACATTATCATATAATTCATTCGCTTCCTTCTCCTTAAAACTTTGCACCAATTTCAAGGCATCAGGTACCACATCGCTACAAATTACAATGAGTGATCCAGGAACTGCATTCGTAATGGCATGAGTGATCGCCTCTTCTTCACTTGGAATAATAGATATTTTTTTGTTAGGGTCATGTTTTTTGATTCCATTCGAAAGCATATCAATTAATTCTTCTTCTGTTTTTCCTCGAAGGTTTTTGTCTTGTCGAATGATTATTTCATCAAACATGATGGCAGCCATTTTTCCCATGCCTTCATTATCTTCTGCTCTTCGATCGCCGATACCAGCAATGATTCCCACCTTAGGTGTTCCTTCCAAATTCGAAATAAAATTATGCAAGGCAGACATACCTGCCTCATTGTGCGCATAGTCAAGAAGGACTGAGAAATTTTTAAATTTGAAAAGATTTAATCTTCCAGGAGTTTGTGCAGGCGAAGGAATAAATGATTCGATGGCCATTTTAATTTCCCTTAAATCAAAGCCTCGAATAAATCCAGTCAAGACAGCCGGCAAAACATTTTGAATCATAAATCGAGCTTTTCCACCAAAAGTCAATGGAACATTTACGACTTTGGCAACTCGCATTTTCCAAGTGCCTTTGCAAATCGTAACGAACCCATCTTCATAAATAGCAGAAAGTCCGTTTCTAGCAGCATGTGCTTTGATACGTTCATTATTTTCATCCATAGAAAATAAGGCAATATTGCATTCGAGATTTTTTCTCATATCATAAACCAAATCGTCATCAGCATTTAAGATAGCATAACCGTCTGGCATAACCGTTTCGGGAACAACTCCTTTAAGCCTTGCCATTTGTTCTACGGTATTGATACCTCTCAAACCTAAATGATCAGGTGCAATATTTGTAACGATAGCAATATCACATTTCTTAAATCCAAGACCAGATCGAAGCAAACCTCCTCTTGCCGTTTCCAAAACAGCAAAGTCAATAGTCGGATCTTTTAAAACAAACTCAGCACTTCCAGGTCCTGTACAATCTCCTTTATCGAGCATATGATTTTGAATATAAATACCATCCGAAGTAGTGTATCCAACTTTGTGTCCCATCATTTTTACCATGTGGGCAATCAGTCGAGTAGTGGTGGTTTTTCCATTAGTACCTGTGATGGCAACGATAGGAATTCTTGCAGTTGAACCATGAGGATAAAGCATATCCATGACATGTGCAGCAACGTTTCGAGGCAATCCATCAGTAGGAGCGAGGTGCATTCTAAATCCAGGGCCAGCGTTTACTTCGAGGACTGCGCCACCTGTTTCTGAAACAGGTTTTGAAATATCTGTGGTCATCAAATCGATGCCACAAATATTTAAGCCAATCACTTTCGCAATTCGTTCCGCCATAAAAATATTGGTTGGGTGAACGATATCAGTTACATCTGTAGCAGTTCCTCCTGTGCTTAAATTAGCGGTATCTTTTAGGTTTACAATTTCCCCATCTTTGATGACAGAGTCTAAATCATATCCTTTTTCTTTTAAAATATTAGTGGTCATCTCATTGACAGTTATCATTGTCAATACTTTTTCATGACCAAAACCTCGGCGTGGATCTTTGTTCACTTCATCGATTAGTTCTTGTACTGTAGATTTCCCATCACCAATAACATGAGCAGGAGTTCTCTTCGCAGCTGCCACCAATTTGTAGTCGATCACTAAAAGTCGATAATCATCACCTGTGATATATTTTTCAACAATAACACTTCGAGAAACTTTTTTCGCAGCTTCAAATCCAATCAATGCTTCGTCCCAATTTTGTATATTGATGGTGATTCCTCGTCCATGATTTCCATTGATCGGCTTGATGACGAGTGGGTAACCAATATCGTCAATTGCGTCTTGAAGACCTCTTTCTGATCTGATAATTTCTCCTTCGGGAACAGCAATATTAGCTTGCTTGAGAAGGTGTTTAGTATCTTCTTTGTCGCAAGCAATTTCAACTCCGATGCTGCTAGTATCACTTGAAACGGTTGCTTGAATTCTTTTTTGATTGATGCCATAACCGATTTGGCAAAGAGAATATTTATTCAATCTAATCCAAGGCATACCTCGATTAACTGCTTCCTCAATGATTGATCCAGTACTTGGCCCCAATCTTTCTGCTTCTCGGATTTCTCTCATTTCTCGAATATCATCTTCGAGATCATATTCTTCTCCTTCTGATAAAGCTAGGGCAATTCTTACTGCAGCCTTGGCAGCATACCTTCCAACTTTTTCTTCGAGATAACTAAAAACTACACTATAAACTCCTTCCTTCCCATATCCTCTTGTTCGCCCAAATCCAACTTCCATATCTGCTAGACTTTGAATTTCTAAAGCAATATGTTCGATTACATGCCCCATCCAAGTTCCTTCTTCTACTCTTTGGAAAAACCCTCCAGCTGTTCCAACCGAGCAACGATGTTCGTACATTCCTGGGAACATTTTTTTTAGGTTTTCAAGAAACCCGTCAATCTTATTGGTTGGTTTTTGTTCATACTCCTCCAAGTCCAAAGTCATGACAATTAGTTTATGTCTTCTGATTGACCAGTAGTTTGGACCTCGCATGGCGCGGATTTCGATAATTCTCATATTTATGTAGGTTTTACGTTTAAAAAATATTTCTAAACATAAAATAAATAATTGGCATAGTTTCTAATGTTTATTGATTTATTTTGCAGAAAATTTAAATACCATAGAACATGACAAAAAAAGGGATACTTATTCCAATCGGTGGAAATGAAGATAAAGGACCAGAAGTAAATGAATCGTATAATCTCGATTTTGTAAAAGATGGAATCCTAAGTAGAGTGGTCAGAGAAAGCGGAGGAGTGGATGCGAAGATTCTCGTCATCCCTACTGCTTCTCGAATTCCAGTTGAGGTTGGAGGAAATTATATGAAGGCTTTTGGAGGCTTAGGATGTACTGATGTGACTGTTTTAAATATCACAGATAGGGAACATGCTGAAAAACCAGCATGGCTTCAATTAGTAGAAGAGGCAGATTGCATTATGTTTTCGGGAGGTGATCAATCTCGGATTGTGGACATCATCGGTCAGTCTTCCATGCATAAAATATTGACTCGAAGATATGAAGAGGAGGGGTTGGTCATTGCAGGAACGAGTGCCGGAGCAATGGCGATGTCAACAGAAATGATTTCGGGAGGGAGTAGTAGTGAGGCATTGGTAAAAGGTGCAGTCGATATGAGAGATGGAATGAATTTTATTCCAAATCTAATTATTGATACCCATTTTATTAAAAGAGGAAGGTTTGGAAGAATGGCAGAAGCGGTGGCTAGACATCCTAAATTGTTAGGAGTTGGTTTGGCGGAGGATACTGGTTTGGTGATTAGAGACTCCAATCATTTTACGGTGATCGGTTCTGGGATGGTGATTATTTTTGATCCAAGTGATTTGGAACATAATAATGAAAAGATATTGCCAGAAGGAATGCCGATGACGATGGCAAATCTTAGAGTTCATGTTTTAGCAAATAGTGATACTTTTACCATTGATAAAAAAGAAATTCATGTATTGCCGATTGATGCGGAATTTGAATGATACAGATTTAGGTATATTCAATAAACTGTATCAAGTTAATCAATCTTTGATGACGTGATCAAAAAGTCTTTATCATTTAAAAAAATGATAAAGACTTTTTGCATTTAATATTTTAGATAAATTTTACTTCGATCTTGGATTCATCTTTTTGGCATGTTCTAGTACGGAACTATAGTAAACCACCAATTGATCCAGATTCTCTTTTGTTGGATTGTCTAAGGTTTCTTCTAGCAGAGGGAAAAGAGAAAAATCAAAGTTGTGTTCGGTTAGAATAGATTTATTTTCTTTTATGATTTGTTCAAGCGACTTACCTTGGAAATCAATTTTTAATTGATCATTAAGAGATGCAGCCGTTGTTTGGTTGTTTTGTACACTAGGCACGGCAGAGTTGTTTTCAAAAAAAGCAGGATCATAATTTTTGTTAGTTTCTGCTATCGCAATTTGCATTTGGTTAATTACTTGCTGCATTTGTTCTACGACACCAACTAAATCATTCGTATTTAATCCGACAGCGGTATTGATAAAACTGAATAAATCATCCCCATCATAATCTGACCAGGCAACACCAACGATTCGAGCATAGTCTCCAGTTTTCATAGAATTTGGATTAACGGCGATAGCCATTCCTTCCCCATTTCCTGAAGGTAAAATATAATCTCCTCGATTAACTTTCCCCATTACTTTAACTGGAACTTGGCCCATGAATGCGATTCGTTCGTAGAGATATTCTTTATCAGTATCAGGCATGGCTCCGCTGATCATAGGATTTGCGGAGACCACCATGAATCTTTCTGCCTCAATAAATGTTTTTGAAACTCTTCCTCCTTTCATACCTACGACATCTCCCAATGTCATTAATTCTTCATGATCTACTTTTTCTAAAAACTCAGCATAGTCAGCTCCTCCAGATTCAAAAGCAACACCAAGGTTAAGTTCGTTGTAAGTGATGTATCCTCCAAGTTGAATTCCGTCAACAGTCATGTCCATAAAACTCCAAATGGCATCATCACAATCACCAGTCACACAGGCTCCTGAAGCAGCTGCGGCATTAATCCCAAAACGAATAATTGACATGACAAAGTCTAAGGTTAGGTTATACGCTCCAAAAGCATATTCATTTACAAAGTAATCATTAGCGGCCACATTCGGTGCTGGTTGATCTTCATCTACTATCGCATCAATGATGTCACCAATTCCTGGTACCTGTCCTATTGTAGCTTGGACTACATTTATTCCGATTCCTGTAAGTCCATTATTACCTTCTATTCTTCCTTTGACTTCGCCAGTACCTCCCCAGAATGAAATGTAATTGTTAGAGCGACTAGGGTCATCGGGATTGAGTTGAATGGCTATACCTTGCTGACCTCCTTGTACTCTTAGTGGATAAGCTAGGTATTCAGACTGAGAAGAGTTAGGCATTTCTGCGTCAATAATAACTTGATTATTATGATTAGTGATACCATCTACAGTCAACTGTCCAGATAGTTGGGTTTGAAATTCATCATTGACAAAAAGTTCATTATTGATATTTGTTTTACCATCAACGTCTAGTGTACCCGAAAGTGTAGTTGGACTATTTGCAGTAACTGTTAAATTGTTGTTTAGTGTACTGATACCATCTACATTTAAAGTACCAGATAAATTAGTCGCTGCACTTTGAGTAACGTTTACATTATTATTGAAATTACTGATGCCATCTACGTTTAATAGATTCAGATTGGTATTTTGATGAACAATAAGATTTTGAAATTCGCCGTCCGTAAAATAAGCGGTGCCTTCGACATATAAGTCTCCAGTTAATGTGGTGGTGCTACCATTGTTGACATTTAGCGTGTTGTTGAGATTAGTTTCGCCATCTACATCTAGCGTAGAGGTTGCTACGATTTCACGATGCTTGACATAAGGAATATAGGTTAAGGATTGTTCACTAAATGGAATGAATCCATTTCCATCTTCCAGATCTATTTCGACAATAAGCGTTTTATCATCACTCCAGTAAATTTGGTTAAATTGGTTAGCTGTGCCTCCACTTACGTCACCTTGTCCAATCATTAAATTGATCATTCCAAAAGGATCAGTTTCGGTTTTATGTGTTTCTTGATATTCGTCAATGCCGTTATTATTGATGATCGTAAATCTTACTTCCAAACTTGCATTTGGAAGGTTACTCGCAGGTATATCGACGCCCGGAATTTCTTGTGGATTATTATCAATAATTACAGCTTGATAAGAGATACCATCTATTTGTGCATTAGCAGAAATGGTGAAAAATATAAAAAGAAGGAAGGAAAATATTTTATTATTCATGATATTTTAAATTTTAAAAAAAGAATAAGAAAGTGCTTCTATTCGGTGAGCATAACATTTGTAACGGTCAATATTTGTTTCTATTGGTTTTAAAATGGACAGTAAACATTTGTAATGTTAATTAAAAATCCGATGCTAAATTGATGTGCCAGTAATTTTAAATGTTCATTATCATTTCCTGAACCTTGTGAATTAAGCAGAGAATATCCAAACTGATATTGAAAACAAATAGCAGACTTTCTGGACAATTCATAACTCGCAAGTGGCCCTGCCCAAAGCATAAGATTCAATGAATTATATTCATCAGAACCACGGATGTCAAAGGTTTGATTATTGATTACTTGAGTACCTCTGATCAGATATTCTGCGCCAATATTTCCAGAGAAGGAGATGGAAAAATCCTGAGCCTCCAGAAATTTAAAATCGAGTCCAGTACGCAAACCGGCATAGGTCAAATCCCACTCAAAGAAATTATTTAAGCGAGGATCACTTCCTATTGCACCATAGTTATTCCAGCTTGCACCATAGGTAAAAAAGAGACTACCATGATTCATGAGATATCGATTACCAATTCCAAAATGGAATTTTCCAACTGATTGTAAATTTTCTAAAGCAACTCCCTCGGAGTTTTCGTATTGAAAATTTGAAAGGGTCGCGCCAGTTTTAAGAAATAACTGTTGAGCATTCGTGAACTGAATCCCTGCCATAAAAAGAAGGAGTGTAAGTAAGCATGTTTTCATTTGTATCGTATTAATTTTACTGCAAATGTCTGGGAACGCATTTGCCCTCTAAGCACATAAGTACCTATCGGAAGATTAGAAAATTGGAGTGTTAAATTTTCACTAGGGGCAAATTTTTCTTGATATATCAACTGCCCGAGGATATTGTGAAAAGAGATAATAATTTCATCAGTTAAGACTTCTTCAAAATCTAAGTTGATGGTTTCATCGAAAGGGTTGGGGTAGATGAAAACATCTATTGTAGTATCAAACCCACTATTAATTAAGGCTGCTTTTACTGGTTGCAAAAACCCTTGTCTGAGTTGATGATTGTTTGCGTTATAAGTGTTTATTACACTAGCTTGGCCAATGGATTGTTGGAAAAAATAGCTTTTGTTATTGGTATAAATAAATTCAGAGCTTCCATGTATGCCTAGCGTTTGTTTCATCATGCTTTGTCCAAAACTTGATCCCCAAGCGAAAAAAACAAATATTAATATCGAGTAAACTTTCATGGTCGTATATTTTGGTAGAATTATTAAATTCAAGTCCATATATACTGAACCTTAAAAAGGTTACCCCTTGAGTATGAAAAAAAATAAGAAAAGAAGATTTTTTGAAGGTTTGTCTATAAATTGTTGCGAGAGCAGAGGAGTTATTAAATTAGAACTAGCACTTTTGAGGAGTAAATTAAAAGGAGGAAAAAAATAAAGACTGGGAAAAGTAGCGTAAAGTCGAAGCGTATTTTTTTATCAAAAAGTCCCTCTTTTAGGAGGACTTTTTGATAAACAAATATTGTAGATATTATTATCGATAAATCTCCACCAAACTATGCTGCGCATTTTTCGATGCTCGATACATTCCATCACAGTTAAATGGCATAGAAATATTTCCATATTTATCCATTGCAACGAGTCCACCATCACCACCAATCTCAGTTAATCGATCCATGATTGATTCATTCACAGCATCTTCCAAGCTTAATCCTTTGTATTCCATTCGGCAAGAAACATCATAAGCAGTAACTGCTCTCATCAAATATTCACCACTTCCGGTGCAGGAGATCGCACAAGTTTTATTATTCGCATAAGTACCTAAACCGATGAGTGCGCTATCTCCAATTCGACCAAATTTTTTATTAGTCATTCCTCCTGTCGAAGTTCCTGCGGCAAGGTTGCCATCTTTATCCAAAGCAACAGCACCAACTGTTCCGAGATATTTTTTATCCTTTTTAGTGTGATCCAATTGGAAATTATCTGTTCCTTTTATTTTTTGCCATTGATCAAATCTATGTTGGTCAAAGAAGTATTCATCAGATTCAAACTCAATTTCAAATCCTTTGGCAAATTCAGCAGCACCTTCGCCCATCAATAAAATATGATCGGAATGATGCAAAACTTTAGTTGCTAAGGAAATTGGGTTTTTTAAATTTCTCACGGCAGCGACTGCGCCCGCGTGAAGACTTTTTCCATCCATGATACTAGCGTCCATTTCATGTTGACCTTTGGCATTAAATACTGCACCTCTTCCAGCATTAAATAATGGACTATTTTCCAATTCAATAATGGCTGCTTCAACTGCTAGCATGGAAGATTTTCCTTCGAGCAAACAATCATATCCAGCTTGAAGTGCTCTGTCCAAAGCTGCTTTATAATTGGCTTCTTTTTCAGGTGTCATTTCTGATTTGAGAATGGTTCCTGCTCCGCCGTGAATGGCTATTCCGAAATTAGGGCTATTCATTAGTTTTATTTTTTGGCAAAAGTAAAACTAAGTTTTTGAAAAAATGAATCTATCAAGGATTCTCCAATTTAGATTTTTCTTTTGGAAAAGAGTTTAATTCGTATTCCATAGAATCCAATTTATCTTTTCAATTCATAAATGTCAGTTCCAACCAAAAGTAGGTAATGATTGTCTCCCACCTTTTGAGCACTTTTATATTGCGATTTAAAATCTTCCATCTCTTCACTTTTCATCCAAGTTTGTCCACCATCATTAGTTAGGCCAATGACCGTAGCCTGATAAATATCGCAATAATTATCATTCATAACCATCAAGCCAACTTCAGGACTAGGGAAGTCTATGATGGTTGTTTCCTTATCATAGATGTCAGACCAACTCTCGCCGCCGTCTGAAGTTTTTATAGTAGAGCGATTATACGATAGGACAATATTCATAGAGTCAATAATTTTCATCTGTTGGAAATCATCAATTTTTTGAACTATAATTTTTTTAAGAATATTACCATCCAAGTCAAATATAAAAATGTCTTTGCCAAAACCAGAAAAGAATATTTGATCATCCACAATTGAAGTTATATAGGAACTAGGACTAGGATAGACCGAGATGATATTTTCCCAAGTTAATCCTTGATCACTTGATTTAATAAATTTACCTTGTCTTGTACAACTATAAATATTTTCATTTTGGTCTTTGAGAAGGAAAGTGAAAAATTCATACTCTGGATATTCTCGTTCCGTCCAAGTTAATCCTCCATCACTAGTTATCATCATACTAGCTTGTAAAGTATCTCCACGTTGAGCAATATATCCTTGGTTTTTATTCACAAACGACATTCTAAAAGGGTGATGATTAAAACTAACATTCCAATTATTCCATGTCTTACCACCATCTTCTGTTTTGAATAATTCAATATTCGAAGCGGCAAAACTATGAGCATATCCTATATTTTTATCAATCATTTGAAATTTTAAGGATGCATTGGTGGTGGTAATGGTTCCTATTTTTTGAAGGCTATAACCGCAAGGCGCAACATTGTAATCTGCAAAATCACAATGGATTTCTTGTACACAACTACAAAAGCTTAATACGATTATGGAGAGGAGAATTAGATGTTTCATATTTATATTTTTTAATAACTTCTTTTCTAGAAGTAATTTATCCACTTACCGATGTTGGATAAAATCACCTAAACTTTGTGGAGATTTTAAGTGAAAAAAAGTAGCTATCCAGCAAATCATTTTAAGAATACATAGAACCACAAACTCCTAATCCTATAATTAACCAAATACCTGCAATGATCATTAATATTTTGCTACGTCTAGGTTTAGTTTTTAATTGAGCAATTCCAATAATAAGCATCACAATTGGAATTAGCCATAACATGGCGATAATAAATACAAGTATTTCTAATCCTTGTCCATTAAATTCTAATAAAATCATCTTGAGCATTTTGTTTTGAAAAATAAACCAATTAGATTTTTGCAAAATCATCTATGACAGCATAGCTCCACAAGCTCCTCCTCCAACGACTAACCAAACTCCTGCAATAATGATTAAGGTTTTAGCATTTTTAGGCCGACTCTTTAATCGAGTTAAACCAACAATTAAAATGATAACTGGAATACTCCAGAATATAACTAACAGGTAAAGTATGAAGTCAAGAGAACCATTACTCATTAATAGAAAATTCATCGATTTAAATTTTTAGGATTAAGCAATTTTACTTCTAAGCAATTTCATTCCTCAGTTTTTCCAACGTTTCTTTTTTATCATCTCGGTAAAATAAATTCATCGTTTCAAATGGAATAATATTATTGTCTTTGTCCACAATGTGAACACATGATTTTTTAATGGAACGAACATCAAAATTATAGGCATCAATAAATTGCATGATGATGACTCGGAATAAATTATCATAACTCAAGTTCGGTGCATCAATCTGAGGCAAGCAACATAAAATAGAATGAAGATGCTCATTCGATTTTTCTACTGAATTTCCAGTACTAAATAATTCCAACATTTTGCCATGCAAATGTTCGTCTTGTTCATAGACGATCGTATTTTTACTACTGTCCAAAAGGTCAGCAGGATTCACATATCGAGTCAAAGGAAATACTTCGCCACCTATTTTTAAAACATAACCCATAGCCAAAGAGTCAGGGTTGCAAGGAACAGGAATAATATCATCTGATTTGAAAAAAGATGTTTGTTCCAAAATTTTTCTTCGCACTTCCGTCAAAGTAATTCGATCAGTCTGACTATTAAAGTTTTCTAAACGTCCTGCAATTTGAGTCGGTTGCAAAGTAACTCCTCGTACACATTTTTGCTTCAAAGCAAACTCAATAATTTTTCCAATTTCATCATCATTCAATCCTTTTTGCAAAGTGACGACTAGGGTAGTGGACAAATTTAATTCATTTAAATGCTCCAAAGCTTTCTCTCTAATTTTCAACAAATTCGCTCCCCGCATTTTTTCCAAAACTTCTTTCTTAAAAGAATCAAATTGCAAATACACTTCAAAGTCAGGCATGTAAGTCGCCAGCCTTTTCGCAAAATCGAAATCCATTGCTATTTTAATTCCATTCGTATTGAGCATCAAATGTTTGATCGGCAATGTTTTCGCATAATCCAAAATCTCAAAAAACTGAGGATGGATCGTTGGTTCACCTCCGCTGATTTGTACGACATCAGGTTCTTTTTCATTGGCAACTACGGTGTCTAGCATTTTTTTTATTTCGTCCAAAGTTCGATGTCTGCCATAGGTTGGTGACGAACCTGCGTAGCAAGTCGGACAAGAAAGATTGCATCGATCAGTTACTTCGACGACGGTCAAACAAGAATGTTGTTCGTGATCAGGGCATAACCCACAATCGTAAGGACAACCAAAATGAGTTTTTGTATTGAACTTATGAGGAAGGTCGGAAGGCTTGTTGTAGTTTCTAATATTTTTATAATATTCAATATCGTCAGCAATCAAAACTTTGGAAGTTCCATGATCGTGGCAACGTTTGAGCATGTAAACATTTCCATCTTCGAAGATAATTTTTGCATCTATTCGCCTTAAACATTCAGGGCAAAGACTTAAAGTGAAATCATAATAGGTGTAGTTTCGAGTAGGCATAAATTGTATTTTATTCTAAAAAAAAATAAGTAGTTGGGATAACCGTAAAACGTCTAACGTTCAACATCAAACGAATAAAGCAAAATTGTTTTCCAATAATAAATGTAGCAAACAACACAAAGCCATTGAATGCTACTCAGTCCTAAGGTAAAAAAAATATTAGGTTTTATAAACTCAATCAAGAATCGGAATCCAAAATAAGCTAACATGAAAAATTGAAAAATATGACCTTTGGGGAACTGGTTTTTTTCTCCTAACTTTTTTAGAAAAAAGAAAAGCGCCACTAAAAAGAAGAGTTCGTAAAGTGAAGTGGGATGTCGATTCACTCCATCGCCTAAATCCATTCCCATAAAAAAAGTGGTTTCGCTTCCATAAGTGAATTCATTAATTCCAGTCAGAAAGCAACCAATTCTTCCAATAAAAATTCCTAGAATTATCGGCAAAGTAAAAAGATCACCAGAAGATTCTTTTTCGCCAATGATCCATTTGATAAATTCGACACCGAGCAATCCACCGAACAATCCACCCATAATCGTTTTGACATTTAACAAGTAAATAAACCGTTCCATCGTCATTTCAAAAATCGGTTGCTCTAAAAATCCAACTAAACGGGAACCGATTAATGCGCCGAAAATAGCTCCCGCAATGATGGATAACCTATTGTTGGAGGAGATAGCATCGGTACTTTTTTTTCTTAAAAAAACATAGTAGCGGTAGCCGATAAAAAAAGCAAGATATTCGAGGATGAGGTGGGGATTGGTTTTGTAACCAAAGATGATTGGTTCGTAGGGAATTTGGAAGGCGAGGATGATATTCATTTTTGTAAGTTATATAAGTAACTAGAATATGTATAGTTGAAGTAGCTGAAAAGGATAATGATCAAAGAATTTATTTTAATTTAGTCTTTCAACAAACTTTAAATTTTTCGAGAAACTTTAACCTAATCCTTTTAAAGTTAAACCTTTTAGAAAAATTGAAAAAAGGACAACTTCTATTTGAAAAAAGATATTTTTGTTCTGATTGTTAAAATGTAGTTTTCGATTATTTATATATTTCAACGAACCAAGTTAATCAAATGAGATTTTGTAAAATCCTTTTTTTCTATTTTCTTTCTCTTCCCATCTTAAGTGGTTTTACCTCTACAGATAGTTTGATTCAAATTTTACCTACCCTTATTGGAAATGAAAAAGTAGATGTTCTGAACGACCTGAGTTGGAAATTAAAATTTTCAAAAAACCAGTTAGCTAAAAAATATGGCGAAGAAGGATTGTCCTTAGCAAAAAAAAATAATTATTTAGAAGGGGAAGGCTTGGCTTCTTATCATCTGGGAGTTATCAATTCTATTAATGGTCAATATGATATTTCGAATCAATATGCTGAAAGTTGTGTAAAAATATATCAAAAATTAAATGATGCTTCAGGAATAGGAAAAGCCTGGAATGTACTTGGAATTAATAATCAAAATCGATCGAATTTTGAGGAAGCCTTAACCTATTTTGGAAAAGCTTTAGATCTGTTTAATACTTTGGCAGATACTGTTCAGATATTAAAGGTAGAAGGTAATATTGGTAATGTTCATTATGGGAAAGGTGATTATGAGCAAGCATTAGTTGCATATATCAAGTTGATTGAGCTTGGGGAAGAAATTAAAGATACAGCCATGTGGGCTACTAATTTGTTAAATGCAGGAAACTCTTATTCTTTTTTAGGTAATCATCCCAAAGCATTGGAACATTTATTTGAAGCACTTGATCTTCACCGAGCTACTGATAATCATCCTAGAACTGCTTCAACATTAAATGGGATTGCATTGATTTTAAATCGACTAAGGATGTATCAGGAAGCGGAAGAATTGTATTTGGAAGCTTTTCAAATATATGAAAAGATGGAGGATTACAAATACATGGGAACTACAAATAATAATCTTGGGAATATTTATTTGAAGAAAAAAGAATATGATAAAGCTTTAGATTTTTATAATAAAACTTTGGACTGTTATAAAAAAGCCAAAGTAAAATCGATAGGAAATACCTTGAATAATATCGCAAAAATTCATCGGGAAAGAGGAGATTTAGAATTGTCCAAAAAAATACTTTGGCAAGCAATTGCTGTTGATTCTTCCATTAATAAACTTCCAGGACTTGCGATTGAATTTACTTCCTTGGGAGAAACTTATCTTTTGGAGAAAGACTATTTGAATGCGGAGAAATATTTACTGAAAGGATATGATTTATGGAGTCAAGTTGGTCAGACAAAAGATTTATCTAGTGCAGCGGGACATCTATCCAATCTTTATGAGGCAACGGGAGATTTGGAAAAAGCACTTTTGTATCGAACGGAATACAAAGAAACAGAAGATGAAGTTTATGGTATGGATAGCCAAAAAGAAGTTACCCGGATTTTGTTGGAAAGACAAAAGAATAAATATTTATCAACGAAGCAAAACACCTTAATAGAACAAAATTCCATTTCGCCTATCTATTGGATTTTGGCTATTGGTACAATTATAGGTTTGCTCATTTGGCAATTGACCAAAAGAAAAAATTTGCAGAAGCAGCAAGATAAATTGAAGGAGACTTTATCTCAACAAAATTCAGATTTAGAGAATTTAAAATCTTTGTTAGATCAAAAAAATATCGAAGTGGCTTTTCTCTCTTTAACGACTATTCAAAAGGATGAATTTATCCGTCAATTTTTTCAAAAATTACAAAATTTTGCCCAAAAATATCCTCAAAATAGGGAGGCTCAAAAGATATTGAATTCTTTACATTTGCAAGATGTCAATGCTCAAAATTGGGATTTATTTAAGCAAACCTTTGAACAGGTTTCTCCTAATTTTTTTGATAATTTATTTAATCAATGTCCTAGTCTTACCAATAAAGAATTGCGGCATTGTGCGCTGATTCGATTGAATATTCCGCCAAAGGATGTTGCACAAATTTTGGGTATTTCTATGAGCGGAGTACACAAAGCTAGGTATAGACTTCGCAAGCAATTTGATTTAAAACGAAGTGATAGTTTAGAAAATCACTTAGCAGCCATTTAAGGAGTGTCCAATTGTTTTTTTAATGTAAAATGCTGATTAACAATGTTTTACATATTGCGTATTATTATTTGTCCAATCTAATTCTTTTTCCTGTTTTATATTTTTTTTAATGTCTAAAATGTGTCTCAATACAATTTTAGGATAGCTTTTCTTTTGAAAATACATTTATGTTTTTCATTCTTAAACCGATGTATTTGACATTTAAAACAAAAGTAAACATGACTAAATTTTGTACACTTCTAATTTGTATGCTATGTTATTTTCCAATTTTTGCTCAAACCTTTACCGAATCTTTTGAGACGGATGGGGAAGGGACTCGTTATGAATCTAATAATTTTACAAGTACTTGCAATGCGGATTTTTTCCGACGAATGCAGGACGGAGAATGTCCAACAAATGCCAATGCTAATTTCAGAGATTTGGCTACCAATAATGCGATAGGTGAAGATGGAACTTTTTATTTTGCAGGTAGCGATGTGGATCAAGGAGCCGCAGGTGAGAACCCATTAGGGACAGGTGAAAATGCTTATTTAGTTATGCAAACTGTAGCCATTACTGGAGGAGCAAATACGTTTCAGATAGTCGTAAAATTAGCAGCGGAAGACGACAACAACCAACATGAAGGGGAAGAAAGAATTTTTATTGAATACGCTTTTGATGGAGATATAGCTACTGGTGCAAACTGTAATAATTGTTTGCCATCAGAGAATAATGTGAATTCTGGTTCTTATACAACTATTGGTGCTTTCATTGGTAATACAACAATTGACCTCTATCAAGAGGATACCGATTTAAATGGGGTACCTGATGGTTCAACTTTATCAGGTACTTTTGTAGACTATACTTACACCATTACTAGTGTAGGTAATCCAACTAATTTATCTATTCGAATTCAACTGATCAATCAAGCTTCTTCAGAAGATGGAGCTTTTGATCATATACGCTTAACGAGTAGTTTTGTGTTGCCAGTTGAGCTTACTGATTTTAAAGCAACGGCAAAGGAAAAAGATGTGTTTTTGGAATGGAATACGGAAACAGAATTAAATAATGAAGGGTTTGAAATTGAACGATCTATCGATGGGGAAGCCTGGAATAAGATTGGTTTTGTCAGAGGAAATGGATCCGTCCAAACGCCTCAAAGATATCAGTTTATAGATGCTGACTTGGATGCTAAGATGGCCTACTATCGACTCAAGCAAATTGATTTTGATGGAGAAACATCCTATTCAAATATGGTAAGTGTAGAAATGAAAGACGACAAAACATTTGAGGTGTTTCCAAATCCGGTGACTAATATTTTAAATTTAAGAGGAGAGTTAGCTTTAAAAGAAGATGCTCATATTGTCATCATGAATAACGTCGGTGGTAAAGTCATCGAGGTTCAATCGAATAGTTCAACCATAGATATTTCAAATTTAACGCCTGGGTTGTATTTTATTCAAATTCATTCGGGGCATATGAATAGGGTAAGGTCTTTTGTTAAGAAGTAAAAAAAGATATTGAACTAGAGTTGAATTCAAGCATCGTTTAAATTTTATTTTTAATAAAACTTAAACGATGCTTAAGTATTGAAGAAGTAACATCTAGTATTTTTTTTGCAAAAAAAAGGAGTAACGATAAGAGGAGAAGAAGGTTTGGAATTCGAAGATGATTTGGAAGGAGAGAAAGATATTCATCTATTCAAAGTATTGTTTTAGAAAAAACTAAAAATTGAAAGCAGTTTTACCTTTCACCCTTGTCGTCGATGAAGGCATAACAACTTTCAATTTTTAAAAAATCACTATCCCAACCATTTACAATAACATCTTTTCGAATAGAAATTAGTCATTGAAAACGATTAATTTTCGAACTAAGAATTGTCCTCGCACAAAGAGAGAAACGTGGTAAATTCCGGTTGACAGGTTTTCAATAATTATTTCTTGTTTTGCATTAATAGCTGATTTCCCATTCAAAGATTTTATTAACTGTCCAGTAGAATGATGAATCTTTAATTGCCAGTCATCCGAAATAGGTAATTCAAAATCAATAAAGACTTTATCTTTTGCTGGATTAGGTTGAAGGTTGAATTTCCATTGTTCAACTAAATCTTGATTGTTGACAAATTGATCCACAAAAACTGAATCTATCAGAAAACAGTTATTTGCATCTACAATGGTAACCATATAATTCCCAGAGAAAAGTTCATTGATAGTTTGTGAAATTTGTTGAGGTTGAGTATTCCAAACATATGTAAAAGGAGATGTTCCGCCTGAAGCAACAGCAGTAGCAGTACCTGTTGGATTGCTAATCTCTGATGGTGTACTACTGAGATTTACCGAAATTGGATCAGGGGCTATTAGGGTATAAATAGTATCGAAAAAAACTTGCCCCGACCCATCTGTAATTATTAAATTATAATCATTAGATGGTAAACCACTAATATAAGGCCCCACCAAACTATTATTCCAAGAATAGATTAAATCGGGTATAATAGGAGTGATGTTAATAAATCCATTGAAATAACCTAAACAGGTAGGATGACCAATTTCTGCAAAAACGGGATATTCAGACACTAAAATATTTGATACCTGGTTCGTAAAAATTGGTGGATTAAAATCGAAAAATATACTTGCATCATTTTCGATTACGGTATTTTCAGGCAATCCAGTAATTGGAGAAATGATATATTTTATAAAACCATGACTTGCGACTTCATTAATAAAACTATCAGGTAAAAGAATATTATTAAAAGAAAATTCAATCCATCCATTATCATCTAGTTGTACATCGTAAGCATGACTAGCAGCAATAACTTGGAAAGAAGACCAATCTAAGTTCGGATCAAGTTGATCTGTAATTTTAATATTAAAAGCCGTATCGGTTCCTGTGTTTTGAAATCGGATGGTATAAATTAATGAATCTCCAAAGAAGGTGTAATTTTCAAAATCTGGAATATTAGGTTCTACTTGTTTATCATTTGGATCATAGGCGCAATTAATTTGAGATGAAAAATCATACTCGGTGGAGGTAGTCGGATTTCCCAAATTATCAATTAATTCAACTGAAGAAGTTAGGTTAATAAAATCTCCAATGTTGTTAACTCCAGGCATTTCTAATTCAAGTACAATTAAATTAGTATGAGTTGGATTTAAGTTTTGGAAATTCCAGCTGAGTTGGTTTCCATTAATTTGATCGGGGGCAGGAGAGGAACTAATAAATGAAACTAGATCATCTAATTCGAGAGAAACTATTCCATTCTCAAATTGGTTTCCCGTATTTTGATAATTAATCCAAAAGGGAACATCAAATCCACATCGAGTTGTAGCAGATGTCAAATCAATATTTGCTGAAGAAAAATTGCCAACTGACTTTAATCCAAAAGATAAATTAGTCACATTGAAATCTAAAACCGTTGCATCAATTATTGAATCAGAAGTCAACTCCCAGCCTGGTGTTGGTTGGCAACTCACTTCATAAGTTCCAAAATTAACAGGCAATATAAATTCACCTTGACCTGTTGTAAAACTTTCAGTTGTATTTGGAGAAATGGAAAGACCTTGTGAATTTAAACCAACCTCTCCAGCATCTCGAATTCCATTTTCGTTTTCATCCCAATAAACAGTTACTTGGATTTTTGCACTAGAATAAAAGTTTTCATGCCATACCACTTTATAATCTCCTTGCGAAACGGAGAAAATATCTAAATCACCATCATTGTCAAAGTCTCCAGTTCCAAGTCCAAATGGAGTATCGACATTATCATTGATGGTTATTTTTTCATTAAAATTACCTAGTCCATCTTCATTTAAATAAATAAAAATTTCATCTGTTTCATGATTTCCATACATCAGGTCATTGTCACCATCTCCTTCCACATCAAAAGCAACCATAGAATAAACAGTAGGGTTAATTGTTTCAATATCATTCGTACCATCATAATCTCCAAGTCCGTCTAGATTTTCAAACCAAGCTAGTTTATTAAAATTGGAAGAAACATAAGCCACATCAATATCATTATCACTATCCAAGTCAGCAGCAGCTAGTGCCCAAGTTCCTTGAAAGGTTGTAAGCCACAAGGGATTTCCAAAGTCGCCCTGTCCATCAATATTATCATACCATCCAATTCTATTAGTTGCACCCACCAATATGTCAAGGTCATTATCATTATTATAGTCGGCGATGGCAATAGCTTGAAATTGAGCATTAGCAATACTTCCTATAAATATGGAAGAACTGAATGTCCCTTGTCCATCTGTATTTTCAAACCAAACTATATTAGGATTGCCTCCAGCCACAATATCAATATCTCCATCCCCATCAAAGTCGCCAGCTTCTACCACTCCTAAATTATCAACATTCGTGTCAATGATAATTTTACTTCCAAAATTTTGTCCATCAATATTTGGAAACCATGCTATATTGTCATTCTCCTCGTCGAAGATTAATATATCAGGTAAATTATCGCCATTAAAATCATAAGCAACCCCATCGTAAGGATTTTCACCTTCTCCATTGATTATTTTTTTTTGTGAAAAAACACCTTGCCCACCTATATTTTCATACCAAACAATACTATTACTTGCAGATGAGCTAAATACAATTAAGTCTAAATGACCATCTCCATTTATATCCGCAGCTGAGCCATGTTTTGGGTAAATACTTTTAGATAAATCTTTTTCATTTTCATGAGTAAAGCTACCTAATCCATCAGTATGATTTAACCAAGTAATATATCCCAACGCATTTGTGTTTACCATAATATCATTAAATGAATCAGAATTAATTGCTCCTATTGAAAAATGAGCCTGGTCTGATCCTATGGAAAATATAGCTTGCGATGGGCCAAAACTTGCATTTCCATCAAGGTTCTCATACCAATGAATTGAATAAGACGTTTGATAGCGATTATAGGCTATAATATCCATGTCTCCATCTTGATCGAGGTCGATTGAAATTACTTGTGTCGTTTCTGTCGGAGCAGCAGTTATACTTATGGCATTACTGAAAATTCCATTGCCATTTGTATTTTCTACCCACTTGATCGTATTACTTTCAGCAGTACCCAATACAACATCCAAATCGCCATCGCCATCTAGATCACTTGGGGAAAAAGAACGAAGAAAACCAGAAGTAGCTATCGTTTTAGGGTTTCCAAATGAGCCTAATCCATCTGTATTTTCAAACCAACGAAGTTTTGCTTCCAGATTTGATCCTATTAACAAATCAGGAAAAGTATCTCCATTCAAGTCTGCAATTTGAATTTGAATTTTTCCAAATAGATTTTCAACGACCACATTTGCTGATGAAAAATTTGCACCACCATTTAGGTTTTGAAACCAAACGACTTTGCCACCTGCTGCTACAACAATATCCATATCATTATCATTATCCAAATCAAATGGAAAACAATAATATGCACTATCAAGATTAGTTGAGATAATTTTCTCCTCACTAAAAGTGGTTTGGCCGTCTAAATTTTCATACCAAACGAGTAAGTGATCCGCCTCTGATGTAGCAATAATATCGAGATCATTATCACCATCTAAATCCACCGCTTGAACCGAGCTTGCTCCTTTTAAATTATGGGAAATAACTACTTCCGTTTCGAAGAGTCCTTCGCCATCTGAATTTTCATACCATAAAACTTTGTGAGTATTTTTTGAAGTGGTGAGAACATCATTGTCTCCATCGTTATCCAAATCAACGAGTGATAGGTTTTGAGGATTAAATGGTTCTATTAATTTTTCAGAACTAAATTGAGCGTTAATACCTGAGCAAAAAAAAAGTAAAATGAAGGCGATAATAGATTTCATATCTTTTTGTTTTTTAAAATAAAGGATGTTTAAATTCCTCAATAGATAGGAAGTGATTTTGCTAAGTCAAGTGAAGAAGGTAGCGTTTTTAGGGAAAGAAAAATTCAGCAAAATATTATTTTCTTTTAGCCGTCACCTCTAGTGAATAATCAATCATCTCACTCTTTTTGAAAGCTAAGTCTAATTAACCAACTCCCAATTGCGATTAGAACAAACATGATAATAGCAAACGATTTAGCGTGATTCGCAAAGGGAAAATATCCTTGAGATAAACTTGATTTATTACAAGCATACTCTATTTTTCCTTTTTCATTTGGGCCTGATTCCAAAGTAACAATTGCGCTTACCAATGTTTCTCGATTACGATAAGTGCCCCCAATTGTAGACGCAATATTTGCGAAATGTAAATAACTACCAATTCCTTTTACTTCGATTGGGTAATAAGGATTAGGGTAAGAACGATAAATGACATAAGTTTTTATGGAACCTAAATAGTAAGCCCCCGATAAAAATAAAATTCCAGCTATGGTTAATAAAATATTTTTCATAAATTATGATTTATAATTCGGATTTAATTAGCGTTTTACTCCACCGTCTCCTCCAAATAATAATGCGCCAACGCAAATCGAATTTTATCATAACTCATCTTCTCCTCAAAATAATTATACACATCCAACATCTTATAAGGTGTATCCATTAAATGTAACATCCCCAAAATCATGTCAATCTCCTCCTCCGAAACAAATACGGAAATGTCCAAATCTTCCCCTTGCTCATAAGCCTTTGCCAAGTGACCAGAGACTGTCGTATCTTTTAATTCACGTTGTACAGCAATCTCCTCAATCGTTATTCCTCTTTTATAAAGTGCATATGAAATGACATGAGAACTCCCTTGTACCTTCTCACCAGCCGCTTCTTTTTTTAATAAAAAATCAATAATACCTTGTTTGAATTGCTCTCCGTAAAGATGCATTTTTCGTTCACCGACTCCGCTAATTTCATTCATCATGGCATCTGTCGTTGGACGCTTGGCAGCCATCTCCTCGAGTGTCGCATCACTAAAAACAATGTACGGCGGAACACCTCGCACTCTCGCCAATTGTAAACGAAGTGCTCGCAATGCTTCGAATAATTCGTCGCGAACTCTTTCTCTCTTTGGTTTCGCAGCCACTTTCTTTTTAGCAGCAGCTTTGCGAGTTTCGGCAACGGCAGGTTTCACGAGGTCTATTTTTTTTCCATCAAATAAAATCGCCTTTGCAGGAGCAGTCAACTTGAGAGCACTACCTTCATCGTAAGCAATTTCCATCAATCCTGCATTCAATAATTGCATGATATAATTTTGCCAATCAAATAAACTGACTTCTCGACCAGCGCCGTAAGTTTTAATTTTATTATAACCTTTTTCAAAAATCTCTCGCTGATTGGAACCTCTTAAAATTCCAATCAAAATATTAATCCCAACTTGTTCCTGCGTTCGAGCAATAGCAGAAAGTGCTTTTTGAGCAATCAAAGTTCCATCGACTCGCTGTGGTGGATTTTTGCAAATATCACAATTACCACAATTATCGGTGGTCATCGTTTCGCTAAAATAACCAAGTAATATTTTTCTACGACATTGCATCGCTTCGGCAAAATGACGCATCCGTTCGAGCTTGGTCATTTTAAGTTCCGTTTGGTCACTTGCATTTTGAGGGTCAGTCAGAATATCTCGAAGAATTTTTACATCACCATAACTCCAAAATAACATCGTATCCGCCTTCGCCCCATCTCGACCTGCTCGACCAATTTCTTGATAATAACTTTCGATATTTTTGGGCAAATTATAATGAATCACCCAGCGAACATTAGACTTGTCAATTCCCATTCCGAAAGCAACCGTCGCACAAACAATTGGCACTCGATCATTGATAAAGTCCTCTTGCACTTCGCTTCTCATATTTGGAGAAAGTCCTGCGTGATAGTGAGTAGCTTTAATTCCGTTGGCTCGTAATTTGTCAGCAACTGCTTCCGTATTTTTTCGACTCAAACAATAAACAATGCCAGATTGATTCGGTCTTTGTTTAACAAAATTGACAATCTGTTGCAACCGTTTTTGTCCAGGACGAACTTCGATACTTAAGTTAGGTCGATCAAAGGAAGAGACAAATATTTCAGGATTTCGCAAACCCATCTGATTGACAATATCCTTTCGTGTCAACTTATCAGCCGTAGCTGTCAAAGCCATAATTGGCACATTGGGAAATGAGTTTTTGAGAAACTTCATTTTGGTATATTCAGGTCGGAAATCATGTCCCCAAGAAGAAATACAATGCGCTTCATCTATCGCAAATAAACTAATATTCATCTGTAGCATCAAGTCGTAAAAACTACGAGTCAATAACCGCTCTGGCGAAACATAAAGTAACTTAAGTGATTGATTATCAATATCTTGAATAACTTGCTGCTCGTCTGCTCTCGACAAAGAACTATTGTAAAATGCTGCTGGAATTCCATTTCCTCGAAGTGCCTCCACTTGGTCTTTCATCAATGAAATCAAAGGAGAAACAACTATACAAATTCCTTCCAAAGTGATCGCTGGAATTTGAAAACAAATCGACTTTCCACCACCGGTAGGCATAAGGACTAAGGTGTCTTTTCCATCGTAGGTGTTCTGCACAATCTCAGCTTGTCCCGGTCGAAAGTTGTCGTAACCAAAGAATTTTTTTAGCGCAATTCTAGCGTCAGGTAAGGTCATTATTGAAAGATTAGTTTTTTCTCAAAAAAGAAAAAAAGGTATGTTTAATATTAGTTATAACAATATATTTACAAATGCTGTGTTTTTGATAAATGCAAGATACGGAATCCTATTTCTTTTTCATAAAAAAAGGAAAATGGGCGATTTTTTTCTTTGGAAAAAGAAGTTTTCCACAATTCGAAAAAGAACCTTTTTAATAATTTGGTGTTAATAAAAACTGTGGTACATTTGTAACCATGTGTAAGGTTGAGTAACTGGGGTATATTTGTTTTTTTAAACGTTGAGTATCAATGAGTTGTGGTAAAAACACGTGATGGTCAGCTAAAGCAGACCACCACGTGCTACAAAAAAAAAAATTATCAAGTCAGAAATATTTTAATGAAAGATTATTATTCAATTTCAGAAGTTGCCGAGTTATTAGGAAAAAGCAAAGAAACCTTGCGTCGATGGGATAGGAGTGGAAAATTAGTTGCCGTTCGTGAACCGATCAGCAACTATCGAATGTATAAAAAAGAACAACTCAAAATGTTTCCAGAGTTGACGAGTCTATTCGATGCAGATGGGAAAGGGAATTTTGTAAAGCCAAAGAAGGCATATAAAGTTTTAGAACTTTTTGCAGGCGCAGGAGGATTAGCTTTAGGTTTGGAAAAAGCAGGATTGAAGTGCGAAGCCTTGAATGAGATTGATCATTGGGCAGCGGAGACTTTGCGGAATAATCGCCCCAATTGGAATGTCCTTGAAGGTGATGTAAAAGATATTTCTTTTAAAAAATATAAAGGTAAAGTAGATGTGGTCACCGGTGGTTTCCCTTGTCAAGCATTTAGTTATGCAGGCAAATCATTAGGATTTAAAGATGCGAGAGGAACGTTGTTTTATGAATTTGCGAGAGCCGTTTCGGAAGTCCAACCTAAAATTTGTATTGGCGAAAATGTAAAAGGTCTGGTCAATCACGACGGAGGACGAACGCTAGCAGGAATGAAATCTGTTTTGGATGAATTAGGTTACCGAGTGATGGAACATCAAGTCTTGAAAGCGATACATTATAATGTACCTCAAAAAAGAGAGCGATTAATTCTCGTTGGTATTCGAAAAGATATTGATATTGATTTTGAATATCCACGACCTTATGGCAAAATTTATAACCTAAAAGATGCGCTAAAGAAAGGAGATCTTTTTTCTAAAAAAGTACCAAAATCTGCTGGCGCAAAATATCCAGATCACAAAAAAGCAGTTTTAGACTTAGTACCTCCTGGTGGATATTGGAGAGATTTGCCGATTGATATTCAGAAAGAATATATGCAAAAAAGTTTCTACCTCGGTGGTGGGAAAACAGGAATGGCTCGACGGATTAGTTGGAATGAGCCTAGCTTGACGTTGACTTGCAGCCCTGCTCAAAAACAAACGGAACGTTGCCATCCTGATGAAACGCGTCCATTTACGGTTCGAGAATATGCACGAATTCAAACCTTTCCTGATGATTGGATCTTTGCTGGTTCGGTGACACAACAGTATAAACAAATTGGAAATGCAGTGCCGGTGAATTTAGGAAAGGAAGTGGGGTATGCGATTGTGAAGTTTTTGAACGAAATGAAATGATTATAGATTTAAGATTATGAATTTCTACAAGCAATTGTAATTCTGAATCCATAATCCATAATTATCAATCACTTAAACTTCACCTCAATCTCCCTCGCCAATTTTTGGATCGTCATTCTCAGCGCAGCACCACCATCAACTTCCAAAGCAACTTCTCCAAATGCATCAATTAGATCAAAGTAAAAATCTTCTTTGCCAGTCAAATGATGCCAAAAATCTTTTCCAATAAAAACAGGAAATCGTTGGTCGATACTTTTATAATGGGAAGACAAATCTTGTTTTTCGCCATAAATAATTCCGACCATTAAGTCTTGAAAACCAACATTAAGATTGTTCGTTCGAGCTAAATTGATGATGCCATCGAAATGACCAAAGATGGTTTGCACATCATCGTGATTAATGGTGTTGGGGCCAGATTTGATTTGGCAATATTTTTTTCGACCATCGATAGCGTCAATAAATTCGATATCAATTCCAGTCGTCGTCGAACCAAATCCTTCGAATAATTCACCAATCAACTTTTGGATTTTCATCCCAAAGGTGGTCGTGATGGAGGAACCTAAAACTCTTGGCAAAATCAATGCTTCCGCCATGCTTTCAGGATTTCCATTGCCTCGTAAAAAATTAGCTAAGTATTTAAAAAGAAAAGGATTGACATTGTAATTGGAGAGTGAACCTGCTTTCTTTAAACCATTTCGGACATGAGAGGTTACGATTTCTTTTAGGAAAAAATCTTTGGCTTTTTGTAGTAATTCTATTCGTTTCTGTTCGTCCATTTTAAAGTTTTTTCTAGAATTTAGTCACCAGGTGAATTTTTAATAAAATAGAATTAACTCAATAAATTTAGTACTTCGATTCAGGTTATTCACCTTGTGACTACGGGCGAAAAATTAATCATTCACCATTATTCACTCTTCCTTTTTCAAAAAATAAAACACCTGATCATCACTCTCCCTAGTTTTAAAATTTATACTATTCAAGCTCATTGAATCAGGATAAACAAATCCCGTATAAAAAGTAGGACTATGATTGTAATAAACTTTTGTTGTAAAAAACAACGAATCATTCTTGACTTTATAATAACCATGAATGTTCCCCTGTGTCGTTCGATTGAGTTCCATTAATTTTTCAGGCGTACTGTATGCCACATGAGAAATGACTAAACCATCTTCATAGAATCGAAAAGTTTTGTAAGTATCTCCAAATTGATCGGTGTCAATTATTTTAAAATAAATTCCATCTGTTCGTAATTCTGTTAAATTCGGATCCAGAAAAAAATTATTTTGATAATACCAAAAACTCTTGGTTCGAGGTTCTTCTCCTTGAACTGTTTTAGAAGTGTATTGTTTTTTTTGACAACTAAAAAAAAGAAAACATAACACAACAATTACAAAAAGTGTTAAGTGGTTTTTATTCATGTGTATTCGGTAAATGGTGTTGGATATTCATTTAAAAATGCCCGCCACAGGCATCCATTCCAATTGGCGAACCATCAGGCATATCTTTCGGCATTGAATTTTTCCATTCATTTGGATCATCCAAAAATTGTTCAATCATAGAAATAGCATGCATCACATGCGCTTTTTCCATCTCCTTGCGAGAAGTTTTTTTCCTCAAATAATCTTTTAATTCATTTATTTTGAAAAAACTAACAGCTCGTACTTGTTCACTTGCATCTTGATTCATCGCCAATTTCATCAAGTGTTGCAAAACCAATTTTTCAGTAACTCGTCCAATTTCAGCGAAGTAAGTATCCTTATCATCTGTAAACCAGGTCGCCTGTAACAATGCATTTACGGCAGCATCTAATCCAGGGTTTCTTTGATCTCTAGCATGTTGTTCTATCAATCGAGTGGCTCTTTGTGGATGCAAATACATGGAAATCAAATGATTCGCAGAACTCTCTGCCGCAGCCATTGGATCGAAAGTTAAACCTGTTCGAGATTTAAAACTTTCTCTCGTTCGCCGAGAATCAAAAGTTTTTGGAGGAATGAGTTGTAAAATATTTTTTGGAATGGCTAACTCTTTTGAATCCAACGTTTTCATCAAACTAGCAATTGCTTTCATTTGAGTTTGATAATCCACAATCCTTGCCGCTGCAGGCGTATCGCCTCTTGAGCTGTATTCATAATCAACTCCACCAACTACTTTTACCGCAGCCTCAACTTGATAACGATGTGCCAAAAATAATGGCACCAATACTTCTTCCAAATTAGAAAGCGGTGTATTCATTGGAACATTATTCAAACCAAAATTTTTCAAAGCAACCGCTCGAACTTCCATCAATCGATTCAATTCTGTCACCGGATCTTTTCCATTGTCCCAAAGGTGGGCATAAGGATGAGCACCTCCTGCAGGACGAGCATCAGCATCAGAAATGTATCGTAATCCTAATCTTTGATTTTCTTTTAAAACTTCTAACAATGCTTTTGCATGATCTGTTCCTTTCGGGAAATCTTGATAACCATACAAAATAGTTCGCTTATCCCAAGCCCCAATTCCAACATCATAAGCATCATCAAAATTCAAACTACCATCTTTATTCGCAGTAATATAAGGATGTGGATAATCCATCACTGAAGCTCGATTATTGGAACTTGCTGCAAAATTATGCGCTAGACCAATCGTATGACCAACCTCGTGTGCTGCTAATTGTCTCAATCTCGCCAAGGCCATTTCCAACATTTTTGGCGACACAGGTTTCCCTTCTTCATAAGCTTTTATCAATCCTTGGGCAATCAAAAAGTCTTGACGAACTCGCAAGGAACCCAGCGAAACATGACCTTTTATCATCTCACCAGTTCGTGGGTCAGTTACCGAACTTCCATACGACCAACCTCTTGTAGAACGATGAACCCATTGAATAACATTATATCTTACATCCATCGGATCAACATCGTCTGGCAAAACTTTCACTTGAAAAGCGTCTTTATAACCTGCTGCTTCGAAGGCTTGATTCCACCAACCTGCTCCTTTGATCAATGCGGAACGAATTGGTTCGGGTGCTCCTCGATCGACATAATAAATGATTGGTTCGACCGCTTCACTCATCGCAGCAGTTGGATCTTTTTTCTCTAAACGATGTCTTCGAATAAATTTCTTTACTAAAGACTGATCGATTGGTGTTGCATAATCTTGATAAGAAATGGAATTAAAACCACTTCGTGGATCAAAAACTCGAGGCTCATAATTTGCATCTGGCAACTCTACAAAGGAATGATGCATTCGAAGGGTCAGCGCCTCTGCACTTGGCGTTACACTTCTCAAATATCTCCCTTTTGCTTTTCCAACAAAAGTGATCGTTGCTTCAAATTCTGTATTTTTTGGAAAATTTCTACACATCTCAGGATAGATGGCAGAGCGTGATTTATCAATTTTATAAGAACCTTCATTATTACGTTCTAATCGATCTGCAACTCGGTGAGCATCTCTTAACAAAAAATCAGTTGCATTGACGATGACTGAATTTTCTTTTTCACTTTCTACTTTAAAACCCCAAATTACTGATTGTGCAAATGCTTGTTCCACCGATTCACTTTCGGCAGGATTATCACTTACCGCTCGATAATTATAATTAGGCTGCATCATCAAAACTTTATTCCCGACTCGAACAAATTTTACAACTCTAGTTGCCCCCAATTGCCCTCTGTCCAACCCAATATCATTAGAGCCCATTCCAGCAGGAAGAGAATTTACATAAAGAAATTCAGTATCGAATTTCTCAATTTCCAATAAAATAGTTCCTGTTTTTTCATCCCATGTGAAATTAAAAAAGCCATCTTTTTGATCCATCATTTTCTTCTTAGAAATGGTGGTTATTGAAGAATCGTTTGTTGTAGGAATGGAAGATTTAGCATGACAACTCATTAATAGAAATAGAATAAAGAGGAGGATAGGTCTAAGCATAATTCGTGGTTTCTGTCAGTTATTGTTTAATTATTGTTTCGGTAATAATAGTCCTAAATCAAGGATGAAGATACTACTTTATTATAAAATGAAAAATTGAAAATTGATTGAGTTTTATATCGGAATAATGATCTTTTTTTTCAAAAAAAGAAACATATTACTGTTTTATAAGACATTGAAAACCAACATTTTAGGTATTGAATTTTTTATATTTTTGTCTGAGATTTGTAGTTGTGAAGTTCCGCTCCTGAATTTCATAATTAGATACTCTAAATCCTTCCCTTTTTTTAACATTAAAAAACATACATCATGAAAAAAACACTTTTAGCATTTTGCGTTATTTTATTTTCTCTTTCGATGAAGGCGGCGGAGAGTGAATGGTTCGTTCAAATTGCAGTTTACAACAAACATGTTTCAGCAGCTCAATTTCAAAATATTGATGGCGAAATTTTTTACAGCAAAGACAAATATGATTTCCATAGATATTTTGTTGGGAAATATGATGAAGCTAGTGCCGAAGCAGCAAGCAAAAAATTGGAAGCATTAGGTTACAACACAACTGTGATGCACGAAAGTTTTTTTAATGCAGCTTGTACTTGCTATAAAACTCCTCTTCCACGAAAATTGGTTTCTAGTTTACAATCTATCTTTTTTGATTTTGATAAATATAATTTGAGATCTGAATCAAAAAAACAATTAAGATTGATGGCGAAAAACTTGAAAGAAAATCCATCTTTAGTAGCTAGTTTGAGAGCACATACTGATGCGAAAGGAAATGATTCGTACAATGATCGACTGTCAATAAACAGAGCAAATGCTGCAAAGAAATATTTAACTAGAAATGGTATTCCTGCTAGTCGAATCAAAATCGAAACTTATGGAGAGCACCAGCCGATTGCAAAAAATCAATTGGAAAATGGAGCGGATACTGAAAAGGGAAGACAATTCAATCGAAGAGTAGTTTTGGAGATTTTAGATGCAAATGGAAATTCGATGAGTTTGGTTGAACCGATTGAAGTTCCAAGTGAACTTAATGTAAATTAAAAGATAGTGGTCCGGCCTTAGCTGACCTAAATATATTTTTCTAAAAAAGGATTAATCATAATTAAGTGATTAGTCCT
>JBGCCY010000125.1:0-63731 GCA_045104975.1 Saprospiraceae bacterium
GGAATATCATAAATATTTGGATCAGTTGTATCTTGTACTTGAATCACTTGAACTTGAATATCTGTCCTTCCACAGTTATCAGTTGCTGTCCATGTTCGAGTTAAAGTATAAGTATCATCACAAGATCCATCAGTTCTAACTTCTACAAAATCAATCGTTACATCATCATCACAATTATCAATTGCTTCTGGTGTTGCTGGTGCTGGAACTAAGTCGCACTCAACTGTTACATTCCCAGGAACTCCAATTAATTCTGGATCAGTTGTATCTTGAATTGTAATTATTTGAACTTGAACATCTGCATTGCCACAGTTGTCTATCGCAGTCCAAGTTCGGGTTAAAGTGTAAGTATCATCGCAAGATCCATCAGTTCTAACTTCTACAAAATCAATCGTTACATCATCATCACAATTATCAGTTGCTGTTGGAGTTGCTGGATTTGGTACCGCATCACATTCAACTGTTTCATTCACAGGTACTCCAATCAAAATTGGATCAGTCGTATCTTCAACTGTGATCACTTGTTGTTGAATATCAACATTTCCACAATTATCAGTTGCTTTCCAAATACGAGTTATCGTGTAACTGTTATCAGTACAAGAACCGTTACTCGTTTGAATAGTTTGTTCTGCAAACTCAATCAAAACATCATTATCACAATTGTCAGAAGCAGTTGGACTTGCTGGTGCAGGAATTGCGCTACACTCAACTGTTGCATCAGCAGGAATTCCTGCCAACTCTGGAGAAGTAGTATCAGTAACTGTTACTACTTGAATTGCAGTTGTGATATTTCCACAAGCATCAGTTGCCGTCCAAGTTCGGATAACGGTATAATTATCTGTACAAACTCCTAATTGCATTTCTTCAGATAAAGTGATCGTTGCGTTGGCATCACAGTTATCATTAATTTGCAAAGTTGGAGCAGGTTGAAATGCATCACATTCAACTGTCATACTTGCAGGGATGTCCAAAATTTCTGGGCCCGTTGCATCAATCACAGTTAAAACTTGTGAGTCACTTGAAGTATTACCACAGTTATCTGTCGCAGTCCAAGTTCGAGTTAAAATATAATTATTAGGACAGTTACCATCAGTTCTTACTTCAGCAAAAGTAACCGTAACATCATTATCACAATTATCATTTGCGCCAACCGTGGCAGGTGCAGGTACATCATCACAAAGAACCGTATCATCAGCAGGGGCTGAGATACTTGGATTAGTTGTATCTTCAATAGTTGCTACTTGAGTGTAAGTAGATTGGTTGCCACAGTTATCTGTTGCTGTCCAAACTCTTGTTAAAGTATAATTATCTGTACAAGATAAGTTTGTTCTAAATTCGTCATTTAAAATAACCGTTACATCAATATCACAGTTATCAGAAACTACTGGATTTGGTGGCGTTAAGTTATCGCTACATTCCAACGTTACGTCAGGTAAGTTGGCAAACACCGGAGGTGTTTGGTCAGCTACATTAATTGTTTGAGTTTCTTGAACTGTATTTCCACAGTTGTCAGTTGCAATCCAAATACGCTCTAAAGTGTAGTTATCATCGCAAGTTCCATTAATTCTATTTTCATTAAAAGTTACCAAAACATTATTATCGCAATTATCAGTTGCAGTTAAATTAGCAGGAGCTGGAACTTCATCACACTCTGCTGCCATATTAGCTGGAGCTGCTTGTAGAACTGGGTTAGTTGTATCAATTCGAGTAACTAACTGAGTAGCCGTTCTGGCATTTCCACAATCATCAGTTGCAGTCCAAGTTCGAACTAGAGTGGTGTTATCATCACATAATCCAGCTTGAATATTTTCTGCAAAAACTATATCTAAATCGTTATCGCAAGCATCCATAAAAGAAGGCGGATTGATTGGAGCAGTTTGATCACACTCGATAGTTACATTCGCAGGAACATTCATTACATCAGGAGCCGTTTGGTCAATAATACTAATCGTTTGAGTAGTAGTCAAAACACCAGTTCCCGTATTTACAATAGGAGTTGCTGTCCAAGTTCTTGTAATTACTTCAGGACATGTGCCACTTGAAGCATCATCATAAGTGATATTAAAATCATTCGCAGAAATAGGAGCACTACAACCAGAAGAATTTCCTTCTACTCTTAATCTATCTACACCCCATCCACCTAAGGTAAAGTTACCACCAGGGCCTCTTACTCTAAATCTAATTCTTAAAGTATTTCCAGCAGCACCAGGTATGATTACATCATCTTCGTTAAAGTCATTAGTTTGCCCATTAACAGATTCGTAAGTATTCAATGTTTCCCAATTACCATTTCCAATTTTATACTGTACATCAAGATACTGTGTCGGCGCACCTTCACTAGTATAAAGATCAGATCGAATACAATAATCAATTTGTACATAATCCATACAACAAGCATCAAAAACAGGAGAAGTTAATCGCCTGTCATAATTATAATACATGTTAGTAAAATCAATAAAAGCATTTGGAGCCAAACCACAACTAGGTGTACATCCTCCACCAATCTGCCATCCTTGACCAAATGACCAATCAATTGTTGTAGAGTTATCAAATATCTGATAATCTAATTCATGATAACCAGCGGCTCTTTGGCAAGTACCTCCGTTATCGCAATCAATCGTAGGATAACCCGTAAAGTTTGGAGAAGTATCATCCAAACAAGTCAAATTAATACTTCCTGGAGAAGTAATCGTACAGTTAGAAGGCACACAATAATCTGCTGTTACTGTCCAAGTTTGGTCATTACAACCAGTTACGGTATAGCTTTCATCAAAGACCAAACTTCCCCAATTTCCATATTTTACTCTCCACATAGCACCATCATAAGTATCAACAGTATAACTCCCATTAGCATTAATATTAGTTGTATAAATATCTCCTGTAGGTACCCAATGATATAATTCTACTGGACAGTTTCCATTATTTACAATAGTAAGTTTAGGTTCTTTTAAGGTTCCTTCACAATTACATTCAGTTACATATACATCATTATCAGTACATGGGTTATTATCATCACAAGATGATCCTACTGTTGCAGGTACATTTGGATTATTTGGTTGACAATCATCATTATCGCAAACACCATCATTATCAGAATCTCCACCAAGATTTATACATGGATCACAATAAGTAGGATTTAAATTCCATGTTTGATTATTACATCCATTGACTGTATAACTTTCATCAAATACTAAATTATTCCAATCTCCATTATTTACTCTCCACATTGCTCCCTCATGAGTAGTAACTGTGTAAGATTGTCCAGCTTCAAGATCTGCTATGTAAACATCCCCTGTTGGAAGCCATTCATAAATCTCTAAGTGACATTCTCCATTATTATTAATTGTTAATTCGACTTCACAAACATCAATACATTCACCAGTTACTTCAACTGCTCCTGCCAAAACATAAGATTGACCATTTACAGTTTGTCCATTTTGATTATGTCTTGTATCGATTTCTAAAGTTACTTGAGTCGCTCCTGCTGGCACATCATTCAAAGTCAATTCTAAAATATCCAAACAACATCCTAATGTTGAACTTGGTCCATATACAAATTGCTGAGTATTTACGCCTCCTGCACTTGCTTTTAATAGTAAATATCTTCCGTCATCTGTTAATTCTGAAATAGGCACAGCTACTTTAATATCCCTAGTTTCTGTTGCAGCTGGAATATCAAAAGTCAATGTTTCTATATTATTATGTCCACTCAAATAAGTAAATACGCCAGATTGCTCGGATGAAGCAACATTTTCCCGAAACAAATAAGCCACCATTGATTGTGCTTTATTTTGATTGGTCGTATTATAAATACTTGCAGAAGCTGACCCTGGCATAGTTGCTCGGTATACCCAAACATTTGAACTTGAACCTGGCACCTCTTCTCGATAAGCACTAAAAGGGTTTCCATCATTATCAAAAACCACAATCTGAGGCCCAGGATTACCGCCTTTATATACTACCTCAACTACCGTTTTATAAATATTAGAACTATTCGCAAAAGTTAAAGTATGAGGCACATCATTAATGATACCTTCTCCAACTATTTCTACCTTTTCTTCACTTTCACAATCAAAATTCCAACTAGTCATAGGAGGATTACAATAGACCGGATAAGTCACCCAAGTTTCCTCTGGGCAAAAAGTAGCAATGATATTTTCATCATATACCAAATTATTAAAATCTCCATTGGTCACTCTCCACATTGCATCTTCTTCCGTTTCAACCGAATAGCTATCTCCTGCCTGAATGATGGTTTCAAATACATCACCTGTCGATAACCATTCGTATAAATACAATGGACAATCCCCTTTATTTTCAACAGTTAGAGTCAGATCACAATCGTCATCTGAATAAGTTTCAATCTCATTATTGGACAAATCATCTATATTGAAAGATGTTAGAACCAAGAATAAGCAACAAGAAAGCAAACAGAAAAAGATACCTCTTGGAGTAAAAAAATTGTAAAGTTTTGGAAACATGATCTTAAATGGTTTAGTAAAGAATTGGTTTATATTCTATAAAAATTAATTCGTGAAATCTTATTGTTAGTGTTTGTTCTTTGGAAGTAAAAATGAGGAGAAGAGAATCTAAAAAAGTTAAAAGTCAATTGAAACAGGGGATGTTCCGATTTAGCTAATGCTTTGTCTACAAACTTCTTTTAGTATAAAAATAGGAGGAGGAAATAAGTATTAAAAAAATAATAATTAGTCATTTATTTAAGGGAGGAAATGGACTAATTTTAATGTCACACTTTAGGGGACGTGTTTCTTTTCAACCATAAAAATAAACCAATTCCACATCTGTAACAAGCTTATTTCTCTAATTAAGGAAAGCAAAAACCAAGGTCATATTAATCATTTTACAAAGGCATTAGCATAATCTATTCAGCGATAATCTTTTATACATATTTTTATTTTTTAAATTGAAATAAAATAAATGTTTATTTTTTTTAAAATAATCTCATTTTGTGATTGAGTTTCGGTGAAGAAACCCAAAATCAGTTAATTAGGTATTATTCGTTCTGTAAAAGCCATGTTACATTTACTCTATTTCACTAGTCACGAATCTATTTAATTTTATTTTTTATGAGCAAAATTAACCTCCTCGTTTCTTTTCTTTTATTGACTACATTTTTTTCTTGCAAAAAAAACACAACTAATATTCGCTTGGAAAAAGGCATGGTGATTTCAGAATCAGTTACGATTTTGGCGGATACTTTTAGAATTAATTCAACTGAAAAATTAGACGAGCCTGCCATTTTAATTCAAGGAGAAAATATTGTGGTGGATTTTCAAGGAGCTGTTTTAAAAGGCTCAAATGATAAAAAACTCCCCAATACGCTTTATGGAATGGGAATTTTAGTGAAAGGGAAAAATATTGAAATCAAAAACCTCAATCTTCAAGGTTACTTTATTGGAATTTTAGTAACTCAAGCGGATAATCTAAAAATCAACAATTCTAATCTTAGCTATAATTTCCGATGCAAAAACGGAAATAAAAACAAAATATATCAATGCTCACAGCCACTTGACAGTAAACTTGGAAAAATCATAGCCGCTGGTTTAATGGTAAATCAAAGTCAAAAAATAGTCTTAGAAAACAATCAAATTACCCACAACAATACCGGAGTAATTTTAGAATCTGGAGTAACTGGTGAGATCTACAACAATAAAATAACTTTTAACCTAAATGCAGGAATAGTCGATATGGGGAATCGTGATTTAATTTTAAAGCATAATTATATCAACTGGAATCGAGGACCTGGCCTTACTTCCTCTTCCGACAGTCGAAATATAATCATAGCTTATAATTCTTTGGAACAAAATGCTAGCAATCTTTTTTGGAAAAACGTTAATTTCTCCAATAATCTATTCCCTCAAAAAGTAAAGCCTCGAAATATAGATTCTTTAGAAAAAATTTATCCCCCTCTTTCTAATCCGCAAAATACTGATTTGCCCCTACTACCTTACAAAGGAAAAGAATATTGGTTCGATTCGGATTGGGGTTTCTACGATTTCAACTTCCCTGCCATCTGGCTTAGAGAAGTCAACGATGACAAATACACCTTCGCCATTTTCGGTCCAGAAGGCAATTGGAAAATCGTCAATGGAAATGGTTTTGTTCAAACTTCTCGTCAATCAGGAAGTATTCCTGCCACCATCGTAGCAACTAAAGAAAAAAACGCTAATCCAAAAAATTTATCGATTGAATTAGAATTTATTGGAGTCGAATTTACTGACCAATTTGGAAATGTGAATCCTAGAGGAAAAACTGCTAAGTTTAAATTTAAAGATTAAGACATATTGGCTTTTTTTACTAGATGTATAAAAGCTAATTTCCTTTGTAAAAACAATGTTTTTCCCTACATTTGAAAGTTACAAAAAACCGAAGAAAGCAATCCCCCGTTTATTTTAGCCTTCTTCTTGAAATTTATTTAGGAAAAATAAATTTCCCAAAGTAAGTACAAACAATAACTTATTAAACATTTTCAATCATTGTTATTTTATCAAAAATTCAATGATTCCTTGAGAAAACGCCATACCCAGAAGGGAAATATTTTTTAATAAATTATTTCCTAAACATTTTTTTTATGGCGGACATATTTTTAAGCTATGGTCATATCGACAATGAAGACCCGGAAGGTTGGGTCAAAGAGCTTGAAGAAAGATTAGAAAAAAGACTGAATTCTCTTTTTGGTAAAAGAGATAATCGCATCTATATCGATAACGAACAAGATGGAACTAAAATATTAGATGATATGATGAAATCTAATATTGACGATGCTTCCATTTTCCTTACTGTCGCATCTCCTGCTTATTTCCAATCAGAATATTGCCTCTACGAAATCGACTATTATATGTCGAAATTAGATACTGAAGATTGCACTCCAGAAGAAAAAGAAGCACTTCGCAAAAAATTATTATCTCGCATTGTCATTGTTAGAAAACTCGATACAGAGTTTACGCATGATGCTTTGACTAAGCAGATTTATATTAATTTTTGTGATGAAGAAGTCAATCGAGAATTTACCAATAATTACCAACCTGATCAATATATTTCTCAAGTTTACGAATTGGCAACTATCCTTTTTAATATTCTTAAGATAGCAAAAGAGGAAACAAATGAGCTGAAAAATCCTGACGATATTGAAAGGGAAGCACATGAACAAAAACCTAAAATATTCATTGCTGAGCCTGCGCCAGACAAAAAAGTATATGCGCAAAAATTGGAGAGTCAATTATTAATCGATGGATTTGATGTGATAAAACTTCCTCCCAAACAACGATTAGGAGATGAATGGGAAGAGCAAACTAAAGAATATATCATCGGTAATGATTGCCAAACGGTAGTTCATATTTTAGGCAAAAAATTACAATATCAAAACGATACTTCTCTCCAAGAAATTCAATACGAAGCTGCCAAAGAAGAACGCGACAATATGGAATTCAACCAAATTGTATGGATTCCAAAAGGGAGCGACAATGGCAATAAAATTCAAAATCAGTTTTATAAAAAACTACGAACGGAACATAGTAAAGTTAGTTCGAATGGTGGTAATGCTGAACTGCTAGAATCCAATTTTGAAAGTTTCAAAAATCATTTATTGAAAACTTTAGATGGTATGGACATCCAAGTAGAAAAAGAGATAGCAATAACTATTTCAGACGTGGAAACTAATCAAGAGGAGGAGGAATCCTTGATTGATATCTACTACCTTTTTCCCTACAAAATACAAGAGCAAGCTTTGGCTCTTTTACAAAATATAAAAAATAAATTCCCACAGTATCGGCTTCGTACCGTTCCTAATGTCTCTGCTCTCAAAGACTCGGTGCATCAAAGTTTACTTGCCTCTAGCAGCGCTTATTTAATTTTCCCTGGTGGTAACGGGGACTTCTTAGAAAAATCGGCAAATGATATTCAATCCAATTGGAAAAAGAATTTCCAAGGGCAAGAAATGATGGGCGATCAATTCAATTATCAAAACAATGTTCTCATCTTGATCTACCCTATAGCCGATCCTAAGATCACCGATCTTATTTCGTTTTTTTAATCTAGGAACAACCTTGTCGCATTCTTAATAACAACATATTTACAAGTTAACTACATCAACTCAAGACTTCAATGAATACGGATTCGATACTCAAAAAAATACTCAACAGGTCCAAACAAGATATTAACCCTTACCCTGGTTTACGTCCATTCCAAATGGACGAACACCCTTACTTTTTTGGAAGAGAAAAACAAACTCGTGAGCTAATAGATATTTTAAAAAAGAATAGATTCATCTCTGTTATCGGAACTTCTGGTAGCGGCAAATCATCTTTAGTTCGAGCAGGAATGCTTCCTTTTTTATACAAAGGAATGATGTCCGATGATGCTGGAGATTGGTCGATGTGTACTTTCCGCCCTGGCGTTGCGCCGATTGATATTTTAGTAGACAAGCTATTTGAACTCTCAAATAAAAACAACGATAACAATACACTTACAAGTAATACAGATTTCGAAAAAAAATGGATTAAGCAAACTATTCTTGATAATGACGAAGGCATTTTACATGCTTATCAGCAACTCAATCTCAATGGAAAATTATTATTAGTCATAGATCAATTTGAAGAGATTTTCAGATATAAAAACGAAGCGGATGACCAAAATGAAATGGCCCGTGCCTTTGTCCATCGACTAATCAAAGCTAGTCGTCAAAACAAAGAACAAATTTATATCTGCATCACTATGCGATCTGATTTTTTAGGAGATTGTTCTGAATTTTATGACCTGCCCGAGGTCATTAGTAAAGGAATGTATCTGGTGCCTCGATTAGAGAGAAATGAACTCAGAAGAGCCATCTCCGCTCCTGCCAAATTGCAAAATGCAACTGTTGATCCTTCGCTTGTTGATCGACTCATCAATGACCTCGAAGGAAGACAAGATCAACTCCCACTATTGCAACATGCCTTGATGAGAACCTTTCAAATATGGAAGGATCGAAACGCTCCAGCAGCATATATTTCTATGACCGATTACCGCAAAAGTGGTACGATGGATCGAGCACTTTCTGATCATGGAGATAGTATTTTAAAAAAATTAAAGGCAGATCACCCAGACGAAATACAAGCGGAAGAGTATCTAAATATTGCCAAAAAACTTTTTCAATCCATCACTCAAAAATCAGGAGAAAAAGGAATTCGTAGACCTGCTTCGCTAAAAAAAATAAGTAGAACTATTGGCGTTCCTCAAACTAAAGTCATCAAAGTAATTAATTATTTTAGAGATGAAAAGAACTCACTTTTGATGCCTCCGATTGACAAATCAAAACCTCAAACGGTTGATCTAACGCCAGAATCTATTATTGATATTTCACATGAAAGTTTGATGAGAATTTGGCATCGGTTAAAAGATTGGGTCGAGGAAGAAGAAGAAAAAGGACGAAGATATAAACGCATTTATGATGCCTATCAATTGAACGAAGAGCAATTAGCCTACAAACAAAGTAGTTATCTCTGGGGCAGAAAATTGAATGTATTTCATAACTACTTAAAAGAAATAAATCCAACCAATGAATGGGCAGAAAGGTACGGAGGAAAGTTAGAACAGGTGACCAATTATATAGAAAAAAGTTATCGTCGTAAGTACCGAACGATGGCTTCATTATTTGGGTTAAGTGCACTCATAGTGGTAACTTTATTTGCGAGTTACATTGCAAGTAATCAATATTTAAGATCCTACCTTCAATGTTATAATACTGAAATTGAAGCATCGAAAACAAATGGTTCTCATTCACTTCTTTACTCCATAAAGACACTCAACATTTTAGAAGAGTCCAGTTCTACTTGGGGTAAAAGAGTTTTTGATTTTAAAAATAGATTTTTTGAATCCATGCCTGGTAGTAAAAAGTATGTTAAAATTTCAACAGAAGAAATGAAACAGCGGGTTCAGGAAAACTTAATTCCTGCTTTTAACCAAGGAACCGTTTACAATAAAAGATTTGATAATATTAAACAATTTGCTTTTTCTAATCAAGGCGATCATCTATTCACTATAAATAATAAAAATGAAGTGGAGCGTTGGAACTTGAATAATAAAGAAGAAGAACCTCTCATATTCATTCCTAAATTTAAAAATAATGGAACCCCTTCTAATATTTTTATTTCAAAAGATGATTCAACGGTTTATGTAAGTTTCAACAAACATAATGATGAGAATTCAACATTTATAGCCATCAAAAATGGAGCAACTTTAAAGAAAAAATATGACTTCGAAGTTCAAACTAAATATAGCAAGTATTCATTTTTAAGTCCCGACGAATCATTCATTCATTCTGACCAATTATCTTTAGATTTAAGAAATACGTCTGACGGAAAAGTCTCTGAAAAAATAAAAGAAATCAAAAAAGAATTTCCAAATGCTAATTCCATTAGTTTCCCAAAAAACAACTCAATTGCTATTATTGAAGACAAAGTAGAAAGGAGTAATGATATAGTTTATTATGTTAGATTTTTGGAATCTACTCAACCTAAAGAACTTTCAGATTCTCTCTCTAGCAATCATTTTGAGCATGTAGAGTTTCTTGAAAATCAAAATTATTTGATGGCTCAAAATAGCGAAAGTTTAAAAATTTGGAGTTTCGAAAAATCAGCATTTATTTTCAACAAAAAAGGATATTTTCAATATTCACAAAACAAGAATTATTTTGTTTTAGGTAAGACTGATGAAAAGAAAATTGAAATAATTGACCTCGCTAATCCAAATGCTCCAATTCAACAATTGGATAAATTAAAAAGATTAGGAAAAGACTATGGGTTTCCTAATATTCAATTTGGAGTTGACACCACTTTGTTGTTTCCATATTTCAGTAATAAATATTTTTTAAGATTTAAACTACCATTATCACCTTCTGATAATGGGAAAACGGTGAAGGTACTTCCTAGAAATACTTTACTTCAAAAAAACTTTACCCCTCAAAAAGATCAAGAATTCATTCGACAAATAAATGATAATAATTTTATTGAATTTGATAAGAATATCATCACCAAAAATTCTATTTCAAAATTCAGTTCATCCAAAGAATACTTTGGTAGTCAAAACGAATTAGGAGAATTATTTATATGGGATCTACGTGATTTTTCCTCATCGCTAATTGGTCATACTAGTGGTAATTTTTATTTGGCTGGCTTCAAAAATGATTCACTCTTAGCATATACTCGAAATGGCATTTACTCTTTAATGGATTCAACTTTCTTGACAAAACCAAAAGATTACAACCAAATTATGTTTTCTAATGACATGAAAAATTTGTTGGCTACACAAAGAGAGAATCGCAAAATACTAGAAATTATTCCAATGGGAAATACTTCTGAAGGTGTACAAACTATCACGTCGAAATATCCAATCATAGATTACTCGATCAACAAAGATGAGGATAAAGTTGCACTTATATCTTTTCGTTTTGTTGAAGGTAAATCTCGCTTAACTCTTTTTCAAAAGAATAAAAAATTTAAGAAATTGAAAACAATCAATTTTCATAATGAAATCTCAATGGTCAATTTTCCCAGACAGACCGATGAAGTTATTGTAACCATAAAGGATGATTTAATCTTTCTTCCATTTGATTTTAAAGGAGAAAAAATTGATACCATCAAAATTCCTGATTCTAAATCAAATGCTGACTCTTCCTCATTTAAAATAATAAAAAATAACAAAACCATAGGAAGTATCCCTGGTCTAAAATTTCCATCAAAAATTACTACGATCAATTCTTTCATCAATGAGAATAAAAAGGAAATCTGGATGGTTGGATTAGAAAATGGAGAAGTACATATTCTAACCGAAAATAGAGAAAAAAATAATCATATTTTAGTTTGTGGAAATTATAACATCAATGAAATTCAACAAAGAGTAATTGAAACTGAAAACGACAAAGGGAAAAAAATTACCATGGATGAAATCATTGTATCTGATAATGGAGCAATTTATATTTTTAGAAAAAATTCAGATGAAGATACTTTTAAACTATTTAACAAATTAGAAACAAAGACTCCAGCTAAGTCAATATTTTTTAATCAAGCATCTAATTTATTTTATACGGTTGGTGAAAATGGGTTTATAAAAAAATGGTTTACCGATTATAAAGATTTTATTGGAAGGATTAAAATTGAAAAAATTGAACAAAATAATTCCAAGTAATTTATGTTTAGATGACACTTATAAGATAGAATTTGAGTCATTTTAATTTATATTTGTGTTTCAACATTTTCAATCATAATGACCAAAATCTATCTTAGTTACGCTTACGTGGATAATCAAAATTTCGAAGACAATGATCGGTCTTGGGTAAGTGCATTCAAGGATGACTTAGAAAACGAAATTTCTTTTTTATTGGGAAAAATAACGCCCATTACGATTTTTCATGACAAACAATTTGACAGTCCTAACTTGCTGACGATCAAATATATAAAAGCTACTGATATTTTTATTTCTATTGGAACGCCTGCTTATTTCTTGTCTGATTATTGCCAAAAAGAATTGAATCTTTTTTTGAAAAGAGAAGATATTAATCCTACACATAAGATATTTTTAGCCGATAAAAGACCTTTCGAAGAAGCAACTCTTCAAGCTTCCTTGCCCTTAAAAAACTTCTTTCCATTTTATGATCTATCAAGTAAAAAGGAATGGAATCGTAAAAATTCTAAGGATAAATATTTTACCCAAATTTCTAAATTGGCTACTCATATAAATGAGTTTTTGTAACAGCTAATGTTAATTGGCCACAAAAAAACCTCGCAAGTCAAGACTTACGAGGCACGGATTGTAGTTCAAAAGGTTTTCTTATTTCATAAAAATCATTTTCCCAAAGGATTGATTTTTGGAAGTTCGCAATTGGTAATTATATAAACCATAATTGGATAAATTAGTTGCATCAATTCGTATTTCATTTTCCCCCTTCTCAAATATTTCTTCTATTTGATATACTAATTGTCCCTTCACATCAAAAATTAAAAAAGTTACTTTTTCTGATTCTGCCAAGTTAAATTCAATCGTGGTAAACTCATTAAATGGATTAGGGTAATTAGAAATCGCAACCCATTTTTCATGTTCAACTTCAATGGTTTTCGAGTTTTCTAACAATATATTCACATTTGATGACAATCCATCTTTAACTGCTGAATTGGGGATCCTATCTTTCTTAATTTTAAAAAGATTTTCCTTTGATTTCCAAGGGTTTTTCACTTTAAATTTCAAGCTAAAAAGTGGCTTGTTTTTCGAAAAAATTACTTCCTCACTTTGTCCTTTGGGATTAACCCACACTATTGGCAAGATTCCATTTTCCAAAAACCTTACTCCAATATTGTTTTCATTAAAATTAGGGAGCCTTGCCTTTTCTATTCTTTCAAAAACTAGTTGCGTAGGATCAAATGCTATATCCATTTGCCAAGCCAATAAACTTTCTCGATCTTCTCCAAACTGATCTTGATCTTTTATTCTAAAGTCAACTACCAAATATTCATCATCTGCAACTTCTTGATAATCAATTAAAAAGATCAAGTCTTTAGTTGGATCATTATTTAAACTTGGGGTTGCATTCAAATTAACATCTCCAATTTTTATAGCAATAAAATTTTCATCTAACGAGTCTGCTCCTAAACTATAAATCGTAATTTCTTCTGGAAAACCTGGACTAAATGGGTTCATTGGATCTGGAAAAATATAATCTTCCGGCACAAAACGCCAAGAAGTATTATTCGGAAAGGAAGTAGCATTTCCAATAATTACATTTTGAATAGCAACTAAATCTAGCGCAGTAATTGTACCTGAATTATTGGCATCAGATGCGATAATTTTGTAAGGTGAACTAAGGAAATTTGTTCCCAAAATATGTTGTTGAATAATTGCCAAATCCAAAGCAGTTAATCCATTCGCAGGGGCATCATTTTTAAATGGAGTAATGGTGTAATCTTCTCCTTGAGTCAAATCTAAAAACTCATATGTACCAGTCGAGTTAGTTGTGTAAATTGGATTAGGTGCAGTTAAACAAGTGACATCGACATTAGCTACCGTTTCACCATTTTCTTTAAAAATTAATCCTGCAACAACTGTATTTCCTAAACCATTAGTCACACAAATTTCTCCTGCAAAAACAGCAACGCTAGCATTGATATTTGTTCCATTGATATTTTGAACTACAGAAATGGGTAACGGATTGTCATCAATAATGACTTGAGTACATTCAATATTAGATAGAAGTTGAATAGCCAATTCATAAATAATGGTTCCATCAGGTACCGTTTGTCCTACGGTACTGTTAGTCATCCAATCTGCCGTAATTGTATTGTTAGAAATAGTAAAATCGGCAGTCGATAAATCTGTTAAATTCAGGTTTGTTACTCCTATAAATTGTGCAACAGTAATATCCATCATCTGAACAGATTTTTGGAAGGAAATTATGTTGTCAAAACTCTCCACCGTTACCGCAAGATAAACTGTATCGCCAGCTTCCCCTGAGATATCTGCTACATCAAAAACAACATTATCTGGTGGAGTTATCGTTATCGTTTCGCAAAACATATCACTACTACAACTATTCGACACGGTCAAACATACTTCAAAAACTCCTGAGGTACTATAGGTATGAGTAGGATTGACTTCTGTGGAAGTATTCCCATCGCCAAAGTCCCAAGAATAACTTGTCGCATCAACTGAAGTGTTGGTAAAATCGACCGTAAATATATTGTTATCATAAGTATAACTTGCGTTTGTGGGACTCCCTACATTCAAAATCTCTACTTCTAAATCTCCAGTACAACCATTGGTATCGGTAATGATTACGGTATAAATTCCTGCACTCAAATTCATAGCAACATTGTTACTCGTAGTCCCATTTCCAAAGTTATAAGTGTAAGGCATTTCTCCTCCAGAAGCAATCACGGAAATCGCTCCGTTCATCTGATTACAAGTCTCATTGAATGCATCTCCTAGTAATAATGATGGTGCATTAGTTCCTTCAATAGTAATATCGTCAATGGCTTGACAACCATCATTATCCGTAACTGTAATTATATAATTACCATTACTTAGATTGGTAAATATATTGTTATTCGTTGGTCCATTTCCAATATCAAAACTATAAGGTGTAGTTCCGCCAGTTGTATTTACCGTAAATCCGCCATTCATTTGACCACAAGTTTCAGGTGAAATATCGGAGAAAAAAATGTTAACCGAACTACTACTTCCTATGGTTGCAGATTGGACATCTATACAACCATTCCCATCCGTAAGTGTAATGTTATAAGTTCCTCCTGAGAGATTCTCAAAAATAGTATTTGTAGTATTTCCATTTCCAAGATTAAAAAGAAATGGGGAAGTTCCTCCTGATGTTGCTACAGTTATGCTACCATCCAAAAGTCCACAAGTGGTATTTTGAGTTGCTACAATATTGAGAGAAACAGTATTTTCAAGTAGATTAAAAACTTGACTAGTGGTACATCCTGCTGCATCTGTAACCACAATGTTATATGCAGTTGCAGTCAGATTCGTAAAAATTGGATTGTTTACAGCTCCTAAACCAATATCGTAAGTGTATGGAGCCAATCCTCCGGAAGCCGAAATTTCAAAACTTCCATCTGATTGTCCACAATTTTCATTAACTACATTGGTGATAGAAAAAGTAGGTTCACCAGTAGATAAAACTGCCACAGATTGATCCGCCTCACAACCATTCCCATCCGTTACTGTAATCGAATAAGTTCCTCCCGATAGGTTTTCAAAGACTGGATTAGTCGAGGCGCCATTGCCTAAATTAAAAATAAATGGTGCTGTTCCTCCTGTAGTTGAAACAGTTATACTTCCATTTTCTAATCCACAAGTAGCATTCGTTATATCATCAATATTGAGCATCACTTCATTTTCGTCAAGCGTAAATATTTGTGAAACATTACAGCCCTCAGCGTCCGTAACTATGATCGTATAAACACCTGAATTTAAGTTAGAAAATATAGGGTTTGATGTGGCACCAAAACCAATATCGTAAATATATGGAGCAGTTCCTCCCGAAGCTACAATTTCAAAACTTCCATCTGTTTGTCCACAGTTCTCGCTCATGACATTGATGATCGAAAATGTGGTCGCTCCTGAGCTTAAGACCGTAACAGATTCATTATCGGTACAACCAATTGCATCCGTAACTGTAATGTTATAAATTCCTCCTGGGAGATTTTGGAAGGTAGAATTGGTAGTTGCCCCATTTCCAATATCAAATAAAATTGGAGCGACTCCTCCTATGGCTGAAACGGAAATACTCCCATTTAAGATACCACAGTTTGCATTAATTACTTCATCAATTATCAGACTAATTCCTGTTTCTCCAAGCGTAAATACTTGGGAGGCAGAACAGCTATTGGCATCTACAAGTGTAATGTTATAAACCCCTGAATTTAGATTAGAAAAAATAGGATTATTAGTATTTCCAGAACCTACATTATACGTATATGGAGGTGTTCCACCTGAAGCCAAAATTTCAAAACTCCCATCTCCTTGACCACAATTTTCATCAACAATATTTGTGATAGAAAAGGTAGGAGAATCAGCGTTACCAATTACTGCATTTACAGTAGTGTTACATCCTGCAAAATCAGTTACTGTCACTTGATAATTACCTCCTGACAGACTCGTAAAAGTATTATTATTCGTTGATCCATTCCCTATGTCAAAACTAAATGGAGCGACCCCAGAACTAACAAAAACTTCAAAAGAACCATTTGACAATCCACAACTCTCATCCACTATATTTATTGCAAAAGCAAGGATTGGTGGGGCATCAAATATAACTACCGAAATAGAATTGGAACACCCAAAATTATCTGTAACTATAACTGTATAAAACCCATTACTCAACCCTGTAAAATTTGGATTTCCTGTCGCGCCATTTCCAATATTATATTGAAAAGGAGGAATTCCGCCAAAAGGAATCACCGTAAATCCGCCATCTGACATATTGCAATTTTCATTCATAACATTGGCTACTGCTAAAAGTGGCGCAGCAGTATTTCCCAAGGTAATCTCGATAGAATCTTGACATCCAGCAGCATCCGTAATTGTAATAGGATATATGCCAGCATTAAGATTTCCGAAGATAGGATTAGTTTGGGAACCATTTCCAATGTCATATAAAAAAGGTGAAGTACCGCCAGATACTGATAATGTAATTGATCCATTCGCCTGTCCACAATTTTCATTTAAAATTTCTACGGCACTCAAAACAGGACTGTCTATCGTTAATATTTCGATAGAATCAATTAACTCACATCCCGAATTATCTGTAACAGTTACATGATAAATCCCTGCACTTAAAGTATCTAAAATCGACTCCGTAGTCGCACCATTGCCAAAGTCAAAAACGTAAGGTTGAAACCCTCCATTTGGTACAACTTCGAAACTTCCATTCATTAATCCACAAGTCGCATTTTGTACATTCTCAAAATTTATAACAAAAGTGTTACAACTTATTCCAATACTTAAACAATTGGAAAAAGGGGAAGTATTCAACATCGAATCTGTTGCTGTTGCGGTAACGATTGCTCCACCATAAATATTTGCGCCACTTGGATATGGACTATTTAAATTCCACAAACTATCAAGTGTCACAATGGTTGTTCCAAGGAAAATTTTCCCTTGACAATCTGCACTTTCACAACCAGTAGTATCATTAATAAAAACTTCAATTAAATCACCCGGAATTCCTTTTCCTAACAATACACTTGCAGAAACAGAATCAACCGTTGGAGCTAATTGAAATTGGTTTCCATTTCCCAATAATTTGATTCCTTCATCGTTACAATAAATACTATTCTGTTGAATCTGGCAAAACTTCGAGGAAGCACTTATTCGTACGCCCAATTCATTATTAGCAATCACATTCCCCTCTCCTACTCCATCACCTCCAATCAAATTCCCTTGACAATTACTTTGTACAATGACCCCACAATATTCATTTCCACCAATACTATCTTGCGCGTAATTTGTCCCAATAAAATTTCCTTGAACCTTACAGAATGAAGCGCCCAATCTCATCACAACACCACATCCATTCCAAGGTCCTGTGTTAGGCAAACCAGGGAAAAAATCAGTTTCATAACCATTGCTATTAATTACATTTCCTTTATTTGGTGCTCCAATAATCGCAAAATTCGCTGCCCTTACATCGATACCATCATCAGGAAAATTAACGATTTCCAATCCATAAATTTCACCATAATTTCCTCTGATCCAAATTGCGTTAATAGGTACGTTCCAGTTATTTTGACTCCCATCTAAAACAATTTTTGGAGCAAAATCAATTACACCAAAACCCGGTTGAGTCGTTCCATCAATAGTCGTTTTTTCATCCAATAAGGCAGGTAATTCTTGTCCAGATTGCGATCCAACATAAATTCGATGTTGAACCGTCGAATCAGGAATATTAAATTTTATCACATTCGACCCCGCCTCATCATTTGCGCAATTAATTGCCGCTCGTAAAGTTCCTGGCCCATCATCATCTGTATTAACCACCCAAATAGTTCCATCATTTTCAGCACAATTATTAACATTAACAGCTACTCGACATTCAGCAAAAGAAGAAGTTGTTCCATCGACAGTCGTAGCAGTTGCTGTAATTTTATCTCCTGACTGAATAGCATAATTACTACTGGTGATCGGCAAATACCAAATTCCATTTACTACCGTCGTCGTTCCCAAATATATTTTCCCCTGACAAGGTGTCCCCTCACAATTCTCATCATCTACCACAAAAACATCCACAGCATCATTTTCGAGCGCAGTCCCAGCAATATAATCCACTTGAGCAATATCAATAACCGGTGGAGATTTTTCAAAGTTTCCATTATTCAAAAGTGCTATTGCGATGGTATCATTACAATACATTGAGTTTTTTCGAATAGATACATTATAAGAATTATCTATCCGAATTCCTGTTGGATTATTAGCAATTACATTTTCCTCTCCAATATTTAAACCTCCAATCTTCAAATTCAAACAAAAATCTCTCACGATGATTCCACAATATTCATTCCCTGCATCCATAGATTGATCAAAGCTAGTTCCAATCGTATTCCCTTGAATCCAGCAGGAATCTGAATTACTTCGAACCACAATTCCGCATCCATTCCAAACGCCATTAAATCCTGGAAAAACATCTTGATATATTCCATTGAAATAAATAACATTCCCTTTTCCAGGTCCTCCAATTCTAGCATGGTCTGCATTATTCAAATCAATAGCATCATCTGGAAAATATCGAATCGTCAGTCCATAAATTTCACAATAATCACCTAACAAATAAAGTGCATTATAGGGCCCATCCCAGATAGTTTGACTTCCATCTAAGACGATCAGAGGATCTCCCAAAAAACCACTTTGGGTGCTCCCATCAATCGTTGTTCCATCATCTATCAAGTTGGGCAAAGGCTGCCCAGTTGAAGATCCAACATAAATAATATGAGGAATATTTCCAGTTATATTGAATTGAATTTGTTGTGGACCAAAGGCTTCGTTAGCACAATTAATTGCTTCTCTTAACGAACCTGTTCCTGCGTCGTTGGTATTCGTTACGGTAATAATTCCTCCAATAGCTTGGCATGAAGCCTGTGCATTTAAGATGGAAGGAAAAATAAAAAATACAGAAAAGATCCAGCAGTAAACTGCCGTTCGTGGGTTATAATATGTCATAGTTTTTGAGAATTTTAATTTTAAAGCATGCTTAAGTTATTGTATAACTCAAACAAACTCTTATTTCTATTTGGTATTTAGTAGGATTATTTTCATCATATAGTCTCCATTAAATTATATAAAGTACTGATTACAAGAATATTGTAAATGTATTCGTATGATAATGATTTTTGTAAAAATCAAAATTAGAGTTATATGGATTGTTTTGCTAAGGGGAAAAAATTTAGCTAAGGTTAGTCGTTGGCTTTCTCGTTGGTTAAATCAAAGATAGGGAAAAATGCGGGAATCTATATTTATTTATATGGGAAAAATTTTCAATTTATTAGATTCTATCCTTCTAGCAAATTTATAATTTCTGTAAAGTTGCCCTCTTTCGCAAAATCTAAAACCGACTTTTCATCCTTTGTTTTGGTATTTTTATCTGCGCCATTTTTCAAGAGTAATTTCACTATTCCAGTTGCTCCATTATGTGCCGCTGAATGCAAAGCGGTTACTCCATTTGATTGTTTAGCATTGACATTGGCACCATTTTCTAACAATACATTTACAATACCTACTTGACTGATTGCAGCAGCAGAATGTAGTGGTGCCACTTTAAAATCATTATTCGATGCAATGTTCGGATCAGCTCCATTTTGCAATAAAAATTTCGCCATTTCTTTTTGGTTAAAAAAGCAACTTAATCCTAAAGCGGTGAAACCATCAACTGCATATTGATTTAAAATTTTAGGCTGTTCTTCCAAATGCTTTTTCACAAAATCTAATTTTCCAGCAGCGGCAGCTTCAAAAAAATCAAATTCTTTTTTATATTCTAACAATACATTTACAATATCATTTTTACGATAATACATAGCGAGTAAAAGAACAGAAAGGCCTTGTTCAGTTTTAGTATTTGATAAGAAAGGATTTTCAGAAAGTCCAGCCTGGACGGCTTCAACATCTCCTTCTAGAATCGCTTGGATAAATGTATCTTTGGTCATTTTTTTATGATCTATTTATTATTTAAATAGTGTTGCATTTGTGAATTACTCAGTCCTTCCATGTTTTTGAAACATGGAAAGACTTTTAAAGAAAAAGTGCACATTTGATACATCACCATTATTTAAATTCATTTGTTAGGTCGTTAGATAAAACAAAATAAAACTATATTTCGAAATGAATGTTATACTCGGTAAAATTATTTCCGTAATTAAATTGTTTTAAAATCTTATGTCCAATAGAGACCAAAATCTAAAATCCCTTCGTCCGCTCATCCCAACTATCTCCGAAAAGAACATCACTAGTGAGTCTGAGCATTTTCAGAATGTAACTTTGCGACCTATTTTGAAGTTACAACATGACTTGTTGATTCAGATTTTTCACCAATATACCATTCATCGAAAAAACGTTTTCCAAAAACTTTCTCCTGAAAAAAAATTAGAATATATCGAACATTCTATTCGTAAAGATCTGACTTTTAGGAGTTTATTAATTGGAACGATTGTAGGCCATTTCACTACGGAAGAATATCAAATCTATGCTCAACAGGAAACTGAACTACGGAAACGATTGATTAATATGTTAATCGAAAGAATCAAAAGTCATTGGTAATTATTCAATAAATCACGCACACCAAACCAATCTAAATTATCATCTAACAAGCATATTTTCAATCTAAAATAAATCTCCAACTATTCTATAATGAGTTATTTAGAAATTTTACTCCTGGCCATAGTCTGCATTTTACCATTCTATATTTCCATAAAAAAAGATTCCACCAATAATAAATATTTAGGGTTATTGATCATCATCTCTTTAATTGCACACGTAGCAATGGATGGTTCTAGATGGCAAATGATTCCAATTTATTTTTTGAGTCTGTTCCTTGGTTTATGTATTTTTAATAATTGGAAATACTTTAAAGGCAATTGGTTTAGAAAAATAGTGAGCGGTCTATTTTTATTTTTACTACTTGGGCTAGGATTTTTGTTGCCTACTATTTTGCCTGTTTTTGATTTGCCGACTCCATCTGGAGAATATCAAATAGGTTCAGAATATTTGCATTTGGTGTCGGATGAAGATGAAAACCTCACAGAGGAAACTACCGATAAAAGAGAACTCATGATCAAAGTTTGGTATCCTGCCAAAATCAAAAATGAGCCAAAAGAAGCTTACCTCAACGAAGGAGACCGACAAGGATTTGCCACAAAATATGGATTGCCAAAAAACATTTTCAACTATCTAAATAAAGTCGAAACACATACTTTTCAAAATCCAACTGTAGCTGATGGCAAATTTCCTGTGCTTATTTTTTCTCATGGTCAATATTCCAAGGCAAGTGGATATTATGCTTTGCTTGAAGAAATTGTAAGTCATGGATTTATCGTTTTAAATATAAATCATACTTACGAAAGTGTAGGAACTCTATTTCCTTCTAATGAAATAAAACTTTATTCAAAGGAATATGATCGTAAAAATAACAATGAGGGAATGGCTAGTATGGTCTGGGAAGCGATGGAAATTTATAAAAATGCAACTGATGAAAACAAAAGAATTGAATCGGTAAATCATGTTTTAAAAAATTACATTGCTGCTGAAATAACTGATCGATGGGCAAACGACTTTGACTTAGTCGTCAATCAAATTCCGATTTGGAATAATTCTACCTTCTTAACTAATCATATTGACTTAACTAAAATTGGCGCATTTGGTCATTCTCAAGGTGGAGCGGCGACTGGTCAAACCGTCTTAGATAATCCAAAAATTAATGCGGGAATAAATATCGATGGAGTGCAATGGGGAAATTTGGTTGACACTTTTTTTTCCAAACCTTTTCTATTATTATCATCTGATTGGCCGGAAGATCATCCAAATTTTAACAAGTATGCTTTTAGAAATGAAAGTACTTCGGATTTTTATCGAGGAAAAATTAATCATTCTGGACACTCTAGTTTTATGGATATTCCGTTTATGATTAATTCATCGTTGATCAATGAAGCTGGAGAAATTGAACCAGAACAGGCCATTGAAATTACAGCAAAAGTGGTAGTCGATTTTTTTAATAAATATCTAAATAATGAAAATATCAACATCTTGGAAGTGGCGAAAGAATATCCTGAATTAGTTTTTGAAAATTGATGGAGGTTGGACGTTTTACGTTTTAGGAAGTATTATTTTTTTTTTAAGATTTAGTTTTTTCTAGCCAAAAAACGTTCAACGTCTAACGTCCAACTCCTTTAATCTCTCACATTCAAAATAAACCCAACCTTAAACACATTTTCAATACTAATCTTTGGATCATTTTTTAATAATTTTCTAATTCGAGAAATAAAAACATCGAAACTTCGTCCTAAAAAATAATCCCGTTTTCCATAAATCTGTTCGACGGCTTCTTCTCTTTTTAAAATCCGATTTTGATTGAGGCATAATAATCGGAGTACTTCGTTTTCTTTTTCAGTAATTCTTCGAGATACATTTTTGTAAGAAAGTTCTTGGCGTTGGTAGTCAAAAAAGTAATCACCTAATTCGAACTGAGTTGGTAATACTTCAGTTGATTCTTCTTTTTGATGTCTTCTTAAAATCACCTTTAACCGACATAATAATTCTTCCTCATCAAATGGTTTAGTGATAAAATCTTCTGCTCCAACGGCGTAGCCTTTTAATTTATCTTCTCTCATGGAGCGAGCGGTCAAAAATAAAAATGGAATATCCTTTTTCTCTTTTTGAATTTGACTCGCCAAATTAAATCCATCCATTTCAGGCATCATCACATCTAAAATACAAATGTCGAAATTATGTTTTTTAAAACTCGTCAATCCTGATGCACCATTTCGACAAAGCTTTACTTTAAAATTTTGAGATTCTAAAAACTCCGACAACAACATTCCCAAATTAACATCATCTTCTACTATTAAAATATTTTGACTTGACATGGATTATTATTTTTTATTTTTAAATAAATTTCAAACCGCACAGGCATCGAGTACCTGCCTAACCTTGAACAAATCTCTCATCTAAGAAGTATTTTTTGAGGGTAAAAATAAATCGAATCGAGTTCCTTTATTTAAATCGCTGATCACTTTGATAAAACCTTGATGACGCTCCACAATCATTTTTACATACGCCAATCCTAATCCAAATCCTTGCTGATCATGAACATCTCCATTTTGTACTCGTTGGTATTTTTTAAAAACACCTTGCTGATCCTTTTGACCGATCCCAATTCCATTATCCTCAAATTGAAAAAGAATTCCTTTGTTTTCCTTCTTCATTCTAATTTTAATTTCAGGGGAGGTCGAAGAATATTTCAAGGCATTGTCTAACAAATTTCGAAAGGCATTTCCTAAATGAAATTTATCTCCTTCCAATTCTATATTTTCTTCGTTTGAAAAAAACAATACATTTGCATTTTTTTCTTTGATTTGAATATCCATTCCCTCGATCACATTCTGCATTAATTTTTTAGCACACAAATTTTCTTTTTCTAATTGATATTCTCCATTCTCTAATTTTGCTAAATGCAATACTCGTTCGATCTGATGTTTTAATTTTCCACTTTCGTCCTTGACAATATGAAGATATTTTTGATGAGTTGGATCAGTTGTTTTTTTCGCCAAGAGGTTTCCAGCTAAAGAAATGTTGGTCAGTGGTGTCCTAAATTCATGCGCCATATTATTGAAAAACTCTTTATTGATTTGAGCCATTTTTTTCTGACGCAATAAAGTATAATTAGCAAAAATAAAAACAGAGGTAATGAAAAATAAAATGATGATGGAGGAGAAAAACATAAATTTTATTTTGCCAAAAATATAATCTCGTTTATCTGGAAAAGTAATACTCATCACATAATTATCAGATTTTTCCAACGGATTCAATGCACATTGATAAGTAGGAAAAGTACCAAAACTATTGAAAGATTCCTTTTGAATAATATCTACTTTATAATCCATATCTATTGCATAAAAATCAAATGATACCGCCAATGTACTGTCCAAAGTCGATCTTTCAAAGGGGGTATTTGATTCTACTTTAAACTGATCTCCATCTTGAAAATAAGGAACACAACCTCCTTCTTGCAGAAGTGGGGCACAGCTTATTGAAGTAGAATCTGGAGAAACTTTACATTTGGAAGAAGGCTCGACAATGATATTTCCCGCTGCATGGCATAACGCTAGACGAACCTTTTCATCAAATTGCTCTTCGATCAATCGTTGCGAATCCGTTAGCCATTTGACTTGAAATGCGATCAGCGCAATCAATACTAAAGTAGAAGCGGCGATGACGTAAGATGTTCTGCTCGATTGCATTAAATTTATTTTTTGAAAAAAATTAAAAACTTCGGTAAGAGGATCTCAACTAATTCTACTACAAGAAAAGGATTATTCCTCTTTGATATTGGTGTTTAACAGCTTTTTAACAAGTGAATAACAGGTAAAAAACAGCTTAGTTTTGGTCTTACGAATAACTTTGTCGAGTCATTTGTTTTGTTTCGAAACACAACTTTCGGTAGCTCAGCGATTCTGAGTGTAACAGATTTTGTTTTATCATTTTAAAACTAAAATCAAATAAATTTTATTCTTATGAAAAAAATATTCATTGCTTTTACGTTGATTTTCTTGACTGCTAGTTTTTCTAGTCAACTCCTTGCTCAAACAAAAACTTGTACACCTCAGCAAACCGCAGCTTGTAAAAAAATATGTGGAACTGCGACTGTTGCTAATTGCACTACTGCTCAGAAAGCTGCTTGTGAAAAAGTTTGCAGCAAATCTGGTGAAGCAAAAGTAGCTTCTTATGATGGTTTTAAAATTCCAGCATTTAATGTTGCTAAGACTGGAACAGCTTCTTGTCAAAAGAAAATGGCTTCTTGCTCTCCTGCTTCGTCAGTTAAAATGGCAAAGAATGAAAAAGCAAGTTGTATGAAAAGTAATACTAAGATAGTTAAAAATGAAGAGGAATCGGTTAAGCCTTTTGCTCAAAAAGTTGTTTTGGGAGCATCAGCTTCTAATAATTAATTAGTAAATTTTGAAGTTTTGTCAACCCATGTCATCCTAATTGACATGGGTTTTTGTTTTTTTATTTGAGAGACTTATCTAAGCCATCTTGCCTGGAAGCGATTAAAATTTATAGCCAACTCCAAATCGAATTAAGGCTTCTCCGCCGAGGTTAAAATCAAAACCACCTTGTTCTTGTTGGCTACTTGTTAGAACAGGATTTTTAATAGTTTCCAAATCAATTCCAAAAGCCAAAATATCAAATGGAAAATTTAAGGAGAGATAAAATTTTGAATTTAGCTCATACTGGATTCTAGGAACAAAACTTAAGGTCAAAAAATATTGTTTTCTATCTCTAGAATAGACACCTCCACCAGTTGGAGTTAATTTTGAAAAATTGGCGAGTAAGCGAACCGAAGGTGCAAATCCAATTTTTATTTTCTCTGAACTAAATTTTTTAATCCATCGTCCACGTTCTACCCGAAGTCCAATTTTCAGGTCATCTGCTTTTGCAGAAGTAGTGGTTGTTATCGAAATCATTGGTCCTGAAATGGTTTCCGTAAATAATCCGAATTCCGTTTTTTTAAGATAGGAAAGGCTGATTTCAAAAAATTTCTGGTTGGATTTATTTTCTCTAAAGAAAGCAAGAGAAGTGGAGCTGTAAGAAAAATTTGGCAAATCAAAATAAGAGTAAGGTATATTTCCTGAAGGAAAATATTGAAAGGCAGCATAGATTTTTAGAGACTGCTCAATTTCTTGCTCTTCTTTTTGAGCAAATGACGATATAGTAAGAAGGCTAATCAAGATTAGAATGGAAAAAAGTGTTTTTTTCATAAAGCTTTAATTCTATATTTTTTGCAAAAAAAAATCGAACCAAAATTACATAAAAATAATTTTGATTCGATTTCTTTTCTAAAAACGTTGCAAGTATTTTGCCTTACCTTAAGATCGTCACATCTCCTTTTAAAATTAATCCAGCTGCAAAATCCAAGCGAAGAATATAATAATAAGTTCCTTCAGGAAGCGGTTTTCCATTTTGATTGGTTCCTCCCCAATCATTATTATATGGTTTTGCTTCATATACTATATCGCCCCATCTATTGAATACAATCAATTCATTATTGACAAACTCATTCGGATATTGAATTAAGATATCAAAAATGAAAACATCATTTAATCCATCATCATTAGGTGTAATGGTATTGATGGTTTGTTCCAGTAAACTATCGATTGGTAATGGATCTTTTACATTTACAGTAATCGTAACCAACGAAGTATCACAAGCATCCAAACATATATCAGAGCAAAATTCATATTCAAAAGTTTCTGTTCCGATAAAATCTAAGTTTGGTGTATAAGTAAAACCGCCACCACCTAGATTATTAAGTGTTCCATTTGCTACACCAGTCAAATCTGTAAATTGTCCTACTCCTACTACATCGTTTGTACTGACATCAAAATCCAACACCTCATTTTCTAACATGTTGTAGGTATCGTCATTGGTAATAGAGATTTCATCAACGGTTACGATAACCGTATCAGAACTATATTCAGGACAACCCAAAGCAGAAAGTGTCCAAATAAAAACATTTGCTCCAGGTTGTAAATTAGTAACTGCTGTAGTTGGATTGGCTGGATCTGTTGGAATCGAACTTCCAAGACTCAACCATATTCCTGTAACATCTGTTGGTAAATTTCCTTCCAAGTTAGTAGTCGTTTCACAAACTGCTAAATCATCACCAGCATCAGCAAGCGCCAAAGAATTATTGAATACAACTTCCACATCAGTAGTAGCTGTACATCCAGATTGAGTATCAGTAACTAATAAAGTATATGTTCCAGGAGAAGAAACCTGAGGCATTAAAGTCTCCTCATCTAAGTCGATAGTTCCACCATTTGATTGAGTCCACAAGTAAGTGATGGTTGGTCCTGTTGTAGAACCTGTTCCATCCAAAAGAATTGAAATAACTCCACAGTCTAAATTAACAGGAGTTGCCGCTATCGCGTCAACCGCTTGACTTGATATGACATTGACTTGATCTGTGGCAAAACATCCATTCGTAGTATCTGTAACTGTTAACGTGTACGTACCAATTGCATCCACTTCTGGATTAAGATTCGTTTCAGTTCCTGTAACGATTGATCCCGTTCCTGTTGTAGTCCAAAGGTAAACGAAATCATCTCCTGTCGAAGAACCTGAACCATCCAAGAAAATAGAAGTAGCAGTACAAGGTAATTCTGTTTCCATTCCAGCATCAGCAATCGGAGCGTCCGTATCACTTAGAACTTCCAAACTAATAGTATCAGTACATCCTGTCACCGTATCCAATGCAACAAACTCATAAATCCCTGCGGCATCAACTTGGATCATTAATTGAGTTGGATCTGGGGAAGTAATATTTCCTCCCATCGATGCTGTCCAATTATAAATGACATCCATAGTTGAAGCATTAACTGTTGCTTCTAGGTTAACTAAATCGGTTACACAATCAATATTTCCATCAGCCATTGCACTCGCCATCACCAAACTTGAATCAACTAAAACCAATGCTCCATCTTGATAAACGCAACCTGTAATAGTATCCGTCACTACTAAAGTATAAAATGCTTGCGTATTTACCATTGGCATAAATCCATCCGTTGTTCCTGGAATATAATTTCCATTTGGACCAGTTACCCAATTAAAAATCTGATTAGGTAAAAGTACCGTTCCAGAGGCATCAAGCGTAACTATAGGAGTACTACAAGTGATGTTAGAGGTGAACTCTACACTTAGAATAGGTGCTGGATTCATTGGCTCTACAAAAACGGTAGCCGTATCTGCACATCCATTATCAGTATTGGTAACACACAACATATAAGTTCCACCAATATTGGCTTCGGCTATTAGAGTTCCTTGCCCTCCTGCAATATTTCCATCTGTTGTTTTCCAAAAATATTCGACACCTGTAGTTGTTGAACCAGTTCCATCCAACATAGCCGTCGGTTCATCACAATCAAATTCAATGGTGTCTTGAACTACCATTGCAATTGGAGGAGTATTGTTAGAAGAAACAAATAATTGATCCGTTGCAGAGCAATTATTGTTAGTATTGGTTATTGTCAAAATATAAGCACCTGGTTCATTTATAGTAGGCATTAAGGTATTTTCATTTCCATCAATTACTACTCCTGAACCATCAGCAGCCACCCATTCTATAAAATAACCTGGCCCACTAGAGGAAACCAAAGATGCATCTAAAGAAATCTCAGGATTCGTACAAGTAATCGTACCATTAGCTCCTGCTTCTACAATTGGATAATCATCACTTTCGGTTACGACTACCGTATCCATATTCATACATCCATTGATCGTGTCAGTAACAATGATTAAATATTCACCAATTGATGAAATAGTTGGAGTTAGGGTAGTTGGATTTCCTGGTGCATTCCCTGAAAGAGCTGTCCATTGATAAATGTAATCAGTCCCAGTTGACGAGCTAGAACCATCTAAAGTAGCTGTAGTTTGCCCACAATCTAATTCAAAATCTTCTCCAGCATCAGCAATGGGTTCTACAATATTTTGCATGACAACAATACTGGCTGAATCTTTACAGCCATTATCATTATTAGTCAGTGTCAATTGAAAAATTCCTGCTGAATCAATAATCAAATCACCTTGAGCATTAGCTCCAGCAATTGTTCCTGCAATTACATCCCACCCTAATATAATATTATTTCCAACGGGTGTTCCTTGTGACAATAAGATTTGAGGAAGAGAACACGTCAACACTCCAGAAGCTACTGGATTAGGAATTGGTGCAATGGTATCCAGCGAAACTGTCATCGAAGAAGTTGCTGTACAATTATTAATGGTATCCAATACTTGTAAAGTATAAACTCCTCCCGCATCAACAAATGGTGCTATTGAAGTTGGGTCAGAGGTAATATTTCCAGTACCGGTTGTTGTCCAAAGATATTTGAATTCAATCCCTGCTGAAGAATTTGATCCATCCAATTGTACTTCTAAAATATCACAAGTCAATATCCGATCAGGTCCTGCATTTGAGATAGGAAGATCTGCATCTTGGATAACCATCGTCGTATCGCTTGCCGTACATCCATTAATGGTATCGGTTACTGTCAAAATATACTCACCTGCAGTAGTTACTGTAGGCATTAATGAAGTTTCACCAGACCCAATATCCCCACCAATTGTTGTCCATAAATAAGTAACGTCTCCAGTCGATGAACCTGTCCCATCCAACATTATAGAGGGAGTAGTACAATTAATTTCATCATTCATATCCGAAACTACCACAGTTGGTTCTACCAAATTAGCTCCCACAACCACCAAGGCTTCATCAGTACATTGACTATAAGTATTCATAATTGTCAAAGTATAAGTGCCTACTGCATTGACGGTTGGCATTGTCGTATTTTCATTTGTTATGGTACCTGGTCCTGACCAAGCGTAAGTTATAAGTGATCCTGAAGAAGAAGCACTTCCATCCAAAGTCACTTCTGGATTAGTACAAGTTATATCTGGACCAAGAGCAGCACTTGCTGTAGGTGTATCATTATTTAATGCAATCTCTAGCGTATCTGTAGCCATACATCCAGTACCAACTTCAGTCACGGTAAAAATAAATGTACCTTCTTCATCAATCGTAGGATTAGGCGTGTTTTGATCCATTACAAAGCTTCCACCAATTGTAGTCCAAGCATAAGTATAATTTCCAATTGGATCAACTGTTCCATCCAATTCCAATACAGTCACAGCACAATTCAAAGTATCAGCTTCTCCTGCATCCACAATTGGAGGTACTACATCACCTTCCACAAAACTAAAAGCTGTAGCCGAACATCCATTTAAAGTATCGGTAACTATTAAGTCATAAGATCCTACTGCATTGACAGTTGCCATTAACGTATTTCCACCCAAAATGGTAGCAGTTCCTCCACCATGAATCCATTCATAAATAATATCAGTTCCTGTTGATGAACCTGTTCCATCCAGTACCGTAGTTGGTTCAGCACAACTAATCGTATCTAAAGTTTCAGACATCGCAGTTGGAGCAATAAAATTTCCAAAAAGGCTAAAGCTAGAAGAAAAAACATTAGCAGGCATACTCGAATCTGTAATGGTAACCGTATAACTACCTACATCTAATCCAGTCAAATCTTGAGTCGTACTATCATTACTCCATAGATAAGTATAAGGTCCTGTTCCCCCTGTTACTGAAATATTAATTGCTCCTCCATCGGCATCATAACAATTAGGTTGAGTCAAAGTACTATTAGTAATAAAAATGGTTTGTTGTATATTGATTTTACCACCTTCTGACTGCAATCCCAAATTATCTGTATTTCCAAATTGAATTACTTCAACTGGAATCGGATTATCATCAAATACAATACAAGTCATGTCATTCACACTTCCAATCACCGTGAAACACATTTCAAAAATAGTAGTTCCATCTGCTACGGTTACTCCATTAAATGGATCATTATCATTATCGTTCCAAGAAAAACCAATCAATCCTGTACTCGCATTACTCACTCCAAAAGAACTTACATCCAAATCCGATAAATTAAATGCGGTTACAGAATCATATTGCAACACAGAAGCATCCCAATTTATCGCACTCTGAATACTTTCCAAATCATTAAAATTAGTCACACTTACTGGTAAACAGAATGACGCTCCTGGCGCATAAATTTCATTAGGCATCGTAAAAATCAAAGGCGTTGGAACAGTTACATTTCCACCCTGAGTCACCAAATTCATAGGAGTAAACACGCCATTATTATTTGCCAAAACATCAATAAACGTTGGTGTTCCAGTAAAATCAACTAGAGCACTACTACCTCCTGGTCCAACTACAGTAAAACATATTCGAAAAAATAAATCCCCAGCTGGCATAGTTACACCTGAGGGGGAAGATGAAGAAAAGGAAAAAGTAGAAATTCCCGAAGCACTTCCTGTGGTATTAATATTTGCTCCTGCAAAATTTGGATTTAATGCCTCGATAGACGTGAGTTCCAATATCGTTTCATCCCAATTAATGGAAAATTGCAAGGCAACTATGTTGGTCAAGTTTTCAGCAGTCACATTCATACAAAATGAACTTCCGACACCAGCACTTTCATCTTCTAAGGTAAAAATGGCGTCTTGACTTTGAACTTGTAAAATTGTAATGAGTAGGAAAAATCCTGTAACAATGGTTTTAATTATATTTATCATCTTTAGAGTTTGATATATTATTGGGTCTTGTCTTTCGACAAGTCAGATGTTCATTTTTTTAATAAAAATTAAACACACTATTTTTGTCCTTTATTAAAAATTAAATACTCGCTGATAATTCTAATCTGACTTTTGAATTTATTTATTTATTTAGGGAAAATGCCAAATTAATCTCATGTGAACTTCCTGCTGCAGGTCCGAAAGTATTGTAAGAATAATCGAATCCATATCCGATTTTAAAAATGTTATCCCAGCCTAAATTTTCACCTAAATTAAATCCAGTTTCCAAATGAAAAGTCCCTGCAGTAGAGAGTCCTGTACCTAGCCACATGTTGCTTGGGAATTGGTAACGAATATTAAAATCTACAGATACTGGCACATTTGGCGCATATTTTACCCACACAGAAGGTTCTAAATATCCATCGTTATCGAAGTAATGATACAATCCAAGTAGTCCATAAAAATGTTGAATTCTTTGAGTCGTAAAATCTCCATTCTCATCTTTAAAATTCAAATTCAAACCAAACACTTGAGGAACAGAAATTCCTGAATAAAATAAATCATCCGATAAGAATCCACTTTCAATTGTTCTATAAAAATAAACACCCAATCCTACGTCTGGAAATATCTTCGACTGATCTTCCATACTTACAATATCACCTGGATCTCTTACAAATAACTCAGAAGAGTTGACACGATATTGCACCACTCCAGCAGTCAAGCCAATCGACAATCCGCTGTATTCTATATCATCTGAAATGATTCCAGCTATTCGACCATAAGCTCCGGTAAAACCAGTTGGACCTGTTTGGTCATTGATTAAATATCCTCCAACCATTAATCCTACTCCACCTGTTTCCATCACATATTCTCCTCGAATAGTTTGGGTCACAGGATGAGCATCAAATCCGACCCATTGAGTTCGGTAAGAAATACCAAAGGAAAGATTCTGCTCTGAAGTATGAAAATCACCGTTAATCGCAGCAGGATTAAGGAGGCCAACATTCTGGCGATATTGTGTAAATAAGGGGATTTGCTGTGCAGATAATGCATGGCAGAAAAGAAACAGGGTTACTGTTAGGTATAACCGATTCATGGGGCTCAATTTGTTTTTATTAATGCGCAAAATTACTTAAAAATACTTGGCGTGAGTATTTTTATCCATTAATTTTTTGGATAAAAATTAGCACTTTTTGAATGTAAGCTTCAGAGAAAAAAAGATTTGAGATTCAAAAAAAGAGGGAAAACATAAATAAAAAACAGTAATACAAAGGTAGAAAATAGAAACCACTTTTTGTGTTTTTCAAATACAAAAAGTGATTTCTATTTAGTTAAAAATTTTATTTCTTTACAAATGATTCTGTCTGTATTCCGTCCGCTGTTTTTAAACTTAAAAAATAAGTCCCGGTAGGAAATTCACTAAATCCAATTTCTAGTAATAATTCTTTTTGATCAAAATTTCTCGAAAAAACTTGTTGGCCTAAAATATTGATAATCGAAATTTCAAAATCTTCTACATTTTGTAACAATGCTTTTACGTTTAATTTATCTGCAACTGGATTTGGAAAAATTTGGAAAAAATCTAAACCAGAAGGTACATTTGCTATTCCAGTTATTCCTTCTCCATTTACATATTCACTTCCTACGATGAACAATTTATTATCTATAGGATTTTGCCAAACGACTTGAAGTGGAATAATTTCATCGGTAAATGATAACACTTCGGTTGGAGAAGAAACATCTGACAGCGCTTTAAATTTTAAAGTCAATATTAATCCACCATCTGGCAAATTGGATGGAGGCAAAACAACCAATGAAGGAAGTAATCCTTGAGATAATTCCAAAGTACTTACCTCTGCTGAAACACCTTGAGCTGCAGAAGTTGAAATAGTTTCGAATTCTAAAATAGCTGGATCCCACTTAAAGGTTTGTTGAAAACCAACTATATCTAAAAAATCTTCGATAGTAATTTCAAATAGAACATCATCTCCTGTTTGAAACATTTCATTTGAAATTGTGAAAATTGGAGCGGGCGCACTAGCAGGTGCAGGCATATGATCGGAATCAATTGCAACATCCCCCCTTTTGATGGCAATAAAATCTGCATCAATTATATCACTCATTATATTTGAAATATAAATTTCATTTGGATTTGTATTTGGCATCAAAAAATTATAATCAGTATCAATACCGTTCCATATATTTGGAATGCCATCATCTTCATGCAAAATTAGCGGGTACAATTTAACGAGATCCAACGTGGTAACAGACGCACTATTATTTACATCTGCTGCCCAGTATTGATATTGATTCAGTACATCAATTCCCAAAACAACTTTCCTCATAATCGCAGCATCCAAAACGCTAATGCCATCAAACTTCTCAAAAAACCCAGTAGCTGTCATTCCACAAGAATGATTTAGAGGTACATCTGTAAATTCATAATTTCCGCCCACATCAGTCGTAACAGTTCCATCGCAGGATACTTCAATGTCAGGCACAGGATCGCCATTGTGCCGAGTTACTTTTCCGGAAATACTAAATTGAGCAGAAAAAACAGTAGGAAATAAGAACATCCCTATCATTAAAAAGAAGTAGTTTTTTTTCATGGTATATAATTTTTAGTTTCAAAAAAAATTAGCTTTTTACTTTTTTACAAATGATTCCGTTTGAACTCCATCCGCTGTTTTTAAACTTAGAAAATAAGTTCCTGCGGGAAATGCTCCAAAACTGATATTTAAAAACAATTCTTTTTGAGCAAATCTTTTAGCATAAACTTCTTGCCCTAAAATATTAACAATTGTAATTTCGAAATCTTCTATGTTCCCTAACAATGCTTTTACATAAAAATTATCTCCAACTGGATTTGGAAAAACTTGAAAGGATTCCAAACCTTTCGGAGCGTTGACTATTGCAGTTGTGCCTTCTCCATTTTGATATTCTGCGTCTACAATAAATAATTCAATATTATCAGGATTTTGCCAAATGACTTGCCTAGCAGTTATGTCATCTGAAAAAGATAATACTTCTATTGGACTAGAAATATCTGCCAATGCTTTAAAATTCAATACCATAATTACTTCTCCATCTTCTATTTGCTCAAAATTCATTATTGACAAAGTGGGAAGTAAACCTTGAGTTGTTTCTGCATCATTTATTTCAACATTTAATCCCGCAGCACCCTCAGCAGATTGAAATTCTAAAACACTTGGATCCCATTTGAATGTTTGTTGAGAACCAACAATACCCTCAAAATCTTCAACACTCACTTCAAATTGAACGTCATCACCGACTTGAAACGTTTCATTTGAAATTGTAAAGGTAGGGGAAGGTGCCTCTGGAGGAGCAGGCATATAATCAGAGCTAATTGCAGGGTCGCCTCTTTTTATAGCAATAAAATCAACATCTGTAATCGTATCTGTTGCCGTCACGCTAATAAAGGTAGGATTATTAATAAATGGATTACCCAAAACTTGATCCGCATCAAGGCAAATCCACATATCTTGCATAACAAAATCTATCCTCAGGGCAAGTTGAAATATTCTGACCATATCTAAAGCTGTAACTGCTTGAGAATTATTTACATCGCCAGCCAATAATTGATACAAATCAATAGATGGGTTGATTTGCAAGATATGTTGTTGTAAAACAACTGCATCCAAAACAGTAACTTCTTCAAATTTATCAAAATTACCAGTTGCAGAAACATCACACATATAGTTCAACGGTACATCTTCAAACTCAAAATTACCATCGACATCAGTTATAACTGTACCATCACAATTCACATTAATATCAGGCACAGGGTCACCATTGTGTCGAGTAATTTGTCCAGAAATAGAAACGGTTTGAGAAATCAACATTGTGGGAAGAAGGAATAGTCCCACCAATAGGGCAAGGTAGATTTTTTTCATGATCATGGGTTTTAAAGTTTTCAATTTAATTTTAAAGCAATCCCTATTCAAAAAACGTATTAAGTTCTAATTGTTATTAGACAAAACATTTTTTGAAAGAATGTCTTGTTACGGTTGATAAAATAATGTTGTCTAAAAGTAAAAACAGTCGAAATTAAACTGAGTTTTGGGTAGGAATTAATATTACTTAACAAATATACTTTTTTAATCACGGAAAATGAAAAATAGAACTTCTATTAACATAAAAAAAGCGGTCAAGAAAAATAATTTTCCTTGACCGCTTTTATTTATATTTTCAGAGTTTAGTACTCTGCTTTTCTATTTAAATTCTTTGATTAGCTCTCCTTCGCTTGTTTTTAAGCTAATGAAGTATTTTCCTTTTGGAAGATTCGAAAAACCCATTGCTAGATTTAATTCATCAGTTTGGAAAGATTCTTCATAGATGCTCAATCCATCTTGATTATAAATGTGCAATACAAAAGTTTCTTTTTCCAAAAAGGAAGCAACAACTTTTACATTGTCTGAACTTTCTTGATCTAACAATTCGAATGTTTTTAAAGTGCTCAACTTTGGATCACCCTTAACAGTTTGGAGGACATGGGTATTGATTTCCGCTTGATAATTAAGCGCAATATCATGACTAATATCCATCGAATCTTGAGAAATAAGAACTTGCGGAATAAGCATAAATGCCATCGCAAAGTGGAGTATCGATTTCTTCATGGGATAAAGTTTTCTTAATAAATTACTTTTCTGAATGTTTGATATGTGTTCAAGTGTCTCAAATATATGCTTTTTTTTCATAATAAAGGGGATTTAATGTTAAAACTTGACATACATGGACACTATCGTAGACGTAAAATTGGTAAAACGTCACACAATTAAGTAATGTTCAATTTGTCATTTTTCTTGAAACGGCTCTTGGTGAGTAGGTTCAATTGGAACCTCTTGCGTAGCGTAACTGTAAATCACATAAATAGATAAAATAGTGATTATAGCTAGTGAAATAAAGGAAAATTTCCATCCCCAAATGTTTCCGAGATATTCTCCATCATCGTATTCATCGAGGAAATGAGGCTTTTTGTTTTTATTGTCGCTCATTCGAATATTTAATTAAAATTTAAAAAAAAGTGAACTTCTTTAGCTCGTTACAGTTAAAATATATCAATGACTTATATTTGACAAAGTTATTTTCTGAGGGCAAAGTTATTGAAAATTAAGTCTTCCTAATATTGATTCTTTGTTGAATATATAAGATTTCATCCCTATCTTGGTTTTAATATGAATATTTAGATTTTCCCAACAATTACATTCCTAAAAATATGAAAAGAACTGGATTTTTAATTTTATTGGTTTCTGTGGTAAGTTCTTTCTTTACCGTGATGATTTATAAACATTTTGACTCTCCTCAGCAAGTCATCATTCGAGAATCCTCTCCTGTCAAATATACCAACTATACAGATCGACTTTTTTCTGATGTCGCCAAACGACAATTTCTATCCTCAGCTCCTACTAATTTTACTTCTGCTGCAGGAGTAGTTACACCAGCTGTAGTCAATATTCGAGCTACCACAGAAAATGATTTTGATCTTTGGGGCGGCTATGGAGGTTCAACTGGTTCAGGAGTAATTATTTCTCCTGATGGCTATATTGTAACTAACAATCACGTGGTGGAGGATAGTGATGATTTAGAGATTACTTTATTTGATAAAAGAAAAATGGAAGCAAAGGTGATCGGAACCGATCCTTCCACCGATTTAGCATTAATAAAAATTACGGACGAACGAAATTTTCCTTTTTTGCAAATGGGAAATTCTGATTCTCTTTTAGTGGGAGAATGGGTGCTTGCTGTTGGTAATCCTTTTAACTTGGAAAGTACCGTTACTGCTGGAATCATCAGCGCTAAAGGGCGAAATATTAATATCCTTGAAGATGATTATTCTATCGAATCTTTTATCCAAACTGATGCGGCTGTCAATCCTGGAAATAGTGGTGGCGCCTTAGTCAACACCAATGGAGAATTAGTTGGAATCAATACGGCAATCATCACTCGATCTGGAAAATACGAAGGTTATTCATTTGCCATTCCTGTTAACTTAGCTCAAAAAATCATTCGAGATTTAAAAGATTTTGGAGTCGTTCAGCGAGGATTTTTAGGGATTTTCCCAGAAGAAATTACAGAAGAGACGGCAGAGAGTTTAGGTTTAACTACCTTAAATGGCGCTTATATTTCGAGAGTAAATGGAAATAGTGCCGCTGAAGATGCTGGACTCGAAGCGAAAGATGTCATCGTTGGAATCAATGGAAATGATATAAACTCTGTTCCGGAATTACAAGAACAAGTCGCTCGATTTAGACCCGGAAATACCATCACCATTGAATTTATTCGTGATGGAAAAAAACGTAAAACAGAAGTCACTCTCAAAAATAAAAGTAATACCACTTCTTTAATTGGAGCAAGAGATGATGACTTATTGATGCGTCTAGGATTTGAATTAAGAGAAATGACTGATCGAGAAAGAAAGAAATTGAAAATCGGCTCAGGAGTTTATGTGGTAAGTATTTTGCGAGGGAGCGCCATTGAAAAAACGCAAATGGATCCAGGTTATATCATCACTAAAGTAAATGATAAAAGAGTAAGTTCAGTCGATGAAATAATTACTGAATTTAAAAATACGAAAGGTACGGTGATGCTCGAAGGATTTTATGAGAACTTCCCCGGTGAGTATTATTATGCTTTTAAAGTAGAACAATAAGTGCTTAATTGTTTTGACTGTTTAATTGTTATACTCTTTTGAAAATAACAATTAAACAGTCAAGCGATTAACCTAACCAACTTCTTCAAAAACCTCCACCCCTTCTGTTTTAAAAATTTTCACTTTTAAATTGACCATAAAAATAGATCCAACATTTTCTACCGATATCAATTCGATGTAGCCACCATGATTCGATACAATTTTATTACAAATAGCTAACCCTACTCCTGAACCTTTATATTCAGATTGATTGTGCAATCGTTTGAAAATTTCAAAAATGGTTTTATGATATTCAGGATTTATTCCAATTCCATTGTCTTCCACTTTGAAAACTAAATATTCATTTTCTTCAAAAACAGAAATCGTCACTTTCGGCTCAGTTGAATTATTATACTTCAATCCATTCTCAATTAGATTTTGAAAAAGTTGAACCATCTGATGTTGATTTGCCTCTATAGTTGGTAATTTTCCATACTTAATATTGGCATTTTTTTCCTCCAAATAGTGCGATAAATTAGTTTCTATTAAAAACAAAATCTGATTCATATCAACTGTTCCTAATTTTACTTCCTCAGATTTCACCAACGAATACTCCAATATTTCTTCAATTAGATTGTACATACTTTGCGCATTCGATTGCGCAATGTTGATATAATCATTGATGTCTGAATCTGGATTATCTTTTAGTTTTCTTTTAAGTAGAGATAAAAAACTGGTTACATTTCTCAACGGAGTTTTTAAATCATGGGAAGCGATATAAGCAAATCGTTCTAACTCTTGGTTTTTATTTTCCAATTCATCATTATAATTTTTCAATTGATTTTCTTTTTCCACCATGAATGTAATATCCATAGCAACAAAAGAATAACCTGTATGATTTTGCTTTTTAATAACTTTCGATGTCACCAAAAAATAGTTTTTTTCTCCTTCATCTGAAACCAAATTAAAATAACTTTCCAATTTTCCATCAGGCTCAAGTTGAGCGATTTCTTTTTGAAATTCATAAAGGTCTAGTCCTTTAGCATGTTCTAACAATTCGATCATATCGATATTTACCTGCTCGACTTGAGGAAATAATATATCTTTAGCTAATTCATTTTTATGTTTTACAATAAAATTAGTATCCGTTATTATCACCAAATTTGAAACAGAAGATAAAATATCATCTAGAGCATCATGTGGATTTAATTCAAATAATTTATAGTTAGAATAGACCCAAGTTAGTACTCCAATTATCACCACTAGAAAAGGTGAAATTTCAAAATTTGACGGAGTCGTTTGACTTGGAATGATTAAAAATTTAATAAACATTAATACGGGAATGCAAGTAAGCGCTATCACTAAACCCATTTTCCATTTTCTTTCTCGCTCTAATTTTGTTTTTCGATAAAAGTAAAAAGATCCACTCATGATGAGAATTATTAATAGAAACCAAGCCATTCTCAACTGAACAAAAAAGTTATTTTTATCTAAAACATATTTCCACTTCCCATCTAATTTTTCTGGTAAGATTGTAATTGCATCATTGGTCAAATAAAGCATCACTAAACACAATAAAACTAAACTACACGTAAAAATTTTATTGTATAAATTTTCTTTAGGATAAGTCCTAAGAGGCCGAGTATAATAGACTACACAAATACACTCCATAAGTGCAATAAAATTAATCAACCAACTTCTTTGAATATTTAAATTCTCTACATCATAAAGATGTCGTGCATTAAATATTGACATTTCTGCAATCACTAACCCTGCACATAGTAACAAGACAACTGTATGGATACGACTAGATATCTTTTTGTCTTGAATCATGTAAAGATGAGTAGTCAATACGATCAGAAATGTAAATAGACCAATAAAAATGGCATTATTCATAATTATAAATAATTGGTTTTCAACGAGTTATGCTAAACAAAATAAATAAGAGGGGAAAAACAGAAGGGAATTACTTAATAGGTATTACAATTTCTATGCTCAACTTTTTTTATCGAAAAAAAAACGGCAAAATGGTTGTTTTCAAATAATAGCTCAATCATTACGAATATTAAGTCACTCTATTCGTTTACACATACTTCATTTTTTATGGATAAAAACAGCCCCATCTTACGACTGTAAAAACAATAAACATTAATTATCTTAAAAATAAATCAGTCATGAGAGCATTATCATTTATCATTATTATACTTATTTCAAATTTCGCATTTGCAGCCAATCAATTAGCTATAATTCATCCAAATTTAGAACTCCATGGAGAAGAAGAGTTCATTTCAAAAATGGTTTTTAAATCTAATACAGCTGATTTGGGAGAAGTAAATTTTGGAGAAAACTATACCCACTTTTTCGAATTTGTCAACGAAGGAAATGCCACTCTAGAAATTGAAGACGCTTTCGCAAAAAGTGAAAATGCAGAAGTATTTAGTTTTTCTCCTACCATAAAACCAGGTCAATCAGGTTGGATTAGAGTTAGACTTGAATCCAAACTTTCCATTGGAAAATTCGAAGAATACTTTTTTATTCGTTCCAATTCAGGCGGTAAAAAAACACTTTCAAGATTAAAAATAGAATATGCATTGTTTGAATATCTTGCCATCGGAGGAGACAATGTGGAAGCAACCGATCAAATAAATATTCGAGAGCAACCTTTGCTAGATAGCCCTGTGGTTTACACCTTGACTCAAGGAGAAACTTGCAAAATCCTTGGTGACGATTTAGGAGATTATGTAGAGAAATTTGATGATTCGTTTTGGTTCAAAATAGAATCGGAAGGTCGAGTAGGTTGGGTTTTAAGTGCCTTGACAGAATTTTGATTTAAGGAATCAGAAAATTGGCAAACAGATGCCCAAATTATTCCTTTCCTTTTTCGTAAATTCGTTTTTTTATGGGGTTAACTGAGTCAACAAATCCTGTGTTTCAACTGTATTATCAGAAAGAACTTTTACTGAATAAAAAAAGAATTTATGACATCCAAAAAAGAATTAGAAAAAAGGCAAAATGAAGATGCTTATAAAATGTTAATTTCCAAAGTGAATAGTCGGTTGGAAAAAATCTATCAAGGAGGAGGAGAAAAGAAAATAGCGAAACAACATGAAAAAGGAAAATTAACTGCTCGTGAAAGAATCAAACATTTGATTGATGAAGACAGTAAGTTTTTAGAAATAGGTGCTTTCGCAGGCTATGAAATGTATAAGGAATATGGTGGTTGTCCTGCTGGAGGAGTGGTAACTGGAATTGGTTATGTAAAAGGTCGACAATGTATGATTGTGGCAAATGATGCGACTGTAAAGGCTGGTGCTTGGTTTCCAATTACAGGGAAAAAGAATTTGCGAGCCCAAGAAATTGCTATCGAAAACCGTCTACCAACTATTTACCTAGTCGATTCAGCAGGTGTATTTTTACCTATGCAAGATGAGATTTTTCCAGACAAAGAACACTTTGGTCGGATGTTCCGTAACAATGCAAGAATGTCTGCCATGGGAATTCCTCAAATTAGTGCGATCATGGGAAGCTGTGTTGCTGGAGGTGCATATTTGCCGATCATGTCTGACGAAGCTTTGATCGTGGAAGGAACGGGTTCTATCTTTTTGGCTGGGCCATACTTGGTGAAAGCTGCGATTGGAGAAGTGGTAGACAAAGAAACTTTAGGTGGCGCAAAAACCCAAAGTGACATCTCAGGAGTAACTGATTATATAATGCCTGATGATAAAACTTGCTTGGAAACCATTCGAGATTTGGTAGATAAATTTGGAAAATTTGAAAATGCAGGCTTTGATCGAGCGGAAGCAAAATTACCTAAAGAATCACCTGAAGAAATTCTGAGTATTTTTCCAGACGATCCTGCTAAGCCCTACGAATCAAAAGAAATCATCAAACGAATTGTTGATGAATCGAAATTTACAGAATATAAAAGTGGATATGGAAAAACCATCACTTGTTGCTATGCTCGCATCGATGGTTGGGCAGTAGGCATCGTGGCCAACAATCGAAAAGTCATCAAAACAGAAAAGGGAGAAATGCAATTTGGAGGAGTCATTTACTCTGACTCTGCGGACAAGGCTTCTCGATTCATCATGAATTGTAATCAGAAAAAAATTCCTTTGGTTTTCCTTCATGACGTAACTGGTTTTATGGTTGGGACTCGAAGTGAGCAAGGAGGAATTATCAAAGATGGTGCAAAACTCGTGAGTGCTGTTTCAAATAGTACCGTTCCTAAATTCAGTATCGTAATGGGAAATTCCTACGGAGCTGGAAATTATGCTATGTGTGGGAAAGCCTACGATCCTCGATTAATTGTAGCTTGGCCTACTGCAAAAATTGCGGTGATGGGTGGTTCACAAGCAGCCAAAGTCTTAACTCAAATTCAAGTTGCTTCCAAGAAAGCAAGAGGGGAAGCACCTTCTCCCGAAGATGAAAAAGCTTTATTTGAAAAAATAAAAAATCGCTACGATGAACAAACTACTCCATATTATGCTGCTGCAAGATTGTGGGTTGATGCGATAATTAATCCATTGGAAACGAGAAAAGTAATTTCGATGGGAATTGAAGCTGCAAATAATGCGCCGGTGGAAAAATTTAATGTTGGCGTTATCCAAACGTAAGATGACTCTCCGAGTCGTCTCATTAAAACAAAATAACAATACATTTACAAATGAGTAAAAAACAAAAAACCGAGTCCACCCAAAATTGGCTCAAGCGAATTGGCTGGGCAGGAATTTTGTTTTTTACGGTCAAAGGAATCATCACGACTTATCTTTTATTTCAAGCTGGAAAATGCGCACTAGACTAATTTTTTTCAAAATAGAAATCACGAGTTCCGGCTCAACAATAATCAATAATGAAATTACTTTCGAAAACAGTTACAGGATTAGAGGAAATCTTAGCCAAAGAAATTGAAGACTTAGGCGGTCAAAATATTGAATTACTCAAACGAGCTGTTAGCTTTGAAGGTGATTTAAAAACACTTTATCGCACTAATCTAGAATTGAGAACTTCGATTAGAATATTAAAACCGATCTATTCATTTCAAGCTAGAGATGAAAATGAATTTTATGATAGAATCAAAGAATTAGATTGGTCTCAATATATGTCTAACAGCGATACGCTCGCTGTGGATGCGACCACTTTTGGGGAATATTTTACCCATTCAAAATACATTTCGCTCAAAGCAAAAGATGCCATTGTTGATCAATTTAGAGATAATACTGGTCGTCGTCCCAATGTAAATGTGGTCTCTCCTACCATCCGAATTAGCATTCATATTCAAATTGATGAAGTAATTGTTTCCTTAGATAGCTCTGGTGATCCATTATTTAAGCGAGGTTATCGAGTAGAAAGAATGGGTGCTCCGATGAATGAAGTTCTAGCAGCTGGGATGATCTTGTTGTCAGGTTGGGACAAAAAATCTGACTTTATGGATGGTATGTGTGGTTCTGGAACATTACCGATCGAAGCAGGATTGATTGCTCGAAATATGCCTTCACAATGGAACAGAACAAGTTTTGGATTTCAAACTTGGAAAGATTTTGATAATGATCTTTGGCAAGAAGTTCGAGCAGAAGCTAAGGCCAAAATCATTCCTTTTGAATATAATATTTCAGGTCGAGACCGGGATTTCAAAGCAATAAGTGTAGCCCGTGTCAATATTATGAAAGCAGGATTAGACGATACCATCGATGTGAAGCGAACCACATTTGAAAAACTAGAGGCTACTTCTGAGAAAGGAATTATGATTTTAAATCCTCCCTACAATGAAAGATTAGCTATCAAAAATATCAATGAATTATACAAAATGATGGGCGATCAATTTAAACAACAATTTAAAGGTTGGGAAGTTTGGGTCATTTCCTCTAATATGCGAGCTTTAAAATCTATTGGTCTTCGTCCTTCCAAAAAAATCCAATTGATGAACGGGCCTTTGGATTGTAAATATGTTAAATTTGAAATGTACGATGGAACTCGAAGAACAGTATTTAAAGAAAAAGCGAGTGAATCGTAATTTTAAAAACAGAAAATCATGAAAAAAACATTTCACTTATTCCTTTTTTTAAGTTTTGCAAATGTAATGTTAGGACAAGTTGGATTGCGAGTGGAAGGCACTCAATTTGCACAGAAAAGTCAGGTAGATTGGGAAAAAAGAAAAGAGTTGGTGAAAGTTTTTTTTACAAAAAAAGACCAATCACAAATACCTCAAGATTTAAAAAAATATTTTTTGTCTGATAAGATTTCGGCTAACTCTACCAATATTTTTACTCAAAAAAGTACTCCCAATGAATTAGCTTTTTTTTGCAGGATAGAAGAAAAGATTGAACTCAAATCTAAAATCCCACTTAGATTTAGACTAGGAGAAGTTCAGGCAGTTGATCAAAAGGAAGGAAAATGGAAACAATTCCAGTAGCCTATTTTAATTCATTTCCATTCCTAAACCTTGATATTCAATTGGTGACTCCATCGGAATTGAGTTCATTTTAGTTTCGATTTTAAGTGTAAAATAGAAAGTAGCTCCTTCTCCCACTTCGGATTCTACCCAAATATCTCCATTGTTTTGATTAACAATTTTTTTACAAATAGCAAGACCTACACCAGTTCCTTCATACTCATCTTTTCCATGTAATCTTTTGAAAATTTCGAATACCCTTTCTTTAAATTCCATGTCGATCCCTATTCCATTATCTTTCACAAAGTACACTAAATCATTTCCTTGGAAATCTTTTTTACAACCAATTTCAACTATAGGGTTGTCTTGATTAGTATATTTGATACTATTGCTAATTAGGTTTTGGAAAAGTTGATTTAAGTGGGATTTATGTCCTTTCACCTCTGGTAAATTAGCGACTATTATATCAACATTATGTTCCATTATTTTTCCTTTCAAAGTTTCGATTACTGTCTCCACCACTTCATTTAGAGAAACTGACTCTTCATAAATTTCTTCATTTTCCAGCTTAGAATACATCAAAACCTCATGTAACAAATCATACATTCTGCTTACATTAGTTGTAATAAAATCAATATAATCATCAGCATCAGTTCCTAGTTGCCCTTTAAATCTTCGTTTCAATAAAGTAGCAAATGATCCAATATTTCGAAGTGGTTCTTTTAGATCATGAGAAGCTATATACGCAAAACGTTGAAGTTCATCATTTTTACGTTCCAGTTTTTTATTTTGAATGAGACTCTGTTCATTTTGTTCTTTAAGCAATTGATTAGTCTCGATTTGTGTGAGGTGAGCTTTTTCAAGCTCCATATTTTGCTGTTGAATCTGATAATTTTTCTCTGTTTGTACTTTATTATGTTCTGTTTGATTTTTGTATTTCGAGTGTAATTGCCACAGAATAACCATCAAAGCTAATAATCCTACAATCAAAAAATTTCGATACGTATTTTGTAATTCTGCATCTCTCCTTAAAATGTCTTTTTCCTTTTTTGTAATCTCATACTGCATTTTAGTATCAGACATTTTTTGTAGCGTTGCTTCGTTTCTAAGTGAGTCTTTTAGAGCAGAAAAATTTCGGTAGTACTTATTGGCTTCTTCGAATTCTCCAACATTATCCAAATTCGCTGCTAAAGATTTGTAAACATCTAGCATGATTGGTCGAGCACCTAACTTTTGAGCTAAAACTAAACTTTCTCGTAGATAATCTAATCCCTTCTTTTGATTTCCTTTTGCAATGTATATTTCACCAATTTTTTTGGTACTACTAATTTGCCCCCATTGATCATTTTTTTTAATATTTTGCTCATGCGCTTGAACAAAATATTCTAGTGCTTTATTATAATTCCCTAAAGTTTGGTAATTATCTCCAAGATTAAAAGTAATATATGATAATTGAGGTTGACCTTCTAAAGCAATGGAAAGTTCATAAGCTTTTAAATTATACTCTAAAGATAACTCTCGTTGCTTCATTCTAGAATATGCACCACCAATTGCACAAAGGCTTGAAATCTTTAAGGTTTTGTGACTGATTTCCTCAGCAACAGTCAAACATTGTTCATAATATTCAATGGCCTTATGGTAATTCAATTGATAAAAATGAATCCCTCCAATATGATAAAATGAATAAGCTATTCCCTTTTGATCTTTTAACTCCTCCCTAATTTGTAATGCTTTGAAGTGATATTCAAAAGCTAATTCATTATTCCCAATTACTTGGTATGCTTTAGCTAATCTATAACAAGCATCCCCCATGGGTTTGCCTCCATCTCCACTAATTTTTTGAATCAATTTGGTTAAAACTAAAATAGCCTCTTCATATTTATAAGAATAACTATAACTTAACCCTATTTGGTATTGAATTTCATATTTAAGCTTATTTTCATTCAGTTCAATACTCAATGTTTCAGCCTCAAGAAAATATTTTAAAGCCTTTCCTGGTTGGTTATTATTAAGATTAGCTTTGCCTAATTCAATATAAGCATCTAGTTGTTCCTTAGAATCACTAGAGATAATTTTTGACTTTAGTACATTTTCTAAACTATCTAACTTATTAGCAAAAATAAGGGGTATTGCCATTAAGCTGAAAAAAGAAATAAGTAGTATACTTCGGGACTGTATCATATCTTAAATTGGTGATCGGTCGGTTTAATTATTTATAGAAAGGCAAAAAAAATGCCACCTTAAAATTAAGGTGGCATTTATTTTAGAGTAGAAGGATATTATCCGTCACTTCCATCAGGTGGTGTTGGTGGTGGAAGACCTCCTCCGTCACTATTATTACTTCCTGTATTCGCTCCTCCTTTGAGATTTTTCATATCTCGAACGTCTAGAACCTGCATAGTTCGACGTTCCATAATTGATTTTAAGCTAGTCATCTTGAAAAATTTTTCATGGTTAACAATAGATTAATAAAGGTCATTTGGCATAACCAAATGAGTTATCTTAATTCGGGGGAAAAATTTTCAGAAATTATTTTAGAGGGGAAATAAATATGGGGAGAAAAATAGTATGGGAGTTGTTTTAGTATTTGCTAAAAATATGCCAATTTTTTTTTTAGTGGCTTAGACCATAGTTTTTTAAGGGGATTTGTTTTCAAAAAATGTCAAATAAATTTGAAATACCTATTGGCCGAGCAACATTAAAACCTTCTGCAAAATCTGCTCCAATAATTCTTCCGTACACACTACTTTTGGCTTTTACTGAATCTAAAAAACCTTTATTAGATATTGGAGAGTCTAATTCATTGGACTTCGGATCAAAAAATTGTGATTTAAAACAAAGGACTAAATCTAATTTTTTATCCATATAAGGTGAGATGTCTACTACAAAATCTGGATGAAGCGTATAATCTTGGATATAATGGTAAACTGCTTTTGGTCTCCAACGCTCTTGCAATTTCTTTTTATCATAAGTTTTAACTTTGGCAAGTCCTGCAATAAAACAGGCATCAGAGGTCAATTTTGCAGCTCGTGCATGATCAGGATGTCGATCAGATAGAGCATTGGCAAGCACTATTTCAGGTTGATATTTTCGAATAACCTGAGCTATTTTTTTTAGATTTTCTTCTGTATGTTGAAAAAAACCATCTTTCATTTTTACATTTTCACGAACTAAAGCTCCCATCATTTTTTTAGCAGCATCGGCTTCTTTCACCCTCAAGGGACCAGAGCCTCGTGTTCCTAACTCTCCTCTCGTCAAATCTAAAATCCCAACTTTTTTACCCATTTCAATATGCTTGAGTAAAGTTCCTGCACAACCTAATTCCACATCATCAGGATGAACACCAATTGCTAGAATATCTAATTTCATAAGTAGGATTTTATATTTGGAACAAATCTACACTTTTCTTTTTTCTACAAAAAAATTAATTGATAAAAAAAAAGCTGCTAATTATATCTTAATTAGCAGCTCTTTTTCTAAAAAAATTAATCTTCTAATATCTTTTTTATCGATCTTTTTATTTTTGAAGAAGTAGGATTGGTAATCGAATAATAATAATCAACTACTTTACCCTCTTTATCTACGAGGTATTTATGAAAGTTCCATTTCGGCTTGGAAGATACTTTTCCATTTAATTTTTTATCCGAAAGAAACTTAAATAATGGGCTTGCATCTTTTCCTTTGACTACCGTTTTTTCAAAAATAGGATACTGTGCATTATATTTCGTCATACAAAATTGCTGAATCGCCTCCCCATCTAAAGGTTCTTGTCCAGCAAAATCATTGGATGGAAATGCTAAAACCTCAAATCCATCTTCCTTAAATTCTTCATACAATTTTTCCATATCATCTAACTGTGGAGTAAATCCACATTGTGAAGCTGTATTTACAATTAACAATGCCTTACCTTTATAATCACCTAATGAAACTTCTTTACCTGAGGCATCTTTTACAGTAAATTGATGAATGCTATTCTTATCCATTTCTTTTTTATTTGACTTGTTTTTAATTAAAGACTGGAAGTTAAACAAACTTCCAATGTGATAACCTTATTATCCTACTTTTGTTTAGGCTTATTGATAATCTTTCTTGGAAAAGAAACTACGGCATATTTATTGATTCTTTTAAAGTTGTTTTCAACTTTTCTATCAAAATTATACCTTAAAAATACATCATGAATTTATTAAAAAAATTCGTTTTTTCTAGTTTTATAATTTTAGGAATGATCGTAAGTAATCATTCATTCGCTCAAGTTCGGACAACTTCCAAAAGTGAAATTATTACTACTCCAAAAGTAGAATTTACGCTTAACGATATTGAAAAAATAAAAACGCTTTTAGAGCATCATTTCAAAACTCGAATTAGCGATGCTCAACTAAATATGTATGGCAAAGCTTCTGATGAAAATTTAGCACTCTATAAATTATTGGACGAAACGCGAAAAGAAGATCCTTTTTTCAGCCAACCACATATTTCTTTTATCATTGAATCCATGGAAGAGCGATTGGGAAAAGGAAAACCTAAAGCAAAATCCAAACTTGAAACTCCAACGAAAAATACTAGAAACCCTAAAGTTTCAAAGTTGCCCAAAAATAAAAGCGATAAATATTAAATCCTTTTTTTCGAAAATGAAAGAACCTCTACTGATAATAATTTCTCAGTAGAGGTTTTTTTATGCAAAAAATCGAAGCTCTTTCTTCCAACCTATATCTTTTTCTTTCGTAAAATAATTGCTAATTAGTTTCAAAATCAATACTTCTATTCTTCAAGATAATTAGAAGAATTAATATCTTTAGATGTTTAAAACACATCTTATCTTAAAACCTTCGTTATTAGCATTTTACAAATACATCCATCTTTATTTAACTGGCCATCGAATTTTATTTTATGAAAAATTTTAAATCCCTAGCGATCATTCTGTTTTGTTTAATCATCTCCTTTTCCTTTCTGGTGTCTTGTGGTGGTGATTCAGAACCTACCGTTTCCCCTACGCCAACTATAAAAAAGACAACACCTCTACAATTGGAAAAACGATTTGAATTAGTTGCTCCTCAAGCAAGTGGCGTTACTTTTTCTAATACTATTATTGAAGATTATAATCATAATGTTTTGACTTTTGAATATTTGTATCATGGAGGAGGAGTTGCAATTGGAGATTTAAATAATGATGGATTACCCGATGTTTATTTTTCAGGAACCTTTGTTTCCAATAAATTATATTTGAATAAAGGTGATATGAAATTTGAAGATATTACCACTCAAGCAGGTGTTGCTGCCGAAGATGGTTTTAAAACTGGAGTAACGATGGCCGATGTTAATAACGATGGCTGGTTAGATATTTTCGTTTGCCGAACAAGTAAATCTGATGATGGAAAAAAAGATAATTTTCTTTTTATCAATAATAAAAATTTGACTTTTACGGAGAGTGCTAAACTGTTTGGATTGAATGATAATAGCAATACCAATCATGCTAACTTTTTTGATTATGATAATGATGGTGATTTAGATTTGTATTTATTAAATCATAGATCAGATTTCAGAAATACAGAGAAAATGGATTTACAATCTAATCCTGATGGTTCTCTCTCTAGAATAAAATCACCAAAAACTCCTTTCGAATCAGATCGACTTTATAAAAATAATAATGGAAAATTTATCAATGTAACCAAAGCGGCTGGGCTGGAGAATTCTTCTTTTGGACTGAGTGCAACGATGGCTGATTTAAATCAAGATGGCTATACTGATATTTATATCGCCAATGATTATATCGAACCTGATTATGTTTATATCAATAATCGAAATGGAACTTTTACCGATAAATATAATTCTTACCTCGGTCATTCTAGCCAAAATTCAATGGGTTGCGACATTGCTGATTTTAACAATGATGGACTTTTAGATATCATGGTCATGGATATGATTGCTGAAAATCCTGTTCGCTATAAACAACTCATCAACATGATGCGAAAAGATCGGTACAACGCATTGGTGCAATATGGATTCGGTCATCAACCTGGTCGCAATGTTTTGCAAATCAACAATGGAAATAGCACGTTTAGTGAAATTGGGCAACTCTCTGGTGTGTCGAATACTGATTGGAGTTGGGGAGCATTATTTGCTGACTTTGACAATGATGGATGGAAAGATATCTACATCGGCAATGGTTATAAAAGAGATGTAACTGACCTCGACTATATGAATTATACTCGGGATTCTATTGAAAAAACTGGCGGAATTTCCAAGCGGAGATTCCCTGACATCAATACTTATCTCAACATGATTCCTAGTAAAAAACTAGTTAACTATGCCTACAAAAATAATCACGATTTAACCTTTACCAATGCGACTCAAAATTGGGGAATAACACAACCTTCTTTTTCCAATGGGACAGCTTATGCAGACTTAGATGCAGATGGTGATTTGGATTTGGTGGTTAACAATATTGATGAACCAGCTTTTATTTATAAAAACTTAACAACCAACTCTAACTACCTACAAATCAACCTTTTAGGCAATAAAAAAAATACTCAAGCGATAGGAAGTAAGATTAAAATTTATACCGGAAATGAAATTCAATTTTTAGAAAAAACGACCAATCGTGGCTACTTTTCGGGAAGTGAATCTCTGCTTCATTTTGGATTAGGAAATCATTCAACTGTAGACAAAATTGAAGTCACTTGGGTTGATGGAAAAACCCACGTCATTGAAAATGTTCCTATTAATCAGCGACTTACTTTAAAGTATACTGAAGCGAATAATAAACCTATTTCAAAAATAAAACCTAATCCAATTTTCTCAGAAAAAAGTAGTGCTCATAACATTACTTTTACGCATAAAGAAAATGTCTTTGACGACTTCAATCGAGAGCGATTGATTCCACATAAATTATCAAACCTCGGTCCACATATTTCTAAGGGTGATGTGAATGGAGATGGTTTGGATGACTTTTTTATTGGTGGTGCCTCGAATAGTTCAGGGGCACTTTTTATCCAAAACAAAAATGGAAAATTCCAAAATCAATCCAATGCAACTTGGGAAGAAGACAAAATTCATGAAGACATGGAAAGCATTTTTTTCGATGCAGATGGTGATGGTGATTTAGATTTATATGTCGTAAGTGGTGGCAATGCCAGTAGTGTTAATTCTACTAATTACCAAGATCGATTATACTTAAATGATGGGGCTGGAAATTTCTCAAAAGGCTTACTTCCAAAATCCAATTCGAGTGCAGCATGTGTTGCCGTCTTCGATTATGATGCTGATGGTGATCTTGATATTTTTGTTGGTGGACGAACTGTTCCTGGTAAATATCCAACTACTCCTCAAAGTTTAATTTTAAGAAATGACAAAGGTGTTTTTTCTAATGTCACTAAATCTGTCGCACCTGATTTTGAAAAAATAGGCATGGTAACCGATTTAAAAATGGCTGACTTAGATCAAGATGAAAAAAAAGAAATGATTGTTTTAGGAGAATGGATGCCAATCTCGATTTTTAGTTTTGATGGAAAAAAATTCGCTAATGTTACTTCGAAATTTGGTTTACAAAATACTACTGGTTGGTGGAATTGTTTTGCCTTAGAAGATTTTGATAAGGATGGCGACATGGATATTATTGCTGGAAATTTAGGAGAAAATTCTCGTATCAAAGCTTCTAATGAACAACCAATTAAAATCTATGCAAATGATTTTGATGCCAATGGAAGTTTGGATGCAGTCATGACTTTTGGTTATCAAGGAAAACAATATCCTTTTGCAGGAAGAGATCATTTGATATTGCAACTGCCAGGCATCAAACGAAATTTTAATCGCTATCATCAATATGCTAAATCTGATATCACCGCTATTTTCCCAAAAGAAAAACTAGCTAATGCTCAAGTGTTGGAAGCTCGATTAATGTCTTCTGTTCTATTAAAAAATGAAGGTGGGAAGTTTTCCATAACAACACTTTTACGGGAGGCTCAAGTTGCTCCAACTCATGAAGTTTTAACCTCTGATTTTAATAGTGATGGAAATATGGATGTCCTAATGGTTGGAAATAATGATGGTGCAGAAACAGAAACAGGCGTTTATGATGCGAGTAATGGAACGCTTTTGTTAGGTGATGGAAAAGGAAATTTCAGTTTTTCTCCAAATCAAAAACATGGCTTGTGGGCGAATGCACAGGCAAGAGATGCTGTTGAAATTAAATTAGCAAATGGAAAGACCATGATTTTAATTGCTAATAATGGAGGAAAATTACAAGCCTACATTCAAGAGGGAAATAATATTCCACTCTAAAAAAATTCTACTTTGAAAGAGAGGGCTGTTAGTGCTTAAAACGCTAACAGCCCTTTTCCATTTTTTAAGAAACTTTTTCCAAAAAAATATTGTACAAATAATATTCATCAACTCAAATCAAAAAAAATGATTTTCCAAACTTCTCGACTCTTAGTTCGACCACTCATTTCCGAAGATTTCGAACCTTTCCATGAAATGCAAAACAACTTCAAAGTCATGCAATATGCTTCTGGCAAAGCTCAAACTCTTGAAGAAAATAAAGTTGATTTAAAAAAAGTAATGGCTCATTATAAGGAAGTAGGTAATGGTTTTTGGGTATGGGCAATCGAACGAAAATCAGATCAAGCATTCATCGGAACAGCAGCCATTATTGTTGATGAAAAGAAAGAAGGAGAAGTTGGTTATCGACTTTTAGAGAAACATTGGGGCAACGGATATGCAACTGAGATTCTAAAAAAATTGATTGATCATGGTTTTGAAAAAATGCAATTAAAAGCTATTCACGCAAATGTTGATGTAAGAAATATTGCTTCGGTGAAGATGTTAGATAAATCTGTTTTGGATTATACTGGAGAGGAATGGAATGAGGATTTTCAATCGAATGATCGATTTTATCGGTTGGAACAATAATATAAAATTCTATTTTTACTAATCATAAAAAAAAAGATCAATCATAAATATGATTGATCTTTTCCCTATTTTTCAAATCAACTACAGCAACTACCTCGTGTTATCTAATTAACGTAACATCTCCTTTTAATTCCTCCACCCCATCTGCCGTTTCAAATCTTATCATATAAATTAACACATCAGTTGGATGTGGATTTCCATCAACCTCTCCATTCCAAGGCGTTTTTTCATTATGAACCAAATTTCCCCAACGATTAAAAATTTTAAAATCGATCACTTCTACCCCATTCCCATCTACCAATAATCCAAAAATATCATTCACCCCATCTCCATCTGGGGTAAAAACATTGGGCATGTGCCAATCTCCACAAGCATCAATTTCAATACTTGCAATCGCTTCACAACCTTCCATATTCGTAATGGTAACTGAATATTCACCTCCATCTTCAATGATAATGGACGCTGCAATTTCTCCATTTGACCATTCATAATTTTCAAAATCTCCTGCATCAAGCAGTACTGGCAAATCTCCACAAAGATCAATTCCATGAGGAGTGCTTATTTCAGAAGTGATTGATTCGGAGTCTTCGACCGTAACTTGAAAAGCCCCTGAGCAACCATTCGCATCTTCAATGACTACGAAAAAACTCCCTGCCGCTACATTAATAAAAACATTCTCAGCTTGAAAATTAGTCCCATCTAAACTGTATTGAAATGGTGCTTGTCCAGCTCCAGGGAAAACTTCGAGCATTCCGTTCTCAAATCCGCAAGTCGTATGCTCAATTATTACTTCATCGATAACTGGATTCTGTGGAGCACCAATATTTACATTTACAATCGTTGCGCAACCAACGGCATCAGTTATAGTTAATACATGATTTCCTTCTTCCAAATTAACTGCTATTTCTGTAGTTTCTCCATTATCCCAAAGGTAAGAATATGGTTCAAAACCACCATTCACCGCAACCGACGCTGATCCCAAACTACCATCACAACCTGCAGAAGTTTGAGCAGCAATCACCCCAGAAATTTCTGAAACATAAACTGTAACTGAACTTTCTTCCACCAAAATTGGTGAAAAAGAAATATCATCCAAAGCAAAATCATTCCCACCAACTGATACATTTTGATTGACAATACAAATCTCGACATTGGTATTATTACTTGATTCCCAAGTTTGAAAAAATTGCTCCCAATCACAGGTTCCTGAGGGTGCAGTAAATGTCGAACCTAACAAAATTCCATTAATTGAAAATTGTAATTCAGCAGGATTACCAACTTCAACAGAAGTGATCCAAGTGGAAAATTGGTAAGTCGTATTTTCTTGGATCGCTATCGTTTGGCACCAAATCTCTTGATTCAAATTTGCCGAGCCATTGACCACTAACATGTTTCCAAAACCAGTAGTATGATCATCGCAATTCGCAAAGTTGGAATGCGCTAAATTTGGATTAGTGACGACTGCATAAGTTCCCTCATCCGATAAATCTCCCCAAGTCCCACCACTTGTGTTTGGGCCATAAATATACTCTGTAGAAAAATCGGTATTTCCAGCAGAAAAATCGCCATTTGCAATAACTGAATTTCCCAAAACACTTCCTACAACGGTATAAGTAGTCGTAGTCGGTGGAGTTACAATTGGGTTCGCTGTACTCGGACTAGTAATCCAAGTATTTGGACTCCAAGTGTAAAAATCAAATACGTCCCCCTCTGCAGCCAAAGCAACAGATTCACCTTGACAAATAGTGTCTTGTGCTACAGTTGCAGTTATCGAAAATTGAGCAAAAATACTTGTGCACAGTATGCTCAAAAGAAAAAATAAGATATTCTTTTTCATCATAGAAATTTTAGATCTAAATATAATGTATTGATTGTGAGGGTTTTACAAAACGAATTTGTAAAGATTAGGTAGGTTATTACAAAAATAATGATTCTTGTTTTCTTTTTGGGAAAAAAGGGGAATTATATTTTTTATTAGAAATGAGATTTTAATAAATATCCTTGTTAATGTTGATTTTTTAACCACGGAGAAAACAAAGAAGGGACACAGAGATAATAGAGTGCTCTGTCTTCTCTGTGGTTAAATATACTATTGTACTGTACTCTATTTTTCTAAAAAAAAAATTAAATTAGAGAAATGGTTGCATTTAATTTCCAAAAAAAAATGCAACTGCATAACGATGTCGTTAATACAATTGCATTTTTTAAAATCTTTTTTTCATCAAAAAAAACTACCACCGAATCAACGCAGATCCCCAAGTAAATCCACTTCCAAACGCTGCTAAACAAACCAAATCTCCTTCCTTGACTGCTCCTGCTTCCCATGCTTCACACAAAGCAATTGGCACAGAGGCTGCGGTAGTGTTTCCATATTTTTGAATATTATTCCAAACTTTATCGTCTTCTAATTTTAATATTTTTTGGACAAATTGACTGATCCTTAAATTCGCCTGATGAGGAACAAACATATCAATATCTGATACAGCCAATCCTGCAGTTGTCAAAGCTTCTTGAATCACTTCTGGAAATTTTCTTACAGCTAATTTAAATACAAATTGCCCTTCCATGTTTGGATAAAGATGTCCATCTTTTTGCATCTTGTCCGTTACGAATATTCCTCCATATTCCAAATCTTTATCATAACCATAGTCATGTTCGATTCCTAATTTATCCAAATGATAACCACCGTGAGAACCTGGATTGATGAAAGCTAATTTTTCCGCATAAGTTCCATCCGAATGCAATTTTGTTGTCAAAATTCCTTGCCCTTCTTTCTCCGTTGGTTGCACCACAACCGCTCCTGCACCATCTCCAAAAATGACGGTAACTCCTCGTCCTTCAGTACTATAATCCAATCCCATCGAGTGCATTTCTGCTCCTACTAAAAGAACATTTTTATACATTCCTGTTTTGACAAATTGGTCTGCAATACTCAATCCATAGATAAATCCACTACATTGATTTCGTATATCCAATGCGCCAACTTCTGTTCCTGTAATACCTAATTCTCGCTGCAGTAAAACACCACATCCTGGAAAATAATAATCAGGACTTAGTGTCGCAAAAATGATAAAGTCAATTTCTTCAGGTTGAATTCCAGCTCGCTCTATTGCAATTCGCGCAGCCTTAGTTCCCATGGTCGCAGTCGTCTCTTCATGCTTTTTCCCATAGCGTCTTTCTTTAATTCCTGTTCGCTCTTGAATCCATTCGTCACTAGTTTCCATCACTTTAGAAAGATCATCATTGGTCGTTATTTTTTCAGGTACATAACTTCCGATTCCTGCTATTTTTGAATTGAACATATTGTTTTTGTTTAATTATATAGTTAGGTAAAAACTTGTCGTATTTATTTTCTCCGTAAAAATAGTAAATATTCGCTTTTAGAAAAATTGATTCAATAATTGTTAATACGGTAGACTAAATAATCCGTATTCAGTAAAATTAAAAACAAAATTATCATTTAGTAATTCTCGCTTCCGCTTTCAACTATCAAGTAGTCAGACAGTATCAAATTAAGTTTCTCTATTATTTTTTTAGAATATAAAGGTTGTAGTAAAATTTAAAATAGAAATTGTTCATTAATGAATATTCATTGAAAAATAACTACAAAATATATTTTCATAATCACTTATCCATTTATCAATCAACCTTTTACATATTGTTATATTATTATTTCAATCTACAATACATATTTTTTGTCTTTGATGTTTAACATTAGAAATGATTTCTTTGCAATTAAGAACACAAGGTTTTCATTATTCCTTTTTTAATTCAAAAAAAATCTCATGAATACAACTAGAAAAAGTTACTTGAACAGTATTTTACTAATTATGTTTCTTACCGTTTCCGTTTTTTCTAATGCTCAAAAAATCGTAGATGGAACAATAGCTACCGAAATTGGAGAGCCATTTAAGAATGTTTTAGTTTCAATCTCTGGCACCTTTAATGGAAATGTACTTACAGATGAAAATGGATATTATCAATTTTCTATTCCTGAAGGAGGAGATTACATTGTAACACCATGCCATAATTTAAATCCACTCAATGGAGTATCAACTTATGATGTAGTATCAGTCAGAAGACATATTGATGGCGTTGAACAACTAGATTCCCCTTACAAAATAATAGCTGCAGATGTTGATCATAATGAGATTATTAATAATACAGATACCTTCCTAATACGCCAATTGACAATTTCAAATATTTTAGCATTTCCTGACAATAACTCTTGGAGATTTATTCCACAAAATTTCATTTTCCAAAATCCTGAAAACCCTTTCTCAACAGTCTTCCCTGAGAATGGGATTATTAATAACCTAGAAAATGACACTACAATAAATTTTATAAGTGTGAAAATAGGTGATGTCAATACTACTGCTTTACCGACCTCATTTTCAGCAGATTCTGTAGATATTGTTCATTCCTGCTTTCAAGATATTCCTAATAATAACTTAAATTTTAATCACCAATTAGATCTGAATATCTATCCAAATCCTTTTAAAAATAGATTCAACATTAATTTGGGAAAAAATTTCAGGCAAACCATAATAGAAATCTACTCAAATACTGGAAATCTAATTAAGCAAAAAGTGTATTATAATACTGATTTTATAACTTTGGATCTCAATAATAAATCATCAGGTATCTATTTTGTTAAAATAATTAATAATGAAAAATCCAAATGGGTTTCAATAATAAAGAGTAAATAAATGACGATTTAAAAAATCTCACAAAGTCTACATTACAAATATTAAATTTATTCTTCTTTCAATTCGCAGCATTAGTTTTGAGAGTATTAAGCAATAACTGGGGTGAGTAATAGATACAAAAACCAAAGATTATATTGCTTTTCAAGGAAATTAAAGACTTAACTTTAATCAATTTTATACTATTTTAGTTTTTTTTAAGAATATAAATCCTAAAACCGTAAATTGTATTTCAAAATTAAACTATGACAAACCTAAAATTGACCTCAAAAAAATCGATCAAAATTCTTTTCCCATTAATTTTATTATGGTTCGGAAATACTGTTTGGGCTCAAACACCTACTGTGCAAGATTGCCTCGGTGCGATTCCGATCTGTGCTCAAATCTATACCGAAACCACCTCTCCTTCTGGCTCTGGAAATTATCCCAATGAAATAAATGGTACTTCGCAAGGTGGAATTTGCTGCATGGATAATGAGTTAAATTCTATTTGGTACACATTCACAGTTAATCAATCTGGTGACTTTGGATTTAACTTGACTCCTAATAATTCGATTGATGATTATGATTGGGCCATGTTTAATATTACCAATGGTACTTGTGCAGATATTTTTAATGACATAACCATGCAAGTTAGTTGCAACGCCGCTGGTGGAGGAACTTGTAATGGAGATACTGGTGCAAATGGGGGTACTAGCTTTGACAATCAAGGTGCAGGATGCAATAGTAATCCTCCAAGTCAATTTGCTGGAAATAGTGCAGAAAATGCTTTGGTTCCAGTTATTCAAGGCAATACCTATGTATTGGTTATTTCTAATTGGTCAGGTTCAACAAATGGATACTCCATTGATTTTGGGGTCTCCAGTAATATTGGAATTATCGATATGATTGATCCTGAAATTGCAGATATCACTCTACCAGGTGATTGTGGAGGAGATGAAATGGTCGTTACATTTTCGGAATATATCCAATGTAGTACGATCAACGGAAGTAACTTTCAAATCACCGGTCCAGGCGGTCCTTATGCTACAACCGTAATGGCCAATTCTTGCTCTCAAGGTGGTGCTTATGATAACATTTTCACTATAAGTGTAAATCCCCAAATTACTGAAATCGGAGATTATACTATTGAATTAGTAACTAATGGAACAACAGAAGTTTTAGATTTATGTGAAAATCCTTCCTTAGTCAACTCCTTTGATTTTACGGTTTTGAATAGTCCCTTACCTGAAATAAATATTGGAAATGATACTATTTTATGCAACGGTGAATCTGTAATTATTGATATTTCACTTCCCAATGCAGAATCATATTCTTGGTCAGACGGAACGGGTGGGCCAATTATTTCTATCACCAATCCAGGAAGTTATACTGTTACCATTACCAATGTTTGCAATACGGTAACAGATGATATCTTCGTCAATTTTGTTCCCTTACAAGCGATAGATGTGAATCTAGGGCCAGATACACTACTTTGCCCTGGAGAAATTTATCCATTAGATGGAACTTGGATTGGAGGTATTCAATATGAATGGCAAGATGGTTCAACCGATCCAATTTATCCAGTTTCTGAATCGGGATTCTATGAAATTCAAATCCTGGGTGCTTGCGGAGAAATAGGCATTGCTTCTGCCCAAATCGATTATGATGAGACAGAATTATTCTTGAATTTGGGAGCTGACAGTTTACTTTGCGAAGAGGATGGCTTCCATACGATTGATGTGTTCGATCCTAATGCGGAGGAATATAATTGGAGCGATGGTTCAACAAATCCTACTTTACAAATAACCGAGAATGGTATTTATGGCGTTACCATTTCTGACAAATGCAATGTCTTGATAGATGAAGTTAATCTTGAATTTACCAATTGCACCATTTGTGAAGTTTATGTTCCGAATGCATTTTCGCCAGATTTTAATGGTTACAATGATTACTTTTTGCCTTATTCCAATTGTTCATTGCTCAATTATTCAATGAAAATTTTTAATCGTTGGGGAGCTCTAATTTATACCTCAACCAACCCTGACGAAGGTTGGGATGGCAGATTTAACAACAAAGATATTCCTGAAGGAGTCTATATCTATCTCCTTGAATTTGATGTAAATCAAAGAGGCGAAAACATTCCTAAAAAATTATCAGGTGACGTAACTGTTGTTAAATAATGATAAATGATTAACAGTGCACTTACTCACAAGGTGACTCGAAGTCACCTTGTGAGTATCGAATTTTTTATCCTTGAAAACTTTCGAGGTAACATTTTATTTTACCCCAATTATAAATAATGCTTGGTTTGATGATCTAGAAATTACTCGATTAAATATGGAGAATTGATTTTTAATTTTACACAGTCTACAATAATTTTAGCATCTTGCAGTTCCAATTTTAGCGCAAAAGAAAATCAAAAACAAGCAACGAAAACATATCTTGAAAAAATACTTAACCTTTCCTTTTTTACTTTCCATCATTTGGCTAATCTGCATTATTTTAGTCAATCCATTTGGCGATTTTCCACTCAATGATGATTGGTCTTATGCTCGGAATGCACAAGCACTTGCCTTGGAAAACAAAATTTATTTTGATGAATGGGGAGCGATGACTTTGATTGCGCATACGATGTGGGGAGCATTTTTTTGTAAAATATTTGGCTTCTCATTTACGGTACTTCGCTTCTCTACTTTAGTCTTAGGATGGATTGGATTATTGGTTACCTTTCGCTTTTTTGAGGAGGGTGGGATGAAAAAAAATCATGCATTTTGGGCAACGATTTTATTAGCATTTAATCCTTTTTACTTTGCTAATTCATTTAGCTATATGACGGAAGTTCCGTTCATGTGTTTTTTGATGTCAGCAGCTTATTTTTCACTCAAGACAATCAATGGAAAAGGTCAAAAAAATATCTTGTTAGCAACACTATTTTCGATCATTGCTACCATGATTCGACAACCTGGAGTTCTAGTTCCCATTGCTTTTCTGATCACCTATCTCGCCAAAAACAAATTTTCATTAAAGACTGTAATCCAAGGGTTTACGCCTTCTCTTTTAACTTTAGGAAGTCTAATCTTATTCACTAATTGGCGAAATGCGAACTATGGACTTTCAGAAAATTTTGGAAAAACAAGTCAACTCATTGACAATATTTTTAATGGACATTTAGAGAATGCCGTTGCAACTAAAGCCCCTGGATTTTTTATTTTGTGGGGACTTTTTTTACTACCGATGGTGATTGTTTTAGTGAATTTTTTTTGGAAAAAAATTCCAACTATTGGAAAGGTTATTTCAATTGGAATTACATTGTTATTAAGTTATTCATATTTCGACAATTGGAATAATTTTCACTTAGGAAATACCTTTTTCAACTTCGGAATGGGACCAATGGTTTTGCCATCCGAAGATAGATTTGCTACTTCAAATCTTCATAACAATGATTGGGAAAATATTATTTTCTGTGGATTTATTGGCGGCATCATTTTACTCCAATGGATTTTGATTCGCACTACTCAACTTTTATTTTTCATCAAAAATAAAACATCCACCTCCGTCAATTGGAATACTTTTTTTGCCTTAGCTACTGCATTTGGATATTTCGCTTTTTTGATGTTAAATAATTTTTATTTTGATCGTTATTGCTTGATTGCATTTCCTTTTTTAATACTCATGCTATTTCCACAAAATCAAGATTTTTCGATTCCTCGAACATTAAAAATAGCTGGACATATTACCCTTTTTGCTATCGTTATATTTTCTATTGGAGCTACACATGATTATTTATCATGGAATCGAGCACGTTGGGAAGCAGTTGATTATTCGCATAAAACGCTTCAATTAAAACCAACTCAAATCAATGGAGGATTTGAGTATAAAAAATGGTTTGGAATAAACTTTAATAGACACCCTGGGTTCTTTGGACTGGAAAATTGGGATGATCCACGAGAGCAATATTTTATTTCACATTCTGAATTATGCTTTTTTAAACCAATGGAGAAATTTTCATATACCCGTTATTTTCCTCCTAAAAAAGAAAATATCTTTTTATTGAAAAAAGAAAAATTATCTCAAACAGATACGATTATTTGCGATGCTGAATTGCTATCAAAAGATGACAAACATTTTTTAACCAACCAATCAAATATTCAATTATCAAACGTTGAAAGAAGAGTTTCGGATAAAGCTCACTCTGGTAAATATTCTATTTTATTAGAATCAAATAACCCTTATGGATTTACTTTCACGATGGAAAACTTGCAACCTTGTGAAAAGGTTTTAGTCATCGTTTGGAAATTATCGACACCTAATGCAGTGAAAGGAATTATTGCTATGGAAGGGAGTTCTTACCTTGATAATGCTTGCATGATTACAGAAGCAGATGGAACTGGCTGGGTAAAACAAGTACAAGAATTTACAGTTCCAAAAGATACTAAAACAGATAAAGCTTCTTTTTTCCTTTTCAATCCAAGTCCTGAAAAAGTTTATTTTGATGACTTGATGATTGTAAGGATGAAATAGAAAGGAAACATTATTTTGGTAAAACATTTTTTAATTCCACCATAAATTCATCTGTCTTGTCTCCCAAAGGAATACTGATATAATTAAATTGATCATAAAATACTTTCGCCATTTTTTTTCCATAAAATGTTTTTCCATCTTCAACTTTAGTGATATTTTTTAGCCAGATTTTTTGATGTGTTTTTCCAAAAGTAGAAACAGCTAAGTGATCTTTCTTCACTTGATAAGTATTTCTAAAAAACAAAACTAATGGAAAAAGAGGAACAGTCAACATGGCTGCAATCTTCAAATTGGCACTCAGCCACTCGAAGACTCCAAAACCTAAAATCACCATTAATACGATGATCGCCATTTTATAATTGAAGGAAGTGTATTTCAATTTTTTTATTTTTTATAGAAAAAATTAATGTCGCAAAACTAAAAATTTACCTAATCAAAATGGAATTTTCAGTTTAAAATAGAACAATCATTTTTGAATTAAGTTTTTAGGTACCACATTAGCTGATAGTTTGTTTCAAATAAAAAAAGGACTAATCACTTAATTATGATTAATCCTTTTTTAGAAAAATATATTTAGGTCAGCTAAGGCCGGACCACTATCTTTTAATTTACATTAAGTTCACTTGGAACTTCAATCGGTTCAACCAAACTCATCGAATTT
>JBGCCY010000126.1:0-16720 GCA_045104975.1 Saprospiraceae bacterium
TTATAAAGGAGTGAGTAATGAGACCGATATTACCCCCCAATAAATCGGTCTCACTCACCCTTTATAAAGTCATTGCTGACTCTATTTCTTTATTCTCAAACCAGTAAAAATACTGATTATTCGATTCACATTTTTTTTACAAACTTATGGGAGGAAGTCAGAAATGGAGGTTTTGAATTTGAAAAACTGAGTGATAATTTTACGCTCATTTTGTTTCCCAAAGACATATATGTATTTTCAACAACTGTGCCAGTTAAGTTTTTTAACTGAAATATTTTTGAATCATTTTTTCAAAAATATTTGTTGAAGAATATTTTTCTCCTTTTTTTTTAATCAACCGATAAGTTTTTTTCAAAAAGTTTTTTTGATACATTTTCCTAAAAAAAATATCAACTCAACTTTGTAACTTTCTCTTCAACATTTTGAATGAGTATGTTATGCGTTACGAATATTACTTTTGCAATTTTGAAGCCAACACTTGCCAATTTATTTTTTCGAAAATCAAAAATGTGACACGGGAAAATTTTACATATTTATTTTTTTAATTATTTGAAAGGAGAAAACTGCACTTTTGACCTTTTTGTAAAAATGTCAATGTTTGTAAGGGGTAGAACTGTCTTATTTACCCGTCAAATTGGCAGATTTTAGGCAATGGCACATCGTTTGGAAGAGGGTAAACTGTGTATTTTAAACAATGATTTTTTTTTCGAAATTTGTTTAAAATCAATGAATAAACTTTAAAAAAGTCTGAAGTTCTTTCAATATTCAGGTATTTAAAAATATTTATTTTTTTAAAATAAAAAACAAACCATGCAAAAAGGTAGTATTTCAGTACAAGCGGAAAACATCTTTCCTATTATCAAACAATTTCTCTACTCTGATCAAGAGATATTTTTAAGAGAATTAGTTTCTAATGCAGTTGATGCCACTTCTAAATTAAAAACACTTGCGTCTAAAGGCGAGGTTAAAGGTGATATTGGCGACACGACAATTGAAGTTTCTGTTGATAAAGAAAATAAGACGATCACGATTGCTGATAAAGGTATCGGGATGACAGAGGCTGAGGTGATGAAATATTTGAATCAAGTAGCATTTTCGAGTGCGACGGAATTTTTGGAAAAATATAAAAACGAAAGTTCAATCATCGGGCATTTCGGTTTAGGATTTTATTCTGCCTTTATGGTAGCTGATAAAGTGGAAGTGAAAACTCGTTCTTTCAAAAAAAATAAGAAGGGAACGACTTGGACTTGCGTAGGTGATACTGAGTACACTATAGATGGCAATGATCGAAAAACTCGAGGAACAGATATTATTTTACATGTCAGCGATGATGCGACAGAATTTTTAGATGAAGGACGAATCGAAGGTCTTTTGACAAAGTACTGTAAATTCCTTCCTGTAGAAATTAAATTTGGAACCAAAACTGAAACTTCATTTGAAGGAGAAGGCGATGACCAAAAAGAAATTAAAACGGAAGTTGATAACATCATCAATAATCCAAATCCGATTTGGAAGAAAAAAGCTAACAAAATAAAAGAAGAGGATTACAAAAAATTCTACAACGAATTATATCCTTACTCGACTCCACCAATGTTTTGGATTCACTTGGATATTGATTTCCCATTTAATTTGACTGGGATTTTGTATTTCCCAAAATTGGGTAATTCAATTGAAGTTCAAAAAAATAAAATTCAATTATACTCTAATCAAGTTTATGTAACTGATGAGGTAAAAGAAATCGTACCTGAGTTTTTAACTTTGTTACATGGTGTGATTGATTCGCCAGATATTCCTTTGAATGTCTCTAGAAGTTATTTGCAGAGCGATGCAAATGTGAAAAAAATCACAGGTTACATTACTAAAAAAGTGGCTGATAAATTGGCAAGCCTTTTCAAAAAGAAAAGAGAAGACTTCGAATCAAAATGGAATGACTTGGGTGTGTTCGTGAAATACGGAATGTTGTCTGAAGAAAAATTTCATGACAAAGCAGTAAAATTTGTTTTGTTAAAAGATGTAGATGGGAATTTATCTACGATTGAGGAATTCAAAGAAAAGATTAAAGACACACAAACAGATAAGCATAATAAATTAGTAATGGTTTACACTAATAATCCTGCTGGATCTGACACCTATATAGAGGCTGCAAAAAACAAAGGATATACCGTCTTACAATTTGATAATGTGATTGATAATCACTTTATGCAACACATGGAATCGAAATTGGGAGATGTAACTTTCGTCAGAGTGGATTCTGATACGGCTGATAATTTGGTTCAAAAAGATGAAACGACTGAATCTGTTTTGAATGAAAAAGAACAAGAGAAGGTGAAAACTTTATTTGAATCAAAAGTAACAACGCCAGGTGCAAGTATTGCTTTGAAGGCATTGTCACCAGATGATTTGCCAGTTCAAATTACACGACCTGAGTTTATGCGAAGAATGAAAGAAATGCAATCAATGCAAGGAATGGGCATGGAAGGATTCCCTGATAGTTATAATGTAGTGGTGAATACGAATCATCCACTTGTTGCTGAGAAATTATTAAAAATGCGAAGTGAAGATAAGAAGGAAGATTTCGTTACGCATTTATATGACTTAGCGAGATTGAATCAAGGGATGTTGCAAGGAGCTGAGTTGAGTGCATTTGTCAATAAAAGTTTAGAGTTTTTGAAATAAAAATTTCAAAAAATAATTTAATAAAGAGAGTCATTCTATAATTTAGAATGGCTCTTTTTTTATTTTCAATTTGAAATTATTTTTTAAAAAATACGTTTAATAATTTCCTACCTTAATCTCACCTTCCTTACTTTTTATAAATTTTTAAATTCCAAAAACCATGAGATACATTTTACAATTATTCATTTTTATATTTTTGACGATTAATTCTAATGCGATGATTCATCATATTGGAAATGGTTATCCTCATGTTGATTTTGAATCAGCAGCAGCAGTTGTTTTAGCTGGAGACACCATTTATTTTCATGAAGGAAATCATCAAGGAGGACAGTATGTTTCGGATTTGAAAGGAACACCCAATGCTTGGATTTATATTATGAATGCACCCAATGAAATTCCCATTTTGGAGGGAGGAAATAATGCAATTCAATTGAGCAATCCTGCCTACATACATATTATTGGATTGATATTTCAGAATCAAACAGCAAATGGTTTTAATGTGGATGATGGCGGAACGTTTGATTCGCCTGCCCATCATATTATTTTTGAGGATTGTACATTTCAAGATATTGATGCGTCAGGCAATAATGATTTATTAAAAATGTCAGGAGCAGAAGATTTTGAAATCAAAAATTGCCTTTTTCTAAATGGTTCAGCTGGAGGAAGTGGAATAGACATGGTGGGTTGTCATCGAGGAGTAATTCAAAATTCATTTTTTGAAAACATGGGGAGCAATTGCATTCAAGCAAAAGGTGGAACTGAGTTTATACGCATTGAAGCAAATTTTTTTAAAAATGGAGGGAATCGAACTTTAAACCTTGGTGGAAGTACAAGTCTACAATATTTTAGACCAATAGATGCTCCATTTGAGGCAGCCAATTTACAAGTGTATTCCAATATTATTATTGGTTCGTGGGCAGCAATTGGATTTGTTGGAAGCGTCAATGTTGAGGTGGCGAATAATACAATTTATCAACCTGAGAATTGGGTGTTCCGTATTTTGCAAGAGACTGTTGACCCTGATCGGTTTTTAGAATGTGGCGACAATATTGTCAAAAATAATATTGTCTATTTAAATAATTCTCTTTCTACGGAAACTAATATTGGACCAGATACTCGTCCTGAAACATTTACTTTTTCCAATAATTTATGGTTTAATTCAGATGACCCCAATTGGCAAGGTCCCAATATTCCTGTGGGGGATCCAAATATGATTTTAAATGAAAATCCAATGTTTTTGGATGGAAATAATGATGACTTCTCTATCTCAACGTCAAGTCCAGCAACAGGTATGGGAGATTCTTCAATTGAACCTTCTAGGGATTTTTTAGGAAATAATTTTAACTCACCACGTTCAGTAGGAGCAATTGAATCAAATCCTTCGACTTCTGTTTTTCAATTGACTGATGTTTCTGGTTCAATTAATATTTTCCCAAATCCAAGTACTTCTAAACTGACTGTTACCTTCAATGTAGAAAAATCGAGTAAGCAAGTAGAAATGTATATTATTGATGCTCAAGGAAAAGAGCTATTTCTTTCTATTATAAAAACAATGAATCAAGGATTTCATAAAAAAGACTTTGATTTAAAATTAAAGAGTGGAATTTATTTTTTTAAAATTAAAATAGGGAACGAGTTATTTTCAAAAAAAGTGGTTATTGTAAATTGATTTTTATTGTAGAATGAAACCATTCATGACTCGAATTTTTTAGGACATTTCGCTTCACCAGCTCCACAAATTCCTTCTCGCTAATCATATGACTTAGCAAGATTGAACCAAGGAATATTGCAAGGAGCAGAGTTGAGTGTATTTGTCAATAAAAGCTTTTTATTTTGAAATAAAAATTTCAATAGATAATTTAAAAAAGAGAGCCATTCTATCATTTAGAATGGTTCTCTTTTTATGGAGGAACTTCAGGTTTGATGCATTAAATATATTTTTATATGTGAAGTATTGTAATGCGGAATAGTTTTTGGAAAGATTAAGATATTAACTTATATAATATTTGGTGCTAGAGAAATAACGCCAAATATCCCACAACACCTTTCAAAACAATAATCATTGTTTTTAGAAATTTTCAAATCGTTTCTAGATTCCAAAAATATTATATGGATATGAAAGAACTTTCTATTGTAAAGACAATCTCCACCTATTCACCAGTTATATTTTCTACTCTTTTCCAAAATATGTTTGATTCAGTTCTTATCTATAATTATGAATCTGAAACTATTAAGGAATGTAATCAATCAATCTTAAAATTACTAGGTTATTCTAAAAACGAATTATTGGATCTAAATCGATTTGATTTGATGCCTCAATTTTCCTCCCTGTATCCAAATGTTGATATTCATAAATTGATAGGACAAGACCATCAGGAGAAGGTAATGAATGGAGAGGTGATTTATTCTACAGGAGAGTTTATTAGAAAAAATGGAGCAACAGTATTTGCTCAAGTCAATATAGTTCCTACTGGAGAAGAACGTGGTGATGCTTTTGTGATTCTTCATGAAATCACTCAAGAACTGGAGAACACTAAAATCTTACAGCAGAGTAAAAAGAAATATGAAACTATTTTCAATAATGCTTGTGAGTCGATTATTTATTTTGATCTTATTGAAAATAAATTGGTAGAATGCAATATGGTGGCCGTTGAAATGTTTCGAGTAGCTAATAAATCAGAATTTTTACAATCTGATTGGAAGAGATACTATGCTCCAAGTGATGGTACATTGAATCAGCTTGACACAACTAACTTCTTTAAAGAAATTATCAGAGAGGCAAAAAAGGTAGGAAGTTATTGTTGTGTTTTTTTAGCACAAAGATTTGACGGGAGTACTTTCGTGGCAGAATTGACAACTGTTTTCGTATATAAAAAATCCGAATCAAAAGTTGTCTTTTTTTTAAAAGACATCACCGAAGAATATTACAATAAACTCGAATGGAAAAAATTATATCATGAACAAGAACAAATTCTTGATTCGATGCCTTTGCAGTTTGGACAAAAAGATTTAGAAAATAATTTTGTCAAATGTAATCAAGCCATGACCCGAGCATTAGATAGCACAGCAGAAAATATAATAGGAAAAAATTTAGCTGAATTTATACCTGAAGAATCAGCAAGGAAATCTCATTTAGAAGATTTACAAATAGCTAGAACTAAACAACCTATTTTAGGAATTACATTTTCTGTAAAAAATAAGGAAGGAAAAACCACCTGGTCAAAAATAGATAAACTACCATTGCTCAACAAAAAAAATGATGTAAGAGGTATTTTAACTCATGTCACGGATATTACAGACTTAATGGAATCGCAGCAAAAAATTATTGAAAGTGAGCGAAATAATAATGCTTTATTTAATAATGCTTTTGATGGGATTATGACTTTTGATTGTAATGAGAATAAGATTTTGCGATGTAACTTGAGATTGGCCAATTACCTTTCTACAGATACTCGAACTATTGTTGCTTCATCGATTGAAGAGTTTTCTCCAGAATATCAACCTAATGGAATGGATTCTTGCCAGGCTTTTATACAAGTGGTAAAGAAAACTAAAAAGAGAGGAACCTATGAAACCGAATGGATTTTTTCGGCAAAAAATGGGGAGGAATTAGTTTGTGAGATGATAGCATTTCTGCTGCCTCAAGGTACTTCTTGTCAAATCATGTTTGTCATCAAAGATATTACTGATCGGAAAGATCAAGATAAAATCATCAAAGAAAATGTAGTAACCTTGAATTTGAAAAATGCAGAGCTAACAAAGTATATCGAGTCAAATGTTCAGCTTGAAAATTTTGCATCAATTGCTTCTCATGATATGCAAGCACCTCTGAGAACAATTCAAAGCTACACGCAACTCTTACAAAAAAGTTTGAAAGAGAATGCGACACCTGCTCAAAAAGAGTATATGCACTTTATTACAAGTTCGACTAGTAATATGAGGCATTTGATTCGAGACCTAAGAGCATTTTCGAAAGTAGATTCTGCTAAATTGAATATTCGCTCGGTTAATATTGATTTTATGTTGATAGAAGTGATGAAAGAATTAAAAGCTACTATTGACTATCAAAGCGCTAAAGTGATAATTGTTAATGAACTGCCAGTCTTAGATGGAGATCGAATTAAATTGAAGCAACTTTTCCAAAATTTAATTACCAACGCTTTAAAATATGTGGAGAAGGGGGTGATTCCAAGAGTTGAAATTTCTTCCGAAGAGCGAGATGCAGATTTCCTTTTTAAAGTAAAAGATAATGGAATTGGAATTGCTGAACAAGATCAAAAAAGGATTTTTCAACTCTTCGAACGACTCCATGAAATGAGTCAATATGTAGGAACTGGAATTGGTTTATCACTTTGTAAAAAAGTAGTGGAACAACATTTTGGAAAAATAGGAGTTGAATCGAATGAAGGGGAGGGGAGTACGTTCTACTTTTCCATTTCAAAAGAAGTTAATAAAAAGGTTCAAGAGATAATATAAAAATATAGTTTTTGAAAAATAGAAAAGGAAAGAGCTAGCGCGTAAGTGGTAGCTCTTTTTTGTTTTGGAAAAAGCTTTCTGTATTTTTATTTCAACAAAAATATTGATATGAAAAAACTAATTCTTTTCTCCTTTTTTCTATTTAGTTTTCCTTCAAGTGTACTTGCAGATATTTATTATTTTGAAATCAAAGTAATGGATGAAGGAATTGAAACCTTAGATTATGAAATATATTTTGAAGGAAAATATCGTGAGATAATACCTTATTGGTCGAATCAAAACAAGTTTGATTTTGATACGGATTATCGTCACTTAGATAGCAATGTAATTATTACATTAAAGTATAAAGGAGAAAATTATAAAATAAAAAACCTTCCAACCTCGATAATACAAAGTGCAAAAGTTGAAATTAATTTCTCGAAAGATAATCTAGAAAGAAATAAGATTGAGAGAACTGATAATCAGATTTTAATCATCGAAAGAGATTTTAGTTTTAAAATGGAAGGTTTGGGAAATGTACTTTATGGAAGTTTTTGTTGGAGACGATATGGGAAATACAGCAACGCTCCATTTGTACCTGGAGTAAAAGTATATTTAGAAAGAAAATTATCAGGAACTCCAGCAAGCACTCAACATAAATAAAAGAAGCGCATCGAAAATAATTCCGATGCGCTTCTTCAAATCGTTCCCCTTTAGGGGGCAGTGGTTTACACACTCTTCTCAGATCCCAAAACCGACCCAACATATTGTCGATTCATCAAAGCAATATTTGTAATTGAAATCCCTTTAGGACATTCTGCTTCGCAAGCTCCCGTATTCGAGCACATTCCGAAACCTTCCAAGTCCATTTGTTTTACCATTGATTGAACACGAGTAGATTGCTCCACTTCTCCTTGAGGCATCGTACCTAAGTGTGCTACCTTTGCAGATGTAAATAACATGGCACTTGCATTTGGACAAGCTGCAACGCAAGCTCCACAACCGATACACTCAGCAGCATCCATTGCAAAAGCTGATCTGCCTTTTTCAATTGGAATTGCATTCCCATCTTGCGCTTGACCAGTATTCACAGAAATATATCCACCTGCTTGAATGATTCGATCAAACGAAGAACGATCAACAACTAAATCTTTAATAACTGGAAATGCTTTTGCTCGCCAAGGTTCAACCACAACTGTATCGCCATCTTTAAAAGATCGCATGTGTAATTGACAAGTGGTCGTTCCTGAATCAGGCCCATGAGGTTGACCATTGATGACCATATTACATGATCCACAAATTCCTTCTCGACAATCATGTTCGAAAGCAACAGGTGTTTCTTTTTTAGAGACCAAGTCTTCATTTAAGACATCCATCATTTCCAAAAATGACATATGCTCATCTGCTTCTACTTGATGATCTTCTAAGTAACCTTTTGATTCTTCATTTCTTTGTCTCCAAACTTTTAAATGAATTTTCATATCGAATTTATTTTAGAACGAATTGTAAATGTGTTGTTGTGAAAAATACAATTCGTTAGTTTTTTAAAAGTAACTCCGTAGCGGGACTCTCTTGAGTCCCGCTACGGAGTTGCAGATTTATTTATAAGATCGAGTTTTTAACTCAATGTCTTTAAATTCTAAATGCTCTTTGTGAACCTTTGGCTCGATTTCATCCCATTCCCAAGCAGCAACATAAGCACAATCTTCATCATTACGTTTCGCTTCACCACCTTCAGAAGCATACTCTTCACGGAAGTGACCACCACAACTTTCGTTTCTATCCAGAGCATCCAACATCATAACTTCACCCAACTCTAAAAAGTCAGCCACTCGACTTGCTTTCTCTAATTCAGGATTAAATTCATTGACTTCACCTGGAACAAAAACATCATTGTAAAATTCAGCTCGCAAGTCTCGAATCATTTGACGACCTTTTTTCAAGCCTTCCGCATTTCGAGCCATACCGCAATATTCCCACATGATTTTTCCTAAACGACGGTGGAAACTTTCTACAGATTGATTTCCTTGAACTTTAATCAATCGCTCTAGTTTTTCATTCGTCTCTTTTTCAGCTGCTAAAAATTCAGGACCATCTGCACTTATTTCAGGTGTTCGAATTTCTTTTGATAAAAATGGACCAACAGTATATGGTATGACAAAATACCCATCAGCCAATCCTTGCATCAATGCTGAAGCTCCCAATCGGTTCGCTCCGTGATCTGAAAAATTCGCTTCTCCCAAACAAAATAATCCAGGAACATTAGTTTCCAAATGGTAATCCACCCAAACACCACCCATTGTATAATGAACTGCTGGATAAATTTTCATTGGCGTTTTATATGGGTCTTCAGCTGTAATTTTTTCATACATTTGGAAAAGGTTACCGTATTTTTCTTTGATAACTGCTTCTCCTAGTTCTATGATTTTATCATCACTCGGACTTTTGATTCCTTGCGAGATTGCCGCTGATTTTCCATATCGTTGGATTGCTGCAGCAAAATCTAGATAAACTGCCAAACCTGTTTTACTTACTCCTTTACCTTCATCACAAGCTACTTTTGCAGCACGCGAAGCAACATCCCGAGGGACTAAATTACCAAAAGCAGGGTAACGTCTTTCCAAATAATAATCTCGATCTGCTTCTGGAATATCTAAGGCAGTTTTTTCGCCACGCTGAATTGCTTGAGCATCTTCTACTTTATTTGGTACCCAAACTCGACCATCATTTCTCAATGACTCTGACATCAAAGTCAACTTCGATTGGTACTCTCCAGAAACTGGAATACAAGTTGGGTGAATCTGAGTATAACAAGGATTTGCCATCAAAGCACCTCGTTTAACTGCTCGCCAAGCGGCAGTAACATTCGATCCCATGGCATTAGTAGAAAGGTAAAAAACATTTCCGTAACCACCTGTTGCCAAAACAACACAATGCGCTGCGAATCGTTCTGTTTTTCCAGTTAACAAATTACGAGCAATAATTCCTCGTGCTTTGCCATCTATTTTTACCAAATCCAACATCTCATGTCGGTTGTACATATCCACATTTCCTAAAGAAATTTGTCGAGACAATGCTTGATAAGCACCTAACAAAAGTTGTTGTCCCGTTTGACCTCTTGCATAAAAAGTTCTTGATACCTGAACTCCTCCAAAAGATCTATTCGCCAAAAGTCCTCCATATTCTCTTGCAAAAGGAACACCTTGTGCCACACATTGATCGATAATATTTCGACTCACTTCAGCCAATCGATGAACGTTCGCCTCTCGACTCCGGTAATCACCACCTTTGACTGTATCGTAAAATAATCGGTAAACAGAGTCACCATCATTTTGATAATTTTTCGCAGCATTGATTCCTCCTTGGGCAGCAATACTATGTGCTCGACGAGGACTATCATGAAAGGTAAAACACTTCACATTGTAACCTAATTCTCCAAATGTTGCAGCAGCAGCAGCTCCCGCCAAACCAGTTCCCACGACAATAATGTCAAGTCTTCGTTTATTATTAGGCGCAACGAGTTCCATTTTTCCTCGATAATTTTCCCACTTAGTTGCGATTTCACCTTCGGGTATATTTGATTTAAGTTCCATAATTTTTTTTGATAAAATTTTTTAAATGAAAATTTTGCTTGATTCTTTTTTTGAAAAAAAATCAACTTACGCTTTGGTCAAATAAAATACGATCGGAATAATGGCATACCCCAAAGGAATCAAAATAGAATAGGCAGTACCTAAACCTTTGATAATCGGAGTGTATTTTTTATGATTCAAACCTAGCGACTGAAAAGCACTTTGGAATCCGTGACTCAAATGCAATCCGATGACAATCATTGACACCACATAAAAAATTACAAATGGAATGCTACTAAAAGTTGTAGCAACCAAATCGTATAAGTTTTTTACTTCAACTCCATCGTAAGTAACTAACTCAGGAATATTTGTCAATTTCATTTTGAACCAAAATTGGAAAAGGTGAATCAAAATAAAAACTAAAATAACTGTTCCGAACCAAGCCATATTTCGACTTGAGTAAGTGGTCGTTTTAGTACTTTGTACAGCATATCGAGAACCTTTCGCAGCTTTATTTTGAAAATAAAGTAAGATTCCAATCACCGCATGTAGAAAGATAAAAAAGAAATTCCCAATGGAAATGAATTGAATCAAAGGATTGTGTCCCATGAAATCAGCGTAGAGATTAAATGATTCTCCATCGTCACCTGCCAGCAATTGTAAATTGCCTATCAAGTGAACAGTTAAAAATAGAATCAGAAAAATTCCAGTCAAACTCATGATAAGTTTTCGCCCGATGGAAGAGAATAAAAAATTGGTTAACCAACTCATATAAAATGTTTTTAATGGTTTTGCCCAAGAATTAAAAATGGGTCAAATTAGTTCTTCGTTTTGTTTAAATCACATTAGGAAAAGTAAATAAACGTGATTTTTTTCAAACCTTGACAAATCTATCTATTTAAAGGGATTTTCCCAACAGTTGTTTGGTCTAGAAGAGGTGTATTGGTTTATTTAGAATCAATCAAAATTAGTATTGAAACTATGAATTAGTTAAGGAAATATAAAAATGGTAGGTGAAATAAATTTCCAAAAATAATGAAGAGTGTTAAGAGGTAATTGTATTTTTGTGATCTAAAATAGGTGCGAAATGGAAAAGTTTTTAATTTCGATAGCGTCGATTATTGTTTTTTTAGGTGTGATGAGAATTTTGGGAGTTTATGGTGTTTATACAGTTTCTACACCGAGCATGGAACCAAATCTTGGAGTTGGAAAATACATAATTGGGACTAAGTTAAAATCACCAAAAGTTAATGACGTAGTAACTTACAGAAGTGTCCAGCTTGTCAAGGTTATTAAGGAACAGAATGAAAGAAGGAGAAGGGCAACGGACTTTGATAGTAAATCGATATTTACAAGTAGAATCGTGGCAAAAGGAGGAGATCAAGTTGAGTTGAAAAATGGTGTGATTTTTTTGAATGGAGAAAAAAATGAGCCGAATGATTTTATGTTAAAGTATTCGATTGGAGAAGAAGCATATCTTAAATTAAATAAAAGAGTTTTACCTCAAAGAGAATTTTATCCTCAAAGAATTCGTGATTCAATTTTGATAGATTTATCTCAAAAAGAAATAAAAATGCTTCAGGAGTTTGTTGAAGTAAACCAACATAAAAGATCGAACTCAATTAATATTTTTGGAAATGAAAATTGGACTTATGGAAATTACGGCCCCATTGAAATTCCAGCACAACATTTTTTCTTAGTAAGCGATAATCGATACGCTGCAATGGATTCTAGAGTTCATGGATTTGTACACGAAGATGAGATTGTAAATGTGATATTAAACTAAAAATACTAAATTGTTATATGAACAAAATAACTAAAATATCTTTTATAGATTTTATACAGGCATTTCCAGAAACGGAATTACCGATTGATTTAACAGAAGACACTCAGTCGATTTTTAGCAAAGAAAACAAACCTTTGTCAAAACAAATGATTGAAGAATTTATCGTTCCGATTGATGATTCGATTGATGAATTTACGGAATACATTCCTTGTTTTCGATTTCCACGAACCAAGGATTTTTATGCGATTGTTTTATGGAAAGCAGGTTTGATGAACTACCAATATTTCATCATTACTTTTGACAAAAAAGGAAATTTAATAGAAAAAAAGATGGTTGCGGGAACTCAAGTGAAGGGAGATGCGTTACTGAGGACTGTAACCACTATTAAAGAGGATTGGACGATTGCGAGTGTAGTTGGAGTGGTTGCCGCAAATGATGATCTCGCCTATGACCCTGCCACAAGTCTTGATTCGATCCTCGAATTAACCCAAGATGGGAAAATTTCAAGTTATTAAAATGTGTTAATGTGTATGCGTTATTATGTGTATATGATTTAGAGTGTGCATTATTGATGTTTTTGTTTTCCATGTTGATTTTGTAGATTTAACTTTTTGGTATTTATGTGTTTTAGGGAAAAATATGATAGGTACATAAATTTATTTTCAAAAAATCAAATAAAAAAATCATGGGAAAACTTACACGATTTGAAGATTTAGAATGCTGGAAGGCAGCAAGAATTTTAAACAAAGAAGTATTTCTATCAAATAGAAGTGGAGCATTGGGGAAAGATTGGGATACCAGAAGCCAATTCCGAAGAGCCGCTGTTTCAACAATGAATAATATTGCCGAAGGATTCGGCAGATTTAGTAATAAAGAAAAAATCAGATTTTTTGAAATCTGTGTAGCTTCAGCTAATGAAGTGAAAAGTATGCTTTATCTTTTTGAAGATATTGACTACTATGAAAAAAACAAATTAATGGAATTACATGCGATGGTTGATAAAGTTCATAACCTGACGCTCGGTTTCATTAGATATTTATTAAAAAAATGAGATAAGGTGTTAATTAGGTGTATATGTGTTTAGGTGTGTATGTTCTCCCATAGTTTGAATTAGCTGTTGGGGAAACATATACACTTAAACACGTACACACTTAAACACATAAATTAATTATGAAGAAAAAGAAAAAACTTAAAAAAATAAAAATGGGCCAGAAACCCTCAGCTGCTGAACTAAAACATCAAATATTTAAATTCCTAAAAACCAATCCTAAAAAGCGACTCACCGCAAAGCAATTAATCAAAAAATTAAATTTGGGGAACAGTCCTGATGCAGTCAACGATGCTATGTTGAAATTGGCGAAGGAAGGAAAATTATACGAAATCGAACCAGGCAGATTTCGCCTCGACAGATTTGCAGATACCTCGAGTGGAAAAATAAAATCACGCAGAAAATTACATGTTGGAAAAGCAGACGTGACTCGAAGTGGCGCTGCATACATTGTAGTAGATGACTTGGAAGACGATGTTTATGTTGCTCAAAGACATACTAATGGAGTGATGCAAGGAGACCAAGTTCAAGTGTCAGTTCACTTGCCTCGTGGTCGAAGAAAACCAGAAGGAGAAATTGTAAAAATCTTAAATCGAGCGACGGAACACTTTTTAGGGGTCATTCGAATTTATGGAGATTATGCGCTTTTGACTCCGAGCATGTATCAATATGAAGACTTGGAAATTCAAGTTGGATTAGACGATTTGAAAGAAGCAAAGGATGAAGATGTAGTCGTGGTGAAAGTGACGAAGTGGGGCGAAAGTTTTAACTTTAGATCAGTTGGAGTCGTGACGAGTGTACTCGGTGAAGAAGGAGGAAGTGAGATTGCGATGAAGTCAATTTTGATCAACAAAGGATTTGAATTAGAATTTTCAGAAGCAGTAAAACGAGAGTCGGAAGCATTGACAGATGAATTGTCAGAAGTTGAAATTGCTAGACGAAGAGATATGCGAGACATCACTACTTTTACGATTGATCCAGATACGGCGAAGGATTTTGATGATGCATTATCATATCGAATTTTGGAAGATGGACGAAAAGAAATTGGTGTTCACATCGCAGATGTAACTCATTATGTTCGGCCAAAAACTGCTTTGGATAAAGAAGCATTGAAACGAAGTACTTCCGTCTATTTGGTGGATCGAGTATTGCCAATGTTGCCTGAAAAAATCTCCAATGAATTGTGTTCGCTTCGGCCGAATGAAGATAAATGTACCTTCAGCGCAGTCTTTACTTTTAATGCAAAAGGAAAAATTGAGGAGCGTTGGTTTGGGAAAACTTTGATCCATTCTGACCGAAGATTTACCTACGAAGAAGCACAAGAAATTTTGGAAAATGGCGAAGGTGAATACGCAGAAGAATTATTAGATTTAGATAAAATCGCTAAGAAACTTCAGAAGAAAAAATTTAAAAATGGAGCGATCAGTTTTGAATCTCCTGAAGTGAAATTTAAGTTGGACGAAGACGGAACACCAATTGATGTTTTTGTGAAAGTTCGAAAAGATGCGCATAAATTAATTGAAGAATTTATGCTCTTGGCGAACAAAGAAGTAGCCACTTATATTGTCAAAAAAGGTAAAGAAGGAGGAGGAGCGATTCCTTTTGTTTATCGAGTTCATGATGAACCAGATCCTGATAAAATAGCTGAATTTGCTAGGTTTGCACTTGAATTAGGTTTCAAAATGGAAATGCAAACACCTCAACAGATTGCGGAAAGTTTCTTGGCACTCGATGTAGCTGCGCGTGATAATGAAGCGTTGAGAATGTTGCAACCGATTGCGATTCGTTCGATGGCAAAAGCAATTTACACGACTGATAATATTGGTCATTATGGATTGGCTTTTGATAATTATTCACACTTTACTTCTCCGATTCGACGATACTCAGATGTGCTTGCACATAGATTGTTGGAGAAAAATTTGGAAGAAACTTTCCGAGATGATAAAGGAGAGTTAGAAGCAAAATGTCGACACATTTCTACGCAAGAAAAGAAGGCTGCGGAAGCGGAAAGAGAGTCTGTGAAGTATAAGCAAGTCGAATATTCTAGTAAGCATATTGGTGAAGTTTTCGATGCACATATTTCAGGAATGATTGATCGTGGAATCTTTGTTCAAATCGATCATAGTAACGCAGAAGGATTGATTGGTTTTGAAAATTTCTCAGAATCGTACGAGTTGGGAAGTGGTAGGTTGAAAGCAGTTGGAACGAAAACGGGAAGTGTTTTGAAGATGGGGCAAAAGGTACGAGCGAGAATTATTTCAACTGATTTGGAAAAGAAACAAATTGAATTAGAGTTGGTAGAAGAAGGAGAAGAGGAATAATTTTATTTTTTATAACGCTTATGCTAATACATTTACATCATGCTTTTAGCTATTGATATTGGAAATTCAAATATTGTACTTGCGCTTCATGATGGCGCTGAGTGGAAACACATTTTTCGGTTTCCGACTTTGTCGGATGAGTCTTCGCTTTTTTATAAAATGAAAATCGTCAATGATTTTTGGGAAGCGAATATTATTCCTAATCAGATTAAGAAATGTGTTTTGAGTAGTGTGGTTCCGATTCTTCGAGATGTATTTGAAGAGATACTTTTGGAGCTTTTTGGAAAACCACCTATCGTTGTCAACTCCACTATTTTTCCAAAATTAAAATTAGAAATTGATCAACCTGATGAAATTGGAACTGACTTAGTGGCGAATGCAATTGCTGCGAATCAGTTGTTTAAAAAAGATTGTATCGTTGTCGATTTTGGAACAGCTTTGACTTTTACAGTTGTTTCAAAAGAAGGTCATCTGAAAGGAGTAAATATAGTTCCAGGATTGGAAACGGCCATTCAATCACTTGTTGGAAATACTGCACAATTGCCAGAAGTACCACTTGAAATGCCAAAATCTGCGATTGGAAAAAATACAGTTACAGCGATTCAAGCTGGGATTTTGATCGGTTATGTTGGTTTGGTGCGACATCAATTAGCGAGCATTAGAGCAGAAGTTGGAGAGCAATATATTGCTGTTGCAACTGGCGGATTATCAAAAATTTTAGCTGAGTTAGAAAATGACTTTGAAGAAGTGAATATGGATTTGACGATGGAAGGATTAAGATTGATCGGAGAAACGGTATAATTTTTTTCAAAAAAAAATAAACAGAAAAGCGTTTTGCAATTGATTTTGCAAAACGCTTTTC
>JBGCCY010000127.1:0-20966 GCA_045104975.1 Saprospiraceae bacterium
TGTATTGAGGTTTTCTATCTTTAATCATGCGGATATAAAGAGGAGCTTCACCAGATTTATTAGTTCTCTCGGTGCGGAGAATTAGTTTTACTGTTGCCATGTTTTCTCGTATTTTTGCTTAATACAAATATACGCAAAATGGTGCTAATGGTAAAACATTGGTTAAACAATTTGGTGATTTTTTAGCTTTGTTTTACTTTATATGTAATTAATGATTTTGTATTTAATTGATAATCAGCTTTTTAAATAAAAAATAAAGTATAATTAATATGATTACAAAGAGCCGCCTCGGGTACAAACTAGTTAGTTAAACCGCTGATAATCAACAGATTACAGCGGTTTTTTATTTTATGGTACAACATAGGTACAACATTTTAAAATATCACTACTATTCTTTCCATTTCTTTTGGATTCAATGAATGGGTGGGGTACAAACTCATTTTGCCTTCATTTCAATACCACATCTTCAATTTTTATATAGCGAATTATTCTATATAGATCTTCTTAATTATTGAATCAACTTTATTAAAAAATTTTGTTTTAATAAAAGTTTCATCCCTAAATTATCTTCTCAACTAAATCACACCAAAAAAAATCCTACGAAACAAAGCTCGCACTTAAAGATGTGGTCTTATTTAGACGTATTATGAAAAACGCTATGAGATATTAGAAAACTAATTTATTCGGATTTCTAAAACAAAAAGGGAAATGCAACTACGAGCTTTCGATGCCTATGTGCGAGAAAGCTAATAGGCTTTTCAATACCAGCAATAACGCCTGGTCCAATTGACGTTTCCAAATAATGAAACTAAACAAATCCTCTGCTATACTGTAATTTTTTACCGCACAAAAAATCCAACCCTAAAACTAAACAACAATTCCCGGTCATCGGCCTTAGCAAAGGTAAAGGTCAAATTTAAATCATCAATGTATGGAATCAAATAAATTCCAGCACCAATCGCAGTATGAATCGTATCTGAATCTTCTCCCGAAGCCCAAACTTTCCCCGCATCAAATAATCCAAAAACGCCATACTTGATTGGGACTAAAGGAGTAGTTACTTTTCCAAAGTGAAAGCGCAGATCGGTATTGATAAACGCTGCAGTATTTCCGCCAAATCTATTTCTCACAAATCCTCTAAGATTTTCTTGTTGACCGAGAAAACTTTTATAAAAAAATGGAGTCGTTCCATAAGCATGATTAAGACCACCTCGAACAGAAAGCGTCGTTGGGATTTTTATGCCTTTGGTAATAAAGGTGGAGACTTCTGTTTTGATGCGTCCGCCCATTTTCCAATCTAAGTCTTGATTAAAAAAAGTACTGTTGCTAATCTTTAGTTGCATCCCTCGTTGTGGAAAAATAGGGTCATCTCTAAAATCCAAATCTAGTTCTATTTTTGAACCTAGCAAATTGGAAGTGCCTACTCCATCCTCAAGAGTTAATCCGTCATAAATACTAGTTCCCAAATCATTTTCTGGACTAGGATTTAGCTCCCTTCTTTCAAAAATAAGGGACGGCGAAAAAGTTGATTTTTGTAAAAAAATTCTTCTAAAACCTAAATGAGTTTTTAGCGCAGCAGTATTGTTTTGATAAAAATCTAAATCCTGCAAATCATCATCAAAATCTATATCATTTCCCAAACCATAAAATTGTCGGAATAATCTATCTCTACTTGCAAACTCAATTCCTGCTGTAAAATCCCATCTCTTAATGACATGTCTCAATATTATATCGGTGCCGACATTGGTATTTCCAGTCGTCGTGATTCCTCCAAAAAAACTAAGTTTACTTTTGAAATCAGGTTTGTTGAATCCTTGCGTGATATAATTTCCTGATAGTCGAAGTCCGAAACCATCATCGGTATTAAAAGAAAAAGAGGGTAATAATTTGAAATAATTATAAGAAAAAACTTCCTTGGTTTTAAAAGTGATGATCTCATTGGTCGGCATTACTTTACCTTCACCATTAAGTTTTAAATTATCTTTTTTCCGATTATCGTAAATACGAGTCATTTTTTTTAAACCACTAACCTTAGAATTGTCTTCGATCAAATCCACCCCATCACCACTTACAATTCTGATTAAAATACTTTTATCAGCTTCACCACTAATTTCAAATTTATCAGGTTTACCCAAACCGTGCAATCGAATTTCTTTAGTCTCCGATTTTTTATAGGTTCGATCAAATAGTAATTTTCCTAGGGTCTGATCCTTGTTGAGATCATACATTTCTACTTGTACATCGCCGTTTTGTAGTCTAGTTATTTTAAAAAATTCTCGTTTGTTGCTACCTACCAAGTCCACATATTCAGCTACCATTTGATAGTATTCCTCAATGGCATCTACAAGTTGTGCTCTTCTCGATTGGAGAACTCGTTTGATTCGAGGTGCAGTTAATTTATGTACTTCAAGAGGCAATCGAGCCACGGCATCATCGATGACTTCATCAGTTATCAAGCGTTGAATATTTTTTGCTTCGGCGATCCATTCATCATGAGTATAAGAATTGGTGAGCCACCGATCCATACTTTTATTTTTAAAATTAAGACTTTTTAAGCCACTAATTTTTGCCCGAAAATTCGCCTTATCCTTTTTTATAAAATCAAATTCATTCAATCTATAAACACCATTCAAGACCGAAAAAGCTTTGTCTCTATCTTTTGGAAATGGTTCGTAAGTGATGCCATCTGAATCCTTATTTTTATAAGCCAACCATTTCCAATTATTCTCATGGCGATCCCAATCTGAAATCAACATATCAAAAATTCTTGCTCGAATATATTTTTCTACATTCAATTTATTGTCATGATCGTCCAATAGTTTTTGATACATCTGAAATGAACTGACTACATCGTCAGCCCCTCGAAATCCTTTTTTCTTTTTTTTCTTTCCCTTAGGTTTTAATTCAAGTGTTCCATAGCGACCAGCAAAATCTTTTCGGAATGGACCGAGTAGGGGAGAGTCTGGCATCAAATATAACTTCGGCATCGAATGTGGTAAATCCAATGCATCTAATAATACAGCTACAACTGATGAACCATAAGGATGCTGATGTGAAGTTAAGTCCTGCGAAAATTTTCCATAAATTCCTTTTGCCAAAGATTTATCCATTCGCTTAGTTGGATTTTTGTCAATGGAACGGAAGGAGAATTTTCGTCCATCAGCCGATTTGAATTTAAGAGAAATAGTTTGTGCTGCGCCACCTTCTGCGTATGGTCTAAGTCCTCCAAAATCATTTTCTAAATCTAAATAAGGAATATTCTTCACCGGAGTAATCCAAGTAGATCGATAGTGTTTTCCTAAAATAGCTTGCTTAAATTTGCCTGCTTTATATTGCGCACCAGCTATGGCAGTTCCATGTTTTTTAGGATTAAGATTAGCAGCAGTATTTATTTCTTGGTCGCAAGGATTGTATAAATTGTTAACCAGCACATCTTCTCTTTCTGGATTGCAAGGACTCGAAAATAATATTTGATCGAAGGTCTTTGAAATGTTTTTTCGTTGAGAAATAGCAAAAGTTTCTACGCTTACCTCGCCATTTTTTTGGAAAATAAGTTTAGCAAAACCAGTCTTTTTTTGTTTGTAAATAGTTGCTTCTCCTCTAGCTACTGGGCGAGATTTAACGAGCGCGCCACTATTAATATGATAGTTACCGTCATCCATCAAAACTTGAATGTCTCGTTCATGCCCAGAGACAAATATTACGCCTGGGTGTTTCTTGGATTTATTTAATAACTCATTGGAAAATTGACGTAACTCCTTGTTATTCAGGTCTTTACTGTTTCCAATGTTTTGATGGTAGGCAGCTAAAAAAGATCCAATGATGGGAGGAGAAAGGTGTTGTAATCCTGATTTGTATCCAGCATATTGACCATATGAAAGTATTGGATGATGAATAGCGATGATCAAATTTCGATTGTCGACATCTGTTAAAACGTCATCCACTTCATCCCAAAATTCAGTTACATTTAAGATTTTACAATTAGCATCTTCTTCTTCGGGACGGTTATCTTTTTGGACAAACCATTGCGAGTTGATACTGACGATTCTCAAGTGATCGCCAATGTCTAACACGTCTGGACCAAGGCAAGCTTTTTGAGGAAAAACGGCATTGCCTTTTCCTAGTTTTGATTCTAAATATTCTTCTAGTGCGACTACTTTTTTCCAACCTTTGCGTTGCTCATGATTCCATTCTAAGTCTCCTGGGAGAAAAATAATATTTCCTTTTTCGTTGATTTTAACCAGCTCAATTAATCGATCCAACTTGTTAGTTTCGATGAGGTTGGGTTCTAGTTCAAATCCATTTTTATCAACAAAATCTCCAGCGATCAAAATTGTAAATGTTCCACCCTCTTTTTTCAGCAGCGTTTCGATGGCATCAAATTCTGGTGCATCGGCAGTTAGTTTTTCCAAATTACTTAATAGAAAAATACTATGCTGATCACTATTGACCTGTGCCACCAAATCAATTTTTAAAAACAAAAAAGTAAAAACAAGTAAGTAAACAAAATTATTTATCGACATGGCATAGTGAATTGAGTGAGAAAGAAATTTGAGGTTTTTTTAGATACTTAAAGTTAAAAATTATTTTTTAGCTTACCATTGAAGTACCAATCCCATTCCATCATTTGTAGGAAAAATAGATAAGTCAACATTTTTATTTTTACGTTTCTTGTGTAGCTGCGGAATGAAGTAACCGATTAATCCACCGACTACTAATCCCATCGTTACATCAGTTGGATAATGTTTACCTCCTTTTACCCGAAGGATGCCGGTCGTGACTGGAAGTATGGTAGCCGCTGTCCAAATGACAGGTTTCCACTTAGAATTGGGATAATAATCTGTCGCTACTTTTGCGGTAAAAAATGAAAAAGCAGCTACTCTTGAAGTGTGTCCAGAAATAAATGAAAGTCGTGCAGATCTACGAAGTTTTTCTTCCAAAGGGACACTAGAATCGTAAACAAATGGTCGAGCTCTAGTAGCGGAAGTTTTTATCAAAGAAGTAATAGAAAAAAAACAAAAAAATACTTCTGCTCCAATGACTCCTATGGTTAAAATATCTTTTCGAACTGGTTTTGCTAAAAGTAGAAGACTCGGAAAATAAAAAGAACTAATTTGAAAAACATCACTAGCATCTCTGGCATTGGCTGAATAATGATAAAGGAATTTTCGGTCCAAGGTATTGATATCATTTGGGTTTAGTAATGTGATATCTTCGGAAGTAAATGGGTCAACAGTTTGCCTAAGTGCTGGTCTGGAAAGTATTCCTCCGAGGCCAATTACGAAAAGTGGGATGTCTTTTTTATAGGATAATTCGTAAGGACTTTGTCCTGAGATTGGTGCACTAAAAATTAAGCAAAAGAGAAAGCTTAAAAGGAAGATATAATTAAAAGTATTCAAATTCTTTTTGTGCATGTTTTATTTTTTAGGTAAAATAAATATTTAGATTATCTGCAATAGTTCTACTACACTCTAAAAAGTACTGATTACTGAAATGTTCATATAGTATTTATTTCAATCTGTTAGTTTTAATTTAAAAGTGAACAAAGTGATTGGTTAAACACTTCTAGCAAAAGCGTTTAAAATATTTTTATTTTTTCACCAAAAAAAAATCGAAGGCATAAACCATTTAAAAAAGTTAAGCTTTTTATTTTGTGTTTTAGAATTTACGAAAAAATAATTCATTACTGTACACTTTCTTTTGTTATAAATTAAAGGTGTACTATGGAGCAAAAAATAATAATTACTTTTGGTAGATTGTTCGAGCTTTACAAAAATAAAATCCAAATAATAAAATATGGTATTTCACGATAAAACATTTTTTAATCGAGAACTTTCTTGGCTGAGGTTTAATCATCGAGTATTACAAGAAGCTGGGGATCGAAGAAATCCAGTTTATGAACGATTAAAATTTCTAGCCATATTCTCTTCCAATTTAGATGAATTTTTTGAAGTTAGAGTTTCTAATATTCGTAGGATCAAGCAATTAGACAAGCTCCTAAGGAAAAAATTAATTACCAAACCCAATAAGCTTTTAAGGAAAATAAAAAAAGAAGTTTTTCTTCAACAAGAAGAATTTGGAAAAATTTTAAAAGAACAAATTATTCCTGATTTAAAAAAAGAAGGAATTTCTTTGTTGGAGCAAAAAGAAAAAAAAAAAAAGAAAAAAGCATTTGCCAAGCAATATTTCGAAGAGAAATTAAAGCATCAATTGTCCATACAAATTGATACAGAACAAAGATCGGAACAAAAAATATTTATTGAGAAAGAGGCTTTGTATTTAGTTTCGGTGGCTGATTCGGGAAATTTGATTTGGGTAAAAATTCCAATAGGTACGCCTCGCTTCGTCGAGTTGCCTTCTGGAAAAGGAAAACATATGATCACTTTCGTCGATGACATCATCAATCATGGATTGACAGAATATCATGCTTCGCCATTTTTTAGTATAAAAATATCGAGAGATGCTGAGCTATATATTGGTAACGAATACTCTGGAAATCTTTTGGAAAAAATTAAAAATTCTTTGTCGAAAAGAGAAACGGGACAATTCACTCGAGCATTGGTAGATAGTAAAATGCCAGAATCCATCGTGAAAAAAATCTCACAATTCTTGGATATCAATGATACAGATTTGGTGACTGGAGGCCGCTATCATAATTTGAAAGACTTTTTTGGTTTCCCCAATCCTTCGGATAAGATGTTGGCTTTGGAAAAATTGTCTCCTAAAAAGCAAGCTGTTTTAGCGGAAGCCGAATCATTATTTAGGGTCATCAAAGAAAAAGATCAACTACTTTATTTTCCTTACGAATCCTTTGACGAAGTAATTCGATTAGTGGAAGAAGCGGCAACAGATGAAAATGTGACTAAAATAAAAATGACTTTATATAGGGTATCTAAAAATTCTGCGATTGCAAAAGCATTGTTACAAGCAGTTGGAAATGGAAAAAAAGTAGTCGTGTTTATTGAAACCAAAGCTCGATTTGACGAAGCTAATAATATCAAGTGGGGAAAGAAATTGGAGGAAGCGGGAGCGAAAGTAATTTATAGTTATCCTGGTATAAAAGTACATTCTAAAATCATGTACATAGAGCGAATGGAAGAAAATGAAAAGCAAGGTTATGGTTACATTGGTACTGGAAATTTTAACGAAAGCACTTCTTTGATTTATACGGATCTAGCAGTAATGACTGCTCATCCAAAAATTACTTTTGAGTTATCGCAGATTTTTAAAGTGCTGGAAGGAAAAATAATTATCCCAAGTACGAAGAAATTATTAGTCTCACCATTTAGCGCAAGAAGTACTTTTATTAAGTTGGTGCAGAAGGAAATCAAATTGGCGAAAGCAGGAAAGCCAGCACACATCTTGTTGAAAATGAACAGCTTGCAAGATAAAGCTATGATTGATTTGTTGTACAAGGCGAGCAATGCGGGTGTCAAAATTAGATTAATTGTTCGAGGAATTTGTTGCTTGGTTCCAGGGGTGGAAGGGCAGAGTGAAAATATTTATGCGACGAGTGTAGTTGATCGTTTTTTGGAACATGCTAGAGTTTATATTTTTGGAAATGGAGGGAAAGAAAAAATGTATATCGGTTCGGCAGATTGGATGACTAGAAATTTAGATCATAGAATTGAAGTGATTTTGCCGATCCTTGATGCCGATATTTTCAAAAGAATCATGGCTTCTTTGCAACTGCAATTGGATGATGATGTCAAGGCGAGAATTTTAGACATGGAGCAAAAAAATGAATACGTCGTTGCTTCCTCTAATCAACAAAGTTCGCAGCATTTGATTTATCATAGTTTGTAAAATATGAGTCATCCCGATTTTTTTTGGGAACTGTTGAACTGTCATACAATTCAATTCATTTAAAAAAAGAAAATCCCGAATTTCCATTTTGAAAATTCGGGATAATTCATGTATCAGAAATTGGGAAAATATATTTAAAATTTATCTATCCAATCTTTTACTTGTTCTTTAGTTTGACCAGTTTTTCGTTGGATTCTACCCATCAACTCGTCTTCTTTTCCTTCTGCGTACAATAAATCATCGTCAGTCAAGTCAGCCCATTCTTCTTTGAGTTTTCCTTGCATAACATTCCAATTTCCTTTGATTTTATCTCCTAGTACGCTCATAATAATTTAGTTTTAATGATTAAAAAAAATGTGATTTAAAAAATAAATAATAAATTTTACAAAAATGTAATTGTATTGTTATTATTTATTGAGTGTTGTATCTCTAAAAAGGATTTGTCTAAAATATGTTCATTGAAAAATGATTATTTTTTTATCAGAATGATTTAAGAAAACCTGGATTAGAATTTAGCTAACTTAGCTTTATACATTTTAGCAGCAGTCGTATATCCTCCTTCTGTACCATCAATAAAATGAATATGCTTACTTTTTCGATCTTGCACATAACATGACATAATCGAAGCGTGTGTGATATGAATACCGTAAATGATTTTATTTTCGGTTTCTAGTTGATCTAAAGTTTTAATTAATTCCTCCACTTCATTTGGAGTTCCAGCGATGACCGTATTAAATGTGCCATCCACCATAAAAGTGTAGGAAAGCTGTCGCACCTTTTTGAGGTACTCTTGACCTTCCTTGAAATAGATAAAATAAAATTTTCCAATGATGGTAGTCAACCAGTTTTTTATAAAATAAAAAATATTCCTTTCTCCCAAACGAGCATACATTTCGTTTCTCATTTTTTTGATGGACAAATCTAATTTCAACTTTTTAGTAGTGATTGGATGTCGCATTTTATAGTTTCCAAAAGTTTTATTAATCGTAGAAATAACGGAAGCATACACTTCACTTTGCCTATCTTCATCAGGACAATGGACAAGCAAACAAACAATTTTTTCCTCCTCCTTTGGCGTATCAATCTCTTGCCATCTACATTCCATTCCGTCCAAATTAATTGGTAGGATTTCAGCTGAATCAATGGCTTCATTGACAAAAGTTGCTTTGACTATTTTCTCGGCATGCTTTAATCCATTTCCCAAAACGATCGGTAGGGTCAATGATTCGTTGACAATGATCTTAGCGATGTTTACTTTTTGATTATCTTTGTAAACTTGTTTTATCTCCATGGATCCTACCCTGAGGACTAGGTGCATATTCTTTTTAACGTGCTGGCTATAGTTTTCTAAAACAAGCATCACTTTATTTAAAACAAACTTGGGAACAATAAAGGTCACGCCATCTCCTCCAAAAAAATAAGGCGTATTCAATTCTTTATCCTGACTTTTTATTTCATTGAGAACCGCAATAATTGCTCCTGTGGCAGCTAAGTTAACTTCATGATGATGTCCATCTCTGACTGCTTGAGTAGATTTTTTTACATCTGCTACGATGATATACCAATCTTCTGGAACAGCTTGAAAGAGTGTCTCATCACCAATTAATTTTTGGAGAGAAACATCAAATTTCATTAGCCTTTTATAAAAAAATCGATTGTCCATTTTTTCTAATTTGAAATACCGAAAAAAAAAGAACTGCAATTAATCTTAATTACAGTTCTTTTTTAGAAATTTATTCAGGATGGTTTTTTTAAACAAATATAAAATAAGAAACTAAAAATGCCCCTAACGAAATCACCATTCCTGTAATAAATACATTGTAACATATTCTTAAAAATCGAAATTTATCGCCCAATGAATTTCCCAAAAAGTATAGATCGTTGATGATACTTGTATCCAATCTCTCTTTATCTGCAATCACTTTTCTAATCGCTTCTTGATAAGGTTTCTGATCTATTTTATAAAAATTTCCAAAGAAAAATAAATTCGTTGTGCCTTCATTAATTAAAGAAAGATTTGTTTTTCCTTTCATCTTAATCGGCCGAGTAGAAAGGGTGGCAAAAATCATTGTAGTAATACAAGTCAACATAAAAATAATAGCAGGCACTAATAAATATAATTTTTCAGAAAGATAGGAAGCAAAGACAGGCATCCCAATTGTTAATAATAATGCATTGACACTCAACATGATATTTGACTTTTGGTCAGCGATGGAAGTTAAGTCAATATGATTTCTCAGCGATGTTTTAAACATCAACTGAGCGGCCTTATTATTTGCAATAGAAAATTGATCTACTTTTTTGGATTCTTTTCGCAATTCACTTTTTATCCTTGCTTTTGTTTTGTCTAAGTTAATTTTCTTTCTATCCACATATCTTTCAATGGCAACTTTTGAGTAGTAAGTATGGTTTTTTATTCTTTCCAAACTTTCGCTATACCAATCTATATCGGTTGGGTGGAACGAATCATTTTTAGCCATTTTTTCTTTTCTTAATCGCTCCTCTCTTGCTCTAAATTTTTTTAAACCAAAGTATGAAAAATAGGCATCATTCATTATTTTTTTCAATAAGCCACTTGGTGTCGTATTTCCAAACGGTACTAATATTAATTCCAATACTTGATTGATTTTTTCTTGAGGATATTCTATTTCATTTAGATATTGTGTAGCTATTTTTAAACTACCTTTTTCGTGTTCTTCATATGAAATGATATACCCCGTGTCTATAAATAAGGCGGCAATACTCAATATTTCAATTTCTTCTTTACTTAATTTTGATATTTTTCCAAGTGTTACGACCTCTTTTTGAATTAACTGAGTATGCCCATAATTATGAAAAGAAACATCTGCAGGAAGCTCATTTTCTAATAAAAACAATACTCGTTTTTCGAGTTCTTTAAAAATAGATTTTTTCATTATTATATAAATTGAATAGATTTTACTTGTTATTATTTATCTTCAAAAAAAACTTCAAATCCATGGCTGAAAATGATTAATAATCTTTTTTTTTAACAGGATTGAAATTTTAAGAGACATAACTAAAAAGTATGAAGGCTGAGATTGTTCGAAAAATAAAATAAAAAATGAAGAGGAGTTTAAAAGGTTCAAGAGTAATTTAAGCATAAAAACTGACTATTCTATTAAAATGAATTATTTCTAATTTGGTGACGATTGAACAAGGTACTAGTTCATCCGTTATAGCATCGCCAAAAAAATATCTTTAGAAAAACAAACTTTACAACTTAATCTAGATGCCTAAAAAAATCTCAAAAGTAATACTCTGCATAGGCTTGATTTTTATTTTTCATTCCTGTGCTAATTTTAAGCTTCATCAGTCCGTTGAAATGGTTGTTCTGAAAGCTTCTTTATCAACTGAGGAGCAACCTACCCATAGTGTTTTTTTGATTGGAGAAGCAAGCGCTGATTTAAAAAATAGTACCAATCCCACTTTGACTTTGCTTCAAAAACATCTCGAAGAAACTAATCAAAATAGTACTATTTTGTTTTTGGGAGACAACTTGGGTAGCAAAGGAATGCCTTCCAAGCAAAAAGAAAAATCTCGTTTGCGTGCCGAGGCTCGGCTGGATGCACAGTTAAGTATTTTACAAAATTTTAAGGGACAATCCATTTTTATTCCCGGTGATCAAGATTGGGAAAAGCATGGATTAATAGGATTAAAACGTCAGGAAAAATATATCGAAAAGACACTCAATCAAGCGATCGAAGAGGAGGACGAATGGAAAAACTATTTTTTGCCAGACCGAGGATGCCCAGGTCCAGAGGTGGTTGAGGTCAATGATAATTTGGTGATAATTATTATTGATTCACATTGGTGGTTGATGAATTGGGATGAAGAACCGAATGTGAATGCAGATTGTGAGGTGAAAAATAGAGAAGATTTTGCGCTAGTTTTGGCAGCAACCATCAAAGATCATAGGAATAAAAATATTGTTTTTGCTTCACATCATTCTTTCAAAAGTAGCGGACCACACGGCGGAAAATTTACGCTAAAAGACCATTTGTTTCCCTTCACGACTAAATCTAAAAATGCCTATTTTCCTTTGCCCATCGTAGGAAGTGCATATTTGTTTTTGCGTCAATCTGGAATGTACGAACAAGACATTAGTAATGGTGAGTTCAAAGAATTAAAAGCAGCTACGCTCCAACCTGCGAAAGCCAATGGAGAATTTATTTTTGTTTCAGGACATGAAAATAGTTTGCAGTATATCCAAGACGAAGGACAACATTTTGTGGTGAGTGGAGCAGGTTCTAAACAGACAGCAACTGCCAAAAATAAAAAAGGATTGTTCAGTTATGGGCATACTGGTTTTTCTAAAATTGATTTTTATAAAGACGGAACTGCTTGGGTGGAATTTTGGATTGCTGATAAAAAAACAGGAAAAGGGGAGATGGTTTTTCGACATAAAATGAAAGGCGCGCTGCCCAAAATAACTGAAAAAATAACGACCACAAACTTTGAAGAATATGAAAGTGGTAAATCTAAAATGAGTGTTTTGCCGACGACCAATAAGTTGTCGAAGTTGAGCAATTTTGCAGATTATATGTTAGGCGAGCGGTGGCGAAAGTTGTATTTACAAAAATACGATTTTCCCATGCTAGATTTAACGACCTACAAAGGAGGCATGAAAGTCATCAAAAAAGGTGGTGGTAAACAAACTAATTCGCTCCGATTGATTACTCCTGATCACCAAGAATATGTGATGCGATCTTTGACCAAAGATCTGGAAAGGGGAGTGCCCTATCCATTTAATCAATTACCCATTGTTAATTTTTTATTCAATGAAAGCTATTTGGGAAGTCATCCTTTTGCTCCAATGGTGATTGCTCCTTTGGCAGATGCATCCAATATTTATCATACCAATCCTAGGATTTTTTATATTCCGAAACAACCAGTCCTGGGACGTTATAATGAAGATTTTGGAGGAGAGGTTTATTTAGTTGAGGAGCGTCCTTCGACTTCTTGGCCAGAGGCTGATTTTTTTGGTAACGCTAAAAAGTTTGAGAGCACAAGTGATTTGATTGCTAAAAAAACAGGAAATCATAAGCATCGAGTAGATCAAAATTGGGTAGTCAGAAGCAGACTGTTTGATATGTTGGTTGGTGATTTTGATCGGCATGGAGATCAATGGAGATGGACGGTGACCAAGACAGACGAAGGCAATAAAATTTATCGACCGATTCCGAGAGATCGTGATCAAGCGTTTAGTAATTTTGATGGGAAGGTGATGCAATTATTAGCGCCATTTCATTCATTGGTGAAACAATTAGCAACTTACGATGAACATGTCGGTGACCCAAGATTTAATTATTATAATGGTAGACATTTTGATCATCACTTTATGAATGAAATGTCATTGGAGGATTGGAAACAAGAAGCAGCTTACATTCAAACGCATTTGACTGATGAAATTATTTCAGCAGCGATGACTCGTTTTCCAATACAAGTGTACGAAAAAGGTGGTAAAGAGATAGAGCGAATTCTCAAATATCGTCGAGATGATTTGCAAAATATTGCTGTTAATTTTTACAAACAATTAGCTAAAACTTCTATCCTCCATGGTTCAGATAAAAAAGAATTATTTGAAATCATTCGACTCAATGATGAAGAAACAGATGTGAAAATGTACGATACAAATTCCGATGGCGACAAACAAGAATTACTTTTCCATAGAATATATAAAACATCTGAAACCAATGAGTTATACATCTACGGACTAGAAGATGATGATATTTTTCACATCACCGGTTCGGTTAAAAAAAGTATCAATCTACACTTGATTGGCGGTTTGGGAAAGGATCCTTTTAAGGATGAATCTAAAGTAGCAGGCCTTTCCAAAAAGGATAAAATCTACGATAATAAGAAAAAAAATATTCTCGAATTAGGTACCGAAGGGAAAGATAAAACGAGTAAAGTTTATGAAACTAATTCTTACGAATACATCGGAACTCATTTTGATAAAAGTTCCATGAGCCCAGAAATAGTATTGGGAGCTACTTCGAGCAATGGAATAATTGCAGGTCTTGGTTTGAGTTACAAAGTATTCAAATTTAATAAAGTACCCTTGGCACAAGAGCATAATTTTTTATTGAGAAGTAGTTTTGCTACTGCGGGTTTAGATTTCACTTATGATGGAATTTTTTATGGAGCGATCAATTATTTGGATATTGTTGCTAATGCTCAACTGAAAGGAGATCGTTATTCATATAATTTTTTTGGTTTAGGAAATGAGTCAAAACCAGCATTGGATGGCGTAGATTATTATCGAGTATTTCAAAGTTTATTTCATTTTGATCTAGGTGTTCAACGTCGTTTTGCCAAAGACAAAGTTATCTTTTCGCTGCGTCCAATGATTGAACATACCGATTTGACAACTGATGAAGAGCGATTTATCAACGATGATAACAATGGTCTTACGGATGAAAATTACAATGCTAAATGGTACGGTGGTGCTATCGTTGGATTGGATTTTAAAAGTGTAGATCGAGAATTATCTCCTTTGAATGGATTTAAATTTAATAACCGATTTGGTTGGCAAAGTAGCTTCTCTGGAGACAAGCGAGAGTTTTCTACCTATGCATCTAACCTGACAATTTATCGTTCAATAGGTGTGAAAAAGAAAGTAACTTTTGCTACCAAAGTGGGAGCAAAAACTATTCGAGGGAATTACGATTTTTTCTATTCTCCAACTATTGGAGAAGATGAAAATGTGAGAGGATTTTTTGGACAGCGGTTTAGAGGAAAAACCAATTTTTTCCAAACCAGCGATATTCGCTGGAGTTTCGGAACGATCAAAAATATTTCGCTACCATTCAGTATAGGCATTACAGGTAGTTTTGACTACGGTCGAATTTTTGAACCAAATGAAATTTCTGGTAAATGGCACTCCAGCGCAGGAGGTGCATTGTGGATTGCTCCACTTAATTTAGTGATGCTTTCGGTGAGTTATAACAAAGCGATTAATGAAGATGGTGCAAGAGTTAGAGTATTTTTGGGACATGCTTTTTAGAGGAAAATGGAAAGCTATTTGCAACAGTTTTCTAGATTGTTTTTTTTGATAAATAATATATGACCGATAACAAAAAAACTAAGCATAGCATAAAAAATAGATTACTTCAACTACTTTTAGTTGTGGTTATTCTATTGCTATTGGTTATGAGTGTTGGATGGTATTTGTTGCGTTCTAATCATCCTTATCTTCTTCAAAAAATAAAAACAACTGCTCTAGAAAAATACCAGGCCAACTTAGATTTAACAGGATATCAACTCGAATTCACAAAACCATTTCCTAGCATCCAATTTCAATTTCAAGGTTTAAGAATAGCTCCTGAAAATAATCCTCAACATCCATTTTTAAAATTTTCTCAAGCTAATTCTACTTTTCATCCCTGGGATTTAATCTCGGGAAATTATAACGCGCAACCCTTTGTATTTGATAGTGTATGGGTGCATTTGCATAAAGATACTTTGGATAAAAGTAATCTAGACTTTGGCGAAAGTAAGGAAGAAATTTCTTCTCCAAAAAAATCTAATGGTATTGACTTTGAACTAAAGAAATTACCGCACATTACTATTAAGTATCTTGATTTTCACCGCGTGGATGAATATCGAAAAAAAAGACAATGGGCTAAACTTCACCAAGTAGTTATTCAACCAAAGCGTAATGTGAACAAAGATTGGTTCGTCAGTTTGGTGAGTGATTGCTATTTTGAAGGAATTTTATTCAATGAAAAGGATGGTGGTTTTTTGGTAAAGGAACGTGGGAAATTAGACTTGAATATTGAGCTAAAAGAGGAAGGCACAATAATTCAATTGGAAGACTCTTCTTTGGAAATTTATGATAAAACTAAATTTTTATTGGATGGGAAATTCACCTTGGCTGACACTAATCATTTTCAATTACAAATCGCTAACGAAGGTGTGACCATGAAAACTGTCATGCCGATGCTGTCTGGAAAAATCAATCGTATTTTAAAAGATATAAAAATAGATCAACCAATAGTAGCGAAATTCTCCATTGATAAATTTTTAAAATCTGGGAAAAAGGAGGTGTTGAAAGTTGAGTTTGCAACCAAGGCTGCTCAACTAATTTTTCAAGGAGTGGAAATGAATAAGGTAATGCTCCAAGGGAATTTTTCCAATGATTGTGATAATGATGGAGTTGGTGATTTTGCGACGGCTTGTTTAACTGTCCAACAGTTAGATGGCGACATATTGGGTGTGTTGCCTACTCAACTTTCGGGGATTATCGAACAACTTAATGACCCTCTAGTAAAGGCATCTGGAAAAATGAATTTGAGTTTGCCACGCCTCAATAAATTGCTTGTTTCCAACGACAAATTTACTTTTACCGATGGTCAAGCAATCGTAGATTTTGAATATGAAGGTGAATTAATGAACCTTCTGAATTCACCATTTGATGAGCAAGATATTCGATTGGTCGGAGATGCTTATTTTGATGATATGACAGTTAAGACTTATAATATTTATGCCCCATCTCCTTCTTTGTCAGGGCATTTATCTTTTGATGAAAATCTAGCTCTATTGGATGATATGTCCTTGGATTGGATGGGGTCTAATGTTTCGATAAGCGGTCGAGTAGGGAACTTGCCGGAGTTTTTATTCTTTGATGATGAAGCGATAAATATGGATTTGAGTCTTCGATTTGATGAATTGGATTTGGATCATTTTATAGAAAATACTCCTGAGAAAATTAAGGAAAAAGAAACTATTGAAACCCAATCCAACAGTTCTAAACACTTAAATTTCCAACGGCTAGAAAGAATAACTCGTCGACTGGCCAGTAGTGTAAATGGGCAAGTAGAATTGCAGGTAGACAAATTAATTTTTGATTCTTTATTCGTCACGAACCTGCAAACGAAGGTTCGATTATTCACACCACGACGAGCAGAATATGTAGATTCATTTATGATTCAGGTGAATCAGTTGTCGGCAAATTTTATGGGAAATACTCCATTTTATTTAGACTTAGGATTGTCTCGTGATTCAATTGTAGGAGTTCAAATTGACTTAAATTTACCTTCGGGATTTGAACCAGCACAAGTTTTTCTTCCTAAAAATATTCGCTTGACCCAAGGAGATGTCAGTATGAAAATTTCAACTTTGGCACCGCTTCGATTTCTTTTGCAGCCGCAGCAATTGATTCCAAATTTGAAATTTAAAGGCATCATAAATTTTGATAAAACCGAAATTGAATCAGATCTTTTCAGTTGGCCTGTCAGAAAATTGTCTGGCCCTATTTCTTTTGATAACCAACAATTGCAATTGGATGATTTGGGTTTCTCCTACGAAGGTTCTCCATTTTTAGTAAAAGGAAAAATTGATAATTATGCTTTTTTCCTAAAAGAAAATTCCGAAAAAGCACAAGTCGATTTGAAAGTAAAAGGAGCATTTTGGAATTTGAAAAATGAAAATAAAACTGCTCAGAAAAAAGCTATTTCACCAGCTAAATTATTCCAATCTTTAGATACTATTTTTCAGCTGGTGACTGGAAAAGTTGATTTGTCGTTGGATTCGATCTTGTTGGAAAAGCAAACGATTTATCCTTTTTTATTGCAAGCTCAGTTGGTGGCAGATGAGCTTAATTCGGAGCAACACCTTTTGCAAGTGGATAGTTTTAATTTAGGTTTTGGGAAAAAAAATAACATCAAAGGGAATGCTAAAATAAAAAATCCGAGTAGTCCGATTGTTGAAGCTCATTTTAAAACGAGAATGAAATTTAAGAAACTCGGTGAATTCTTGGTTTCCGATTTTATTGAAATGAAGCATGGATACTTCAATATGGATTTGGATTATCAGTCCCCATTATTTGATACGATCAATGCTGAAAATTATTTATTGAAGGCTGATGTGAAAGGAATAGCACAAATCGTGGATGGGGAAATATTTTACAATTATCGAGATTTTACTTTTAAAAAAATATACGCACATTTTAGTTTTGATGAAAAAGCTATCTTTATTCGAGACGTAGATTTGGAAGTAAATGAAAATAGAATGTTTGCGAGTGGTCAGTCTTTGGACTTTTTTCCTTTCTTTATTTTACCTAATCGACGAACTAATATTGAATTGAACGTAGCTTCTCCACGATTTGATTTTGGTGGATTTACTGCTCCGCATGGTCTGGGAAAAGATAGCTTGGTTTTGAAAGCAAATGCTATTCTAAATCAAAGTTTGGCTGTTGAAAATGTAGGACAAGTTGATACGGTTCAGAGTATTATGGTTTCCACAGGTAGTTTGATTGACCAATTATTAGACCAGGGTTCGATGGAGATGACGACGGTTTGTGATGAGTTGATTTACAATGAATTTATTGCAGAAAATGTAAGTGGAAAAATTTCTTTGCAACCAGATACTGTTCAGTTAAATGATTTGTCGATGGACGTTGCCAATGGAAAATTTACGGTGGATGGATCAATTTCCGATGTGGCATTGCACCAACCAAAAATGAAAGTTAAGGTGCAAATGGAAAAGAATGATGTGCGTGAAATTTTCCGACAGTTCGAAGATTTTGGACAAAATCAGATTGGTTATAAAAACATGAATGGATTGACTTCTGCGAATATCGAATTTCAAGCAGAGGTAAATTCTAATTATTCTATTTTGCCAGAGACGATGTTTGGTGAGGTTAATTTTAAATTAACTGATGGGCAAATATTAGGCATTGGATCGCTCAAAAAGCTTTCAGGATTTTTATTTAAAAATCGACAACTCGATAGTATTTTGATTGATACCTTGGAAACTAGAATGCACATTCGAGGAAGTGACATTTACGTAGATAATTTTTTCTTACATTCTAGTTCTTTTGATTTTGGAGTGGAAGGAATTTATAGTTTGGGTAAAGAAAATAATACTCGAATATTATTTACGGTGCCAGTCAGTAATTTATATCGCCGACATTTGACTCGAAAACAATTGAGAAGTGGAACAGCTAAACGGAAAGGTTTGCGTATCTTAATCGAAGCTCGACAAAGAAAAGATAGAATGAAATTTCGTTGGAAACCAATTAAATTTAGAAAGGAAAAGTATAGATTGCCTAAACTAAAAAACTAAGTTTAATAAAATTATCGATACTTATTACGTGAATAAAAAAGGAATAATTTTTTCCCAAAATTGAGATGAAAGACTTTTGATAGAAGGGTAGTGGTTTTGAAAAAATCCCGATAAACTAATTATTAGCTTATCAGGATTTTAATAGTATTTCAGGTGGTTTTCTTAAGAGCATGTCTAAAAATTTAACGAACTGATAATCAACAGTTTATGGTTCTAACAATAAATTTGCAAGGGAATTTGTAGAGATAAATGACTGCGTTAATTTGAAGTTAGGTTCATAAAATGTTGGTTCTCAGGAAGTTAAAATTTAGACATACTCTAATCTTAATTTAGATTACTAATTTTCAGAATTATTTTTTTCTTTCAATTTTTTCTTGACAGCTTTAAGTTTAGCCTGTTCTATTTTTAATTTTTCAGCCGTCATTTTTTCTTCATTTGCCTTTTCTTTTTCCTCCTTAGTGAGTTCGATGTTTTCTGCTTTTAGATCAGCGATATCTTCTATGTTATCTTTCATGTCCTCATTTAAATCTTTTCTTTCCTTTTCGATATCGGACAACATTTCTTTGGTATCATCAATTTTGTTGAGATAATATTTTGGTAAAAAATCAGCAACGAAATTGATGGTCATATTTTTCATTGCTCGATACTCACTAGGATAATGTTCTTTTGAAATGGGAATACTATATCCAAATGCACCAAATATTTTCATTTCTGTAACCGATCCATTTTCAATAATTTCTGCATAGAAGTCCATGCGTTTATTAGAAACTTCAGGAATCGTTACTTGTTCAGCATCAAGAACATCTCGTTTTCTAAAAATGCCATAGCCATCCAATTTGAATCCAAATTCGTCATCCATCCAATCTTTTAATTCTTTTTTGACCTTCTTGGTATTCGGTTCCATTTGGACAATAATAGCAGGATACATTTTGTCGTCATGGGTAACCATACCGTCTTTAATCGTTAATTTTTGAGCATGACCAACGAAGGCAAAATTAATAAAGAGAAAAAGAAAAGCAATTTTTTGAAATAGGTTTTTCATGATTTTGTGATTTGATTATTGATAATAATTTTTATAAATATTGTAATAGGATAAACGCATCGAAACATTTGGGTATACGTTAAAATGTTTTCACTAACGAAACCTAAGGAATGCGAACTAAATAGATTCAGGGTAGCCATTCTAGCCAAAAAAATGATTAGAAATTTCCCACTAAAATGGCTTGGGACTCTTTGACAATTTTTTAGAGGAGTATTATTCTTTTCACCAAAACGGGCGAGTATAGATTATGTTCATGGAAGTTTTTTCTTTTTGAAAAAACTAAAAAGACGGAATCGTTCTTTGTCAAATTTTCTTTCGAAGACATCTTCATTGTCAGATAATCCGTCACTTAACAACATACCAATAGGTTTTAGAAAATCAATTTGACTGAAAATAATTCGAATAATAGCAATAAATGGCAAGGCTAGAATTAATCCAGAAGTGCCCCAAATTGCACCTCCAACTAGTAAGGCTAAAATGGCAGCTAAAGGATTTATTTTGATAGATGAGCCAACTACTTTTGGGGTGATAAGGTTACCTTCTATGATTTGGACAAATGCAAATAAGACTATAACAGCAATTGGTTGCCAATAATTATCGCAAGTAGCGAATGCATATAAAAACGGTAGTAGTCCACCCAATGCTGTTCCGATATAGGGAATGACTGCCAAAAATGCAGCAAGGAATCCCCAGAAAATGGCGTACTCAATTCCGATAAGCATCAGTCCAATACTATTGAGAATTCCAAGAATTGCGATGACTAAGAGTAAGCCATATAAGTACTTTTGGATGACCGTTTGTATTCTTTCCAAAACCAACTCAGCACCATCTTTAATAGTGGCACCAAATTGCATAATGTAAAAGTTTTTAAGTGAAGTACGATAAAGTAATAATAAAAAAGTATAGACAAATGTCAAAAATAGATTGATCAAAAAAGTACCTGAGATACTTAACGTCGTACCAATATAACCCAATGGAGCTTGCATCATTTCAGAGGAGTTTTCATCTATCATCTCCTTACTTTCTCTTT
>JBGCCY010000128.1:0-31529 GCA_045104975.1 Saprospiraceae bacterium
GTTTATCTTATTGATTTATAATTAATTATGATTTTTTTTCATTTAGATTAAAGCGTCGCAAATTTCGTCTTTTTATTTTTCAATTGAAAATAAAAAGATGTTTTATTTTCATCTTTTCTTTCATAAGTGGCTTTTTTTCAATGATTTATGAATTTTTTTTTGTTTTTATAAGTAAGGAAAAACCTTTTTCTGCAAAAAAAGAAAAACACATTATAAAAATCATCATTTTTAGATTTTTATAAAAAAAAATAGAAATTGGTTTTGTCGGAGTTAAAACTTGATTTTTTAGCATTTTGCAAAAAAATACCTAGCCTATTATTTTAATTTTTGATGGTAGAATTTAGCCAAATTTTGAATTATATTTTCCTCCCAAAAAAGAGATAGACTTAAGCGCTCTTTTTATGAAAAATTGATTGCTAAAGTTCTAATTTAAGATAGTACCCTGACTTGAATTTTTAATAGAATAAAAATTGTTACCCAAAACTTTATTATCAATGCTTTAGTTATATTTGCACAAAATCAATTTCAACCTATGATGTTATCAATGACGGGCTACGGTCAAGCTTCAGGAAATTTCCAAGAGAAAAAAATCTCTATTGAACTTCGCTCTCTCAATAGTAAGTTTTCTGATGTGCGATTTAAGATGCCACAGAACTACCGCGAGAAGGAACACGAATTACGAAGTATTATTTCTAAAAAAACAGAAAGAGGAAAAATTGATGTGACCATCAATGTGGAATCTTTAGGAGGGGATGATGCCTACTCACTCAACAAACCATTGTTCAAAAAATATTTTCAAGAATTAAATGAATTGCAAAAAGAGTTGGATTTACCTAGAGGTGATCTAACTCAAACTATTTTGCGTATTCAAAATGTAATTGTTGCTGGTGGGAATACTTTGGAGAAAGAGGAATGGGCAACTGTACTCGAAATTTTGAACCATGCATTAGACGCATTTTATAAATTTAGATTGCAAGAGGGGAATGTAATGGGGGATGATTGTAAATTAAGAGTGAATAATATTTCTGAGGCATTAGTAAAGATCGACCCATTTGAGGAAGAGCGAGTCGGAGTAATCAAAGAGCGAATGTTGAAAAATATGGAAGAATATGTCGGGAAAGATAATATTAATGCGAATCGATTTGAACAAGAGATTTTATATTACTTGGAAAAATTAGACATCACAGAAGAGAAAGTTCGATTAGAGCAACATTGCAAGTACTTTCTTGAAGTGATAGAAAATAAATCAAAACAAAAAGGTCGAAAATTAAATTTTATCAGTCAAGAAATTGGTCGAGAAATTAATACTTTAGGATCGAAAGCTAGTTCATCATCTATTCAACACCTTGTAGTGCAAATGAAAGATGAATTAGAAAAAATAAAAGAATTGGTTGCGAATGCAGTCTAATTCAATGAGAGGATTATTTTTAAAAAGAGCGGAGTTAGCGCTATGAGCGCTAACTCCGCTAGTGTTAAAATCGAATTTCATTTTGGGAAAATTAATAGTCATCACAGCTCCCTCAGGAGCAGGCAAAACAACCATCGTTCGTCATCTAATTAAAACCTTTGATTTTTTAGGTTTTTCAATTTCAGCGACTACCCGCGAAAAACGAAAACATGAAGTGGATGGAAAAGATTATCACTTTATGACTGTGGAAGATTTTAAGAAAATGCGTCGACGACGGAAATTTTTAGAATGGGAAGAAGTTTACGAAAATCAATTTTATGGTACGTTGAAGAGCGAAGTGGAACGAATTTGGAAGGAAGGAAAGCATATCATTTTTGATGTAGATGTAAAAGGTGCGAAAGATATTAAAAAAGTGTACCCAGGTGAAACGCTAGCAATTTTTGTAAAACCACCTTCGGTGGAAGAATTGTTCGCAAGATTACGAAATCGTAAAACTGAAGATGAAGCAAGTTTGAAAAAAAGATTTGCTCGATCGAAAAGAGAATTAAAGTATGAAAAAAAATTCGATAAGGTTTTAGTGAACGATGATCTTGAAATAGCGTTGAAAGAAGCAGAAGAAATGGTTATTAATTTTATCAAAGAAAAATAATAATTTTAGTGAAGTTTAATACAATGGAAACTTTTATTACCAAAGGAATTAGAATTAGTGTAGAACCAGCCTACCGACAAGAGCAATCTTCTCCAAAAGATAGCAAGTTCGTTTTTTCCTATGAAATCATTATTGAAAATCGGAGTTCAAATGTTGTTCAGCTTTTGCGACGACATTGGATTATTTTTGATTCGATTGGGGCTGTTCATGAAGTAGATGGAGAAGGTGTCGTTGGTGCACAACCAATTTTGCGACCAGGTGAAAAATTCAAATATCAATCTTGGTGTCCTCTGAATACTGAAGTTGGAAAAATGCATGGAACATTTTTGATGCAACGATTGGATAATGAGGAACAATTTAAAGTACATATTCCAGAGTTTCATTTGATTTGTCCTGCGAGGATGAATTAAAAAAATCTAAAGAAAAATTCTATTCACAAGATGACTCGAAGTCACCTTGTGAATGATAATCTTTCGTCAAAATTCTCACACCTTAATATCCTTCACATTTAATTGTAAATCCGTTTTCCCATTCCAATTATTTTCATTGATCGTATAGCAAATATGAAATGGTTGTTTTTTTATTTCTGTAAAAAAATCTCCCAGACCAAATGCAATCGCATTAAAATGAGGTTTGCCATTTTCTTGAACACTTAATTTCAAATGATTGCCTTTTAGTAATCGGGAAGATCCCGTGTCGATGACATTTTTTGTAGCAAAAACAGGATTTCGATTTTGCGGACCAAAAGGCGCAAACTGCTGTAAAATTTTCCAAAATTGAGGAGTGATATCTTTTAGAGAAAGTGGAGCTGCAATATTTATTTCTGGAATTAAAGTTTCTTCCTCAATTGTTTCCTGAACAGCAAGTTCAAATTTTTCTCGAAATAAATCGACGTTTTGAATTTTCAAAGTCAAACCTGCTGCATGTGCATGGCCTCCAAAATTGACTAATAAATCTGCACACTTTTTTATTGCAGCATGAATATTAAAACCTTTGACCGAACGAGCAGAACCAACTGCAAAACCATTTGACTCAGTCAAAATAATAGTTGGTCGATGATGACTTTCTACAATTCGAGCTGCAGCGATTCCAACGACACCTTTGTGCCAATGTGATTGAAAAAGGACGATGCTTTTTTGATTTTCAAGCATTCCTTCGTCTTGTTCTTTTTCTAAAATAAATTGTGCTTCTTGAACGATTTGAAGATCAATCTCTCTTCGCATTTTATTTCGTTGATGCAAAAGGTTTGCATTTTCCTTTGCTTCAATTTCATTTTTGGACAAAAGTAAATGAACTGCTTGCCGAGCATCTGCTAAGCGTCCTGCCGCATTTATCATTGGCCCTAATCCAAAAACTATATCATTGACGTTAAGTGGAAATTTCCGTTGACTTACCTCAATTAAACTTAGCAAACCAGGTCGCTTCGTGGTGTTCAATTGTTCCATTCCCCAAAATGCTAAAGTCCGATTTTCGCCTAGCATCGGAACAATATCGCAAGCAATACTGATGACCACAAAATCTAATAATTCATTTAGTTGGGAAGTGTCCAAACTATTTTGTTCGACAAATGCTTGAGCCAATTTGAAAGCAATTCCGCAACCACTTAATTCTTTGTATGGATATTTGCAATCATTCCTTTTTGGATCTAAAACGGCAACTGCTGGAGGCAATTCTCCTTCAGGTAAATGGTGATCACAAATGATAAAATCGATGCCTTTTTCTTTGGCATATTTTACTTTTTCATTAGCCTTAATTCCGCAATCCATTGCGATGATGAGGGTCATTTTATTTTGTGCAGCGTAATCAATTCCTGCAAATGAAACACCGTAACCTTCTGTGTACCGATCGGGGATATAAAAATCTAAATGTTCATGATATTTTTTTAAAAAAGAAAACATCAATGCGACAGAGGTGGTGCCATCAACATCGTAATCTCCGTAGAGTAAAATTCTTTCTTTGCGTTGTATGGCACTCGCCAATCGGTTGACGGCTAAATCCATATCTTGCATCAAAAAAGGATCATGTAAATGTTCGAGGGAAGGACGGAAAAAATGGAAAGCATCCTCATAAGTAGAGGCACCTCGTTGGGCAAGCATTTGACAAAAGATAGGATTGATTTTCAAAACTTCTTGTAAATGTTGTGTGGTGGAGGAATTGTAATTTTGGAGAGTCCAGCGTTTTTTCATAGATAGTTTTCAGTTTTGTTTTCAAGTATGTTTTTTCAAGATAGGATTTTATTTTTTGAAATAAAAAAAACGGAAATTTCGTTTTAACTTCTGGATGACGAAGTTTTAAATTTTAAAAAAAACTACTTCTGTTTAATTGAAGCAAAACCTTTAAATTTAGCGTAGAATATTTTAATCAATTTCATTTTTATAAAACACCTTGGATGGAGCATTTTACCATTTTTGTAAAAAAAATAATCATACTTTTTAGTTTGTTGCTTGGTACATTTTTTCTTTCCGCACAACCGAATACGTTGATTGTTGGGAAAATCAAAAACGCCAAATTTATCAAAGAGATCGAATTAAGTTTGAATACCTTGTACCTTAATAATGGAATAGATGTGTACACTTCCAGAATTATTGATGACAATACTTTCGCATTTGCTGTTGAAGTAAAAGAACCTCAATTTGCTATTTTAAAATATGCTCGAAATAAAGGAGTCATTTTCGTTCAACCGAATGATACTTTATATATAGATTGCGATGCAAATAATTTCCAATATTCATTTCAATTCTCAGGAAGGCTTGGAGCAAGTAATGCTTGTCTGGCGGAATACCTGCAATTGAATCCGCGAGAGATGAGTGTGTTTAATATGGTTCAATATAGACAGAAATTATATTGGTATCAAAATAGTCCAAGGATGGACAAAGCAATGCTGGCGATGAACCAACCTACATTTGAAAATCATATGAAAAGTAGGAAAGAAAAATCATTTAAGCATTTGGAAAAATATGATGCGGCTCATCCTGGAAAACTTACACAAGAATTTAAAGATTTTTTAAAAGCAGAAATTCAATATGATTTTGCCTACCATAGATTGATGTATGGCAATGTGTTTAAAAATAGATATAGTTTACCAGACTCCTATTTTGATTTTTTGGAGGAAGTTCCTTTGCGAAATGAGCAGATTGGCAATGAATGGTATCGTGAATTTTTAGTGGCTTATTTTGATTATAAAAATTTAAAAAGTGAAGAGGATGTAAGAGCCCCTTTTATTTTTCAATATGAAGAAGGGAGTAAGGTTTTGGATGGGAAGACCAGAGCATTTTTTCAATCAGAAATAATTGCCCGTGCATTTCGAGCGAAAGAAAATGAAGTAATTATTAATAAATATTGGGATTACATGCGATATCAAGATTATGGAAATTTTGATATTAAATTAATTGAGTCATATGAAAAGGCAATCAAATTTGCTGGAGGCACTCAAGCTCCTGATTTTGTTCTGAAGGATTCAAGCAATGTTGAAATTGCATTAAAGAATTATAGGGGAAAAGTAATTTACTTAAATTTTTGGGCAACTTGGTGTAGACCTTGTATGAATAAAATGGAGAAATTAAAGGTACTTCAACCAGAGTTAGGAAGTGAAGAGGTTGTGTTTATAAATGTATCATTGGATCGAAAAGAAGAGGTGTGGAAAGAGACTTTGGAAGAAAGACAATTCAAAGGAATTCATATTTTGGCAGCGGGGGAGTTAAATTCTGATATTGCCAAAGCTTATGAAATCAAAGTATTACCTAGATATTTTATTATCAACAAGATGGGTGACTTCGTCAAAAATCCAAAGTCGAATAAATTGGAAGAAGTAAAAAGTACCTTGTTAGATTTAGTCAATAAATAATTATAATCCAAACACAACAAAGATTCGTAAGATCAACTTGTTGAAGTTTAAAAAATAATATCATGCTCCTTATGAGAAAAATATACATATCATTTATAATAATTTCTTTTCTCTTTTCTACTAATTTTTTTGGACAATCTAAGGCATTAGTTCATGCAGAAGAAATGCCCTATTTTTCAGGTTGTGAAAAATATAAATATAAGAAAGAGAAAAAGAGAGTTTGTTCCAATGAAAGGATAGTTTCATTTTTAGCCTTTAATGTAGAGTATCCAAAAGAAGCTAAAAATGCGGGGACGGAAGGAACTGTTTATGTTAGTTTTATTATTGACGAAGAAGGGAGAGTGGTAGAGCCATCTATTATTCGAGATATCGGACATGGTTGTGGAGCCGCTGCGATTGATGTTTTGAATAAAATGCCGAAATGGGAACCAGGAAAAGATAAGGGAGAAATTGTCAGAGTGAAATTAAATTTGCCTATTCATTTTTATTTAAAAAGTGGAGTGAGTAATCCTTTAGATTCTGATGATTATAAAATTACTTGGGGAACACTGAAAGGAAATAAAATTGCAATTGAAGCTTTGAAAGCTAATGTAGAAAAGATAATTATGGTTCGAGATCGATTTGGAGATCCAGTTAGTTTTGAAGCATTGAATTTTTCCTATCAACGGAAAAAGAATTTCCAAACGGCTACGAGTAATGGAGTATTGAATAAAAAACAAAAGAAGATTATAAAGAAAGCAAAAGCTGGAGGGAAGTTTTATATCGAAGTGGTCGTACACGATGGTAATAAAAAAATAAAAGTGGGGAGAGAATTTGAATTGGTAGAGTAAGGTTTTGATTTTCATTTTGTAAAAAAAATAGGAGCGTACTGTTAAAGTGCGCTCCTATTTTTTTTGAATATCGAATATCGATTTCAGAACAAGGATTTGAGAAGTTTGACGATATTTCTCAAGATATAAAACGTAAGTTTTCGTTAAACTTATCAAATAATAAATCCTTGTTCATTATTTGATATTCAGTTTCACAAAAAAAAGAACCCTCTTCCACGAGGTGAGTGAAGAGGGTTCACATCCCAAAAACAGTTTGGAGAAAAATTAATTTCTCCTGCAGTCATATTATCGTGTCTGCTAAAGATTCATTCTTTTGGTGCATAATTCTAAATCAAATCAATCATGAGATTACAATTGTTGAAGTGATCGAATATCCAGAAGGTTGAACCGCTTTGCATTTCTCAGACACGGTTCAGCAAGACTGTTTTTGGATGCATTGTGTTATAAGTCGTTGCGCCAATCTATTATACTAACAATATAATTACAAATTTGGACGGTTGCACTTTTACAACCATAGGTGAGTTTTCTCAAAAAGATTAATTAGAAAATTAGTTAAGTGAAATGTATAGAATAGCCCCTCAGCCATTTTTGATATAAAATCAAAAACACATTATACTTTTGACATTGAAGTGTCTATACTTCAAAATCATTTAATTAAAACGGTTGGTTAAAAGTGGGAAAAAAATTTCGGTTGGGACGGTTGTACTTTTCATATTCAAAAAAGTAACAATGCAAATATATATTAAAAACCTTAATTATTTATACCTATGGAAGTATTTTTTTAGGATGATTAAAATTAATTACTTTTGCATTTATAAAAATAAATTAAAAAAATACGATGGCTGAAAATACTGAAAAAAGAACCGATGTAAATGAACTAGGGGAATTTGGTTTGATCGAACATTTGACTAAAAGATTTCCTCTTAAAAATAAATCGTCTATAAAAGGAATTGGAGATGATGCGGCAGTAATTGATCATGGAAAAATGATGACGGTTGTTTCTACTGATATGTTAGTGGAAGGAATTCATTTTGATTTGATGTACACTCCACTTAAACATTTGGGGTATAAATCAGTCGTTGTTAACCTGTCTGATATTTATGCAATGAATGCTAATCCAAAACAGATTACCTTATCGATTGCGTTTTCCAATAGATTTTCGGTGGAGGCATTGGAAGAATTTTATCAAGGGGTAGAAGCTGCTTGTGCGCAATATGATGTTGATTTGATTGGCGGAGATACAACGTCTTCTCCTAAAGGAATGATCATTAGCATAACTGCAATAGGAGAGGGAGAGAAAGATAAATTAGTTTATCGAAATACTGCAAAGGTTGGAGATCTGATGTGTGTGACTGGAGATTTAGGAGCTGCCTATTTAGGGCTTCAAATTTTAGAAAGAGAAAAACAAATTTATTTATCAAACCCTGGAGTTCAACCTGATTTGGAAGAACAATCTTATTTAGTACGTCGCCAGTTAAAACCTGAGGCTCGAAGAGAAATGATAAAAGAATTTGCAAAAGCTGATTTAGTACCTACTTCGATGATTGATATTTCGGATGGATTAGCTTCTGAGGTTTTTCATATTTGTAAAGAATCTGGAGTGGGAGCATTTATTGAAGAAAGCGGTGTACCGATTCATCCAGATGCAGAGATGATGGCTTTGAAATTTCAAATGGATCCTATTACTTGTGCATTGAGTGGAGGAGAGGATTATGAATTGCTTTTTACAATAGCCCCTGAAGATATTGAGAAGGTGAAGTTTTTACCAGGGATTTATATTATGGGGGAAATTGTAGAAGCTTCGGAAGGAATTAAATTGCATACGAAAGGAGGAAATATTCATCCAATCAAAGCGCAGGGCTGGAATCATTTTAAAGGGAATGAGTAAAATGAAAAAACCAATTTTTAAATAAAAAAAGGTACTCATCATTTTTGATGAGTACCTTTTTTTATTTAAAAATTAACGTCTTCCTCTTCCTCCTCGGTCATTTCTACCTCGGTCGTTTCGACGATCATTTCGTCCACCACGATCATTGTCATCTTTTCTTTTTCGACGATTAGAGTTACTAAGTCCATCTAGAGAAACATTATCGGCAATTTCTAATTTGCCATCAGACATTTTATGCAGATCTCCTTTAATGATTTCATCACTAACGAAATGTTCTCTGTTCCAAGTTTTGTAAGCCATCTTCATGTAGCCACCGATCACTAAAAGAAAACCATCTTTCTTAGGACCATCTTCCATCTTTAATGCCTTGTTAATTAGAATCTGAACATTATTTCCATAATGTCTATATCTCACATTTGCAACAGGATAGTTAACAGGCTCAGGAATAGTGACATCTGTTTCAGGAGTAGGAATTATTCCATTTGGAGGCATGACTTTGATATCGTACTCCGCTATTCGAAAAACATGCTTCCATAATTTAGACATGTAGTCTTCGATATTTCTATTTTGAGGATGCATTTGATGCATCAAGTCAATTACTTTTTCGATAAAAGCTTGTCTGATTTCATCACTCTCAATAGTTTTCGCATGTCGAATTAACATTTGAACATTTCGACCATATTCAGGAATGATAAGATCACTTTTCTCGGAGTTGTACTCCATGTTATGTGCGCTATGTGTGCCCATTTTTTATACATGTTTAAGTTCGAAAAAAATTAGTGTTTGACCACTAATTTTTTTTGAACGATTTTATTCTAAATAACTATTCAACAGTTACGGACTTAGCTAAATTTCGAGGTTGATCTACATTGCAACCTCTTGCTAATGCAATATGATAAGACAATAACTGTAAAGGAATTACTGATAACAAAGGAGTAAATGGTTCTTCCGTATCAGGAATTTCGATAGTATAATCTGCGATTTTGCTAATCTCTTCGTCGCCTTTGGTTACAATTGCAATAACAATCCCTTTTCGAGCTTTAACCTCTTGAATGTTACTGACAATTTTTTCGTAAGCGCTTTTGTTGGTAGCAATTACAACTACTGGCATGTTTTCGTCAATCAAAGCGATTGGACCATGCTTCATTTCAGCAGCAGGGTATCCTTCAGCGTGAATGTATGAAATCTCTTTTAATTTTAGAGCTCCTTCCAACGCAATAGGGAAGTTGTAGCCACGCCCAAGATAAAGGGTATGATTGGTATTAATAAATTTCTTAGCTAATTCTTTTACCTGTTTATCACATTCTAAGGCTTCTTGGACTTTTGCAGGAATCTTTTCTAAACCTTCTAACAACTGGTGATAGTAAGACTTAGGAATTGTTCCTCTTTTGTAGCCCATATAAATTGCCATCAAGGTAAGTGCAGTAACTTGACCTGTAAATGCTTTTGTACTTGCTACTCCAATTTCAGGACCAGCATGGATGTATGAACCGGAGTCAGTAATTCTAGAAATAGAAGAGCCAACTGAGTTTACAACTCCATAAATTAAAGCCCCTTTTTCTTTTGCTAATTCGAGTGCAGCCATAGTATCGGCAGTTTCTCCTGATTGAGATAAAGCGATGACTACATCATCTTCATTGATGATTGGATTTCTGTATCTAAGTTCAGATGCATATTCTACTTCAACTGGAATTCGAGCTAATTCTTCAAATAAATATTCACCAATCAATGCAGCATGCCATGAAGTTCCACAGGCTGCCATGATAAATCTTTTGGCATTAAAAATTCTTTCTTCTTGCTCCTCGATACCACCCACTTTGAGCCAGCCTGCAGCAGCATTTACTCGACCACGCATACAATCTGCAATGGTATTAGGTTGCTCATAAATTTCTTTGAGCATGAAATGTTCATAATCTCCTTTTTCCAATTTTTCAATATTCATATTGAGGAGTTGGATGTAAGGAGTTTGAATTTCGTTATCAATAGTTTTGATTTCAAATGTTCCGTCATTACTAACTACAGCAATTTCTTCATCATTCAAATAAACTACTTGTGAAGTATATCCTACTAAAGGCGTAGCATCAGAAGCTAAGAAAAATTCATCTTGTCCTATTCCTACAACTAGTGGACTTGCTTTTCGAGCAGCTACTAATTTGGTTGGATCATTTTTATCTAAGACTACGATTGCATAAGCACCAACGACTTGGGATAATGCAATTCTTACTGCTTCTTCTAAATCTAAATTATCTTTATCTTGAAGTGCACCAATCAAATGAACTAAAACCTCTGTATCAGTATCACTTGTAAAAGTATGCCCTTCTTTGATTAACGCTTCTTTAAGCGTTGAATAGTTTTCGATAATTCCATTATGAATGAGTGTTAATCGCCCATCATCAGAAGTATGTGGGTGGGCATTAATATCATTAGGTTCTCCATGGGTTGCCCATCGAGTATGACCAATTCCAACGTTACCATCAAGATTTTTTCCTTTGACAAAAGAGACTAAATCATTGACTTTTCCTTTCTTTTTGTAAACATGTAAATCTCCATTAAATAATGCTACACCAGCACTATCATAGCCACGATATTCTAATCTTTTAAGCCCTTTAATAATGATTGGATAAGCGTCTTTTTTTCCGATATAAGCTACGATTCCACACATAAATAGAATGGGGTTTTAGAAAGCAAGACTAAGTTTTCTTTATAAAGAATTAGAAATGCTCAGAGTGTTAATAAAATTAGAGTTTCTTTTAGTTATTGGTTAATCGTGTATGTTACATTTAATTTGGGTGCGTATGTTGGATGTCCACTTCCGAAAATAATAGATCGGTTAGCAGATTGTGCTTTTGCGTTAGTAGAAATAAAAATTTCATCACTTGTCTCTACTCCATTAATGACATCTTGCAAATGTTCAGAAATGTTCATGGTATAGGTACTAATGACCATATTATTTTCAATTTTTTCAACTCGATTTCCACCAAAAACACCTGATATACTACCTACTGCAAGAGCTGTACTCAAATCCGCAATAATTGTTAATTCATCATCTGCATTCTTTTTGGATAAGAATATTTGTTCCAAAGGATTGTCTCTATAGTAAGTAACATCGTCTGGAACCATAGTTGCTATGGTCAATTTTAATTGTGCTTGGTTGACTATTGGATTTTTGAGTCCACTTGTATAAGGAATTCTAATTTTTCCATTGACACCTTGCATTCCTTGAACAAAAAGATATTCTTCTCCATCAACTTCATCATCTATTCCATCAATAAAAGGTTCTACTGGTGAACCTGTAAAATCATGTTCAAAAGACATCATCTGCGCAGCATTACTTGTAAATCTAAATCTATAAAAAGAAGTATCTGTTGGCGTATGATAATGTAGAAACATTCCTGAAACGGAAGAAGTAGACATTTTAAATGCCATCATTAAATCTTTAGTAGGAGTAGTATTTTTAACCCTTATGTTGATTCCGTTTAAAACACCTAACAAAGCATCATCATCTTTATAATAAATAAAAGAGCTAGCGTCTTTAAAAAGAATATCGCTAAAAAGTGGAATAGCTTGAGCTTGTGATTTACTTAGAACTAGCCTCATAAGTGGTACTCGAATTGTATCATCACCAATGACTGTTACACTATCGAATTGGCTTGGATTGATTGTTCCTGATAATAATTCATCTCCTACAAGGAAAGTATCGGTTGAATAATAAGTTGCAAGATTATCCATACTTTCATCTAATAAACTAATAGAGATATCTTGCTGAGTAATATCATTTCCAAAAAATTGATCTTGGTCATACTCCAATACGAAAACAACAGAGTCAAGTTGCGTACCTGTTGGTGAAATGTCTTGGAAAAAAGTGAGACTATCTGGAGCTGATCCTGCAACTCGGAGTTCAGCGTTAATTTCTGAAGTGCTTTTTCCAAAAATAGGATCCTCTAAAACTCCACAAAGATAAGTTAGCGATAGGTTTAAGCCATTATATGTTTGAATCGAATCATCTTTTACAGTACTTGAAAAAAGAGTCAAAGTATCTGTAGATAATACATCAGGGCGATCTGTATCAATAACATCTGCACCAATAAGGCTTGGTTCGTTACACGAAGTAGTTGCAAATAAGAACATTAAAATTATGCTCGTTGCAAACATGAATTGTTGAAATATCGTCTTTTTCAATGATTAATTATTTTAAGGCATTTCTTCAAAAAAAATAAAATGCCAGAAGTATTCTAAAAAAAAGGTATCATTCCTCTAAACGCAAAACCAGCTTCTACCAGTTGGGTTTTATCCCATTTTAAGGTAGAAGCTGGAGTTTTGGTTTTAGAATATTCTTTTTTGTGAAGCCAATAGAAAGGTATTATTCAACCTCTTGTTCCAATAAAGAATTAAAAAACTCAAGGTAGGCGGCTAAGTATTCTTCTTCGCCTTTATATTCCAAAACAGGCTTATCTGTTTCTTCGATTAATTTTGCAGTTGCTTTTGACAATTTTTCGCTACCAGTAATTACTGCATCAGAAAATGTAATTGCTCCAGCATGTAAATCGATATTTTTTCCATTCTTGTAGGCATCTAAATCTTCAGGTTCCAAATTATTAATGGAAGCTTTATCAAAAAAGTCGTTACCAAAAGTTTTTCCCAATGAATTATCATAAAGGGAATAAACCGTTTTTGAATTTTGGAAAATAGGCTCGTTTTTGTACGCAGTTTTTAAATATAATGGTACTAAACTAGTCATCCAGCCGTGGCAATGAATGATGTCTGGTGCCCAGCCAAATTTCTTGACCGTTTCCAATACACCTTTACAGAAAAATACTGATCGATCTGCATTATCATCGAATGGCTTACCTTTAGCATCTTCAAATACTGATTTTCTCTTGAAAAAATCATCATTATCTAAAAAGTAAACTTGCAACCTTGCTCCAGGCAAAGAAGCTACTTTAATAATTAGCGGAAAATCATCATCATCTACAATGATATTCATTCCAGAAAGACGAACTACTTCATGTAGTCGATGTCTTCTTTCATTTATAGTGCCGAATCGTGGCATTAAAACTCGGATTTCAAATCCCTTCTCTTGAATATATTGTGGCAGTTTTCGCGCTATTCTTGAGATCTCAGAGAGTGCCGTGTAAGGCTCCATCTCTTGTGTTACTATCAAAACTTTCTTCTTCTCCATATAACTCTAAATTCATTTTTTTTAAAAATAAAAATGATACCTTCAATGAACGGGTCTGCAAAAATACAAAATATTCCGCATTTTTTATGATTTTTGTCTTACTCTTATTGTTAAGGAGTTATTAATTGAATGTATCCTGACAATTACAAAAAGTGTAGAAAATCAACAAAATAAAGAATTGTTTAATATGATTTTATTCAAAAAAGAATATCAATTACAAAATTACCTGACTAATTTAAAGTCAGACAAAAAAAGCATTGGTTTTGTTCCAACTATGGGAGCTTTGCATGACGGTCATTTGTCTTTAATCCAAAAAGCTAAGGAAGAAAATGATTGTGTAGTTTGTAGCATATTTGTCAATCCGACTCAATTTAATAATGCAACTGACTTGGAAAAATATCCAAGAACCGCAGCTAAAGATATTGAGTTGTTAACGTCAATTGGGACAGAGGTATTATTGATGCCTCCAGTTGAAGAGGTTTATCCAAAAGGATTAGATACTACTTTGGAGTTGGATTTTGGGGATTTAGCTAACGTAATGGAGGGAGAGTTTCGTCCGGGGCATTTTGATGGAATGGCTCAGGTGGTGAATCGGTTGCTGAATATGGTTCAGCCACATAGTTTGTATATGGGGCAAAAGGATTTTCAGCAAATAACCATTGTGCGCAACATGTTGACTCAACTAAAATCTGATATAAAGTTAGTGATGTGTCCAATTAAGCGAGAAGAAACTGGATTAGCGATGAGTTCTAGAAATGTTCGATTGACTCCTGAAAATCGAAATCTCGCAGTAAAAATTTCACAAACACTCTTAGAGGCTAAAAAACTAGTCGATAGTAAAACTCCAGAAGAAGTAAAAAAATGGGCGATGCAAGAATTAAGTATCCCTGAATTCAAACCTGAGTATTTTTCAATCGTAGATGGAATTACCTTACAATCAATTGAAGATTTTGGTAAAACTAACTTTGCCGTGGCTTGCACAGCAGTTTGGGCAGGAGAGGTAAGATTAATTGATAATATGGTTTTAAAATTGTAAATTTGCGTCGCCTTCCTTAGAGCTTAGCTCGAAGTATTTTCTATATCACCTATTCTTTATAAGAAATTAAATTTTTTAATAAAATTTCATTTTGTGACCTTTTTGCAAAATGATTCGTTCTATTAATAGTGATAACCTTTTTTAAACAAAATTATATTTTATACTATGTTCGTAACAGTTTTTAAATCGAAAATTCACCGCGCAACAGTAACGCAGGCGGATCTTAATTATGTAGGCAGTATTACCATTGATGAAGATTTGATGGAAGCCTCTAACATTATTGAAGGAGAAAAAGTCCAAATTGTAAATAATAATAATGGTGCTCGACTCGAAACCTACGTAATCAAAGGGGAAAGAGGTTCTGGCGTAATCTGCTTGAATGGAGCTGCTTCTCGAAGAGTTGCAGTTGGAGATATTGTAATTATTATTTCCTACTTAAGTATGGAATGGGAAGCAGCTAAAAAGTATAAACCAATTACTGTTTTTCCTAATGCTAAAAATCAAGTGCCTAAAAGAAAATCAAGAGCGAAAGCTAAATCAAAGAAAAAGTAAATTGGCAGAATAGTGAATTTGTTAATCAGTTAAACAGAGATCCTTTTCAGATTTATGTTTAACTTGATTAACAAATCAACTAATTAAAATCTCAAGTGCTTTATTGTCAAGGAATTGTTGCTTAATTTCATCAACGATTCTATTCCAATCTTTAAGTGCATATCCATATAGTTTTTACTCACCGCTTTATCACTTTTTTCTGTTTTTACACCTTCCGGAACCATTGGCATATCAGAAACTAAAAGTAATGCTCCTGCTGGAATATGATTCTTAAAAGCGGCTACAAAAATAGTGGCTGTTTCCATATCAATTGCAATCGGTCGAAGAGAAAGAAGATATTCTTTAAAATCTACTCGATGTTCCCAAACTCGTTTGTTCGTAGTGTAAACTGTTCCTGTCCAATAATCTTTATCATATTCTCGAATAGTTGTCGAGATTGCTTTTTGCAAAGCGAAGGCAGGAAGAGCAGGTACTTCAGGTGGTAAATAATCATTGGAAGTTCCTTCTCCTCGGATAGCTGCAATAGGTAAAATTAAATCGCCTACTTTATTTTTTTCAGTTTTTATTCCTCCACATTTTCCTAAGAAAATAGCTGCTTTGGGTTCAATTGCAGTCAACAAATCGATGATAGTTCCTGCATTTGGGCTCCCCATTCCAAAATTAATAATTGTAATATTTTCAGCAGTTGCTGAAATCATGGAACGATCTTTCCCCCTGATTTCTACATCATATTGCTCCGCAAACATTTCTACATATTTACTGAAGTTAACGAGGATGATATATTCTCCAAATTCATCTAATTGAGTTCCTGTGTATCGAGGTAACCAATCTTTTACGATCTCATTTTTTGTCTTCATAAAAAAGTGTTTTAATTATTTCAAAGATATAAAAAAAGCGAGTTGCAATTTGCAACCCGCTTTTTTAATTTTTTACATTGTTAAATACATCGAACGTTTTTTATCTAACTCCCTAAAGTAAGGGTCTTTGATATCTTTTATAAACCGAATTGCTTCCCCTGTTGATTTCATCTCAGGGCCGAGGTTTTTATCTACATTCGGAAATTTATTAAAAGAGAAAACTGGAACTTTGATTGCAAAGCCTTCCAATTTTTTAGTGATTTCGAAGTCTTTCAATTTCTTATTTCCTAACATTACATGTGTAGCAATATTCAAATAAGGAACTTGATATGCTTTTGCAATAAATGGAGTCGTACGAGATGCTCTTGGATTAGCTTCGATGACATAAACTTGTTCATTCTTAATAGCAAATTGGATATTGATTAATCCTTTTGTCTCTAAAGCGAATGCTAATTTTTTAGTGTACTCCACCATCTTTTCAAGAACATGATCGCTCAAACTATAGGTTGGCAAAACTGCTGAACTATCACCTGAGTGAATTCCTGCAGGTTCGATATGTTCCATGATTCCCATAATATGAACTTCGTCGCCATCGCAAATGGCATCTACCTCTGCTTCTTTTGCTCGATCTAAAAATTGGTCAATCAATACTTTGTTGTCAGGCATGTGTTTGAAAATTTCTAACACTTGTCTTTCCAATTCTTCATCATTGATTACAATTTTCATTCGTTGTCCTCCCAAAACATACGATGGTCGAACCAAAACAGGATAAGAAACTCGATTTGCAATATCAATTGCTTCTTGAGCATCATCCGCTTGACCATATTTTGGATAAGGTATATCTAGTTCTTTTAACAAGTCAGAGAATCTTCCTCGATCTTCTGCAAGGTCGAGTGCTTTGTAACTTGTTCCAATAATTTTGATTCCTTTTTTGTCAAATGTCTCTGCTAATTTCAAGGCAGTCTGACCACCTAACTGAACGATTACACCTTCTGGTTTTTCCAATTCAAAAATCTCTTGAATGTGCTCCCAGAAGATTGGCTCGAAATATAATTTATCAGCCATATTGAAATCTGTCGAAACAGTTTCAGGGTTACAATTAATCATAATCGCTTCGTAACCAGCTTCTTGAATTGCCATCAATCCATGCACACAACAGTAGTCAAACTCGATTCCTTGACCAATTCGATTTGGTCCAGAACCTAGCACTACAATTTTCTTTTTATCAGTAGGAATACTTTCGTTTTCTCCATCAAAAGTAGAGTAGAAGTAAGGTGTCTTTGCTTCAAATTCTGCCGCACAAGTATCCACCATTTTATAAGTTCTTCGAATGTCTAAGTTCTTTCTATGCTTAGTAACTTCTTCTTCTTTGATTCTCATCAACCAGGCAATTTGTGCATCAGAATAACCTACTTCTTTTAGACTTCGTAAGAAATCTTCTGGTAAATCTTCCGCCACATTAAATTGCATAATTTCATTTTCCATTGTAACCAAACGCTTAATTTGCGTGATAAACCATGGATCAATTTTAGTCAATTTGTGAACCGTTTTTTCAGGGACACCTAATCGTAAAGCATCTTTTACTCTATAAATTCTATCATCACTTACTTGCGATAATCGTTCTAAAATATCAGAAGTTCTAATCCATTCTTTTTTATCAGCTCCTAATCCCATTCGACCATTCTCTTGAGATTGACAAGCTTTTTGAAGTGCTTCCAAAAAGTTTCTACCAATTCCCATTACTTCTCCAACTGACTTCATTTGCAAACCTAAAATATGACTAGCCCCTTTAAATTTATTAAAATCCCATCGAGGCATTTTTACAATTACATAATCTAAAGTCGGTTCGAAAAATGCTGAAGTATTTCCAGTAATCTGATTTTTTAATTCACCAAGTGTAAATCCTAAAGCTAATTTCGCAGCAATTTTTGCAATTGGATATCCTGTAGCTTTACTTGCCAAAGCAGAAGAACGAGATACTCGAGGATTAATCTCGATTACAATTAATTCTTCTGTTTCAGGATTTTGAGAAAACTGAATATTACAACCTCCTGCAAAATTTCCCATTGATCGCATTGCCAAGATCGACTCATCTCTCATTTGCTGATAAGCAGTATCAGAAAGAGTCATGGCTGGAGCAACAGTAATACTATCACCCGTATGGATTCCCATCGGATCAAGATTTTCTACAGCACAAATGATTACTACATTATCATCACTATCTCGAAGTAATTCTAACTCAAATTCTTTCCACCCCAAAACTGCTTTTTCAACTAGAACTTCGTGTGTCGGAGATGCGTCCAAGCCTCTTCGAAGCGCTTCGTCAAATTCACTAGCATCATGACAAAATCCACCTCCATATCCACCAAGTGTATAAGATGGTCTAATTACTAAAGGATAACCAATTTTTTGTGCCGCTTCTTTTCCTTCCAAGAATGAATTAGCAATATGTGATGGAGCAACTTTTAACCCTAACTTCACTACATGCTCTCGAAATTTTTCTCGATTTTCAGCTAGTTCGATAGCCTCCAAGTCAACTCCAATAAGTTTTACATTATACTTTTCCCAAACCCCTTCTTTACCTGCGTCAATAGCAAGATTTAATGCAGTTTGTCCCCCCATGGTTGGAAGTACAGCATCAATTTGACGTTCTTCCAAAATCTCGATAAGACTCTGAACAGTAAGTGGTTTTAGATAAATATGCTCTGCTGTTACAGGATCAGTCATGATCGTTGCAGGATTAGAATTAATCAATGAAACTTCAATTCCTTCTTCACGCAATGCATGAGAAGCCTGTGTTCCAGAATAATCGAATTCACAAGCTTGACCAATAATAATAGGCCCGCTTCCAATAATAAGTACTGATTTGATTGAATTGTCTTTAGGCATGACGATTTGTTGTTCTGTTGGTAGATTATTAAATTTTCTTTACTGTAACACGAAAAGATGATCTGTGTTCTATCACTTATAAAAAATGACATTTTTTTGGATCAAAAAATGTCATTTTCGGTTTGGTTAGGAAGGTGAATGTCCCAAATCGGGTGCAAAGATAATGATTTATTAATGAGTAAAAAAGTATTTTAAAATAAAAAACCTCCCAGAGCACAAGGCTTGGAAGATTTTTATATGAAAAGTATTTAATTCAATATTATTTTAATAATTGCGAGAACTTCGTTGAAGCTTTCGTTCTAATTTTATAGATTCTTTTAATAATTTTCGAAGTTGTTGACCGCCTCTTTTAATTCTTCTATTTTCTAATTTTTCAGAATGAGATCTTTTTCCTCCTTTTATGTTTTGCAAATCGTCATTTTGTAAAAGTTGTCCTGCAAAAAAGTGTTTTAGAATTTTGCTATTTTTCATAGTGTTCAAATTGATGAGATGAATAAAATAGAGGGGAAAATATTCATCAATTAAAAAAAATGCCCTAGAGACAGTTTTGAAAAAGGTAATGAAAGGCCTATACATATTTATCCAAATAAATATGTTGAAAGGAAATAGGAAAATTTAAAACGGAGATAAACAGTTGGGGGAGGTTGAAACGGTTTTTTTACCAAATACCGTTTCCGTTACCATTGATTCTTTTTATTCTTCTACCTTCAGCCTTAGCTTGTTTTTCTGCATCTTTCCAAGCTTTCTCACAACGCTTTCTTGCCTCTTTTTCTTCTTTTGATTCTTTATGTTTTTTTCCACCTTTGATTTTTTGTAAATCAGTTTTACTTAAAGATTTGATGGTAAATTTTTTCGAAAGTGAATGTTTAGTGTTACTCATAATATAGATAAGGGTTTGTTGAATAAATAGCGATAGCTATATATTCAAATTTAGATAAAATAATCATTTTAAGTGATTGGAGGGACTAGTAGGTTTTAGATGAGATTTACTTCAAAGTTCGTTTATTCTCTTCATGAAATCAATCGAAAAAAAGGGTATATTATATATATGAAAAAAACAGGTATCAAATTTGAATCATATCTATTATGAATATGTTTTTTCGTAATATTTGTGTCTTAATTGCTTTTTTCCTTTTCATCAATAGTGGAAAGGCTCAATCGAATTTAATTGATAGCCTTCGTCAGCAGGTGTACAATTCTCCTCAGGCAGATACTTCAAAATTAGAGCTTCTAAAAGAACTCGCCGATGAATATTATGAGTACGATTTTGATAGTACAATTTATTATTATAATCAATGCTTAGATTTAAGTAAGGCACTTCCTCATTATGAAATTGGGTTTTCGACTTTACGTAGTTTTGGTTATACCTATTCTTTTCGAAAAAATAATTATGAAAAATCGCTGGAGTATTTTGACCAAGCTAAGCAATTAGCCGAAGTGAAAAAAGATTCCTTTGGAGTTGCTGATGCACTTAATGACATGGGAAGTGTTTATTGGAAGAAAGGGCAAAGTGCAAAAGCTATGGAATTATATTTACAGGTTAGAAAAATCGGAGAAGAGTTGAAAGATAACGAAACATTGTTGCGCTCAAACCTTAGCCTTGGAATTATTCATAACGAAGAAGGAGATAATGTAAAAGCATTGTTATATTATGAAGCGGGATTACCTCAAGCCGATTCGATTGGTAGTCCTGTGGCGAAAGGTTTACTTTTAAATAATATGGGGGTAGCTTATCGAAGCGATGAAAAATATGAGGATGCTTTAGTGTATTTTAAAAAGGCGGAAGAAATTTTTTTAGAAATAGAAAGAAATGGAAGATTAGCATTGGTTACCTCTAATATTGGTGAAAATTATGTTTTGCAAAAAGATTTTGAACAAGGGTTAAAACAGTATAAAAGAGCGCTGGATTACAATTCAAAGATTGACGATAAAGAACAACGTGTTGAAATATATTCAGGGATTGCTTTTGCTATGTTGGAAATGAAAAATTATTCGCAAGCCATTCTTAATGCAGAAAAAGGAATAGAGTTACTAAAGGACGTTGAGACAGAATTGCACTATGAAGATTTATATGAAATTTTAGCAGAGAGTTATGAAAAAACAGGGAATTATAAAAAATCCTTAACAGCAATACAAGGATATTTAACTGCCAAAGAAAAAAATAAAAGTGAAGAAGCATCTAGAGAAATTGAAAGATTAAGTTTTTTGTACGAGCAACAGAAAACAGAAACAGAGATTCAAAAATTAGATTTAGTTCAGGAGAAAAATGCTCGAAAATTAGACCACTCAGAATATTTAGTTAAGTTATTATTGGCATTAATTAGTCTTTTAATTATTGCGGCGATTTTATTTTTCACCTATAATCGGATGCAAAAAATAAAAGAATTTGATCTTCTAAAAACGAAGATGAGTAAAGATCTACATGATAATATTGGAGCATCTCTAAACCATATTAAAATGTTGTCATCAAGATTGGTCAATAAAAATAATTCAGCAAATACTGTAGTTGAAGATGCTCAACATATCAAAAAAATAAGCGATGAATTAATGTTCGATTTATATGATATGTTGTGGGCAGTTGACAAGGTGAAGAGTACTCTGGGAGATTTAATTGAACGAATGCAAGATCATATTGATAATACCTTGCGAGAGGAAGGATATACGATTCATCGTACATTTACGCAGTCAAATCGAGAGATAATTTTACCAGTAGAAATCAAAACAAATGTATATTCAATTTTTAAAGAAGCAGTTCATAATATTTTAAAACATACAGAACCATGTAATGTATCTTTTGAGTTGGAATATGAAAAGAATAAAAAAATGTCTTTATTGGTTAAAAATGAGTTTGATCAAAAAATAATGGATCCACCATTTTCATCAAAAAAAGGATTAGGGAATATGCGAAAAAGAGCAGATGAACTAGGTGGGATTTTGCAAATAGAAGAGCACCCAAACTCTTTCAAAGTTTATTTAGAATGGAAAATATAAAAGTGTAATATGATAAAAGTTGGTATCATTGAAGACGATTCATTTGTTCGAAATGAATTGGTCAAAATTATTAAAATGTCTTCTAAGTTGGAGTATATTTTATCATCAGAGTCTGCGGAGAATTTTCTAAAATACTTTCCAGATGAACTGGATATTGTCTTGTTAGATATTGAATTGCCAGGGATGACAGGAATAGAAGCGCTTCCAAAAATAAGAACTAAAAATGGTGCAGTAGAAGTAGTAATGTTAACTGCTTTTCGGGATAGTGATCGAATTTTTAAAGCTTTGCGTGCAGGGGCTTCTGGGTACATGTTGAAAGATAATTCACTTGATAAAATAGAACAAACTTTAATTGATTTGAAAGAGGGCGTTCCTGCTTTGTCACCTGATATAGCTAGAAGAATGATTACTTTTTTTAATCAAAAAAGAACAACGGTAAAGGATATTCAATTGACTGAAAAGGAGGGAGAGGTGCTGAAATATTTGATAGACGGTTTGAGTTATAAAATGATAGCGAATGAAATGGATAATTCTATTAATAGTGTGCGTTATCACGTGAAAAATATTTATAAAAAATTGCATATCAATTCTCGTCCAGAATTAGTCAAACTCTACCTTGATGGAAAAATTAAACTTGATTAGAAGAAAAAAAGCTTTTAAAGCCTTCCTACATCTTGATGTGGGAAGGCTTTAAAACTCTTGTTAAGTTCAACTATGAAGATAGATATTACTTATTTTTGAGCTTAAAGTATGTTGATACTAAAAACATACGTAAAGGGTTTATATCATCTTCCAAAAAAATAATTTTTTCTAAGCTAATTTTCTTCTTTCCAAATACCTCAATTATTATAAAAATAAAATATCAACCTCAATTGGTATTTAGCTTAAAATAAAATTTCTATGCAAGTTTTAAATGGAGTGCTATATGTCTTTTTTCAAAAGAATTTTTCTCAAATGAAGTATTTTAAATTAGTTGTGGTTCTTTTTTTTTTCAATTTGTCTATGAGTGCACAAGTTGGAGATCAGGTATTTGATGATAGTTATATTCATGAAATTAGGTTGTCTTTTTCTGAACCAGAATATTGGGATACGTTGACTACTTGGTATGATGATTTTAATACATTTAGTGGAGAGGATATTCCATATTTAAAAGCGAGTATGACCTTTGATGGAACTCAATTGGATACGATAGGTGTAAGGATAAAAGGAAAATCCTCTGTTTTTTATGTGCCAAATGACAAGTTGCCATTTAAGTTAGATTTCAATGAATTTATTGAAGAACAATCTTTTGATGGGTTGAAAAAAATAAACTTACATAATGGGTTTGGTGATCCAGGAATGATGAGAGATTTTTTGAGTTATGGTTTAATGAGAGAAGTGGGAGTGAGTGCGCCAAGGGTAGCTTATTCTCATGTGTATTTGAATGATGAATATTGGGGGCTGTATGAAATTATTGAGCAAGTAGATAAGACTTTTTTGGAAAATAATTTTGCGAGCGGGAAGGGGAATTTGTGGAAAAATCAAAGATGGTCTGAGTTGAAATGGTATGGTGATGATCCAAATATGTATAGAGATACGTTTGAATTAAAAACAAATAAGACTGAAGATGATTGGAGTGCTTTCATTCATTTCTTAGATGTTTTAAATAACACTCCTGATCAAAATTTTGCAGATTCGATTGAATCGGTTTTTAATGTAGATCAATATCTTCATGCTTTGGCAGTAGATATTATGGTCAATAATTGGGATTCCTATCTCGATAATGAGCGAAATTTTTATTTGTACCATGAACCTAAAAGTGGTAAGTTTCATTGGATTCCATGGGATTATAATTTATCGATGGGTGGAGCGGTTACTACAAGTGGAGACCCTTATCCTCCTTATGATCCTTCTTGCATTTTACAAACGGATTTTACTTTTACTAAAAACAATCCTTCGGTAAATTTTGATGAATATTCTGAACCTGCGGCCGAAACATGGTACTGGGATTTTGGAGATGGAACAGTTTCGACTACTCAAAATCCAATTCATGTTTTTGATAATAGTATAGAGAAAGTAGAAGTATGTTTGACTACAACTCGATTGGAAAATGGCAATACCTGTGAGCAAACTAGATGTAAAGAAATTGACCTGAGTGAAAACCCAGCCGATTGTCAAAGCATCATTGATGGCAGTTGCCCATATCCTGCAACTGATCCAATCTTTCAACAAACGATAGAGGAGGATCCATTTTGTTGTAGCAATGATTGGGATGTTTTTTGTGAAATAAAATACCAAGAAATAGAAAACAATCCTCCTGTTGGATTTAATGATGATGTAGATTATGATATTAATTTCCCTATTCTTTTAGATAATCCAGATAAGATTTTAATTGATAGAATATTAAATGTTCCAGAGTATCGAGACCGATACTTGGATATTTGTTGTGTGATGTTAGAAAAGGTTTTTAATGTAAATGAAATTTCAACGAGGATAGATGAGAAGACAAATATGATTCGAGATGCTGTTCATGAAGATCCAAATTATATGTATACGCATGATTTTTTTGAATATGATACTGGAAATGGAACAGGTGGAGGCAATACAAAAATTCCTTCTCTGCGATATTTTATGAACCAAAGATTTGGTCAATTAGTATCTCACCTGGCAGCAACTCAGCATAATTGCGCACCTGCTTTTACTAATTTAGAATTTCATGATTTGGTGGTCAACGAGTTCATTGCTATGAATCAAGAAGGAGGGGGAATTCCAGATGCGGCTGGAGAGTTTGATGATTGGATCGAGATTTATAATAATACATTTCAGACCATAAACTTGAGTGGTTATTACTTGTCAGATGATAGTACGAATCCTAAAAAATGGATTTTTCCAAAAGGAAGTTCGATTGCTCCGGGTGAGTATTTAATGGTATGGGCAGATAAAGACTTGAATCAAAATGGCTTACATACTGATTTTAAATTATCTAAAACAGGAGAAAGCTTAGTGCTTTCTCACGAAGATGAAACGATAATAGACCTAGTTAATTTTGGAGAGCAAACTGCCAATATTGCAATGGCACGAATTCCTAATGGAATGGGAGAATTTGTTTTTCAAGAACCTACTTTTCAGCAAAATAATGAAGAGTCAAATGCGATAAAAAATGTGAGCGTTCAAGCTCAGTTTTCAATATTTCCAAATCCTACCGATGATTTTATAAGAATTAAATTCCAAAACAATTATGAATTGAAAGACTGGAAAGTAACGCTAACAAATGCAATTGGAGAAAAAATTCAAGAACAGATTTTTTCCAATAACAATACATCTACAAAATTAGATGTTCAGCATTTGCCAAGTGGAATTTACTTTTTGGAAATTCAAAACGGAGCAACCTTACAAAGTAAAAAAATCTTTATTTTTTAAAAAATGCTCAAGGTTGAATTAGTTAGATATTGACTTTTTGATAAAGCAATAGATTGGTTTGTCAAGTGAATCAATATGCAGGAATAGCAAGTGGTGCTATCTCCTGAGCCTGGCTATGTATGTCTAATTCTAAATTCATTAAGCCTAAAAAGTCAAATCAAATAATAACTCTTAATGGGTGAAAAGTAAATTCTTCTTTATGAGGGAATCATTTTTTACACTTTTTTTTAACAAACATTTTAAAATTTTAACAAAATTCACAAATTATGAAACAGAATTACTCTGCCCAAAAATTACTTTGGGAGTTTTTTAATCAAAAGAATCAATGGAAATATCTATTGATGTTCTTTTTAGCATTTACAATCAATGCAGGTTTATCAGCTCAAGATTGCTGTGATACAGGTGGAGATAAAGTTCAAACTGTAACAATGACTTACACAGGTGAAGGATGTAGTGCATCAAATACTTCACAGCAATCTGGTAAATGGGATTGCGATAATTTTGGTGGTGGACCAAGCGGAGATCCTTCCGTTTATATCGTTGTAAGTGAAGATGACGATGGAAGTGGAGATGTTTATTTTTCAGGAAATGTAAATATCAATACTTCTTTTACTGCAAGTGCAACTAATGTGGGAGATGATAAATTTCCTTCTAAAATTTTCTTTTTGGTTTATGGAAATCAAGGAGGAGTGTTGCGACAGTTAGTAGAAATACATATGTCTTGTTCTGCTCCTGTAGTTATTGGAGACCAATTTGGAAGTCTTATTTTAGATGATGCGATTTTTCAAAATGGTTATACTTGTGGACCTCCTGAAGTATGCCCTACTCCCATTATTAATGGACCAACAGGAACAATTTGCCAAGGTGAAACAGTGACATTTGTTGCACCAGACTTAGGTTTTTCATGTTTGGTATATGCTTGGGATTTTGGTTCAGGAGCATCTCCTCAATTTGCGATTGGAAAAGGACCTCATAATGTAACCTTTAGTACGATTACTTCTTCACAACAAATTGATTTGACAATTGACAATGGATGTGATCCATGTGCTAATTCAGGAAGCGGAACAGGCACAGGAAGTGGTACAGGCACAGGAAGTGGAACGGGATCCAATGGCGATCCATGTAATGGGTCAGGAAGTGGAACAGGAAGCGGCACAGGCACAGGAAGCGGAAATAATTCTGGTTTTGGTACAATTTGTCCATCAGGAACAAGTTCTTCTGGATCAGGCACAGGCACAGGAAGTGGCACAGGTTCTGGAACTGGAACAAATTCTTCTGGAGGAAGTGGAAACTGTATGGAGTGTCGATTGACTACTACAACTTTTATTAATGTTCAAAATCCAAATGCTTGTGGTCCATGTGCGAATCAAGGCGGTGATTCAGATGGCGATGGAGTATGTGATAATCAAGATAATTGTGATTTTACATTTAATTCAAATCAAGCAGATTCAGATGGAGATGGTATAGGCAATGTATGTGACAACTGTCCAACTACCTTTAATCCAAATCAAGCAGATAGTGATGGCGACGGAATTGGTGATGTTTGTGAAACTTCTCCATGTGCGAATCAAGGCGGTGATTCAGATGGAGATGGAGTATGTGATAATCAAGATAATTGTGATTTCAATTTCAATCCAAATCAAGCAGATTCAGACAACGATGGAGTAGGAAACGCTTGCGATAACTGTCCAACTACCTTTAATCCAAATCAAGCAGATAGTGATGGAGACGGAATTGGAGACGCTTGTGAAACTTCTCCATGTGCGAATCAAGGCGGTGATTCAGATGGAGATGGAGTATGTGATAATCAGGACAATTGTGATTTTACCTCTAATCCAAATCAAGCAGATTCAGACAACGATGGAGTAGGAGACGCTTGTGATAACTGTCCAAACACATCTAACCCAAATCAAGCAGATAGTGATAATGATGGAACTGGAGATGTTTGTGAAACAGGAGGAACCTGTGCAAGTCAAGGTCTTGATGATTTTGATGGAGATGGCGTTTGTAATCCTGATGATTGCTTTATTTGGAATCCAACTATTCCAGCACCAATTGGTACACCTTGTGATGATGGAAACCCAAATACAACTAATGATGTAATTGTTGGAGACGAATGTAATTGTGTTGGATCAGGAGGAGGAAATCCAACAGTTTCTGTTGGAGATATTACCGTAAATGAAGAAGACGGAACGGCATCTGTTCAGATCTGTTTGGATCAAACAACAGGGAGTATTGTAACGGTAAATTACACGACTAATAATGGAAGTGCGATTGTCAATTCAGATTATGGATTTACTTCTGGAACAGCAACAATTTTAGCAGGTCAAACTTGTACAACTGTAAGTGTACCTGTAATTGATGATAATATTGGAGAGCCAACAGAAACGTTGACGGTTAATTTATCAAATCCAAATGGAGCAACGATTAATGATGGATCAGGAACGATAACTATTTTGGATAACGATCAAGGTCAACCAACATTATCAGTAAGTGATATTACTGTAAATGAGGAAGACGGAAGTGCATCTGTTCAGGTTTGTTTAAGTTCAACAACTGGAAGTACAGTGACTGTAAATTATATGACTAGTAATGGAAGTGCAATAGTTAATTCAGATTATGGATTTACTTCAGGTCTAGCGATCATTCCAGCAGGTCAAACTTGTACAACTGTAACTGTACCATTGGTAGATGATAATATTGGAGAGCCAACAGAAACGTTGACAGTTAATTTATCAAATCCAAATGGAGCAACGATTAATGATGGATCAGGAACAATAACTATTTTGGATAATGATCAAAATCAGCCAACTCTTACCATAAACGACATTACTGTAAATGAAGAAGACGGAAATGCTAGTTTACAAATTTGCTTAAGTTCAACAACAGGAAATGCGGTGACTGTAAGTTATGCAACTTCTAATGGTGATGCAGTAGTGAATAGTGATTATAGTTTCACATCAGGAACAGCGACAATTCCAGCAGGTCAAACTTGTGTAACTGTATTTGTGCCAATTCTAGATGATAATATTGGAGAGCCAACGGAATCATTAACGGTAAACTTAACTAATCCAAATGGAGCAACGATAAGTGATCCAAGTGGAACAATTACCATTCTTGATAATGATGGCCCTGCAGGGTGTAATGTTACTGTTTCAACTGATGGTTGTAATATTACAATTTCTGGATTAACAGACTATGTTACTAATGTTAAAGTATTTGATAATAGTAATTGGGATAATCCATTTTCTTGTAATCCATGGAATGGAAATTCTTGTAATCCTACGGAAGTTGTAACAGGTTTGCCAAATGCAACTTACTTAGTTAGTATTTATACAACTGATGTTCATGGTAATGTAATCTGTAACTTTGGAGAAACAGTAGTTATCGATTGTAACGGTGGAGGTCCATGTATCAATCTTGGAGGAGACTCTGATAATGATGGTGTATGTGATGATGAAGATTGTCAACCACATAATGCTAATTATCCTGCATTCCCAGGTCTTCCTTGTAATGATGGAAATCCTAATACATCTAATGATGTAGTTCAATCTGATGGATGTAGTTGTGCAGGAATTCCTGACAACAATACTGGATGTATTAATCCAATTAATATTGCATTGAATAAATCTACCCGGCAATCTACTACAATTTCTGCTGGTGGAATTACAGGAAGTTCTGACAAAGCAGTTGATGGAAATACAAGTGGTGTATTCTTTACGAGTCCTGCTTCTGCTTCTTCCGTTTCAGCTACAACTTTTGAAAATGAAGCTTGGTGGGAAGTTGATTTAGGTGCTGTTTACGATATCGAAACGATTAACATGTGGAACAGAACAGATGGTGCTGATAAAACGGGAGCTTGTTATTTATTAATTTCAAATACTCCAATGGCAGATGATTTAGCAACTGCAAGATCGCAAGCTGTTTATGAGCATTTTGATAATAGTGAATTGGGAACTCCAAGTGTAGACAATCCAAATGTTCAAGGACGATATGTTCGTATCCAATTGGTGTACTCTGGCTATTTGACACTTGCGGAAGTTGAAGTCTTTGGATGTACTCCTAATCAGACTTTTGCGATTCCAAACATGCTTAACTTCAATGCTGAAAAAGTAGGTCGTCAAACTGAGGTTTCTTGGATGATGAACAAAGATGTTGATGTTGATTTTTATGAGGTAGAAGTTTCTACTAATGAAGTTGATTGGAAATTACTGGATGAAATAAATTCTGCTCAAGTAAATACATTTAGAAATTATGACGCGACTGATATGAAGCCTTCTAACGGAGAAAACTTCTATCGTCTACGTATCAATTATTTAGATGGTACGATGAATTATTCTCCAGTCCGAAGAGTCAATTATGATATTGATTTTGGAGAAATCATGGTTTATCCGAATCCAACGAATAATTTCGTCAATATTACTTTGAGAGATTTTGCAGGAAAAGAAGGTACGGTTGAGATTTTCAATGCACTTGGTCAACGCCAATATAATATTGATTACCTCTCTATTCCAACTATTCCAGTTAATGTAGATGTGACTGGATTTGTTCCTGGTATTTACACGGTTTCGATCAAAGTAGATAACCAAAAACGATTTGCAAAACAGTTTGTAGTAATCGACAAGTAATTTTGTAAATATAATGTTATCAGTTTTTATTAACTGATTATTATTTTAATAAACCCTTCATGAGTCTTTCTCATGGAGGGTTTTATTATGAGTTGAAATGAAGCTTGAAACGTATGGGAATTCTAATACTCATCTTCCTACATCTTGATGTGGGGAAGGAGGTTTATAGATATTATCGCTTCAGAGTGATCATTTAATTGTGTAATTTTAAGTGTTCAAACAATAGAAAACAGAAGTCCCCCCTTTCCAAAAAACTAGTCTTATTGACATTCCAAGGACCCTGTTTTTAGATAACTAACCCAAGCAAATATTCTAATCGATTATTGTAAAAAAGCCCTTTTATGAATTATATTCATAAAGGGTTTTCTTTTTGAAAAAAAAGTATTGTCATTTTTTTTTAATAAAATTAAGGAACTCCTTCTACCACACTTTTATCAATAACAGGATCATTTTTTTGCAGAGGATTTAAATTGAAAATCGTTTGATAATTTTCAAAACCAATCGGCATTAATTCCTTGAATTTTTCAGGATTCTTAAAAAAGAAATTCACACTCACGCCTAACAAATCAATTTTCTCCTCAGGCATTCCCATATATTTTACCAATTGTTCTTTTTTCCAAATATCCCAAATGGAGTCATCGAAAGCAGGATAATCAAAAGTAGGATAGGTTAGTTGAAAAGCTTGGACATATTCATGAACTATAATATTGTAATATTTATCAGGCTGACGAAAAGACAACGTCAAATGTTCTGCTGAAAAAATCAAACATTCATCTTCTTCATTTATTTCAGAAGCATGCAAATATTGATGATTTGGAGTAGGAAATGCTTGGAGATAAATAAAAATTCGTTCAAATTTTTTCAAAATAAAATCCTTTCGCCCAAAAGTAAGCATCACCACATTCGCAGCAATCATGGTTTTCATATCCAAAGGAACTTCCCCTTCTTCACCACCACGTTGAGCGAAAAACCCTCTTGCTTCAAGATACATCGCTACTCTTTGCCGAAAGCGTGTTTTGTTGGCAGCTGAAAGATTTTGATAAAAAGGAAAATGAGTTAATAATAAATTTCCTAAGAATCCGGGTAAATCTGGAGGGTTGCGTTTAAATGACCACCAATCAATCTGTGGGGCAAAAACATAGCTCATCAAAAGACCTACGACGAATGGAATCATAAACAATGAAACCCAACTATATTCCCTATCGAGAATGACTGCAGTTACAAAAAGTATTAAACTTGCAATTCCTCCAAAAATGGACATTAATTTTTTACTTAGCATAGCACAAAAATAATTTTATTTTTTTTAATTTTTAATCTCATAATGCTTGCTAGTTAAAAAGTAAGAACATATATTTGCACTCGCTTTTAACAGCTGGAAG
>JBGCCY010000129.1:0-91639 GCA_045104975.1 Saprospiraceae bacterium
CAAATCAACGCCATCTACGGTCAAAATAATTTCGCTCAATATGTTTTTTTTTAAGGGTAAAATTAAAAAACTGAACAATTGGAGACTTTGAAAATGGAAATAATTAAAGTGTAGTTTTTTCAATTTTCAAAATTTCGAAAGGCGCAATTTTTTAAAAAAATAATACTTGTTCTAAAAAATTATATATTTCCTGTAAATTTAGGCTTTTCAAAGGATAATTATAATTGTCCTTTTACTTTTTGAAACACTTTATTAAAAAATAACATTCCAAAATTATGCCCATTGTCACTCTTACTTCTGATTTTGGTTTAAACGATTATTACGTTGCCTTGATAAAAGGGGCGATGTTGTGTGAAAACCCAAATTTAAATATAGTAGACATAACCCACAACATCAATAATTACGATATAGTTCAGGCGGCTTTTATTTTAAAGAATTCTTACGAGAGTTTTCCAAAAGGCACGATTCATATATTGAGTGTTAATAGTTTTCATGATAAAAAACGAAAATTTTTAGCAATTCGGCATAATGAACATTATTTTGTTGGCCCTGACAATGGTGTTTTTTCATTACTTTTTGATGAAATTCCTGAAGATATTTACAAGTTGGATTTTGTCAATAAAGGTACTTTTCCTCTCAAAACGGTTTTCGCAAAAGCAGTTGGTCATATTTCGAGTGAGCTGCCATTCAACGAAGTTGGAATTCCAGTTAAGGAAATTGTGGAGCGAATTACATTTCAACCAGTCATCGGTCCATCGCAAATTAGAGGTGCTGTAATACATATTGATAGATATGAAAATGTAGTTGTTAATATTTCTCGGAAGTTATTTGAGCAAATTTGGGAAAAACGAGATTACGAAATTACCTTTCGAAGGAATGATCCAATTGATAAAATTTTTAATAATTATTATGATGTACCCATTGGTGAAACGCTTTGTCGATTTAACTCTGCTGATTTTTTAGAAATATCAATTAATATGGGAAAAGCGAGCAGCATGTTGGGATTGAAAATAGAAGATACCGTTCAGATTGATTTTAGGGCTGTTGGCTAAAGGAGAATATTGTTATTTACCATCAGAGTAGCTTTTTGAGAGAAAATGTTAATGTTATATTTTTAAAAAATGATAAAACGAATAGTAAAACTTACCTTTAGAGAAGATGAAGTAGAAACATTCTTAAAGAATTTTGAAAAGAATAAATTAAAGATTCGAAATTTTGATGGATGTCATCGTTTAGAATTGTGGAGAGATAAACATAAACCCAACATTTTTTTCACGTATAGTTTTTGGGAAAATGAAAACAAATTAAACACTTACCGACACTCCGAACTTTTTAAAAATGTTTGGAGCAAAACTAAAATTCTTTTTTCAGATAAACCACAGGCATGGAGTATTGACTCCGTCTGGGAAGGAGAATAGTTGATTAAAAAACTAGGAGAATCCAATTACACTAATAAAGATTTAGATTGCCCAATTAGAATTTATTTATGTACCATTTATAACTAATAGTTTTGAACAATAGACGAAAATTTCTCCAAAAAATAAGTGGAGTAGCAGGTGCTCTCACTTTTGCTCCAATTATAAATCCTGTCTTTTCTAACAATATCCACACGGAAATTAATAAGTATAAAAATTGGACTGCTGATGACTTGGCAAGTAATGAAGAATTTTGGTACCAAGTCAAAAAGGCATATACGGTTTCTACGAATATGGTTAACCTAAATAATGGAGGAGTTAGCCCATCGCCAAAGGTGGTGCAAGATGCAGTGGAAAGATATAATCAATTGAGCAATGAGGCTCCGAGTTATTATATGTGGAGAGTTTTGGATCGAAATAGAGAAGGATTAAGGACTAAATTAGCTAATCTTGCAGGGGTTTCGTCAGATGAAATAGCTATTAATCGAAATGCTTCGGAGGCGTTGGAAACAGTCATTTTTGGTTTGAGATTGAAGCGAGGAGATGAAGTAGTTTTGACAAAACAAGATTATCCTAATGTGATTAATGCTTGGAAACAAAGAGCATTGCGAGAAGGAGTAGTGCTTAAGTTTATTTCTTTTGACTTTCCAATTGAAAATAAAAAAGAGATTGTTCAAAAGTTTGAAGATGCTTTTACTTCGAAAACAAAAGTGGTCAATATTACCCACATGATAAATTGGATAGGGCAAATCTTACCTGTGAATGAAATTGCAGCAGTAGCTCGAAAGAAAAATATTGAAATAATAGTTGATGGAGCACATACTTTCGCACATCTTGATTTTAAAATATCGGATTTAGATTGTGATTATTTTGGAACGAGTTTACACAAATGGTTGTGCGCTCCTATTGGAAGTGGAATGTTGTATGTGAAAAAAAATAAGATTAAAAATTTGTTCCCATTATTTGCAGGGGAAGAACCAGAAGGAGGGAATATTAGAAAATTTGAATCTCTTGGAACTCGGTCTTTTGCTATAGAGCAAGCGATTGGGCAAGCGATCGATTTTCATTATTGGATAGGCGGAGAGCGAAAACAAAAAAGGCTTCATTATTTGAAGAATTACTGGATGGAAAAAATTATGAACCTGCCGAAAGTTAAAATCCATACTTCACTAAAACTTGAATATGGTTGTGCCATTGGATTATTTTCTATTGATGGAAAAACTCCTGCAGAGGTAAGTAATTTTTTATTTCGAGATTATCAAATTCATACTATTGGAATCAATTGGGAAAATATTCATGGAGTCAGAGTTGCTCCCAACGTGTATTCGACGACGAAAGATTTAGATAGATTAGTTAAAGGAATTGAGGATTTAGTAAAGGAATAATTGATCCAGTAGTCTAATAAGTATCTTTTCTTGCGGGGTTTTAATAGAAAACCTAAATCCTACAAAAATAGCGTTTTCGCTTGAAATAATAACTGGGATTAATGCAGAAAATGAAGAATACCACTTACTTTTTATTTTCTACCGAAATATAAAAATATCCTTATATATTGTTTTTTTAAAAAGCAAATACCTATTTTTGGTTTAAGTGACTTTAAAAAAGTACTTAAAAAGATAGAGACTCCGTAAACATTAGGATAAATACTTATTTGTGTTACAAAGAAAAAATGTTCATCTTTGTAGAACAATAAGTTAAATTTTTAAAAATGTACAAAAATTTAGTCTTATCTCTCTAAATTAGAGTTTCCTATCTCTAACTGTTCAAACTGATTTCCCCCAAGCTGATACAATTATAGCCTATCAAGCGATGTTTAAAGCAAATTTATTCTGATTTACTGTAAAGTAGATTAGGATTATAGTCGATATATAAGTTATTATTTCATAAACAAAAACATTCACGATTGAAAACACTTTACTCCTTTTACAAAGGCATTGGTGTATTTTTATTATTGAGCATATTTAATATTCAAATGAATGCCCAGGACATTCATTTCTCTCAATTTGGAAATGCACCCATAAATCTCAGCCCAGCCCTAACAGGGATATTTGGTGGAGATGTACGATTTGTTGGCAATTATAGAAGCCAATGGGACCCTTCCGTTTCTTATCTTACCTTTTCGGGAGCAGCTGACATGAAATTTGATAAATTTTGTTCGAACCATGATCAATGGGCGGGTGGATTAATCTTTAATTATGATCAGGCAGGCGACTCCAAATTAAGTAACACCCAACTAGCATTGAATGGTTCTTATACTCACCGGGTAAATAATAATAATTTTATGACTTTAGGTGTCCAATTAAGTGGCTACCAAAGAGCATTCAGTACAGAAAATCTAGAATGGGGAAGTCAATTTGATGTAAGAACTTTTAACCCTAACAAAAATCCTGGTGAAAACTTTACTGATGAAAGTATTTTATATGGAGATTTCTCTGTAGGGCTGAATTGGCATTTTCAAAAACCTAATTCTCAAAGTAGTTGGAATAATCAAAATCGAACAAAATTTGATTTAGGAGTTGGTCTTTTTCATATTAACCAGCCTAACAAAAGTTTTTATGATGATGAAATGGAAAGCCTTCCGATGCGATTGGCTCTTTATGGTTTAGGTACATTTAGATTGATTGATCCTTTGGATTTGATTTTGGTTGGAATGTACCAAGGTCATGGACCTCATCAGGAGATTGTAGTTGGTTTGGGTGGGAAAATACATTTAATCAATGAGCTTACCTCACAGTTAAATGTATTATTCGGAGTTAATTTCAGATTAGGAGATGCAATAATTCCAAATGTGGAAGTAGGGTATAATTCTTGGAAATTCGGATTAAGTTATGATTGGAATACTTCAGGGTTCAATGAAGTAACGAATGGAAGAGGAGGAATAGAATTATCTGCAATGTATATTTTTGTAAAACCTCAGGTTGATGTTTATAAAAATTGTAACCCTATTTATTAATCAAACAATTTCTCAAAACCGATTAAAAAGAAAATTATAACAAGATGAATAAATTATATACTCTCTTAATATTTGCTCTCTTCGTTGGAATGGGTTCATCGAATGCTCAATCCACAAGTATTAAATCTATAGAGAAGTCAGCTGAAAAAGCTATGGAGAATAAGGATTTCTATTCTGCATGGCAATTTTACAAAATGACTACAACTCAAAGGTCAATAAAAAAAGATTCTTCTAAGTTGGCAAAACAAATGTACAATTTGGGAGAGTCCGCTCGTCAGTTTAAAGCCTATGATGTAGCAAGAAATGCCTATGAAATGGTGCTATCGAGTAAGACCAAGGCGGATTATCCGCTAGCAGAATTTTGGTTGGCAAGAGTCTATCATAGTCAAGGTGAATATGATAAAGCAGTTTCGCATTATTCAAAATTCGCAAAAGAAGCTGGACAAACTTCAAAAAATGGAACTGTAAATGTAAAACAAGAATATGCTGCAGTTGCTAAAAGTGCTATTCAAAACTGTAACTGGGCAAAAGAACAAAGAGAATTTACTGGATTTAAAATGGATTCTTTGAAAAGTGTAAATACAGCTGGGACTGAATTTGCTCCATTGGAACATAATAGTAGCATGTATTATTCTGCGTTAGAATATGATAAAGAGAATTTTTGTCCTGACCCAAATTCAGAAGTGACACGATTGTACACATCTGATTATGCAGGTGAAGGTGGCGCGACTAGTCCAATTAATTGGGCAAAAGATGAAAAAGGGACATTTGTAGCACATACTGCATTTAGTACGGATGGAGATAGAATGTATTTTACATTGTGTAAAAGAATCAATGCTGCTGAATTTGAATGTGAAATTTACTACAGAGATAAAAGTAGTGGAATGTACGGAGATGCGATTCGATTGTCAGAGGAAGTTAACTTGACTGGAACGACGAGCACTCAACCTAATATTGGTGTTGGATATGATGAAAATGGTTTGGAAAAAGAACTTTTATTTTTTGTATCCAATCGAGCAGATAGCTTGGGTGGAGCAAATAGCGATATGAATATTTATTGTAGTTTCATTGATTCAATGGGGCAAGCAAGTACACCATGGAAAATTAATATCAATACACCAGAAGATGATGTTACTCCATTTTTTAATAATGCGAATAAGACTCTTTATTTTAGTTCAAGAGGTTACCAAGGATTTGGAGGGTATGATATATATCAAGCAGAACAAAAAGAAAAAGAAAATAAATTTGCTCAACCTTTAGCTTTAGAAAAACCAATCAATAGTAGTTATGATGACTACTATTTTTCTTCTGATGATGAAATGGAGACACTTTATTTTTCTACCAATAGATTGGGAGTTACTTATGAAGATGAAGGATTAGAAACATGTTGTGATGATATTTATAAGTTGGAAATTATTAAAGTCAAATTGGAGGTAACTACATTTAATACTTTAACTGGAGAAGAAGGATTAGATAGTTGTGAAGTAGCTTTGTATGATGTTACGAATCCTAATAATCCAATTTTAGTAGGAGAAAAGAAATTAGACCCTAATGGTAATTTTTATGAATTTCCATTAGAGTTAGAAAAAGATTATAGAGTTGAATCAGTAAGAGGAAAACGATGGACTAATGATAATGCTGAGTTTACAACGAAAAATCTTACAGCAAGTGAGACTATTAAAAAACAATTGTATCATACTCCTGACATTGAATGGAAAGTATATGCTTTCTCTAAATTTAGAATGGGTGAATCAAGTGAGTATCTAACCAGGGATTTAAATGGAGGAACTTTTACTGTAAATAGCGAAGCATCTGTTGAAGAGGATAACCTTTTTGAAATGGATTTAGAATTCGGAAAAGAATATAATCTAGTTGTTTCAAAAATAGGATATACTGCCGATGGTAACACTAATGAAGTGAGTCGAAATACGACACCTTATACGACTCCAACTACTTTGATAGATACTGTTTATTTATTAGATGAATATATTCCTCTTGGAGTAGAAGCAAAAGTATATTTTCATAATGATAAGCCATTTAGAACGGATGGCAGACGATCAGAAAATAAGCGGATAACAAATGAGAAATATATTAAGTTATATGATACCTATGTAGATGAAAGTGGTATGGTCAAAACTTATATCGATAAAAATAAAAAATATGGAGGGCAGAATGAAGAAGAGGTTTTATCATTTTTTAGAGATAGTGTAACTGTTGGGAAAAAACAACTTGATCTTTTTATTGATTATTTAGAACTATTAGTAACTGATTATAAAGGTTCAAATGATTATTATTTTGAAATAACAATTAATGGTTATACCAGTCCAAGAGCGACTAAAGCCTACAATGATAATTTAGCTTACCGAAGAATTTACAGTATTAATAATTATATAAAAGAAAAAGGTAGTCCTGCTTTGAGGGCAGCTTTACCAAAGGATGCAAATGACCGAAGTTTAAATAATGACAATTTATTTATTTTTAAATTGGTCTCCATTGGTGAAAAACCTGACGAAGATGCAAGTCTAGAGGTAATTAAGTCAATACCTGATAATGGAGAGCTATCAGTTTATGGAATCAATGCATCCAGACGACGTAAAGTAGTGGTCAAAACAATCGAAAGAAAGTTGAAACCAATTTCACGATAAACATATTAAATTTCAAACAATCAAAATCCCAACTTGCGTAAGCATAAATTTTGTACTATGAAAAAAATATTATTACTCAATATATTCGCTTTGATGCTATTTTCAATTCAGATGGCAGCACAATGTACGATTCAAGTTGTTACTTCAGATATCACGATGGAAACTTGTGTAGGAAGTAGTGATGCTTCTGCTACAGCGACTGGTGCAGGTGCTGGACCAATTAGTTATTTGTGGAGTGATGGTCAAACTACAGCAACAGCTACTAATTTAACAACTGGAACTTATACTGTTACAGCTACCGATGATGCAGGATGTACAGGAACAGCCATAGCGGAAATCACATTAGACCCTGAGGGCGTCTGGCTCATGTTTACTTTTACTACTGTTACATGTAATGGTGGAAATGATGGAACAGCTCATGTAAGTGTAATGACAGGTGTTGCTCCTTATACTTATATTTGGAATGACCCAGCAGGTACTACGAATGCAGATCCAGTAAATTTAGCAGCAGGTCAATATACAGTTACCGTTACTGATACAAATGGATGTTCAAATTATGGTCCTGTAACAATTACTGAACCTACGGCGATTGTTGTTATTTCAAATACCACTAATGAAACTTGTTCTGGAGCTGCTGATGGTACTGCTTCTGTGAGTGTTTCTGGAGGAGTACCAGGATACACATATATATGGAGTAATGGACAAACAACAGCAACAGCAACTAATTTAACTGCTGGTGATTATATGGTTACTGTAACGGACGCAAATGGGTGTCCATCTGTTGCAACTTTAACCGTTGAATTGACTAATTCTCAAATTACGATAGTAGGTACACCAACTCCTGTATCTTGCTTTGGAGGAAATGATGGAAGTGCAACTGTAGTTGTGAATTCTGGTGTTGGGCCATTTTCATATTTATGGAGTAATGGCGGAACTACTGCTACAATTCCAAATTTGATTGCAGGTGATTATACTGTCACCGTTACGGGGGCAAATGGATGTACTTCAGTAACAACTGTAACTGTTCCAGAACCACCAGAATTGATTGTAACGACTACAACAACTTCAAATATTTTATGTAATGGAGGAAGTGAAGGATCAATTACGGTTTCTTCAACTGGAGGAACTGGATCAATTACTTATTCATGGAGTAATGGTGAAACTACTGGAACAATTTCAAATTTAACAGCAGGAACTTATACTGTTACGGCAACAGATGATAATGGATGTACAGCAACTACATCTGAAACTATAACAGAACCAAGTGCATTAACAGCAACATGGTCTGGAACAAATGTAACAGTTAGTGGAGGAAATGATGGTACTGCTACGGCCACTCCTTCAGGTGGAACACCAGGTTACACCTATTCATGGAGTAATGGCCAAACTACAGCAACTGCAATTAATTTAACATCTGGAACCTATACGGTGACCGTTACAGATTCAAATGGATGTACAACTACAACAATTGTTGAAATTGAGGAGCCTTGTGCTACAATAACAGTTGAAACAAGTCATTCCAATGAAACATGTGTAGGAAGTATGGATGGACATGTTGCTGTAAGTACAAGTGGAGGAACAGGACAGATGGCTTTTTTATGGAGTAATGGAGCAACGACTTCTATTGTAAATAACTTATCTGTTGGAACCTATACTGTAACTGTTACCGATGAAGACGGTTGTACAGCATCTGGACAAGAGATAATAGAACTTTCTCCAGAAGGTATTTGGGTTGATATTACGACAACTAATACTTGTATTAATGGAAGTACAGGAACAGCAAATGCAATAGTAACTACTGGAGTTGCTCCTTACACATATGCTTGGAGTAATGGAGCAACAACAGCTAATATTACAGGATTATCTGCTGGGAATTATACAGTAACTGTAACAGATATAAATGGTTGTATTGGTATTTTTACAGCAGAAATTACAGTTTCAAATATAAGCCCAATCGTTGTTACAACGATTAGTGCAACTGATCCAAGTGGACCAGGAGCATCTGATGGGGCAATAGATATTGAACCAAGTGGAGGTTCAGGGACGAACTACACTTATTTGTGGAGTAACAACGAAACTACTCAAGATATTTCTGGTTTAGTTGCAGGATGTTATACAGTAACGGTTTCTGATGATGGTCCTGTAATATGTGAAACGATAGAAACAATTTGTATTCCTCAATGTCAGTTGACTTTAGAGGTAACAACTACTAATAATGATTGTATAAATAATAGTATTGGAACAGCAACAGCAACAATCACATCGACTTGTTCTAGTACAGCTTATACTTATAGTTGGACTGCTGGTACAGGTGCACCAGTTGGTACTACACAGACTATTTCAGGATTATTAAATGGAACCTATTTAGTGACAGTAACTGATGGAAATGGATTGACTGTTACAGGTTCAGGTGTTATTACAGGAAGTGGTGGAATTACCTCTTCTGTAACCAGCACCAATAATTTGTGTAATGGAGATAGTACAGGAACAGCAACAGTTACAGGAATGGGTGGTTCAACTTACACTTATTTGTGGAGTAACAATGAAACTACTCAAACAATTACAACTCTTACTGCTGGAACTTATACTGTTACTGTTACAGATACAAATACTAATTGTACCTCTGTATCTCAGGTTACTATAGTGGAGCCACCAGTAACTACAATCACCGCAACGACTACTCCTCCAACGACAACAGGAGGAAGTGATGGTACTATATCGATTACAGTTACTGGAGGAACTCCAGGATATACTTACTTATGGAGTACAGGAAGTATGGATTCAACTATTATGGATTTACCAGTTGGATGTTATACCGTTACTGTTACTGATGCAAATGGATGTACAGCAACAGCTGAGCCTTGTATTACATCTCCTCCTCCATGTGCACTTTCAGTTTCAAGTTCACCTGAATCATGTAATCCAGGTAGCAATGGAACAGTAACAGCAACAATGGTAGGAGTAGGATGTTCTGCACTTGAACCAATAACATTTGAATGGGAAGATGCCAACGGTGTAAATATTGGTAATACAGCAATGGTAATGGGACTTTCAGCAGGTACCTATTTTGTTACTGCAACTGATGTTAACATGGATACCCAAACTACTTCTATTGACGTAACTCTCACAGGAGGTGTAGTAGCATCTGTTACTTCTACTAATATCAGTTGTAATGGAGATAGTACAGGAACTGCAACAGCTTCAGGTACAGGAGGAATTCTTTTTTCAAATGGTGATTATATGTATTTATGGAGTAATAGCGCAACTACAGCTACAATCTCTAGTTTAGTTACTGGTACTTATACTGTGACTGTTACTGATGCAACTATGTGTACAAGCGTAGAATCCGTTGAAATTACAGAAGAAGATCCAATTGAAATTACAGAAATAATTACTCCTCTAGATTGTTTTGGAGATGCAGATGCTGCCATTTCAGTAACAGCATCAGGAGGTGTTCCTTTTTCTAATGGAGATTATTTGTATTCATGGAGTAATAGTGGAACTACAGCAAATATTTCAAATCTTATAGCTGGAACTTATACAGTTACTGTTACCGACTCTTTGGGTTGTGAAAAAATAGAAGATTATATAATTGATCAACCTCAAGAAGTAATAATTTCTACTAGCCCAGATACATCTATTTGTGATACATTCTTAATCGTAAGTGCAACAGCAAATGCAGGAGCAACGATCACTTGGTATGATCAAATCTCGCCACTTGGATCTCCACTTGGAACAGGGTCCCCTTTTACATACACTAATATTCCTTCTGGGGAAAATACGCTTTATGCAATTGCAGATTCAAGTGGTTGTCAAACTGTGGATTCTATTGAAATCATACAAAATGCAGTTGACGTTTCCGTCGATCCAGTCTCAGTTTGTTTAGGTGATAGTATTCAATTGATGCCTATGAACAATATTGTAGGTCAAAATATTGATTACGAATGGACTCCAATTAATCAATTTGTACCTGGAACCAACACCTTAGCAAATCCAACTGTACTTACCTCTGAAATAGGTAGTTTCATGGTCTACTTAACTGCAACTAATCAGTTTGATTGTTCTTTAATGGATAGCGTATTGGTAACTGTTCAAGACACAACTACTAACTTCATCATCAAGCAACAATGTATTGGTCTTGAAGTAAATTATACAAGTGCAAGTGGTACAGAAATGATTTGGAACTTTGGAGATGGATCAGCACAAGACACAGCAATTTCAACAACGCATACTTACATGTCTGCTGGTGATTATACTGTATTAATGATTTTACCTCCAGGAACTAATAATGCAGCTTGTTTACCTGATACGGTTAGCCAAGTAATTACTGTTGTAGATGATCCGATTTTTATGACAGATTTTACACTTGATTATGATCCGTGTATCGAAGATAGTACTACAGTATATTTCTCAGATATTTCAACAAATGTCTTTGGCCCAATTGATAGTGTGTGGTGGTCATGGCAAAATAATATAATTTCAACTAACCCTTCAGATTCGCTAGTTATTACTGGAAATGTAATGGATTCATTGACAATGTATGTAATGTCTGAAGACGGTTGTGTGGATTCTCTTTCAAAAGAAATTGATATCAATGTTATCAATGTTATGCTTGCTGATACAATTGTAGTTTGTATGGGAGTTGATACTTTCTTAAATCCAAATGGAAATCCTTCTTACCAATATACTTGGTCACCAGTACCAAATGGAGATCCGAATGAATTTAATCCAATGATAACTGCTACAGTATCTACAACTTATTCAGTTACGATTACTGATTTCTCTGGAACTAATCCTTGTTCTATAGAAAAGGAAATTTATGTTTTAGTTCCTACTCAGTTAACTGATTTAATGGTAAGCTCTGATCCTGACAGTATCTTATGTGAAGCAGGTATGGTAATATTTAATGCTTCCAGTTCTTTAGCAAGTGTTTATAATTGGTATAATGAATATCCTAATGATCCACTAATAATTGGTTCTCCAACATTAGAAATGAATTTTGGTAATACGGATTCACCTCAGTACTATTATGTGGAAGCCATGGATCAATATGGTTGTCCGACAGTCGATAGTATATTAGCTGGGAATGCTGAAATTAATGGTGCGTTAGTAGATAGAGACCACTGTATTAACACCCCATTAATTCTACCAGGAGGGGCAGTATCCAATGGAGAAATATTGATGTATGAATGGTTTGATCCTAATGGAATGTCTATTGGAATGGATTCAACCTTAATGATTACTCCTACGATATCAGGAACTTATACGGTGGATATTTCTAATGAATATGGATGTGAAATAGAACAAACATTCAATATTAATATTATTGATATTGCTGACAATATCCAAGCAACTGCAGATCCTGATACAATTATTTTGGGAGAAACGGTACAGTTAGATGTTGAACATCCTAACAATGTAGAAGGATATAAATACTTATGGAGTCCAACAAATTCACTTCTTGCAAATAATAATAATCCTGAAGAAGAAAAGGATCCAGAAGCAATGCCAGATGAAAGTACCAACTACCAAGTAGTTGTTACTGATTTAGATAATGGATGTACAGCAATAACTAATGTTTTTGTAACTGTTCTTGACATTTGTGAAAGACCTTACGTCTTTTTCCCGAATGTATTTAGTCCAAATGGTGACGGTCGTAATGATATTCTAAAAGTAGAAAGTGTAGTGGTTGACGAAGTTTATTTTGTGATCTATAATCGATGGGGAGAAAAAGTATATGAAGGAAATAGTGTAAACTCTGGATGGGATGGAACTCATAATGGGGAGGAAGTTAGTAATGACGTTTATGGTTATTATCTACAAGCAAGGTGTATAAATGGAAAGACGTATGAAGAAAAAGGAAACGTCACCGTACTCAGATAATTTTTTTTTTTTTAATATAAAAAACAAAAGGTTCAAGTCAATTATTGACTTGAACCTTTTGTTGTATATGAATTCAAAAAGTTTTGTGGTTCATTGTGTCTTTTGTGGCGAAAAAAATTCCTATTTTTCCATCTGATTTCAAATGACCCATATTTAAGTTTTTCGTTCGTAGACAAATTTTATGGTCAAGTTAAAATTAGAATCGAAAACGACCAACGGAAAATTCGAATTTAGTTTTTTTGATTTACAAACATTAGGTTAGTCTAAGAGCCAAGTTTTACAAAAAAATGCGAAACCTACTTCTACTTCTTAGTTTATTGTTTTTCACGACTACCGTTTTTTCCCAAAAAGAAAAAATAGACTTTAAGCTATTTTCATTTGAAGAAGGACTTAGCCATCGGAATGCATTTAAAATTCAGCAAGATCCATATGGATTTATTTGGGTGGCAACGATCAATGGACTCAATAAATATGATGGCACTCGCTTCATTCATTTTAGTAATCTATCCAAAGAAAATTTTATTCCTCAAAATTATATTTCCGAATTACTCATCACTTCTGACACCATGCTTTGGATGGCTGGAGAAAATAATTTAACTACACTCAACGGTCTAAATTATCAGCATCAAAAAATTAATGCGAGTAAAGAAAGCGCAGTTTATAATAAAAATCGAACTCCAGGAAGTCTTGTTCAAGATGATGATGGCAACATTTGGAATATCACTTACCAAAAAGATGCAGGAGAATCTTTTTTGCAAAAATTAGGAACTGACAACCGTCTTAAAGATGTAATGAAGTGTGAAGGCAATGCATCCAAACGAGGAATGATTTGGGCTCATGGACATATTTATTTAGCCAACGAGTCTAACCAACTTCTTAAAATACAAAAAGAGGGAAAGGTCATTCAGCAATTTAATTTTCCAAAAGAGAAAAACAGCGAAGCTTGGATCGTCCAAATGCAAGTAGATGAAGATCAAACACTTTGGGCATTAATGGATGATGGTCGATTATATTTCCTGCCAAAAGGTGAAAATAAATTCCGTGTACACCCTGTTATGAAATTAGTTTCCAATCGGGAAACCACTAATTCTCTTTTGGTTGGAGAAAATGGAGATATCTGGATTGGAGGACTCGGCATTTTATTTTATCTGGAAAAATCGACGGGAAGATTAACGGACTATAGTTTAGAAATAAAAGACTTGACAAATAACTATTGCAATATACGACATTTGTTTCAAGATGAAATGGGGATAATTTGGGCAGCTTCAGAGTATGGAGTAATTAAAATTTCTCGCTCCGAAAAAATATTTGATAACTATCTCGCCGAAGGAAGTGAATATTGTACCAATGGTTTTTGTAGTATCAGAGGTATCACCGAAGATGAAGAAGGCAATATTTATTTTAGTTATTACAACTCGATCCATATATTAAAAAAAGGAGAGAATACACCTCAACCACTTTTCCCTCGAAACGATTATTTTAATTTCCCTTTCGGTTTAACGTATCATAAAAATGCACTTTGGACGGGTAACGGCAGACGCATAGATTTAGAAACTCAACAGGTCGATACCATTTTTAATAAACCATCTGTTGACCTTGGAGTGTGCATAGTTGGTAAAGATGAAAACCTCTGGTTCGCCTATAGAAATTGGATTTACACTTACAATCCCGAGACCAAAGAACTCCAAGAATTTCAAGATCAAAACCAACTTATCGATACGGCTAAACTTGATGCAGCTTATCTTTATCAAGGAAAAACGAACGATTATATTTGGCTTTCTACGCTTCAAGATGGATTATATAAAGTTGATCCACAAAGAGGTGTCATGGCTCATTACACCAGTGACTCGAGTTCAATTGTAAAGTTAATCAGTAATAGGGTCAATGTTACTTACGAAGATAATGATGGCAACTTATGGATAGGAACAGCTCACGGAATTCAAAAATTAAATATTCAAAAAGAAACTATTCAAACTTTTACTATCAAAAATGGAATGCCCAATAATTTTATCAATGGACTTTTGTCAGAAGGCGACACCGCACTTTGGATGAGTACCGATCTCGGAATCTCAAGGATGAGTATTGCTGATGAAACGTTCATTAATTTTTATAAACAAAATGGGTTGACGACCAATGAATTTAACCGAGTTTCATTTTACCAAACTCAAGATGGGCGGTTATACTTTGGAAGTATCAAAGGAGTCAACGCATTTTATCCGAATGAAAATTTTCTAAAAGAAAAAAAATTAAAAGAGGCAAATTTGATCCTTACCTCTTTTTCAAAATTGGATGATGTCAAAGGTGAAATGATAAACTATAAAAATGATCTTTCTGACAATCAATCTTTTGACTTGACTTATCATGATAAATTTTTCGTTTTCAATTTTGCTTTGACTAATTATAAAAATCCTTCAGGAACTATTTACAGTTATATTTTGGAAGGATACGATAGTGATTGGTCGGAACCTTCCACTGCAACATCTGCGAGATTCAATGGGATTCCAGCAGGCGATTATACTTTTAGAGTGAGAGCTGCGGCCAATAAAAATGATTGGAATAAAAAAGAATTAGCCATAAGATTAAGAGTTCAACAAGCATACTATAAAACTTGGTGGTTTCTTACAGCATGTGGAATTATAGGAGCAGGAATTTTGTTTTTAGCTTATCGTTATCGAATTTATACATTGAAGGAAAATGAAAAAAATCTCGAAAGAGAAGTGCAAGCTCGAACCAACGAATTAAAAAGAGAAAAGAAAAAATCAGATGATCTGCTACTAAATATTCTTCCAGCAGAAACGGCTGACGAGTTGAAAAAATATGGAAAAGCTAAAGCTAAGCGTTACGATTCAGTCACCGTGTTTTTTTCTGATTTTAAAAACTTCACAAAAATTTCGCAAGATTTAGGCCCGGAACAATTAGTTGACGAAATTGATTTTTACTTCAAAGCCTTTGATAGAATTATTGAAAAATATCAATTAGAAAAAATAAAAACCATTGGAGATGCTTATATGTGCGTAAGTGGAATGTCTGTGAAAAATGAAAAAAGTGCTTCTCAAATGGTTTTAGCAGCTTTAGAGATTCAAGAGTTTTTGGAGAAGATTGCAATTGAAAAAAATAAAAAAGGACAATTATATTTTGAAGCAAGAATAGGTTTACATACTGGTCCAGTAGTTGCAGGAATTGTCGGAATTAAAAAATTTGCGTTTGATCTTTGGGGAGATACGGTTAATACAGCCTCTCGAATGGAACAAAATGGAGCAGAGAAAAAGGTCAATATTTCAGAGGCAACTTACCAATTAGTCAAAGACCATTTTGATTGTGAACATCGAGGAAAGGTAATGGTCAAGCACATCGGAGAAACAGACATGTATTTTGTCAGTAAAAAAAAGTAGAACATAATTAGTAATTTGTTCGTTTCAAACTAAGAAGATGAACTAAGAACCACAATTCAATATTGATTTAACCAAAGTTCGTCAAAATGCAGCGCTCGTGGTTCAAAAATATTAAACTTAAAAAAAGAATACTATGGCAGAAGTAAGAATACATCAAAACGTCGCAGTCTTAATTGACGGCAATAATATTGAAATAAGTCTCACCAAATTAACCAATAATAAAAATGCAGTTGTGAATTTTGATGTCTTGATTCCAAGAATCTTGATGGACAGAGGTTTGAGTCGGTTAATTTATTTTAGAGAAGGACTAAATATTTCAGATAAATTAGCAGAGCGATTACATCGACTTTTTCATGGTTCAGTAATGCCTTGCTACAAATCGGCAGACATTCCATTGACTATCACCGCAACTCAAATTGCTGAAAAAGTAGATACGATTATTATCCTTTCAGGTGATTCCGATTATGTAGATTTAGTTCGTCACTTGAAGTCAAGAGGAGTGCGAGTAGAAGTTTGCTCCGTCGAAGAAACGACTGCGCAAATTCTAAAAGAAGAAGTAGACCACTATTTCCCAATTACAAAAGAGGATGCATTTATTTTAAAATAATCTTCACACGTAGCTGGACTCTCCTGAGTCTAGTCCAAAAAAAAGGTCAACGATTTATTTCGTTGACCTTTTTTTTTACGATTACAAGACTCATAAAAGTCCTGCAGCGAACAATTCCATAGCAATATTATCTGCTAATAATTTCCCTTTCGTCGTTAAATTAAAACGATCACCACTTCTTCGCATCGTCTCATTCGCAATAAAAACTTCAGACTCTTTTAAAAAATATTGTTCAAAATTACTGCCCCAAGTTTTTATCTTTTCCAAATCACACCCCCACATCGTTCGCAAAGCAGTCATCACATATTCATTATATTGTTGCTCCTGAGAAAGAATTTCCTTTTCAAATCGACTATTCGAACTACTCAAATCAGTTCCATCTAATTCCACCGCTTTCAAATAAAGTGCATTGTTGGCAATATTCCATTGCCGACTTTTTCCATCAAAAGAATGTGCCGATGGACCAACTCCGAGATAAGATTTTCCTGACCAATAATTAGAATTATGGCGAGCATATTTCTGAGGTTTTGCAAAATTACTAATCTCATAATGATCATAACCGTTCGCCTCCATCATTTGCATCAACACCTCAAATTGATGCGCAGATTTTTCATCATCCACAGGTTGTGCTTTTCCTTTTTTGACAAAATGATCAAGCGCAGTTCCAGGTTCGACAGTCAAACAATAGCAAGATAAATGTGGAATTTTATAATCAAAAAGCTTCTGCACATTCGTTTCCCATTGCTCATTTGAAGTGGTCGGCGAACCATAAATCAAATCTACCGTTAAATTATCGAAGCCTAGAGATTGCGCATTTTGAATGCAACTTTCAGCTTCCATAACATTATGTGCACGGTTCATGCTTTTCAAATCTATTGCAGAAAAAGATTGAACACCGATGCTCAGACGATTGATTGGTGTAGATTTGAGCAGCCGTAATTTTTCTAAAGTCAAATCATCAGGATTGGCTTCGAGCGTAATTTCAGCATCTTTTTTTACTTCGAAAATTTGATTTATTTTTTCAAAAAAAAAGTTCAATTCTCGTTCATCCAAAAGGGAAGGAGTGCCGCCACCGAAATAAATCGTTTCGACAGATTTGTCGGCGAGATAGTTTTTTTGCAACTCAATTTCTTTTAAAATTGCATCAATCATCTCCGATTTATATTTCATCGAAGTCGAAAAATGAAAATTGCAATAATGACAAGCTTGCTTGCAAAAAGGGATATGGATATAAATTCCGCTCATAAGTGCAAAAGTATTAATTTTAACCAAAACATATTTTTCAAAAACGAACGTTTTAATTTTTAATGAAAAAAGAAGAGAATAGAATATCCAATATCGAACAAGGAATATCCAATATTCAACAAAAGCTCCATGAAGCTAAGTTGGATATTGGATATTCAAAAATTCTTTTTCTGACATTTTTTCTTTTCACTATAAACCTTTCTGCCCAAATTCCTACTCGCTACAACCTCAAACTTCAACCAATCGATCAAACCGAATCATTCCTCAAAAGTCAAATCGAAATCCAGCCATCATTTTCTGATTCGTTAGCAGTCCGAAATGAGCTTGCAAATATATTGTTACAATTACATGCCAGCGCCTATTTAGAAGCCTCAATTGATAGCATTTACCGATTCGAAAAAACCTTTTTTGCACAAGTTTTTATTGGAAAAAAATACGAATGGGCTAGCCTCGAAAATGGGAATGTCGAACCTGCATTCTTAGAACAAATCGGTTTCCGAAAACGATTGTATCAAAATAAAGATTTTTATTATCCAGAGGCTGTGAAATTGCAAAAATCATTATTGACTTACGCTGAAAATAATGGTTATCCATTCGCAGAGGTTGGCTTGAAAAACATACAAATCAAGAATGGGAAAATTGCTGCGCAGCTTTTTATGAAAAAAAATAGACTAATTACCGTCGATGGAATTAAAATAAAAGGGGAAGTGAAAATTTCTGCTCGCTACCTCGAAAATTATTTGGGTTTCAAAAAAGGAGATTTGTATGATAAAAGTAAAATTGATAAGGTTGCTCAACGAATTCGAGAACTTCCTTTTGTGCAACAAGAGGGGAAAGGTTTAACGATTACTTTCAAAGGAGACAAAGCCACCATCAATTTATTTTTGAAAAAAAAGAAGGCAAGTCGCTTCGATTTTTTAGTTGGAGTCTTGCCTCGAGCAAATAATTCAGCTAGTCCTTCGCAACGAAATTTTTTAATCACAGGAACTTTCAATGCTGACATGCATAACCAATTTGGCTTGGGTGAAAGAATCTTTGCGGAGTTTCAACAACTCTCTCCTGGGACGCAAGAATTGGAATTGCAGTTTGCTTATCCCTACATTTTAAATTTCCCATTTGGGGTAGATTTTAAATTCGATTTGTACAAAAAAGATTCTACCTTTTTACAAATCGAATCAGATTTCGGTATACAATATTTATTGGAAGGAGGGAATTATATAAAAGCATTTTGGAACACTCGAACCACCAATTTGTTGACAGTCAACGAATCTCAAATTATCGCTTCTAAAAAACTACCAGCAGAATTAGATCTCACTAATTCCGTTTTTGGGCTCGAATATAATTTGCAAAAACTAGATTATAGATTCAATCCACGCAAAGGCTGGGGGACACTTTTGCGAGCAGGCGCAGGCTTCAAACGTATCAAAGAAAATAATTCAATTATTGGTTTAGAAACTTCCGATCCTAATTTTACTTTTCAGAGTTTATACGATTCCTTGACGTTACGGACTTTTCAATACCAATTGGAAGGGAAGATTGAAAAATATTTTCCAGTCTTCAAGAGAAGTACAATTAAAGGCTCAATTACTACAGGTTGGATTATTTCACAATCGCCTGTTTTTAGAAATGAACAATTTCGTTTAGGGGGGAATCGACTGCTTCGAGGATTTGATGAGGAATCAATTTTTACGACAAATTATGTGATTGGAACCTTAGAGTATCGATTATTGATTGGGCAAAATTCTTTTCTTTTTGCTTTTGGAGATTATGGCTATGTGGAAAATATAACAATAGATTCACGAGAATATGATTCACCAATTGGAGTGGGAGCAGGAATTACTTTTGAAACAAAAATTGGCGTCTTTGCATTTAGTCTGGCAGTAGGAAAACAGAAAGGGAATCCTTTTGATTTCCGAAGTATAAAATCGCATTTTGGTTACGTGAGTTATTTTTAAGTACGTGCTATTTGAGAAAACCATGCAGTACTTTTACCCACTTCGATTTATATTTTTTCACTTCAAAATAAGGAACTTGCTCCGCCCCAAAATTTCTCCGTACTCGTGTAATCGGTTCAATCATACTCCCCAAAAAGTCAAACTCTTTTTTTCCTAAAACTTCCTTTGAATATTTGATTGAATGCCAAGTAGCCAAAATTCCAGCACCACTACTTCTCAAGTCAGGATTATCGCCAGCCATTAAATAGTATGCAGTATTTTTGTCCCAAATCAAATAAACAACAGCATGGATTTCATCTTCCTCATCGATGGCAAAAAATATTTTTCGAGCATTGTTCTGCTCTAAAGCTATATCTAGTTTTTGCAAAATTTCGAAAGAAAAAGGCATAGGCAATTTCTGTCGCTCAAAAGTTTTTTGTTGAATTCTATAAAAGTCTTCGAGACTGCGGTCAGTTGAAATTTGAACAATATTTTTCGCTTTTGGAATATTACTATTTCGATAACCTCCATGTAATTTGGAAAATATGTGCTCTAAATCTAGGGTCAAATCAATTTTAAAAGTGTAGCGAATCGTTCCTTCAAATTTTTCCCAAAGGAACGGTAACCAACTTTTTATGGAAGGATGAAAATATTGCTCAAACAAATCAAACTTTGGAAGCTGATGAATTAATTCTCGCATCAATCTTTGTTGATGTTTAGGTGAGCGAAATGTTTTTGGAAAATAAGGACCCCAATATTTTACAAAAAGCGGCATACGTGGCAAACTTAAACCATATTTTTTGCGAACTTGAATTGGCATCGTTGCCGCAATTTCATCTCCTCTTTTAACAATCAAAACATCCCAACCATTTTCTCCACAAACTGCATCCAACAACCAAGGCTGAGAAAAAAGAGGCACCTCTTTTTCTTTTTCGCAAAATTGTAAATATATTGTTTTGTTGGACATCTATTAAATTTGCACGTGGTGGTCTGCTTTAGCTGACCTGAAAAAATAAGCGAAGTGTTTTTCCTAAGTAGAAAATTAAAATTCCTTTTTTAGGAAAAATAAAGTCGCTGTGCTCCTTTTTTTAGGTCAGCTAAAGCAGACCACCACGTATGAAAGTCAAAGATAGCATACTCCCGTCACACTTCAATTTTTCTAAAACTCAAACTAATTTTTTTCTTTAAATTTGAAGCGTAATTTTCAACAAAAAATTGAATTAAGCTATGAATTTTAAAATAAAAAAAACTCTTGTCCTCGTTTTTTTCTTACTTTTTTTTGGAAAAATAAATGCACAGACACCTTTCCAAATTCAAGGTATTGTCTTGAATGCTCAAACAAAAGAACCACTCTCTGATGTAAATATTTTAAAAGAAAAATCTGCAGGAGGTACAACGAACGAAGAAGGATTTTTTCAAATGGAAATATCCATATTACCCTCGACTTTGAGTTTTAGTTTTGTGGGATTTGAAACTGAATTTATAGAAATAAAAAATGCCTCGCAACGTGAATTTATCATCGAACTTCAACCAATAGCTTCTGCGCTTCCTGAAGTTTCGGTGAGTTCCAAACGAAAGGTTGATACCGTTTTTTTCGAACCATTTAGTGTGGTAGATTATGTTTTTTTTGAAAATAAAATATTCTTACTTGCTCATCGAAATTCGATTGAAAAATATTCATTGATCGCGTTGGATGAAACAACGAATGAACCGATTGCCGAGGTATCTTTGAAAAACTATTTTCCAAAAGGCTTGTTGCAGTATTGCACGGATGATTTATTTTTGGTGACGGAAAAAAATGTTCGAAAAATAGCGATAGATTCTACTGGCATTTTTTTTCCAAAAAAAATACGTATCGAAAATTTTTATTTAATAGATCATCCATGTGTTTTGGCGACCGAAAATTTTCTTTATTTTGAGCGATATTTTTACCAAGGTCAGGCGCTGCGATATAATGTTTTTGCTCGACAATTAAATGCCCAACAAAAAAACGGAGAAGCACCCATTCCCACAGATTCAATAGAAAAATACCAATTCCCTTTGATTCAAAATGAGAAAGAAATTTTTCGACTCATAGAAGAATTAGGATTGCGAAAACCATGGTCAGGCGAATTGTGGGATGAGTATCTTGATGAGAAAATTCTAGCATTGAAGGAAAGCGATTATTTTTTGAAAGGAATCATGAAGGTTTTTTATCCAAAATTAAATGCTCCAATTTTTCAAAAAGGAAAGGAGTTGATAATCTTCAACCATTTCGAATCCGAGTTGCAATTTTTTTCCGAAAAAGGAGACTCACTTCGAAGCATTCCGATTGATTATCACAATACTCGTAAATGGAAAAAACAAATATTATTCGACAATATCCAAGAACGAGCATTTACGACTTTTAATACTCGATGGGGAGAGAAAATTCAAGAAATTGATTTGGAAAAAGGAATATTGAAAACAGCTTTGCCAATAGACTTTGCTTATATCGAAAAACCAAAAGTGCGAAATGGGTATTTATATTTTTTATATAAAAATGCCTGGGCAGGAGAACGGAAATTGATTTTACACAGAATGAAATTAGATTAAAGATTACATCTATAATTTTAAAAAAGAAATATGCGGAAAGAAAGGTACATAGGAAGTTATGAAGGAAGTGAAAAAGGACCTTTGTTAATTGTTTTTGGAGCGATGCACGGGAACGAACCTGCAGGAGTCAAGGCATTGGATTTGATGTTTAAAATGTTGGAAGTGGAACCGATTACAAATCCTGATTTTCATTTTTGTGGAAAATTAGTTGGTTTGGTTGGTAATGTTCGAGCAAGAGCAGAAGGAGTGAGGTATATTAATCGAGATTTGAATCGACAATGGACACCTGATAATATAGCTCGTATTCAGCAGGCAAAATTAGAGGACTTGGACGAAGAAGATTTAGAAATAAAAGAATTGCTACAAGCTGTACATCATGAAATAGAAATTTACCAACCTGAAAAATTAATCTTTTTGGATTTGCACACGACGACTGCTTTTGGTGGGATTTTTTCGATTCCACAGGAGACTGAAGAGAGTGTTCGAATTGCGATTGAGTTGCATGCGCCAGTCATTCGAGGTTTGCTCAAAGGGGTGAAAGGAACTACACTTCATTATTTTAATAATGAGAATTTTGAACCAGAAACGGTTGCGGTGACTTTTGAATCAGGGCAGCATGATGAACAACTTTCAGTTAATCGAGCGATTGCTGCTTTGACTAATTGTATGCGAACAATTGGTTGTGTTAAAGAAGCGCATGTAGAAAATCGACATGATTCCATATTGATTGAATACTCCAAAGATCTTCCAAAGGTGGCAGAATTAGTTGCAGCACATAGTATTTTACCTGGGGATAATTTTCAAATGACTCCTAATTTTAAAAATTTCCAGGAGGTCAAAAAAGGAGAAATATTGGGGACTGACAAAAATGGAAATGTTGTAGCGAAAGAAGATAGTTTGATTTTGATGCCTTTGTATCAGAAGCAAGGAGACGATGGTTTTTTTCTGATAAAAACGGTGGAAGGATTTTAAATCCTCGACTCCTAAAGAAAAGCGAAAACGCTCTTTTAGGGGGCGGGGATTACAGTCTCCTCTACATCAATATTCGTCAACACCGCCATACAAATAAAAAAGAATGAACCAATTTTATCCGTCTCAATCATATCATTAATCAACAACAAACAATCAATAATAATAACGGTCAAAATCACCGTCATCACAATATGTTTTTTCATGGGGTCTTTAGTTTTATGATAAACTATTTCCCCTTGAATCAAAAAGTAAAAACACATCGCCAAAAACAAAAATGCTCCAATAAAACCTTGTTCAACAATCAACATCAAATAGTAATTATGGATTCCTGATTGCTCAGGATTATCACTTACATAAGTTTCAAAACTAGTCACCGTATAGCCTTTGTAAAAACCATAAAAGTTCCCTGGGCCAAAACCAGTCAGCGGTTCTTTTTGACTCATTTGATAACCTGCGACCCAACGATACACTCTTTCCATCGTCGAAATATCTTCTCCTTTTGCCGTAGCTGAAATCAGATTATCAAATTGATTATGCGTAACAGTATTTTTAAATTCAGGTGCATAATCCATATAAGAATTATCAGTAATCAAATGTACGACAACCCCCAACGCAATCGCAATCGCCAAACCAACTGCCACTTTCATTAATCGAAAACGAATAATTTGTACTGCTGCAATCGCAATCGCAATTCCAACATAAGCTGCTCTAGTGTAAGATAATTGTACTGCCACCAAGCCAAATAAAAGTGCTCCAATCAAAAACCACCAAGTCATAGAATATTTTGGATACCATTTTTTGACATACCAAATGAATGGCAAAAACAGCGCAACAATACATCCATACATCACATGATTTCGATAAAATGGACCAACACAATAATTGATTTCTTTAAATGAAAAACCAGTTGCTGCATGGCGAATCATCACATAAAATATCGTTGCAAAAATGGGAAAAAAGAAAAACCAAAATAACTTTTTAAAATCCTTTGTCGTTTTGATCAGATGCCCTGCCATGAAATAGAAAACAAAAACATACCAGAATTTTGCCAACAAAAATTTTATAGAAACCAAATAATCGTAAGAATGAATCGTCGTGATAAATGTCCAAAGCAAATGCAAAATCACAAAAATCGTAATCGGATGTTTATAGAATTCTTTCCCAATGTTTTTTAAATTTTTGATAAAATACAACAGGTAAATGAGCATCAATCCAATGATCAAAAGCTCTGGCGGGAAGTCTGTTCCAAGACCTCCAGGCAATGTCATCTCTATCGAAAATGGAATAAAAAATAAGGTGAGAAAAAATAATTTTTTAAAATCTACAACCGCTACAAATCCAATCAAAACCAACACCGGCAAACCTGCCAAAAAATAATAATCAGTTGCCGCTCCAATAAACAATGACAACAAAATAACTACTCCAAAAATTGCAAATAATTTTTGAGAAACAGTTTCCGTCGATATGCCTAGCAGCTTTGCAAACACCTTTTAATGGTTAGTTGTGAATGGTTTTAATGGTGAATAATTAACTATTCACCATTAATCTTTTACTGTTGTTCAGATAGTTTTTTCCAATCTACATCTTTATAATTTTCCAAAATCAAAACGCCAATCAAGCTTAAAATAAATGCAAGAATGATTGCGCTGATGACGATTAAGGAACGGAATGGTCGAGATTTGACCACAGGCACATCTCCATTTTCGACAACCATTAATGTAGGAATATAAGAATCGTGAATAGCTTTTAATTGTTTGAATCGCTCACGGTCGATACTCAATTGTTCCCTCGCTTCTTGATGCTCATCTTCCAATTCATTGACCAAAGACATTCCACTATTGAAAAGAGCTAAGTTTTGTTCGAGGCTTTCCACTTCCTTTTCAAAACCTTTTAATTGTGCTTTTAGATAAATGGCTGAATCTCGTGCAGCACCTCTTCCTGTTCTGAATACTTCCAATTTGGCTTGCGTCCCGATTAATTGAGCACGTTGTTTAGCAACCATTTGAGCTAGTAATTCACCTTGAGTTTCGGTATTAAAAACTTGGTATTTTTTTCTTACTTTCGAAAGACTATCACCTAAAATATAAAGCGCTTGTTGTTTTTCATCCATCGTCGACTTGAGAGAATTCATTCGTTTCATATGACCATCTTTGATCAATGCTTGCGCCATTTCGTTAGTTCTAATTCGAGCTGCATTAGTAATTGCAGCGGCGATCAAACTATCTTTATCTTCAACTGAAATTTCAATAGCTTCATATTTTGTTTTTTCCACATTGTAAAGTTTGCGGAATTTCTTTCGAACTTTATCTTTCGATTTTCGATTAGTTCGATCAATGTCATAATGATCGTAGAGTTTAAATTTATTAATCAGATAACTAACAATTTCATTTGATTGTGCAATCGTCAATAACCGATCATTGTCCGTATCCTCTCCATAAATATCTCGATCTCTTTCAATTTCACCAACTGCCTCAGGTTTCCCCAAGTCAGGACTCGCTGCATAAAAAGTAGTCGTAGATTGATAATAATTAGGAAGGAAAAGTGCAATGATTGCAGTTCCAATTCCTGCAATCAAACAAATTCTGAAGATAGGTTTCCGCCATCGCAAAAGAGTAGAAATGACGCCTAGTAGGTTCTCGTTATTTTCCATGTAAAGTTGTGATTATTCCGCAAAAGTAAGTAAAAGAGTAGAATTAAATGTAAAATTTTGACAAGGGGATTTTTGTTCTAGATTTTCTTAAAAAATCTTTGCACCCTTTTTGGGTAGAAAGATTTTTTAGGGAAAAATAGAGCAAAAATAAACTATCAAAAATTACATTTAGTTCTACTCTTTTACTTTCCTCTTTCAGAGGAAATATTTACTTTTTTTTGTTTTGATAAAAATTGAAGGGCTTTGGGACCTAAAATTTATTCTTTTCGTTTTATAAAAAACGGTAAAATATCAAGCAAAATATTTTAATTAAAATTTTAACCTTCGGTAAATTCTAGAAGTGGGACTCTCCTGAGTCCCGTTTCGTTACAGGACTCAGAGAGTCCCGATACTAAAAAAAAAGCTGCTACAAATTTTAAAATCTGTAGCAGCTTTTTTTTATAAAAACGAAATTTAAGCTTCTGTTCCTCCTTCCTCTTCTTCATGAATTGGAGTCAACATTGGCAAATCAATCAATTCTGCTTCCGCTTTATTTATACTTCCAAATCCCCAGAAACCACCTGAAGCCTTAGCAACATGCTTTGCAAAAGTGGTAAAGCTATGATACATTTCAGCTCCTAAATGATTAGTTAATTTCGCCAAAATCGGATTTAATTTTTCTAACCTAGCTGAAAGTTCTGCATTCCGTTCTGCAGTATCTTTTGGGACTATCTTTGCCCAACGAGCTAATCTTTCATGATAATCCTTTCCTACATGATCATAAAAATCTTGCATAATCTCGCCGCCTGAGAAACTTCGAATTCTAGTGATTTTTTCTGATTGTTCCAATTCTGCATCATCGATATCACCGTCAGCTCCTGCAATTAATAAGGTAATTACTGGAATTGCGTCATATAACTCTTGTAATTCGTCTTCTGGTAAATTATTTAATTGGTGTAACATTTTATAATGGTATATTTTATTAAAAATAAATGCTGATTTTAGAACGCAAATATAAGTAATAGACTCCAATTAAAGACAAATTTTTGGTGGACTATTTTTCCTTGGAAGTTTCAAATTCAATTAGAAGAATCATTCTTCTAATTGAATTTTTAGGTTGATAAATAGTAAATTCGATTTTTTATACATCTATACTAAAAATAAATTATGAGCGATAAACGAGAATTCGATATCATATTTTGGGGAGCAAGTGGTTTTACTGGCAGATTAGTAGCTGAATATATGTTGAAAAAATATGGTGCAAATGGTACTGTAAAATGGGCAATGGGGGGACGAAATGCTGTAAAATTAGAAGGCATTCAAAAGGATTTGGGCGCGGAAGAAATTCCACTAGTCATTGCTGATAGCAAAAAAAAGGATACACTCGAACGAATGGTGCAACGAACTAAAGTCATCTGTACAACCGTCGGGCCGTATGCTCAATATGGTTCATCGCTGGTCGAAGCATGTGTCAAATATCAAACTGATTATTGCGACCTCACAGGCGAAGTTCAATGGATGCGGAAAATGATTGATCAACATCAAGATGCAGCTCAAGCCAATGGCACTCGAATTGTGCACACTTGTGGATTTGATTCTATTCCGTCAGATATGGGAGTTTATTTTTTGCAAAAAAAATCCAAAGAAATGACGGGCGAATACTGCCAAGAAATCAAACTTCGAGTGAAAGCCATGAAAGGTGAAATGAGTGGAGGTACTTACGCAAGTTTGAGTAATGTACTCGTCGAAGCCGAAAAAGATAAATCAATTTATTCGACATTATTTAATCCGTATGGATTGAACCCAAAGGGAAAACAAAAAGGGAAAGATGGAGCAGATTTGAAAAGTGTAAAATATGATAAAGACTCAAAATCGTGGATTGCTCCTTTTATTATGTCTACGATCAATACTAGAGTCGTGCGACGAAGTCATGCATTGCAAGATTTTCCCTACGGAAAAGATTTTCAATATGATGAAGCGATGATGACTGGTCCCGGAATTTCTGGGCGAGCAAAAGGAACAATGCTACTCATGGGGACAGGTTTGATGATGACTGCGAAGCCTGATTCTTTTTTGAGAAATACGATGAATCGATTTTTACCAAAACCAGGAGAAGGACCATCGAAAGAAAAACGAGAAACTGGTTTTTACAAAATGTTACTCTTTGGAAAATTAGCTAATGGAACGGTGATACAAGGAAGTGTGAAAGGTGATAGAGATCCTGGTTATGGTTCGACGAGCAAAATGTTGGCAGAAAGTGCGGTGTGTTTGGCTTTGGACAAAAACAAAACGCCAAAAGTGGCAGGGGTGTTGACGCCTTCAGTTGCACTTGGAGATGCATTGTTGGAACGGTTGGAATCGAATGCTGGATTGCAATTTAAAATTTATCGTTCTTAGAAAATTCTCGTGGTTAAGTTAAAATGGAAATCAAAAACGACCAGCGGAACTGTTGATTTTAATTTTAGCTTGACTTAAGATCACGAGAATTGTCTAAGCACTAAATTTATCAAAAATAGTTAGGATGTATGGACCAACTTCAGTCCTGACTCCTTAAAAAAAGAAAAATATGAGAGAGAAAGATTACTTCCAAGATCACATGCCTGGCAACGTTTGCTTTGGCTGCGGAAGAAGCAACCATCAAGGATTGAAAATAAGTAGTTATTGGGAAGGGGAGGAATCCGTTTGTGTTTGGGAGTCACAAGAAAAATATCAAGGGTGGAAAGGAATTTTGAATGGAGGAATTTTGGCAACTTTGATTGATTGCCATACGATGTGTACTGCAATGGCTGCGACTTATCAAGCTGAAAATCGCTCAATGGAAAGTGAACCAATTTATCGATATGCGACTGGAACTATTTCAGTAAAATATTTAAAACCAACTTCCAATACTAAACCGATAGAACTACGTGCAAAGGTCACAGAAATCAAAGGTAGAAAAGTAGTGATGTCCTGCATTGCAAAATCGGATGGTACAATTACTGCCGAGGCGGAAGTGATTGCGATTCGTGTTTTTGATAGCAGCAAGGATGAGGAAAGTGTTTTTGGATAGAAGTGAGGAATAACCAAGTATTGGATATTTAAATTTCTTTAAAAAAATCCAACTCCCGATGGAAATATCTGGAGAGGATTTTATTGAATTTTGGAGTTGTTTTATTACGAAGTTGTATTAAAATGTTTGTTTAATCTTGTGAGATTGGATATTTATAAATAGCAAAAAGAAAAGCCTTGTAAAATATTAATTTACAAGGCTTAAAAAAAGTATATTTTATTTTATCCTTTTGTAGCATCTATTTCCATGACCGTATTTTCCATTTCGCTGACTTCCATTTTTGGCTGAGGAAAATAATCCGTAGTATTTTCTTCGATGACTTTTTTCAAATTTGCCATGATTTCCAAATCTGATTTTTGCATAGCTGATTTCATGATCGGCATTAATGATTTCATCAACATCCCTTTCCCCTTTGCGGTAGCATTTGACTGCATTATTGTTTTTCCATTTTTGGTAGAGAAATACATATCCAAAGTACTACTAACTATCGCTGCCTCAAATGCGAAACCCATATGTTCATTCTCTTTTCTAGCTGTAATGGTTTCAGTCATTTCCATAACCTCCGACCCTTCGGGAGCCATGACAATTTTGGTAACTGCTCCAACTTCTCCAGCTGTTCCACTAATCAATTCTGAACTCTCGAGACCCGTCAGCCAAAGATGAGTTTTAGACTCATCATTCATCACAGCCCAAGCTTCTTTTACAGGTTTATTAATTTCGAGTTCGCTGCCATAATTGATTGATGGTTTGAAAACACCAATTAAAATAAAACCAACAAAGAGTATAGCAATTAATACGAGTAGATACTTTAAGGTTTTCATATTATTTCGTTTTGATTATTGGATGATAAAATATCGAATCAAATATGAAACAAAAAGTTTATAAAATTAAAAAATACAATCAAAAAGTTTTAAAAAAGAGATTTGTCAACATACCAATATGCCCAAGCAAGCAGGACTAATTGCAAAGGAAGCCGCAACCAAAGAAACCATGATTTGATTTTCATACCTGCTCCTTTTGAAGTCAACATATAAACATTGGCGGGGAAAACAGCAATCAATAATAAGATGATTCCAATAGCCGCTGCCGATCGAGTTTGAGGAATAAGTAAACCAATTCCACCTGCGATTTCAGCTACCCCAACAATGGTATTAATTGGTTTTTTCCAAGGTTGTAAAAAAGGAGGGGTGATTTTATGAAAAAACCATGCTTTTTTGAAATGTGAGTATCCAGCATAGATGTAAAAAAATGCCATTGGAAAAAGTAATATTTCTTTGATTGTCATAAGTTGATTTTTTTGAAAAATAAGACCATAAATGATTTTCTAAAAATGAAAAGTAGAGAAGTATCTTTAAAAAACCCTTAAATTGAGTTAACTTTTTCAAAAAAAAAAAATAAAAATAAAACTTACCTCAAACCAGTTTTATAATCAGGAAGTTGCTTGTTTAAATTAACAATCCATTTTTTAATAACTTCCATAAAAACAAATAACATTTTCGATGAAAAAAATATACTTATTTTTTCTTTTGTTGGTGAGTTCAACTTTTCTTTTGGCGCAAGATGATGAGGCAGATAAAAATCTTGTTTATGATGATGCGGTCTATGTAGATTATATCAAGACAGTTAATCTTCATTCTCCAGGATTAGTGATGGGGAGTCCGATTATTCAATTGGGAAGTGGAGCATTGACATTATCATTTGATGATTTGAAAGGAGAAGCGGTAGATTATATCTACTCTGTGGTGCATTGCAATGCAGATTGGACGCCTTCTAATCTGACGGAGTTAGAATTCATGGATGGATTTAATGAAGAGCGAATAGAATATGTTGAATTTTCCATTAATACTTTGGTTAACTATACTCACTACCGATTGGATTTTCCAAATGAAAATATCCGATTTACGAAGTCAGGAAATTACTTATTGAAAGTATATGATAATGAAGATGATAAATTTTTGGTTTTGACGAGACGATTTATGGTAGTCGAACCAAGGTTCACGATTTCAAGTGGTCTAGCATTTAACTCTTCTATTGTAAAAAAAGCAAGAACTCACCAAGAGATTGATTTTGTTATTCGGCACAAAGGATTTACAATCAACAACCCCAGGAAAGAAGTTAAGGTAGTTGTAATGCAAAATGGGAGATGGGATAATGCGATTACCGATATTCCTCCTCAGTATATTAGAAAAGAACAATTGACGTATGAATTTTTGGATAAAATAGTTTTCCCCGCAGGGAAAGAGTTCAGATTCTTGGACATTAGGTCATTACAATATGATGGTGGTGGCGTAAGAGGAATAGAAGAATATCAAGATGGGTATGATGTAACCTTGTTAATGGATCAAGTACGTAGTGATGAATTATATCATAATCGAATAGATATCAATGGTGGATTTGTCATTGGGAATCTTGAAAATTCTCAAGGGAGTAATGTTTCATTTTTTGATGGAGAATCATCGGAGGATCGTGCTGCAAAATTAGAATTCGTTCGCCAAGAATTAATGGGAAATAGAGAGTCTGATAATATCAGAAGTGATTATGCGAATGTATTATTTTCGATAAAAAGTAATGAGCCATTTTATGATAAGGATGTCTATCTTTTTGGTGCGATGACTGATTGGCAGATAAAAGAAGAATTCAAAATGACTCATCAACCTGCGGTGAATGCTTATGTAGCAGACGTTCTTTTAAAGCAAGGTTTTTATAATTATGCCTATGCAACTGTCGCTAAGAGAGGAGATAAAACGCCAAATTTGGGTGAGTTAGAAGGGAACTGGTATGAAACAGAAAATCAATATTCGATCTTAGTCTATTATCGTCAATTTGGAGGAAGGTATGATCGACTAATGGGAACACTTAATATCAATTCCATCAGGCGATAAAATTTTATGACTCAACATTGTAGGTACCTTCTCTAAATCAAATTTCATACATCACATAATTATGTTGAAAGATTTCATACATCCAAAAAAATTGGGGAACTATTTGTAAAAAATAATTCCCCAATTTTCATTTGAGCTACAATCATTAAATCAATGAAAGTAACTATACAATTGAAAGGAAACCCAAAACTCCCCTTTAGGGGTCGGGGGTAAACCAACTCGCATACATCACATAGTTATCCGCGATCCTTCCGATATAATGTTGAAAGGTTTCGGGAGTCAATGCTTTCACTTTTTTAGCAGGAACACCTGCGTAAATAAATCCAGATTCCAAATGCGCTTTTTCCAAAACGACAGCACCTGCTGCAATCAAAACATTAGATTCTACTACCGCATCATCCATGACAATTGCGCCCATTCCGATTAAAACATTATCGGCAACTTGGCAACCATGCACAATCGCATTGTGTCCAACGGAAACATTATTTCCCAAAATCGTTTTCGTTTTTTGATAGGTGCAATGAATCACCGCGCCATCTTGAATGTTTACTTTGTTGCCAATCACGATGCTATTGACATCTCCTCGGAGAACTGCATTAAACCAAATGCTGCAATCGTCACCTGTGATTACATCGCCAACAATCGTTGCATTTTCTGCGATAAAACAATTTTTACCAAAAGTGGGAGAGATTCCTTTTACTGGTTTTATTAAAGCCATAATTTGAATTTATAATTAATTTTATTTTTATGAAGTTGCTTTTTCTAAAAAGACCTAAATTAGATTATATTTTATAAAACAAGAATTTAAAGTTGGAAAAAATAATGGAAGACTTTCAAAAAGAACTCAATAAAGTACTGAACAAATATCAAGATTTTGAGCGCATCCAAAAGCACTTGAAAAATTTGGATACTCAACTGAAAAGTGGTTATCGAGAATTGGATAAGTTTGAAAAAATTTTGGAAAAACATGGACAAGATGTAAAGCAATTGGAACGCTTGAGTCTCAAAGGTCTTTTTCATAAAGTGCTCGGGAGTAAAAAAGAACAACTCGACAAAGAACGCCAAGAATATCTGCAAGCTGCGCTAAAACGAAATGGACATAAAAAGTCATTGGAACTGCTGGAATATGAAAAAGGGGTACTGGAAGAAAAATTAAAAAAATTGCAAGACATTCCTGCTCAAGCAGAGATGATGATTCAAAAAAGAGAAAATGATTTGATGCGAAGTGGGACTCCTGTGGGGATGCGAATATTGACTATTTCCAAACAGATTGATTCAAGTCGACATTTAAAAAGAGAAATCAAAGAGGCATTGGATGCAGGAAAAGATGTGATTGTAATTTTGGCAGAGATGGAAAATTATTTACGGAATGCAAGAAATTGGGGAAATTGGGATATGATGGGAGGACGAGGAATGACGACTTATGTAAAACATTCCAACATCGATCGCGCTCGTGCTCGATTGCATAAAGCACAACATTTGTTGAATCGTTTTGAAACTGAATTACGAGATGTCTACAATCCTCGTCAGTTGAATCTTTCTTTGAATTTAGATTCGTTCACTCGATTTATCGATATCTTTTTTGATAATTTAATTTCTGATTGGGTCGTGCAACAACGTATCCGAAATGCTTTGTCCAATATTGTTTCGGTCAAAGATCGAGCAAGTCGGTTGATTGGAACTTTGGAAATGGATGACAAAGATTTGGTTGCAAAAATGAAGCAATTGGAGAAAGAGAAGAAGCAATTGGTGCTGAATTTTAAAGGATGAAAAAGGAGTCAGGAGTCAGACGCTTTGTGTTCTTCTCGTTTTTTTGAAAAACTAAAATCAAATATTGGGAAATACAAAAAGCCCCTGACTCCTACCGAGAGCGCAGCGATCAACCTGAATCCTGACTCCTTTTTAAAAATTAACGAAACAATAACCAAACTTCCATACAAAAAGCATCCATTTGGAATATTTTTCGTTCTAAGAAAAAGTAAACTTCAAATCTAAATTATTCAAATAATGAAATGGTTATTGGCTACACTTACACTTTTCCTTTTGGGTTTTTCCAATCCAATTTTTTCTCAGGATATAAAAACGTATTTCGAAGAAAATGAACTGAATCCAAAATCAACGGACGATGGACTTTTTTATTTAATTGAGGAGGAAGGCAAAGGAGCAAAAGCAAAAACAGGCGATTATGTAAAAATTAAATATCGGGGAACATTGCTTGATGGAACTGAATTCGATATTTCGGAAGAAGAGTTTCCTTTTGTTTTTAGAGTGGGTCATCGACAGGTGATTAAAGGATGGGATTTAGGTTTGCAAGAATTTCAAACAGGTAGCAAAGGTAAATTATTCGTTCCATCAAAGTTGGGTTACGGGAAAAATGGAATTGCTGATGTGATTTCTCCAAATGCAGATTTGATTTATGAAATTGAATTGTTGGAAATTATGAATTCGAAACAATACAATCAATACATGAAAGAATTGGAAGTGAAGGAACGTCAACAATATGAAGAAAAAAAGAAAGAGCAATTTGTAGCAGATAAAAAAAATATTCAAAAGTATGCTACTGAAAATAAATTAAGAACGAAACGAATGTCCTCAGGCGTTAGTTATGTTTTGACTAAAAAAGGAAAAGGACCAACTGCAAAACCTGGCGATTACATCGAAGTAAAATACAAAGGTCAGTTAACTGATGGAACGGTCTTCGATGATTCTTATGGAAAGAAAGCAAAACCATTCGAATTTGTTTTAGGAAAAGGAAAAGCGATCCAAGGGTGGGAGGAAGGTTTGAAAAATTTCAAAAAAGGAAGTGAAGGTTGGTTGTTAATTCCTTCGGCATTAGCGTATGGACCTCGATCCATTCGAGAAGGAAAAATAAATATCCCAGCTAATTCTGTTTTGGTTTTTAAAATAAAAGTGGTGGACTTGAAGAGTAAGCAGTAAGCAGTTTTTCAGTAAGCAGCTAGCAATAAGCACTTGCCTACTGAAAAACTGAAAACTTCATTGCTTTCAAACTCACAAAGTTAAACATCGCTCCACCCATGCTGATGGAAGCTAAGCCAATATTTAAGTCAGTAAAATACATCACCAACGTAATGTTCCCATCTAAGAAGCAGGTGCCGTGAATAAAATTCTCTTCGTCAATTTCCGTCATCCGATAATCTGAAATTTCACAATTTTCTCTATAGAAATTTTTTCCAGTTGATTGTATAACTTTGGGAAGCATATCATTTGTAGATACTTTTCCCCAGTCGTAAAAGGCAGGGTCTTCCGCAAAATTTTGAAAAAAGAAATCGAAAGTTTCGCTAAAATCTTCAGAGGAGATTAGTCTTTGTTTTAAGGTGATGAAATGTTGTTTTCTCATAATATACCCCCCGAGTCCTAAAGGGGAGGTTCCATTTTGCTAGATTGGAAATGTTTCCTTTTAGGATGTTTTACTGAGGTGAATTTTGATTAACAAAAATGTTTGTTTATATGTTTTTAGAAGTTGTTTTATTTTAATAATCCCCAAACTCTCAATTCAAAGATTCCCTTAAATCAATGAAAGTATAAAGTCAAATAGAAGCAAACCCAAAACTCCCCTTGAGGGGGTGGGGGTTACTGTCTTCGTCTCGGAATTAGCGTCGTCGGATATGAAATAAGACTCTCATGCCCATCCTTTCCAACAGCCACCACTCCAAACAAATAATTATCAATTACTACATTTTTCAAAGTAGCCTCCGTAACTTTTCCAACAAATTTTGAAAATTGCCATTGCGGTGAAGTCGTATCTCTCCAATAAATTTTATAGCCAGCCACATCTTTATCCTTGACCTCCGTCCAACGTAAAGTAGTTGAAGGTTGCACGGCACCACCAATCATCACCCCTTCAGGAGCAGGAGGCGCCCAAGCCAAGGCAGCCAAATTAATTGCATTTACCGCCGTCAATTTTGAAGCATATTCAAAGTTGACATGTTCGATCACGTCGCCATATTTGATGCCATTTTCTTCTCGAATATCTTGATGTTGTTGGGTGTAATTTTCATGCGTTTCCATGATTCGAATTCCTGCAAAACCTTCATCATTAAATGGTCGGTGATGTCCACCTCGTCCAAAACGATCCAATCGATAGATCATCTTAGGTTTCATCATCGGCATATAAGTTGAAGTCATTCGATGCACATACCGAGCGAGTTGTCGAGAAGGACCATCTACTTCACCACCATAGAATCGATGCCAAATTCTTTGTTGCTCATTCAAATCCACCGGTGTTGGTTCTGAAAATATTCGGAAACTTCGATTGTCAATGACACCATCGATTCCTTTAATATTTCCAATCATGTCATTATTTAAAATTCCGATGATATTCCATTTTTCTTCCTTCGCCACTTTTGCCATATGCTTGCCACCAAAAAGCCCTTGCTCTTCGCCTGACAAACCGGTATAGATCACACTATTTTTAAATTTATATTTTGTCAAAAGTCTTGCAGCTTCGATTGTCCCTGCCATTCCCGAAGCATTATCATTCGCACCAGGCGAATCATCTTTTCCATTCAAAGGATCAGAAATTCGAGAATCAATATCGCCTGACATAATAACATATCGATTCGGATGATCCGTTCCTCGTTGAATCGCAACTACATTGACGACCCATGTATCTTTGTCAAATCGTCGATTGCCTTCTGCAGGAACTAAAGATCTTTGATAAAAAACTTCTAGGCAATTGCCACAGTCTTTTGAAATTTTGTCAAACTCCGCTTTGATCCAACGACGAGCTGCGCCGATTCCACGAGTTTGGGAAACGGTATCAGACAATGTATGTCGAGTTCCAAAATTGGCTAAAGTTCGAATATCCTTTTCGATTCGTTCCGCAGAGGAATTTTCGATGATGTCATAAATTCTAGCATCAGTTTGCGACTGAACGAATAAAGGAAAGAGCAACATTAAAATTAATGCGACTAGCAGATTGGTTAATTGTTTTCTCATTTATTAAACTTTTATAAAAAATCGATTGAATTTAGTCAAAATACTTTTAAAGCTTGAACATTTCCTTTCTAAATGTGTAAATTATATTTTTATAATATGTCGGATTAAAAATATTCTTGGACGATAAAAAAAATGTGAATGAGTATATTTAAAAATATAAAAACCCAGATTTCGAAAGTAAAAAATAAAGCGGAAAAAGTAGGGAAATGGGTAAGCTTTGCGCAGCAAGTTCGGCCGTCGAAAGACTTCAATGAAAACCGATTGCCGTCGCCTCCAAATTACTCTAGCCGTCAAAGCTGGGCTGCACATCCTGAGGTCGCAAACAAATCGAACTTCGTTCCACTCGGAGTAGAAAAGACAAAACCGGAAGATTTAAAAGCAGATGTTTTCTTTATCCATCCAACTACTTTTTTTGGAAATAAAAATTGGAATGCATCTTTGAGTCATCCTGTAGCGAATACGATTGTAGACGAACTCATCATGTCAGGGCAAGCCTCTGTTTTTAATTCATGCTGTAGAATTTTTGCTCCTCGCTATCGACAAGCAACTTTTTATTCTTTTTTAGAAGGAGGAAGAAATGGGCAACGAGCACTCGATGTTGCGTACTCTGATGTAGCTCGCGCCTTTGATTTTTTTATCAATAACCTGAATGATGGGCGACCGTTTTTTATTGCAAGTCATAGCCAAGGAACTGTACACGCCATCAAATTATTGGAAGATAGGATTGATAAAACGGATTTGGTGAAAAGAATGGTGGCAGCTTATACTATTGGTTTTGAATTTCCAAAAGTGAAATTTGAAGAGGATTTAAAGAATATCAAACCGAGCCAAAGTGCGACGGATACACAATGTGTGATTGCTTACGATACTTATATTGAAGGAGCGAAACCACTTTCTGCACTCGATAGAACTCAACTTCCTTTTTCCAAAAAAGATGGAACATGGGAATGGAAAAAACGAACTAAACATGCGACTTTTGCAACTAATCCAATCTCTTGGAAATCAAATGATGAGCTAGCGGATGCGTCACAACACTTAGGTGCAGTAAATAATGAGTATATAAAAAGTAATTTTAAATTAGATAGTTTACTTGACAAAGAAGTAGCAGAGATTGAAACGGCAAGATTATCTTCTATTTATGAAAATGAGGTTTCTGCAAGAGTTGGAGAGGATGGATATTTATATATATCAAAACCGATCCATCGACAATTTCGATTGATGTTGTTGCCGGGAGGGAATTATCATAATTATGATTACTCTTTATTTTATATGAATTTGCGAGAGAATGTGAAGGTGCGATTGGAGGCTTTTTTAAATAAATAAAATTACTAGGAAATACAACAAGAAGATAATTTTAACCACAGAGAACACAGAGAGTGGACACGGAGGAAATAGAGTTTTAAATATGAATTCCTCTGATCTCTCTGTGTCCGGTCTCAGTTTTCTCTGTGGTTAAAATCAGACAAAAGGGAGAAGTTTAGAATTTTTCTTTTTGAAAAAACAAAAACGCTTCCTTAAATTTTTCAAAATCAGCTTCCGCATTTTTTCCAAGCAACTTGAAATCAATTTTTTGAGAAAACCGACCAAGCCTTCCTGTCATAAATTCTCGCCACAAAACATTTTCCATCAAAGCATTCTTCCCCTCACTTTCAATACTCATCATGGATTGGTTTAAATCTTTTTTATGAAAAGCGAAATCAATAGTGTCCGTCAAATCTATCAAAACAAATCCTCTAAATAAATTGAAAGTTTCAGTCTCCGATTTTTCCGAAGGTTTATACTGCGCCACATCAAAAAGAATGATGAAATCTTCAGCAGGTTGTGCTTGTCGTTCTGACCATTTATTTAGACGATTTTGCGCCCACTCTTTTTTCATTTCAAAATAATAAACCTCCATATCAGCAGGAGCTGTTTTTTCTCTTTCGGTGAGTTCATTTTTATGTTCAGCACATATTTTTTGATTAGAGTGAAAAACGCAAAATCCAATTTGATGAACTGCTTTTTTTAAATCATTCCAATCAGAATTTATTTTGGGTACAGTTTGTCCAAAAGTAATGTTAGAGAAGAAATAAAGTAAAATAATGATAATTTTAGATTTCATAATCCAATATTTAATTAATTTCTGGAATGGGATTGTTTAGTTCACAAAAATAAAACGATTGATTCTTTATTTTCATTATAAGTACTGAGACACAATTATTGAATTCTCTGATTTTTTAAATTGAAAAAACATGAAAAACCTTTTACTCCTTTTAGCTTTATTTTTTTCCCTAAACCTTTATGCTCAAAATAAAAAAATTCTCTTCATTGGGAATAGTTATACTGGAGTGAATAATCTTCCTCAGTTAGTTTATAATGTTGCGGTTTCTGTTGGCGATACATTGATTTATGACAAACACACACCGGGAGGTGCTCGACTAATGCACCATGCAACCAATGCTACCGCGCTTGCAAAAATTAGTTCTGATGATTGGGATCATGTTGTACTTCAAGCCCAAAGTCAAGAACCTTCTTTTTCAGATACACAAGTAGCAACTGAGGTTTTTCCTTATGCAGAAATTTTGTGCGATTCTATCCGAACGAATAATGAATGTACTCGACCAATATTTTATATGACTTGGGGAAGAGAAAATGGAGACGCTTCAAATTGTGCGGTTTGGCCACCTGTCTGCACATATGAAGGAATGGACAGTCTATTAAATTTAAGGTATAGAATGATGGGAAATGACAATGACGCATATGTCTCCCCTGTGGGCGCAGTTTGGAATTACATTCGAGCTAATTATCCTGATATTGATTTGTATAGCAATGATGGATCACATCCATCTATTGCTGGATCGTATGCTGCGGCGTGTACATTTTATAGTATTATTTTTAGAAAAGATCCTACATTAATTTCATTCAATTCTTCTTTGTCGGATACTGATGCAGATGCAATTAAAGTGGCTGCAAAAATTATAGCTTTCGATGATTTACTAGAATGGAATGTTGGTGAGTTCGATCCAGTAGCCAATTTTTCATTTACTCAAAATGAGACTGAAATCACTTTTATGAATAGCTCTGGAAATGCTGATTCTTTTCAATGGAGTTTTGGAGATGGTGTCATTTCAAATGAGGAAAATCCAACTCATGTTTTTCAAAATAACAATACATTTACAATTCAATTAATCGCAGAGAGATGTGGGCTTACTGATACGACCTCAATCGAAATAGCGATTGAAGTGGTTGCTATAAAAGATTTTCTAGCTTCTAAAATAAACATTTTTCCAAATCCAACTAAAAATAAGATCAATGTAAACGGTATTCCTAATTCATCAATCATTACCCTGGTAGATGGATTTGGAAAAGAATGGAAACGGATTAATCATTCTACAAAAAGTATATTAGAATTTAATTTATCAGAATTAAGTCAAGGAATCTATTTTATAAAGATTGAAAACAAGCACGGAGAATTACTTTTTGTTGAAAAAATAATTAAAAACTAACAAGACAAATTGTAGCAGAAAAAAGAACCAGGTCTATTGTGGAAAATAAAAAGATGAGCCATCCTTGTTGGTAGTAATACCATTTAGTCAGGGTAGGAGGTGGGTACTTTTCCAAAAAAAATAATTACCGTTTTTCCTAACTAAATGGCATTGATACAAGAGGTTACTTAAAATCCATATCCAATGGTAAAGTTACTTTCTATCTGAGCAGGCTCTAGATCTATATCCAATGAAGCAGATAAGGCGATGGATATGCCTATCGACCATTTATCTTTGACAAGTGTACTCACGCCCAATCCTGCATTTAAAGAAAAGAAACTGACCTCTGCACCTCTGTCATTACCAAACGGGTATCCTAAAGGGATTAATTCATTTTTTGAGTTTAATTGATTGTAGGAAAAACCTGAAGTAAGAAAGAAACCTTTAAATACTTGTTTAGGATAAAATTTTACATTTGGATTGACAAAGATTCGACGATACAAATTACTCGAACCATAATTGAATGTTCCACCGATGGAGAACCTTTCATTTATTTTAGCTTCCGTTCCAATACCATAGGCAATGGGTGTTTCAAAATCGTCAATATAAGAATAAGCAAAATTTAGATTGATAAAAATCTCAGGTGATGGACTAGGATCTTCTTGTGTGAATCCGAAATTAGAACAAAATAAAATTAGAAAAAGGGAGATTAGATTTTTCATATAAATTTAATTTGAAGTTTATTTTTTTAGCATGTATTATTATAGACTGTTTTTAACATGATTTTGTTGAGTCAATAATGGATTTTTTATGCGTTTTTCTCAAATTAGGAGTATCATTAATTTTATTCCTAATTTAGAATCGCGATTAATTTACTCGTAAACAATGGCTACGACCTCAACAATAATTCTTAAGTTTTTTAAATCATGATTGTTTTCAATTCCAAAATAGAGTGTCTCTTGATCCATGTTTTCTGTACTGATATAACCTGAACGAGATTTATTATTGATAAATTTTTCGTTGTAATTGTAAGACCCACAATTATTGAATGATTGGATATTTTCATTACCACTCATCAAGTACAAATTAAAACTTCGATTAGTACTATTCGGATTTATATAGTCAGCAATTTTTGTTGGGTCATGCTTTTTAGATAGGTATTTTACCTCATCTAAAAGCATCTTTTGTGGAGATTTAAAGTCTGATTTTTTTACTGCTCTCACAGAATAGATTATTCCTTTTGAGTTTTTAGGCAAATCAATTGGGATAAAATCTTTGTTGTTGCATTGCCATTTGTTTAAAGTAGATTTGATATGAATGCTTTTAGTTTCGTCTTCAAATACATCTACAAATGAAGGAACGGATTCCGTGTTTAAAGCAAAGGAACAAATTAGGAAACAGATAGAAGTAATGAAATTCATAATGTAATTGTTTTGTTGGTGAATAATTTATAACAAGACAATGTGATTAGAATTTTCCCCTATGCAGCAGTAATAAATTGAAGTTTGAAAATAGACTAAGAAACAAAATGGAAAATAATATGTACTTACGTATAAGTATTGTTTTGTAATATAAAACAACCTAGCCCCAGTTTTCCTTTCGTTTTCGTATTTTAGATAATTAAAAATAAAAGTCATGAAAAAAGATATTCGAAGTTATAGAGAAAGCTTAGGTTTTACCCAAGCTGAGTTAGCCGAAAAAACAAATTTATCCATCAGGACAATTCAACGAGTTGAGTCAGGAGCAACCATTCCAAAAGGACATACGCTTAAAGTTTTATCAGAAGCATTTGGTGTTGAAAAAGAAGAATTATTGGAAACATTTAGTTCTGAAAATTTAGCATCGGAGAGTGAGGTGAGGATGAAATTAATCAACCTATCCTCCTTGTCTTTTTTAATGGGAATTCCTTTTGGAAATATCTTTGTTCCATATTTTTTTTGGAATAAATATAGAGCAGATACGATAGTCGATAAAGTAGGAAGAAGCGTGCTTAATTTTCAAATTATTTGGACAGTAAGTAGCTGTTTGCTTTTAATCGTCAGTCCCTTTTTACAAGGTTTCTTTCCAAATGATTTTACGTTGATTTTATATGTAGGTCTGCTCGCAATATGTGTAAATATATTTTTTATTATAAAAACTGCCATTTCTTTGAACGCTTCACAATATGATATTTTACCTTTAAAATTAAGACTTTTTTAAAAATGTCAGGTTATTGGCGGTAGTCTGTCGTGTTGTTCAAAGTAGCAATTCTTCATCTTTGATTTTATTTAATCAATATAAAAGATGAAAACTTTAAAAATTATTGGTCTTAGCCTTGTTGGATTAATTATCGTATTAGTCATCGGTGCTTACTTTTTTGTAAAGAAAAAACTGACACCTGATCCGAATTATCTGGAGTTGACAGAAAGCAGTAATTCCATTCCAATCAAATGGATTGCATCCGAGTACAGTCCAATTGCTGTTTTATTACTTCCGATCAAATTTGAAGGAATTCCTAAGACTTTTTATATGCAATTTGATACTGGTTCTCCTAGTACTTTGTTGAGGAGGCAAGCTATGATTTCTATCCAAGAAAAATATCCCAATCAAATTTCAATTGATACTAATGCTGTTAGAATTGAAACTGGATTTCACTTAGGAGAGATGGAAGTTTTTTCAAAAAAAATGAAATTATACGATCGAGGAAATAAACCAATTAATTGGAATGATACTTCAAAAGTTATTGTAGTTGGAACCCTTGGTGGAGATATGATTGATAAAAAAATCACCGTCATGGATTTTAAAAATGGTTGCGTTTATTTTGGGAATGAGGTGCCTGACGAATATCAATCAAATCTCAAATGGGAAAAATTAATTTATAAAAAACGAAGGACAATGTTTCCTGCGGTAGTGGCTGGAAGAAAAGGCAAAATGATGCATGATACAGGGACAAGTGGGTTTGAATTAATTACCAATAAAAAAACTTGGAAAAAACTCTCTAAAAAAAATGCAATACCAGTTGAAGCGTTTAAAGTGAGATCGTGGAAAAGAGAATTGACTGCCTATAATATTGAAAGTGATGGAGTATTGAACTTCCCAACAGATACCATTAACTTAACTCAAGTAACTTATATCAAAGGAGCTTCATTTATGCAAAATGCTTTGATGCGATCACTTGGAATGGGAGGGATGATTGGTAATCAAGTTTTTATGGATAGGGTTTTGATTTTGGATTGTAGGAATAAAAAATATGCGATTATTAATTGATTTAAAATAAAAGATGAGTCATCCCGAACTTTGGTTTTTCAAAAAAATCGAGATGACTCATCTTTTATTTAGGTATTTTTTTCCAAATTCTACTCCCCGAAAAAACACCATGTTTTCCTTTTACTTTTAAGGTATTCGGATTTTGTAAAACTAAACTTCCTGATAATTTTCGTTTTTCTTTTGGTTGGAAGATTGTTCCGCAGCAAAATTCCTTTTCGTTTTTCTTTTTGAAATTTCTTAAAACGAGAATTTTTCTACCATTAATTTTTTTATTGTCTTCTGGTTGATCTGCAGAAAGAATTTGCCCAAAGAATTGACCATCTTGTTCATAAATCAAAACGACTCCACCACCGTCACTATCTTTCCATTTTCCTTCAATAGAACTTTGACTAAATGCTGTAAATGAAAACGTTGCCAAAATAATTATTAATGGTAAACTAATTTTCTTCGCAAAAGAAGTCGCTTCTACTTTGCTAAATCTTCGCTCTTGGATCACATCATAATTTTTGACATAATCAGGATTTTCTGTCCCCATTAATCTATCCCAAAATCGAAAATACAAACCGTAGTTTCCTTTCACCTTTTCATGATGAAGGTTGTGATGAGTAGAGGTGTTCATTATTTCAAAAAGAAAAGAATGCCTAAACCATCGTGGTGCAATTTCATATCCTAAATGTCCATACACATTGATAGCAAAAGAGGAAAGGGTAAACAAAATCAATGACAATGGATGCATTGGAAGTAGAACTAAAATAATCGGCGCAACCATCGCTTCCAATACCCCTTCCGTAAAATGAAAAGAGTATGAAGTCCAAGGTGATGGATTGATAGATTTATGATGTAACAAATGAATCATTTTATAAAATTTTGGTTGATGAACCGTTCTGTGCATCCAATAAAAATAAGTGTCATGAATGACCAATCCTAAAACAACACTCGTTGGAATCCACCATAAAGAGTAGTCAGATAAGTTTGTATAAAACTGAGTATACTCTTGAAGTGGCGTTCTTAAAATTAAGATTCCGACTCCTGCCAAAATGAATGTTGTTTGCATGGAATGGAGGATCTCTCTGATAAAATCTTTTCGCTTAGCGAAGCGAGATTGGATTTTATTTTTTGAGAATTTTTCAGGAAATAATAAGTAAAAAATTACAAATGGAATTCCTGCCAAAAGAAAGTATCGTAAGATATTGGCTACGATCGGAAGAAAATATTGCATATTGTTTTCCATGATAGTTTTATTTTGAGTGAAGTGATTGATTTTAAATAAAGTAATTAAAGGGAGTTGTCAAAAGTCAATTTGAGAGAGACTATTCTAGTTTAAATTGATTTCATAAGTAATACCGTTGATGGTTAAAGTAGCTGAACCACCACCGTTAAATGTGATGTCTCCGAGATATGAGAAAGCTGCATCTTGAGTCGAACCTGTGAGTGAGAAAGTTCCGTTTCCAGATTCGATATTATAATTTTGTTTATTGATTTGAAGTGTTACTAGGTCAGCAGTAAAGGTGCTGTTGATACTTTTTTGTTCTGAGAAATTCAGTTCTTGATTTCCTGTTTTATTATAGTTTCCCGTCAAATCAATGGAACTAATAGAAGGTTGAAGCCCTGAGGCATTTCCAGAGAAATTACCATTATCGTTCGATTCGATTCTATTAGAATTATATATCGATTCAGTTGTCGAGGAGATAGAAGCAGTCTGTGGAATATCAAAATTATTGCAGGTCATTTCGTAAGTTAACATCGAAGAATACGAAGTCTGAATGATTACTCCTTGAGTACTATCGGCAATGATTTTGGTATAAATACTATCACAAATTTCACCAGAGGTAATTGCAGTAACTAGTTGTTCAGCCATGTCTTCTAAGTTAGTGGTCAAGCCACCTGCCGTATCTTGAAGAGCTGCTTCAATTATTTCTACAGCTTCTCCTTCAGATAGGTCTAAAAGGTCAGTTTCGACTGAGCAAGAAGTTTGAATTAATAAAAAAGTTAAAAGAAAATAAGCAGGAAGGAATTTTTTTAATTGAGTCATTTTAATTGTTTTTAAATTAATAATAACTCAAAGATATAGGCGGAAGTAGGGAGGTGAGATTAACAAAAGATAATTAGTGAAAATTATTCTAATTTTTCTTTTGAGCGATTCGACTTCTGATACGACTCAAAGAAACAGGAGTGATTCCTAAAACATTGGCGATGTATTTATTAGGTACTCGATTAATAATATCAGGATTCGCTTCTACAAATCGAGTATATCGTTCCTCTGGAGAATAGAGTATAAATGATTCGATTTTATCCTGAGCTCTTTTTAAAATTTTTTGCCAAATGAATTTTCGATTATGAGATAGTTTTGGATTTTTGGAAACTATGTTTTCTAATAAATCATAATCTATATATAAAATTTCAGTTGACTCCAAAGCTTGAGCATAATGCCGAGAAGGTTGATTCATCATAATGATATCGATACTGGCATAGGGTTGATTTTCCCAAAATAAACCAACTGTGATTTCTTCTCCTTTGTCATTGATGGAGAAGATTCGAATTAATCCTTTTTTGATAAAATAAATTTCTTTTTTTACTGAGCCTTCCTTGAGAAGATAATCATTGGGTTCAAATTTTTTGGATTTGGCAGATTTGAATAAAACTTGAGCATCAGAAAGGGAGAGTCCTTTCCCGAACTTGTACATCATTTTTAATTTTTCAAAATCGACCATGGATAATTAATTTAGTTTTTTCCCAAAATAACAAAAAGTCTTACAGAATTATTTTCTGTAAGACTTTTGTTTTTTGATATGGTTTAAACGAACTACAACTGCTCCGTAAAATACTGCACAAAATCATCCATCGACATTTCCCCAACATCTCCTTCTCCTTGTTTCCGTACGCCAACCGTTCCTGCTTCCTCTTCTTTCTCTCCAACGATTAGCATAAACGGAATCTTCGCAACTTCATTATCTCGGATTTTTTTACCAATTGATTCTGTTCGCGTATCAATGATTCCTCGAATATCATGAACCGCCAAAGCATCTTGAACCTTATAAGCGTACTCATTATACTTATCACTCAATGGCAAAATCGCAAATTGCTCAGGCGCTAACCACAATGGAAATTTACCACCACAATGCTCAATCAAAACTCCCATGAATCTTTCCATACTTCCGAAAGGTGCTCGGTGAATCATTACAGGTCGATGCTTTTCATTATCTGCACCAACGTATTCTAATTCGAATCGTTCTGGCAAATTATAATCTACTTGAATTGTACCTAATTGCCAACTTCGACCCAAAGCATCTTTAACCATAAAGTCCAACTTAGGGCCATAAAATGCAGCTTCTCCTAATTCAGTAATTGTTTCCAAACCAACTTCTTGCGTTGCTTCGATAATCGCACGTTCTGCTTTATCCCAATTTTCATCAGAACCAATATACTTCTCTTTGTTATTTGGATCACGCAATGAAATTTGAGCAGTTACATTTTCGTAACTAAATTTTTTCAAGACATGCAAAGTCAAATCTAGTACATCTAAAAATTCCGCTTTTAACTGATCAGGTGTACAAAATATATGCGCATCATCTTGCGTAAAACCTCGCACTCGAGTCAATCCATGCAATTCACCAGTTTGTTCATATCGGTAAACCGTTCCGAATTCTGCAATTCGCAAAGGCAACTCTTTGTAAGACCTTGGACGTACTCCAAAGACTTCACAATGATGAGGACAGTTCATCGGCTTCAACAAAAATTCTTCACCATCTCTCGGCGTATGAATTGGTTGAAAACTATCTTCTCCATATTTTTCATAATGACCTGAAGTCACATATAAATCTTTCTTCGCAATATGAGGAGTAATCACCGGTTGGTACCCTCTTTTGATTTGTTCTTTTTTCAAAAAGTCTTCTAAGCGAGTTCGCAACGCAGTTCCTTTTGGTAACCAAATCGGAAGACCAGCACCTACTTTTTCAGAAAACATAAACAACTCCATTTCTTTACCCAGTTTTCTGTGGTCGCGTTTTTTCGCTTCCTCGAGCATGTGTAGATATTCTGTGAGTTCTTTATTTTTTGGAAATGAAATTCCATAAATCCGAGTCATTTGATTTCGAGTATCATCGCCTTGCCAGTAGGCACCTGCGACTTTCATCAATTTGACAGCTTTGATTTTTGAAGTATTCGGCATGTGTGGTCCTCGACACAAATCGACAAAACCTCCTTGCGTGTAAAGTGTCAACGCTTCATCTTCTCCTCTTTTTTCAATCAACTCAATTTTATACTCATCGCCTTTGTCTTGGAAAAATTTCAACGCTTCTGCTCTCGAAATATCTTGACGAACGAAGTCATTTTTTTGACGCGCCAACTCCAGCATCTTATCTTCGATTTTTTTAAAATCATCAGAAGAGATTTTGTTGTCACCTGGGTCTACATCATAGTAAAAACCATTTTCGATAGCAGGACCAGTTCCTAATTTGATACCTGGATAAACTGCTTCTAAAGCTTCCGCCATCAGATGCGCAGAGGAGTGCCAAAATGTTTTTTTCCCTTCCTTGTCATTCCATGTCAATAATTGTACGGTTGAATTTTCAGTAATTGGACGCATGGAATCCCACACTTCGCCATTCACTTTTGCGGACAAAACATTCCGCGCCAATCCTTCGCTGATGGATTGTGCAACTTGCATGGCAGTAACTGCTGAGTCGTATTCACGAACGCTACCATCTGGAAGAGTAATTTTAATCATCTGTAATTTTTTTTTCGTAGCAGGACTCTCTGAGTTCAGTATGTTTTAGTAAAATAGATTTCGTAATCTATTTTTGAATTTTGAAATCTGGACTCAGAGAGTTCAGCTACGTATTAAATATTTGTCTTTGTTTACGATTTCTTTATAGGAAAAGTTCTTTTAAAGTGCGCAAAAATAAGGGTTTTTACTAATATTCAAAAGAAGTAGGAAAACAGGTTCAATAAAGTTTTATTTTGAACTATTTTTTATAAAAGCTGTTAATTCATGTATATACATCTATTTTATAAAATATCCGTAAATCCACTCTCTGAGTCGTAATCTATTTACAAGTTTTTTATGAGAAATGATTCAGAGAATCGGCTTACGGAAAAAATAAAAAATTATGTCAGTTCAAGTAATTCCAAAAGAAAACCAAGGTTACGGCGCATTCAACGGCGGTGAAATCATTGAAAACAAACCAATCGGATTCCCGCAAGATGGGGGAGAAGTAAAGCCTTTTTCCAATCTATTTTATTGGGCTTATGCCGAAGCAAAAGTAGAAAGCACTATTGGTCTACATCCTCATCAAGGATTTGAAATTATGTCATTTGTCTTGAATGGAAAAATAGAACATTTCGATACTCAATTAAATGACTGGAAATCTTTAAACAAAGGAGATGCTCAAATTATCCGAGCAGGCAAAGGAATTAGTCATGCCGAAAAAATGGGCGAAGGTTCGGTCATGTTTCAAATTTGGGTTGATCCGAGTTTGCAAAAAACGATGCAACAACCTGCGAGCTACGATGATTATCGACATGAAGATTTTCCAGTAAAAACCGAAAATGGAATTTCCATAAAAATTTATTCAGGCGATGGCGCACCACTCACGATGGATACTCCTGGAATGAATATTTCAGAATGGAGTTTTGAAAAAGGGAGTTTCGAAAAAGCGACAGATTTACAAAAAATCTATTCAATCTATATTCTGGAAGGAGAGGTAATATTGAATGGTGAAAAAGCAGCACAAGATGCTTTTGTGATTGTTCAAGATACGAACGAAATAAAAATTGAAACAGAAGAAGGAGGAAGACTTTTTGTTATTGCTTCTGATAAAAAACTAAACTATCCGACGTATGCTGAAATGATGCAGGCGAGAATGAGGAGGTAAAAGAAAAGATGATGAGTTTTAAAACTCATCATCTTTTAGTTGATTTATTTCACTTCAAAAGTGATTTTCAAGTTTACTCGATAAGCTGTAACTTTGTTTTTGTCTACAACTACACTTTGACTTTGAACGTAAGCAGATTTAATGTTTTTTACATTTTTTCCTGCTCTTGCAACGCCTCTAGCGGTTGCGTCTTCCCAACTTTTTTTCGAATCTGATAAGATTTCGACGACTTTCATAATTGCCATAGTAATGTTATTTTTAAGGTGTTAAAAAATAAATAGTATTTGATAAAATTTGTCTTCATTGTTAAGAATGACAAAAGAATCATATAAATAATTTTTGGATGATTCAATTAACAAAGTTTCAATATAAAAAAAAAATACGCCAACGAAATACTTTTCGTTGGCGTATTTTCTATTTAACGCAAGTGTATGGAATTTGTTTACTCAGATATAAATAGAGTTATCTAAATTAGAAATTGAAAAGTATTAATTTTTATCTGAACCTATTTTTTAACATATACTTAGCGTTTAAATAAAAGAAGTTGATTACTTAGCAGCTAATTCTTTTACTTTTTCAAATAATTTCATCTCATCACCTGAGGAATATTTTCTTTTGTGATAAGCGATCTTTCCATCTTTATCAAAAATAAAAGTCTGTGGTAAACCATTTAATTCACCTGGCATTACTAACCTAAATTCACGATTGGTATCATGAAATGTTTCCCAAGGCCATTCTTCTTTTTCTACTCTTTTGATGAAGTTATTATAATTCTTTTTGAAGTCCGTTGAGATAGCTACAAGATTAAAGTCAGCTTCTTCCTTCCAATTAGGATATACTTTTTTGATCGCATTCATTTCCATTCGGCAAGGATAACACGTGGTTAACCAAAAAAGTACCACAGTTGGTTTTCCATTACCCATTAAGGTTTTCTCAGAATTCAAAACTTCCTTTTTTGCATTCGTCATGGAAATGTCGAAAGGGAAAGTGCTGTTAATATCCTTTTTTTGACGAGCAGTACTGACGATCATATTGGATCGTCGTGGAGGAGTTGTATCTCGTTGGATATTATTAGTGGGAGCTAGACCTGCCGAAGCTTCAACAACTTGAGGAGGTTCTCCACAAGCAATAATATGCGAAGGATTTTTATCCCCACAACTGAATAACAATACAATTACAAAAAAAGAAAATAAATTTTTCATGTTTTTTATTTTAAAAATTTATTAAGTATTGCTCACGTCTGTCTCAATACTTATATCTCAAAATCTCAATACCAAGTTAATTATTTTGTGGCTTGAGTAACTCTTTCCAATCCTTTTTTAGCATTTTCATAATCAGGATTGAATTTTAAGATTCGTTCATAATCCGCTTTTGCTGCTTCAAAATTTTTCTTGTTTTCAAAAGCAACTGCTCGATGATAATAAGCTACACCAAATTCAGGGTTTACATTTACTGCAATATTAAAATTTGTAATGGCTTGATCAGCAGAATCTCTTTCCAAATAAATTACACCAAGTCGATCGAATGCTTCTGCATATTGAGGATCTACTTTTATGATTTTTTTCAAAAGGGAAGAAGCTTTATCTAATTGATCATTATTATGCAAATATGAAGCCTTGTTGTAAAGGACATCTGGATTTTCAGGGGAAGTCAGGACAGCATTTTCAAAATATTGTTCCGCCAAAATATTTCCATCTTCAGCAAATATTTTTCCCAATAAAACCCATCCATCCGTATGATCAGGGTCGAGTTCCACACATCTTTGAAGTGCTTTAATTGAGGCATCTTTATTTCCCATCAAAGTATGATTCAATCCAATCATAAAAAATCCTTCGGGATTGTCAGGTTCGATTTTCATGATCCTTGCGATAGACATCATGGAAGCATCGTACATTTTTAGAATTTGCTGGATTTCAGCTAATTTCAATAAAGAAGGAATCCGTTTAGGGTACAATGCTACGCAACGTTTCATCGTCTGCAATGCCAATCGTGACTTATAATAATCTAAATATATCTCTGAAAGTAAATGATGATAATCTGCATTGGTGGAGTCAATTTTCATTGCCGCAGCCATATCAACGATGGCATAATCGTATCCTTCATTGTTATAAAATGCTTCGGCTCGAGCTGCGTATAATTTAGGGTCTTCGGGGGTTTGCGCAATTTGATCAGTTAAGTTGTCTATTGCTGCGACTCCAGTTTTACCTAATTGTTGAGTAGATGAGTTTTCCTCGGTTATAGTATTTGAGGAAGGTTTCTTATTATCACAGGCACTCAATAATAAAGCGATACTCGCTAAAAATATAAAATTCAATATTAGTTTATTCATGTTGCAAAAATAACCTTTTTTATAAAAACGTTCACGATTCCGTTTTATTGAATTTTGGGAAAAGTCAGGTTTGTGACGGTTATATTGTTTGATTGTTCTACTATTTTGGCTGTTTGAATGTTTTGACACTAAGAGTAGAACAGTCAAAAGAGTTAAATAGTAGAACAGTCAAATAGTTCCAACATTAAAATCATCAAAAAAAAAATCCAAAAATTCCAACTATTCATTTTTCGCTTCGTCTTTTAATCATAACTTCAAGTGAAATAACCGTGCAGACTTTGAACAATCCATATACATTAGAAGAACAAGAATTGGTTCGACGATGCCTTCGTCGGGATGATCGTGCACAAATGCGTTTGTACAGAAAGTATGTGCAGGCTATGTATAATACGGTAGTTAGAATGGTGCCGAACAAAATGGATGCTGAAGATATTATTCAAGAAGTATTTGTGAAGGTTTTTCAAAAATTGAATAAGTTCAGAGGAGAGTCAACTTTAGGAGCTTGGATAAAAAGGATTACAGTCAACACTACCTTGAATTTTATTAGACAGCGGAAGGAGATCAAATTTATGGAAAATGAAGAATGGGATCGCTCTAATTTATTGCAAGAAGAAAAAACTATAGATCCTGAGTTTTCAATGAAACAGGTACATCATGCCATCAAAAAATTACCAGATGGTTGCCGAGTAGTATTGAATTTATATTTGCTAGAAGGGTATCAACATCAAGAAATTGCTTCGATTTTGAAAATTACAGAATCAACATCCAAGACTCAATATCGAAGAGGAAAACAACTTTTAGCTAACGAATTAAGAACATTAAGATAGTCCAAACTAAATCAAAAGAAATGGATTTTTTAGAAAAAAGAATTAATGAACATAGAGACGAATTCGACGAAATCGAGCGAGTGGATGAAGGCCTCCTTTGGCAAAATATCCAAGCAGATTTGGGCGATAAGACTCCAGTAAAAAAACTTCACTCCAGTCGATTTTTACAAATATATGCAGTTGCAGCTACGGTAGCTTTGCTGGTAATGGCAAGTTGGTTTTTTTATAATAATCAAAATGCAGCGCCTGCTGTAGCCATCATTGATGAAGATAATACTCCACAGAAGTTTTTAGACTTTCCAGAAGAAGAAAATTATCAGCAATTGGTGGCGGAGAAAAAAGAAGAGATTGATTTTGATGAAATCAATAAATCAAAATATAAAGATATTTTTCATGAATTAGAATTATTAGAAGATGTTCATGATGAATTCAAAGAGGACTTGCCGGTTATCTCAGATGAGGAAAAAGCCATTCAAGTTTTACAAAAATACTACGAACGAAAAATTCGAATATTAGAACGATTATCTAAAGAAATAGAAAAAAAATCTCGTGATGAAAAAAGAGTTAATGAAAAACTTATGTAGAATTATTTGCATGGTTGGATTGATCTTAGTTCATTTTAATTTGTCAGCCCAAATTGAAAAAACAAAAACTATTGATGAATCATTTGCTGTGCAAAAAGGAGCATTTGTTCAAATCTCCCACCAAAAAGGTGCGATGTATGTAAAAAAATCAATGACCAATAAAGTGGAAGTTCGATTGTATGTTTTGGTGGAAGGGAACAAAGAGAAAGATGTCGAAAGAATGTTGAATACCATTAATATTGAACATAATGGGAATGATAAATCTCAGTTGGAAATTACTACTAAAACTAACACAACTAACTGGTCCAAAATAAATGGAGTCAGTACAGTAAAATTAAATACAGGAGTTCAACTAAAAGGTATTCAAGAGATGCAAGTTGATATGGAAGTGTCTGTTCCTGAAGGAGTGAATCTTAAATTGATGAATAAGTATGATAATATCACTTTGGAAGAAATAGAAGCGAATGTTGAGATTAGTAATTATAATGGAAATATCGAAACACAAAATATTGATGGTGATTTGAAGGTCGATTTGAAATATGGAAATGCAACCATTGGAAGTGTAAAAAATGCTGATTTAGAAATCTATGAATCTAAGTTGGTGATGGGAAATTGTAATTCATTGAAATTGAATTCTAAATATTCAAAACATACTTTTTCTAAAATTCAAGAAGCTGATATTGAATCGTACGAAGGTAATTTTGAAATTTCAAAAATCGAAAGAAAGCTAAACATTAATGATAAATATTCTGTGTGGACTATCGGATCTATAAAGTTAGCTAAAATTAAATCTTATGATGGTGAATGGACAGTTGGCTCAATTGAAGATTTATTTGTAAGAGGTAAAGAAAGTGAATATACTATTGGTTCAGCAGAAAATGTTGATTGTGAAAAATCCTATCAAGATGAATTTAAAATAGGAACACTCGGTATTTTCAAATGCGGCGACAGCAAATATATCGAAGTGGAAGTTGGAACATTAAAAAAAGGAATTTACGCCACGCAAACTTATAATGGTGAAATTGAAGTGACTAAAGTACTTTCTTCATTTGAAGGTGCTGAATTTTCAGGAAAAAAATCTGACCTGGAATTGCCTTTGGATAATATGAGATATCAATTGGAACTCGATGTGAAAAATGCAGATATTTCATTGGAAGAAGATAATCTAGACGCTGGGTTTGTTTCGGAAAAAAATAACCATCTTCAAATCAAAGGAAAGATGAATAAGGCAAATGATCGAAGTCCAAAAGTGATCATTAAAGGAATTAATCTTGATATTGAATTCGATTAAGTCTCAACCTTCTTTTGATTTTAAAAAATAGACCTTCTAAAATTTTAACTTTAGGAGGTCTATTTTTTTAGAATCTTTTTTGGAAAATTGTGGTTGTAAGTATATTATAAATCAAAACAACCATTCCTAATGAATCCGATTTTCACCAAAAGATTAAAAATAATAATTGAGCACTTCCCAACTGGAATTTTAAAAATAGAAGAAGAAGATTTAAGACTTCCAATTGCTCTAGACAAATGGTCAAAAAAAGAGATTCTAGGACACCTCATCGACTCTGCTAGAGTCAATCTTCAACGATTTTTAGAAGTACAACATTCTCCTGCACCTTACATCGTACAGCGATATATGCAAGATGAATTAGTGAAATTAAATGATTATCAAAATGTTCCCACACTTGAAATTATCCAACTTTGGAAAAGTTTGAATCAACAAATTGTGAACGTATTTGATCGAGTGTCTGAATCTGATTTATCCAAACGAGTGGAAATTCCTCACGAAGATAGAATCAAAGATTTGAGATTTATCATGGAAGATTATGTGGCTCACTTGGAACATCATGTCAAACAAATTTTAGGCAGTTTAGATTTTGAAATAAAAAACGAAAATAGACAAGTAAGCGTAGAAGAAGCAATGCACCTTTTGGGAGATGATACTCGATTTGCAACTGTTTTGGAAAATGGATCAATGATTGTTGAAATCTATCAGCCTATCAAAAAAGACTTACAAAATCCTCATGCACAAGATGAATTATATGTTATCATCAGCGGCAGCGGTGAGTTTTTAAATGATGGAAAAATTACTGAATTTAAAACTGGAGATGTACTTTTTGTTCCTGCTGGTGTGGAACATCGTTTTGAAAAATTCACCGAAGATTTTAAAACATGGGTGATTTTTTATGGAGCAATAGGAGGAGAGTAGAATGGGAATGTCGAATAATGAACAAGGATTTGAGATTTTAGAAGTTTTCCAGAATATGATAAAAAACATATTGTTATCATCAAACTTCTCAAGTCATAAATCCTTGTTCGATATTCGTTATTCTAGATTATTTCTTCAAGAAATTACCAAACATTTTCATACCCATGTTTGCTAAATCATCCATCACACTTCCGTCTCCATCTTGATCTAAGAATTTACCAATAAATCCAAGTTCTTTTCGCTTAGAAGATTCAGACTGGATTGTTTGATTTAGGATTTCAGATAAACCACCTTGGTCAAGATTATTTGTACGTTTTTGTTTTCCTAACATACCCAAAACGATAGGAGCTAACATACTCATCAAGTTTCCAGTTTTGTCAGATTGCAAACCACTCATTTTACTGATTACGTCAATTGCATTTGATTGCTTTCCGCCAAGAATGTGTTTTAAAATACCAGCACCATTTAATGCACTTGAATTTACTTCAGGTTTTTTCTGCATGCTTCCAGTAGCATATCCCATCAAGTCATCAAGGATACTTCCATCGTGATCTCTATCCAAAGCAGAAGCCAAAGCTCCAGCACCTTCAGGAGTTGCTGCATTTTTTGCCAAAGCCGAAGTAATCATAGAAATAATACCAGAAGTGGCATCAGCAGTTTGTTGTTTGTCCGCACCACCAAGTTGGTTTGCGAATTGCTCCACGAGTCCTTCAGAGAGTTGTCCTTGAAGTAGGTCAATTAAGTTTGCCATATAAAATTTAAAATTATAAATCCCCAAAATTGAGGATGGGTGAAAAAATTAGAGTCTCAAAAAATATGATTGTCTCTTTTTAAAATAATATTTTGCTCATTTCATCGTCGTATTTATAATATAGCATAATTTATGCATTAGTAATTATTGACATGTGTTTTGGGTTTTAAAACACAAAAAAACTATACATTTTCCAATAGTTTATACTCTATGAATATTTCAAAGTCACTTTTAACGATACATTTTTGCATTATTTCTTTTGGAATAAATGCGCAACACTTGCATACGCCTCAAGAGGTAGAACAATATATGAAAAAATCTACTATTCAATATCAAATGGATTCGTTATCTGTGGAATTGGAAGCGGTTTTTTTCCCATTAATCGAGAAAGGAAGCTTTTTGGAAAAAACTAAGAATGGGGTTCAAATTAGAAAAAAGGAATTTTTACTCCATAAAAAGTCAAAACGTTTTTATAAAAAAGCCGAAAAAGCAATTTCAAAAAATAAGTTGGAGAAAGCAATTAAATATTATACCAAAGCCATTGAAGCGCAACCCGACCAACTCCAATTGATTAATGAATTTGCTAATTTTTATTGGGAAAATGGAGATATGGAAAATGTCGTTTTTTGGGCGAGAAAAGGAATTGAATTAAATCCAGTTGATTTTGAAGCGCATGCTCGCTTGGCATTGGCGTTGCAAAATTTAGGAAAAAAAACGGAAGCATTGGAGCATATTATTTTGGCTCATTTGTACAATCGAAATCATCCAAAAATTATCGAAATCATGCCATCTATTTTTAAAGAAAATGGACTGAATTACCAAGACTATATTTTTCAACCTGAGTATAAAATTGAAAAACTAGCCTCGAATCAAGTTTCTATTCAAGCTAATTTGGAACCTTGGAAATCTTACGCTGCTTGCAAAGCACTTTGGCAAAACGAAGAAAATTATAGAACCGAAATGAGTTACTTGTCAAAAAAAGATATTACTTCTATCGAGCAAAAAGAATGTTTACTCAATGCATTAATTGGTTATGGAAAAATGGGAAAAGGAAAAGAGAAATTTTCTATTTTTGATATTTTGGAAAAATCGTTGCAGTATCGAATGATTGATGATTTTATTTTTTATGAAATTAAATTGAGACAAGACCCGACATTAATTTATTTTTTACCAAAAGAAAAAAAAGATAGAATCGTTCGATATTTGAAAACGATTCGAGTAGGAAAGGAGGTGACCCCAGAATAAAGTCTGTATTCCTCCGTGACCTAAAAAAAATATCAAAATTTTCTCAACTATTTTACATTTTTCCTACCTTCATTTTTTCAAAATAAGCAGAATGAAAAAATTAAATATAGCTATTATTACTGGCGGAATTGTCGCAGAACGAGGAATCTCACTCAAGAGTGCTAAAGTAATTCACAAACATCTCAATCGAGGAAAATACACACCATATTTAATTGATTTTGATGGGGAAAAATTCATTGAAATTTCCTCAAAAAAGAAATTGAGTAAAGTCGATTTTTCCTTTTCCAAAGATGGAAAAAAAGCAAAAATTGATCTTGCATTTTTGATGCTTCACGGTAGTCCTGCTGAAGATGGGAAGCTTCAAGGATATTTGGAAATTATGGGAATTCCATACACAGGTTGTGATGTCTTTGTGAGTAGTTTGACTTTTGACAAACAATCGTGCAAGACCTTTTTGAAAAGTTATAATATTCCGATGGCAGATTCTCAACTCATTCGGAAAGGGGAAAAAGTGAATGTGAAACGAATTGAAAAAATGGGATTCCCGCAATTTGTCAAACCCAATAAAAATGGAAGTAGCTATGGAATAACCAAAGTAAATGAGAAATCTGAAATCAAACCAGCTGTCGAAAAAGCGATGCAATTTGATGATGAGGTAATCATCGAAGGGTTTTTGAAAGGGCGAGAATTTTCCAATGGCGTTTTCCGAAGAGGGGATGAAATTATTGTTTTGCCAATCACAGAAATTATTTCCAAAAATGATTTTTTTGATTTTAAAGCAAAGTATGAAAATGAAAGTCAAGAAGTGACCCCAGCAGATTTGTCAAAAAAAGATACCACAACTTGTCAAGCACTTTCCAAAAAAATATACCTCGCGCTCGGCGGCAAAGGAATGGTACGGATGGATTATATTAAAAAGGGAAAAACGTTTTACTTTTTGGAAGCGAATACGATTCCTGGATTTTCGGAACAGAGTCTTTTTCCTCAACAAATTGTAGGTGCAGGAATGACAATTAAAGAAGTACTTGATGCTGTGGTGGACGAAAGGATGAATTTGGTTGAATGACTATCACCTCTACAGTAAAAATAAACCCCAAGATCAATTCTAAATTGGTTACTTTTGAGAAAAAATAAATAAATTTTGACCGATATTACAAAAAGAATAGATTCCAATATTTCAAACCCAAGGGACATTGTGCAAGCTGCGCAGGAATATGTCCTTCAAGCTTTTAATGAAAAAAATGGAACTCAATTGCTTTATCACAACTATCAACGAACTGCCCAAATTGTTGAGACGGTAGAAATGATTGGAACAAATGCGACAACTGAAAATTTGGAAATTGCTAAAATTGCAGCTTGGTTTCAAGGGATTGGATATTTAGAAGATTTCCGAAATTATGAAATTAAAAGTACGCATCGAGTAAGTAATTTTTTGAAAAATAAAAATTATCCGGATACAAAAATTGATCGAGTTGCCAATGCCATTTTAAATGCTCGAAGAGGTGGGAGACCGATGGGAATTGCAGACGAAATGGTTGCCGATGCGATTACAGCTTTTGATTTTGCTAATGATTTTTTTGAGAAAAATCCATTGAATAGATTAGAACAAGAACTACTCTCTGGTGAAAAAATAGTATCAACAGAATGGGAGCAGGTACAAATGAATCAGTTGCTCGAAGCAAAATTTTATACTGCTAATGCAAAGATTAAATTTGAACCAATCGTAGCGCAAAATATTTTGACGCAACAACAAGTTGCTGAAAAAGGAAGAGCCAAGGCGTTCCAAAATATTGATGACGATGAAGAGAATAAATTGCGCAAATATCAAAATCTCGAAAAGAAAGTTCCTCGTAGCGGCATCCAAACTTTTTTCCGTTCAAGTTATCGAAGTCATATTCATTTGAGTATGATTGCTGACAACAAAGCGAACATTATGATTAGCGTCAATGCAATTGTAATTTCATTGTTAATTTCGGTTTTGACTTACCAAGATATTACGACGACTGCTCCACAAATATTACTTCCAGTAGTGACATTTTTGATTACGGGAATGACTAGTTTAGTTTTTGCGGTACTCGCTGTTCGACCAAAAGTAACACAATTGAATACGAGTGAGACGGCTAAAAAAGATCATAAAAAAAATATTGTCTTCTTTGGGAATTTCGTGAATTTGGAATTGGAAGAATATGAAGAAGCGATGGATGCAATGTTTCGAGAAGGTGAATTGATGTATGGAAATATGACTCGTGATTTATATTTTTTAGGAAAAGTATTGGATAAGAAATATCGTTACTTGACGCATTCATATAATATTTTCATGGTTGGGTTTGTGGCGACGGTTTTGATTTTTTTGGTTTCGATATTTCTAAATGCTTAAAACCCCTTGGCCCCTAAAGGGGAGATAGGAAATGCTATTTCTTAGTATTTTCTTTCATGGATAATTTGGTTTTTGATGAAAAAAATCTTTGAGAATCCTTGGTTCATTTTTGGTGTGTATATATTGTTATCGTTGGGTGCGACGCTGCAATCTTATTTTGGAAATCCTACCTCTTTTAATAATCTTGAATATACTGCTTATAATAATTATTTAATCTTTAAGCAATCTTTTTTTCATTTGATTGAGGGAAAAGATCTCTTCATTTTATATCCCGAAGAACATTGGGACTTGTATAAATATTCTCCCACCTTTTCTTTATTGATGGCACCTTTGGCAATTTTACCAGATGTAATTGGTTTGTTTTTTTGGAATCTATTGAATGCTTTAGTTTTATTCTTTGGGATAAAAAAACTTCAAATGCCAACCCGTTTTAAAGGAATTAATTTATCCAAAATTCATTCATTTATTTTGCTTTTTATTGGTTTAGAATTAATGACTTCGTTGCAAAATGAACAATCGAATGGACTACTTGCAGGGCTGATTATCCTAGCTTTTGTTTTTTTAGAAAAAGAAAAAATATGGTTGGGAACACTTTGTATCGCCTTGACTTTTTACATCAAAATATTTGGGATCGTAGCATTTGCTTTATTTTTAGTTTACCCCAAAAAAGGAAAATTTATTTTGTCTTCAGTAGTATGGATGATTGTGTTGGGATTGTTACCAGCAGTATTTGTTGGGTTGGATCAGTTGATGCTTTTGTATGAAAGTTGGGGCAAAATGTTGGGCGAGGATCATGCGGTATCTTATGGATATTCGGTCATGGGTTGGTTGCAAAGTTGGTTTGGATTGGATGTTTCCAAAAATGTAATTGTATTGTTAGGTGTTGCTTTATTTTGTTTACCTTTAGTGAGTTTTAAGAATTATGTGCATTATGATTTCCGTTGGAGGTTGTTGGTTTCGATTTTGATTTGGGTGGTGATTTTTAATCACAAGGCGGAGTCTCCAACTTTTGTAATTGCTATGAGTGGAGTAGGGATATGGTATTTTTTTAGTGAAAAAACTAGTGTAAACTTAGCTTTGGTAGTTTTGGCATTTATCTTTACCTCACTTTCACCGACGGATTTATTTCCAAGATTTTTGAGAGAACAATTTGTGATACCTTATGTGATGAAGGCGGTATTTTGTATTTTTATTTGGGGGAAGATTATTTGGGAAATGTGGAATGTTGATGTAGTATTTTTTGCCACTGACTTGGACTGACTAGTATGACTTTTTATGACTCTCCCACTTTAAGATATCAAAGTGGATCAAACGGTAGGGGAAGTCATAAAAAGTCATACTAGTCAGTCCAAGTCAGTGGCAAAAAATACTACTCCTTGATTTCCCATACGCCTTTTTCATTCATGATAATTTTAATATTTTTCGGTTTAATTTCTTTATCAAAACTAGCCGGCATCATCGTAATTTCAATCGTTTTATCATCGATCCATATTGGAGTATGAGGTTCCATATTGTCAAATTCTTTTTCCAATAATTTTTCAAATCGTCCATTGGGAAAGCCAAAAATTTGAATACCATTAAATTCAAAGCCAGCTTCTAGATCTTGATTAGTTGTAATCAAATGTTTTGCATCCGGAGAAACTTTTGGAAATCCGTATACAATTATTTCCTTCCCCGATTTATCATTTACCAGAGAGTAACTTCCACCTTCATAAAGATTATTTCTAAAAACAAAAAAGCCAATCTTCGGAAGATATTCTAAGTAATCTTTTTGTGAAAATTCATCACTTGTTATTGTAGCAGTATCATTTTCAAAAACAACCTTTTTGCCAGTCAATAGAGTGAGTGTAATTTCATTTTCATTTTCCGAAACATATTGAGCATCTTTTTTTAATTGTTTCGCTCTTACTTTTTCAGAACAAGTATGAAATTTTTCCCAATTTTCATTTTTCTTCAATTCAAAACATGCATCATACGGACTAGGATTCGCATCCACCACCGGCTCATAAAATTTCACCGCACCACCATAAACCCAACCTTCTTTTCCATCATCAGTTTTGATTTTTAGCCAAGGTTCATTGAAAAGTGTTCCCCGTAAATTAATACGTTCTTTGTAATCTGTCTTTTCATTGAGATAAGTAAAAGAAGTACCTTCCTTCACTTCGATGACGATTTTACTTTTCGTCGTCGGCTGTTCACGAACCCTTAATTTATCAACCCAAGCATATAAAATTGTTGGCGCTTTTTCCTGAGTTGAAGGATTTGTTGTATTTTCGGTAGATTCGCCTTCCGAAGAATTAGATTCCGTTTGTTGGGTGCTTTCAGAGGAGTTTGTATTTTTACAAGAAAAAATAAAACCTACGAAAGTTAAAAAAACGATAAATAGGATTTTTTTCATAAGTGTTTAGATTTTTTTAAACGTTTACTTGACACCTTATCTAAGACTTTTGCAAAATTAATAACTTAAAACCCAAAACCGATATACTTTTCACACATAATCTAAAAAAAGAAATGCGCCATGATGAGAACAAGTTTTTTAATAATTTTTATAACAATACTTTCACAATTTGCTTGTGGGCAAGGCCAGACAGGAGATCAAGACTGGGTAGTACTTAGATATATCGAACGTTATAAAAATATCGCAATGGAGGAAATGGTCAGAGCAGGTGTGCCAGCGAGTATCAAATTGGGACAAGCGATCTTAGAAAGTAATGCAGGACGAAGTGAATTATCTCGGAAGTCAAATAATCATTTTGGATTAAAATGTGGAAGTAGTTGGACTGGCGAAACGCATGCTCATGAAGATGACGATTATGACGAAAATGGAAATTTGATCAAGTCATGTTTTCGAAAATTTGATAGTGCCAAACGTTCCTTCTATGGACACTCTGAATTTTTGCAAAAACCTCGATATCGTTTTTTATTTACAGATTTGAATCCACAAGATTTTGAATCATGGGCTCATGGATTAAAAACAGCAGGTTATGCCACTAATCCAAAGTATGCTTCTATTTTGATTAATATCATTCAGCGATATGAATTGTTTAAGTATGATAAAATGGCCATCGAAGGAGTTAATATAGAACCTGAAGATCCTATTTTAGTAGTTGCATCTTCTGGAACTATTGCTCGAAATAATGATTTGCGAATGGTCTATGCAGCAGATAAGCAAACGCCAAGTCAAATCGCCAGCCAATATGATGTGAAGTTAAAATGTTTGTTAAAATATAATGAAAGATTGGGTGCAGGTGGGAAACAACTAGAACAAGGTGAGAAGGTTTATTTACAAAAAAAACGAAGAAGTTGGAGAGGTCGAGAAAAATATCACTTTGTGCAAGAAGGAGAAACGATGTATCAGTTAGCTCAAAAATATGGAATCCGTTTGGGTAAATTATATCAGAAAAATAGAATGGATGAAGGTACTCAACCTGCTATTGGAGCGAAAGTAAAAATTAGAGGATGGAAAATAAAAAAAGGAAAAACGCCTAAATTACGAAAAGCAGCAATCGATGAAAATGGAGATGAGATTATCGAAGATGGAGTTACTCCTGATACGGAAGAAGAAGACGATTTTTTATTTGAAGAAGATCAAGTAGAAGTTTATCACTTAGTTAAAAAAGGAGATACTTTATATAGTTTAGCTTTGCGCTATGACATCACAGTTGATTATTTAAAAAAATTAAATGAGATGACAACGAATTCAATAAGTGTAGGGCAGAGATTAAGAGTGAAATAATATTTTATTAAAAAATAAATTAAATTCCTTCCAACCTAAATGAGTTGGAAGGATTTAGATTTTAAAAAAGACAAAAATAGATATGAAAAAAATTGTACTACTTTTTATGACAATGATATTTTTGAGCGGAAGCTTGGTGGCACAGAGTCGTGCGTATGGTGTGAAAGGAGGGTTGACAATTGGAACTCAAAAATGGGAAGGACAAGATCAAGACCCTTTGTTTTCTTATCATGGAGCACTTTCAGTAGAATCTGTTTCGGATGAAAATTCGTTTGGACTTTTTGCTCAAATAGGTTACCATGTAAAAGGTAGTGCGTGGCGTAATGCCCAATTTTTCACTTTAGGAAGCAATAGACCTGTGAGAATTACTCGAAAGTTTGAATTTCAAAATGTAGGTTTGACTTTAGGCTTTAAAAATAATTATAAAGAGACAGAGCGTTTTAATTTATATTATCTTTTTGGGATTCGGGGAGAATATACGGTAGGAACAAACTTAGATGAATATGCAGATCAAAATGCTCAATTTAATTCACCTATTTATCCATTCGATGAGGCAGTTAGAAAAATTAATTATGGAGTAACCTTAGGTGGTGGATTACAATTTCCTTTTACGGATTATGTAAGTGGCATTATTGAACTGACGATTAGTCCAGATTTCTCAGATCAATATCGACAAGGATCTTTTACAGGAACAGTTTATCAAAATGGAACACCAACTTTACGAAGTTTTGGAGAACGAAAAATTAGAAATTTAGTTTTTGAAGTATCTGTTGGATTTCGGTTTTTGCATAAAATAGAATATGTTGATTGATAAAATAGAGTTATAAAAGTTATCGGATACCTTCAAGGTATTCGGTAACTAATCAACAAGAAGTTATCAATTTACCCTTCTAAAAAATTCTCAACGAACCCATTCACATTTTTCCCTTCAAAACCATATCTTTGCGCCTTCAATTTTTATAAAAAAAGAAATCATGTCAGCAGAGATTTTTGCAGTAGTCAATCAATTTAAATCTGAGATAGAAAATGCCGCACCTTCTACGAAAGAAGAAGTGGAACAATTCCGTATTCGATTTGTAGGATCTAAGAATGTTTTAAAACCACTTTTTGGAGAAATTCGAAATGTAGAAAATGAACGAAAAAAAGAATATGGTCAATTAGTCAATGCAGTTAAGGGGGCAGCGGAAGCAAAATTCCAATCTTTGAAAGATGCCGCTGAATCTGCAGCAGAGGAAGCAAGTAGTCAAGATTTGGATTTGAGTGCACCACCTGAACCAATGAGCTTGGGAGCACATCATCCAATTACGATTACGATGAATCGGATTGTTGATATTTTTTCACGGATTGGATTTACCGTTGCAGAGGAGCGAGAGATCGAAGATGATTGGCATAATTTCACCGCAATGAATACGCCGGAAGATCATCCTGCGAGAGATATGCAAGATACTTTTTACTTGAAAAATAGTACGGAGATGTTGTTGCGAACACACACTTCGTCTGTTCAGTCGAGAGTGATGATGAATCAAGAACCTCCAATTCGAATTATTGCACCAGGTCGAGTTTATCGAAATGAAACAATCTCTGCACGGGCACATTGTCAGTTTCACCAAGTCGAAGGATTGTATATTGATGAAAATGTTTCGTTTGCAGAAATGAAACAAACCTTGCTTTATTTTGCGCAAGAAATGTACGGGCCAGATACAAAAATTAGAATGCGACCATCGTATTTTCCATTTACAGAGCCAAGTGCAGAGGTAGATGTAACTTGTTTTATTTGTGATACGAAAGGATGTAATGTTTGTAAATATACCGGTTGGGTAGAGATTATGGGATGTGGAATGGTTGATCCAGCAGTACTTAAAAATTGCGGAATTGACACAGAAAAATATACAGGTTTTGCATTTGGAATGGGAATCGAACGACAAGCGATGATGTTATATTCGATCAATGACATTCGGTTGCTTTTCGAAAATGATGTTCGATTTTTAAAACAATTTACCTCAGCCATTTAATGCTGAATTTTGAAGGAGAAATTCTGAATTGTATATAGATTCAAAATTCCTCCTTCAAAATTCAAAACTCCTCTTCATGAATTATTCTTCTCTTTCTTCTATTCAACAAAATATTTCTAAAGGTGAAACTAATTGTCAAAAATTAGTTGAGCACTATTTGTCCAATATTGAAAAATCGAAAGACCTTAATATTTATGTGGAAGTATTTGAAGATGAAGCTCGAGAGCAAGCCATTCTTTTAGATGAAAAATATGCAGAAAACCCAAACTCAATCGGACGACTTTTTGGTTTAGTCATCTCTATCAAAGATGTACTTTGTTACAAAAATCATGGGGTGACTGCGGGTTCGAAAATTTTAAAAGGATTTAAATCTTTATTTTCAGCTACTGCCGTCCAACGAATCTTGGAAGAGGATGCAATCATTATTGGTCGAGTGAATTGTGATGAATTTGCGATGGGATCCGCCAATGAAAATTCAGTTTATGGACCAGTTCGAAATGCAGCTGATCCTACAAAAATTTCAGGAGGTTCATCAGGAGGCTCAGCAGTAGCTGTTCAATCTGAGACTTGTTTAGTTTCATTGGGAACAGACACAGGAGGTTCGGTTCGGCAGCCAGCAGCATTTTGTGGAGTGATAGGAATGAAGCCAACTTATGGAAGAATTTCGAGATTTGGTTTGTTAGCATACGCTTCTTCATTCGATCAAGTTGGGATTTTATCACATTCGATTGAAGATGTAAGTATATTGTTAGAGATTATGTCTGGCTACGATGAAAATGATAGCACATCAAGTGAGAGACCTGTAGAAAATTTTTCTAAAGACTTAATTGTTGAAGGAAAAAAGAAAATTGCTTACTTCGAAAATGCACTCCAACACGAAAGTATCGATGAAGAAATTCGACAACAGACTTTTTCATTAATTGAAAAATTAAAGGAGGAAGGGCATGAAGTTGAACCTGTGGAATTTGAATATTTAGATTACATCATTCCGGCATATTATGTTTTGACCACCGCAGAAGCATCATCGAATCTTTCTCGATTTGACGGAGTAAGATTTGGACATCGAAGTAAAGAGGCCAATGATTTAATTGAGGTTTATAAAAAATCTCGTTCTGAAGGATTTGGAACAGAAGTGAAGCGTCGAATCATGTTGGGGGCATTTGTTTTGAGTTCAGGTTATTACGATGCTTATTATACCAAAGCTCAAAAAATTCGCCGATTGATTTCGGAAAAAACCGCTCAGATTTTTGAAGAATATGATTTTATATTAATGCCTGCTTCACCTACTCCACCTTGGAATATTGGTGATAAGATGGATGATCCAGTTGAGGCATATTTAGCCGATATTTTTACTGTACAAGCAAATATGGTTGGGATTCCTGCCATCTCTTTGCCCTTCGGAAAACATGAAAACGGGCTTCCAATGGGCATTCAGTTCATGGCGAACAAATTTCAAGAAAAAAAATTACTAGCCTTTTCTCAGCATCTCATGCAAAGTTTTATTAAGAAATAATACAAGCATTATTCTATAGTCTAATATATAATATAGTTCGCTGTCAATTGATAGAGATTTGTATCCTTTTATTGTCTTTTTTTTTATGTGAAAATAAACCCTGTCATGAAATTTGATTAATCCGATTAGCAAATGTTAAATAAAGACCACTAGGGTTGTATTAGATTTTAAAACCCCATAATTTTGTCTTACCAATACACAAAAATCTAGTTTACCTCCCACCGAATACTCCCATACCCAAATAATAAGAAAAAAGATTTTACGAATATTAGGTACTAATGGAATGATCTTTTCATAACGCCTAATGAAATTTAAAAAACATTTGAAATAAGCAAAAATTTTCATTTCAAATGTTAGAATCAAATTAATTAACCATGAACTTATTAAAAGGTCCTATACCTTTTTTATTAGTGATGTTATTAACATCATCAATAAAAGCCAACACCAAGCCTACGGCATCTCTTCCAACTGCTTTCTTGTCAGAAAGTAACAAAACCAAAGTTTCAAAAACAGCTTTTGTCAAACGACTTGAAAGAAGATCTTTCTCCATGGACGTGACGTACAATAAAGATGTCAAGAAATTTGTCAAAAAATATATTTCTAAAGATCGAGTTGGGACTGAATTATTACTCGGAAGACAAACGACTTTTTTACCAATTTTTGAAAAATATATTGAAAAATTTCAATTACCTAGAGAATTGAAAAATTTACCAATCATTGAATCTGCTCTAAATCCAAATGCGGAATCTCAAGTTGGCGCAAAAGGACTTTGGCAATTTATGCCAGCTACAGGGCGATTGTATGGATTGACTATCAATGATTATGTCGATGAGAGATGTGATCCAGTTAAATCAACTATTGCAGGTTTATCTTATCTCAAAGATTTATATGCAAAATATGGTGATTGGAAATTAGCGATTGCATCTTATAATTGTGGCCCAGGAAGAGTAGATAAGGCAATCAAAAAAGCAGGTAAATCTAGTTTTGGAGGAATAAAGAAATATTTACCCAAAGAGACTCAAGAATATGTTGCGAAATTTATCGCCACATCATATGTGATGGATAATTATTTTTTCCATGATCTTCGACCGATTTATCCAGAATATACTTTACAATTTGTAAAAGTCGTAAAGGTACATAAAAGAACTTCATTGAAAAAAATTGCAAAACAAACAGGGATGAGCCTCGAAATCATCCAAAAACTAAATCCTTCCTACCGAAAAGGAATCATTCCACCAAGTGCAGATGGGAATTTCATAATAATTCCTATATTTGGGGAAGAACTTTCGATAGGGTAATGAATTGGTGGTATTTTATTTTGAGTATTTCAAAAAAATTGAAATATTCAAAATAAAATATCCTGTTTTTCTCCAACCTCGTGTCTGTCAGTCAATCAAGCTAATCCTTAATATCTGAAAACTTACAATTAAGCCAAACACCTTTGTGTTTAGGTTCATTTTTCTGTGTAAATAAAGATGTCTTTGCACAATTTTTGAAGGATTGTATGCTTTTAAGAACTTTATAAGTTCACAGTTTTAAGAATCCAGAACCTATTTCCTAAGCTTTAAATTTTTTGTCAGAGATGAACCTGAATAAACTAATTGTACTATTTTTATTGACGTTGAGTTTTTGTACTCAATCCTTAAGTCAAGGCTCAACAACTTCTTATACTCCTGTCCCTGTTTTTAGTGATGCAGAATTAGAAGTTAGAATCAAAAACCTTTCTTCACTTGCGGTAACTCCTCAATTGGATAATATTGTCAAAAGTTATATCAAAACATACTCCGTTCGGAAAAGAGATAGAACCGAGAAAATGTTGGGTAGGATAGTGATGTATTTTCCCATTTTTGAGAAATACCTTTTGGATGAAAATATGCCTTCAGATATCAAATATCTTTCGGTAGTAGAATCTGCTTTAAATCCAAAAGCAACTTCCCGAGTAGGAGCTGCAGGATTGTGGCAATTTATGCCAGCAACTGGAAAAGAGTATGGATTGTCTCAAAATAGTAAAGTGGACGAACGAAGAGATCCTCACAAATCGACGAAGGCTGCGATAAAATATCTAAAAAGGCTACATAATAAATATCAAGATTGGGAACTCGCATTGGCTGCTTATAATAGTGGACCAGGTCGAGTGAATAGAGCAATTCGAAGAGGGCAGAGTAAGAATTTTTGGAAAATTAAAAAGTATTTACCCAAAGAGACTCGAAATTATGTGCCTGCATTTGTAGCTGCAAATTATATTGTGAATAATTACCATTTACATTATTTGAAACCTCAATTTCCAGAAATGGATATCCAGATGACGGATTATACCAAAGTCTATAGTTCAATTTCTTTTCGAGAAATTTCAGAAATTACAGGAACACCACTTCATTTAATAGAACAATTAAATCCTAGTTTTAAACAAGGTATTATTCCTACTCATAGGAATGGACATTTTTTGACTTTACCAAAACGAAATATGCCTTTGTTTTTAGCAGCCTTTCCAACACCTGATAGTAATCCTTCGATCACTCAAAATCTTGGAAGCCGAACAGAATTTTTCAAATCAGTTTATTATGTTCAGCCAGGCGATCATATTGATAAGTTAGCGAAGTTGTTTAACTGTAGTCGTCAGCATATTATGGCTTGGAATAATTTGCCACAACCATATTTAGCAAGAGGACAAGAGTTAACAATTTTTCAAATCAGTAATAGTTTGAATGTCGAAGTGAAAGAACTTCCTGCTCGTCAGCAAGAAATTGAAAATCCTAAGTTAAAGGAAGAAACTATTTTGTCTAATAGTAGAAAAAGAAAAATAGAAAACAAAAAAGTAAATATTAAAAAAGAAGAGAAAGAAAAAAGGAATCCTCCCCAAAGGAATATCTCTTTGAAAAAAGAGGATTATATTTTTTATACTATTCGTAGAAATGAATCGATTTTGGAGATAATCGAAAAATTCCCAGGTGTAACCATTCAAGATATTTTGAAATTAAATGAGATAAAAGGAAATGATTTTCCATCTGTAGGAGCTAGATTAAAAATCAAGAAAAAGTAGAAAATTGTAATATAATTTTTATCAAAAAAAGGAAAGGTCAGGATTTAAATATCCTGACCTTTTTTTATGAAATTACTAAAATCCATCTCATGAAAAGTCTAATTTACTTGAATTGCTCTTGGAGGTAATTCTTTTGCTTCTTCTTTTTTAGGTAACAAAATTGCTAAAATTCCACTTTCATAATTTGCAGCTATTGCATTACTTTCTACATCTTCTGACAATTGGAAACTCCTTGAAAAAGTAGAATAGCTAAATTCCTTCCGGGTAAATTTTTCACCGTCTGTATCATTTGCTTCTTCTTTTTTTTTAGCAGAAATGGTCAAGGTATTTTTTTCAACATTGATGTTAAAATTTTCTTTTTGCAAACCTGGGGCAGCAAGTTCAATTTTAAAATTATCCGCTGACTCGGAAATATTTACCGAAGGAACATTTGAGGCAAAATCAGATCCTACAAAATTGGAAAATGAATTATTGAAAAGGTCATCAAAAATAGAATTGATGCCTGAATTGAAATTTACTAAATTGCTCATATATCTTAATTTTTATTTTTTGAAAAATGGTTTTGAAAATATCCGTGCCACAATTGGAACTGTGACACGGAATAAAACAAAACGAAAAACCAACTTTACTTAATTTCTTTTTAATCGATTACCCAATTGCTATTTTTCTAGCAGGTAATTCTTTTGCTTCTTCTTTTTTAGCCAAAGTCAAATGCAAAATGCCATCTTCGAATTTTGCATCGATTTTAGTTTTGTCAATTGTTTTTGGCAAATGGAATGTTCTTTTAAAATCATTGTATTCAAATTCCTTTCTGGAGTATTTAATTCCTTCGTTTTTTTCATTTTCAACTTTAGCAGAAATGGTTAAAACATCTTTTTCGACATTGATGTCAAAGTCAGATTTTTTCAAACCTGGAGCGGCAATTTCTAATTTGAAATCTTCTTTTCCTTCGATTACGTTTACAGCAGGTCGTGATTTAACTATGTTTTTTTCAATTTCCCCAACAGGATTAGTCAATACATCATTGAATAAGTTAAAAAAAGGATTAACTACATGAGATCTTCTTCGTCTTGGATTTACATTTACAAAAGTCATAATTTGATAATTTTTTATTTTTAGAAAAATGATTTTTAAATAATTATTACACTTTTCCTTTTATCAACTCATGTTCCATTACGTTTTTTACGTCTTTTTTGCAGAAAGACAAAATGAATAGCGACAAAAAGTCACTTTTATTTGATTCCTAGTGACAAAATGTCTTAAAAGCGTAAGTTGTGTAGGTTATCCACATTTTGATATTTAAACTAACAAGTTTATGTTGGTAACTAAAGAAGCCTTATTTATTTAATAGATTACCTTTTAAAATTTCAATCAAAAACCCTTCTGAAAAAGAAATATTCGTTTTAAACTTCCTTTTCCATACAACTCCTTGATATTGTGAGAAATACACATTTAAAATTTATGACAAAATGTAAAATTGAGTTACTTTTGCCCCGCAAACGAAAAACCTCTTTGGGACTATACGAAATTCTATAGTTCCTTAATCGGAGGAGGGTGTGGTGTTTGACCATTCCCTTTTTAATTTTTAATAAAACCAGTAAATAAATCAAAGAGATTATGGGTAGTAACATTATTTATGCAATTCCAGCTTTAGGAGGTTTGGCATTGCTATACACATTGTGGAAATCTTCTTGGGTATCAAAACAGGAAGTAGGTACCGACAAGATGGCTAGAATTGCCAAAAATATTGAAGATGGTGCCATGGCATTTTTGAAAGCTGAATATCGAGTTTTAGCAGTTTTTGTAGTATTAGTAGCAGCGATTTTAGCATTTACAGCAAATGCAGAAAATTCTTCATGGATGGTTGCGGTTTCTTTTATTTTAGGAGCAATCTGTTCGGCATTAGCAGGATTCATCGGAATGAAAGTAGCTACTAAAGCCAATGTAAGAACAACTAACGCTGCACGAACTAGTTTAGGAAAAGCATTAGAAGTAGCTTTTGCTGGAGGAGCCGTAATGGGATTAGGGGTAGTTGGATTAGGGGTAGTTGGATTAAGTGTTCTATTTATTGTTTATAGTAGCCAATTTGGGATTGATTCTCAAGCGAATGTAACAAGAGTAATTACAGTTTTAACTGGATTCTCATTTGGAGCCTCTTCGATTGCATTATTTGCACGTGTAGGTGGAGGTATTTATACCAAAGCTGCCGATGTAGGTGCAGATTTAGTTGGAAAAGTAGAAGCAGGTATTCCTGAAGATCATCCATTGAATCCAGCAACAATTGCTGATAACGTAGGTGATAATGTAGGTGATGTTGCCGGAATGGGAGCTGACCTTTTCGAATCATATGTAGGTTCTATTATTGGAACTATGGTTTTGGGAGCTGCATTTATGGTTTCTGGAGCATTTGCGACGACTAATGAGTTTGGAGGATTAAATGCAGTATTATTACCATTAGTTTTAGCTGGAACAGGTATTCTTACTTCTATTTTAGGAACATTCTTAGTGAAAGTGAAAGATGGTGGTGATCCACATAAAGCATTAAACTTAGGAGAATTTTCTTCTGCTGGATTAATGTTAATATTGACGTTCTTCATAATCCAATGGATGTTGCCAGAATCTTGGGAAGTAGCTGGAGATCCAACAGCATATACTTCTATGGGCGTTTTCTACGCTGTAATCATCGGTCTAGTTTCAGGATTGGCAATTGGTAAAATCACAGAATATTATACAGGTACAGGTACTAAACCAGTTCAAGGTATTGTAGATCAATCTGTAACAGGTGCAGCTACAAATATTATCGCAGGTTTAGGAGTTGGGATGATGTCAACAATGTTTCCTACATTAATATTAGCAGCAGCTATTATTGGAGCTCATCACTTTGCTGGATTATATGGTATCGCAATTGCTGCAGTAGGAATGCTTTCTAATACAGGTATTCAATTAGCAGTAGATGCTTACGGACCTATTTCTGATAATGCAGGTGGTATCGCAGAGATGGCAGAATTGCCAAAAGAAGTTCGTCAACGTACTGATAAATTAGATGCAGTAGGAAATACTACAGCAGCTATCGGAAAAGGATTTGCGATTGGTTCAGCAGCATTAACTGCTTTGGCTTTATTTGCAGCCTTTATGGTTACTGCAGGAATCACTTCTATTGATATTTCAAAACCAATCGTAATGGCTGGATTATTAATTGGAGGTATGTTGCCATTCGTATTTTCAGCGATGTCAATGGGAGCAGTTGGACGTGCAGCAATGGATATGATTCAAGAAGTACGTCGTCAATTTAAATCTATTCCTGAATTGAAAGCAGCATTAGCTGTGATGAGAAAGAATGATGGAAAAGAGATGGATCAATGGTCTGATGCAGATAGAAAAACTTTTGATGCAGCAGATGGAAAAGCAGATTACAATAAGTGTGTTGAAATTTCAACAGCCGCTTCTATTCGTGAAATGGTTGTTCCAGGTTTATTAGCAGTTATCAGTCCAGTTGTAATTGGATTTGCTGGAGGTCCTGAAATGTTAGGAGGATTATTAGCAGGTGTGACAGTTTGTGGTGTGTTAATGGCCATCTTCCAATCAAACGCAGGTGGTGCTTGGGATAACGCTAAGAAAATGTTTGAAGAAGGTGTTACGATTCAGGGAGACAAGCACTATAAAGGATCTGATGCTCATAAGGCAGCTGTAGTAGGTGATACTGTTGGAGATCCATTCAAAGATACTTCTGGTCCATCATTGAACATCTTGTTGAAATTGATGTCAGTAGTTGCTTTGGTAATTGCACCATTCATCTAAAATCTAATTCACTTATTAAAGAATTAATTATTCTTTAAATAATGTAAAATATGTGGCAACGCCCTATTTGATTCGTCAAATAGGGCGTTGTTCTTTTTGTAGAAAAACAATTTTACCTTAAGTCTGTTTTATAAAAAAATAAAGAAGTAAACTTTGAGATAATTCTCGTCACGTAAACTTCGTTATTATTTCGTTAAAACAACCAATTGGCAAGGTTATCGCCTTAATTTATAAGGAATTTAACCTATATTTATTGACTAAAAGCAATTATCTAAAATAAGTCTTGTCTTTTAGTTAATATTTCGAAATAAGTAAATATTTAAAACATCACAATATGAAATTCAGAGGTCCCATTTTCTTTTCAATAATTCTTGTCGCATTAGTATTTGGAGCATTTTATATTCCCGCTAATAATGCTGAAAAAGAAGCTATTCTAATTAAATCTATTATTGCTAATTTAGATAGATTTCATTTTCAACCTCAAAAAGTAGATGACGATTTTTCTGAAAAAGTCTACGATTTATACCTAGATCGAATCGACGGAAACCGAAGATGGTTGACTCAGCAAGATGTTGATCGCTTAGGGAAATTTGAAATGAAATTAGATGATGAAGCAGATGCAGGTACTTATGAGTTTTTCGATATGTCTTTGACTCTTGTAGAAAAAGGATTAAATAAAACGGAAGGATACTTCAAAGAGATTTTAGCAAAACCTTTTGATTTTTCAATAGATGAAACAATTGATTTATCAGATGAGAAAAAGCCTTTTGCAAAAAATGATGTAGAGCTAAAAGAGAGTTGGAGAAAGTATTTAAAAAGAGAAACATTAACTCGAGTAGTTGATGATTTAGAATTGCAGAAAAAAGGAGAAGACGAAGACTTAAAAGGAAAATCATTTGCCGAGTTAGAGCAAAAAGCGAGAGAAGATGTTTTAGATGTATTTGAAAAATGGTACACTAGAATGAGAAAGTTGAAACGTACAGATCGATTGAGCAATTACTTGAATGCAGTCGCGAATGTGTACGATCCTCACACAGGATATTTCAAACCAAGAGATAAAGAGAACTTTGATATTAGAATGTCTAAAACTTTGGAAGGTATCGGAGCACAACTTCGAGCGGAAGAAGAATATACTAGAGTGGTAAGTATCATTGTTGGAGGACCAGCCTGGAAAGGAAAACAATTAGAAGCAGATGACATGATTATGGCAGTTGCTCAAGGTGATGATGAACCAGTAGATGTTAACGGAATGGTGATTGACGATGTAGTAGATATGATTAGAGGGAAAAAAGGAACAGAAGTTCGATTGACCGTGAAAAAGAAAGATGGAAAAAAAGAAGTGATTGCTATCGAAAGGGACGTAGTTATCATGGAAGAAGGTTATGCTAAATCAACTTTACTTTCAGCTCCACAAAGTGAAGAGAAAATGGGATATATTAATTTGCCAAGTTTCTATGCTGACTTTGGAAGAAATGGAGGACATAGTTGTGCGGAAGACGTAGCGAAAGAATTAAAAAAATTAAAGAAACATAATGTTGAAGGAATTATCCTTGACCTAAGAAATAACGGAGGTGGATCATTGGAGGAAGTAGTTGACATGGCTGGTCTATTTATCGAAAAAGGACCAATCGTTCAAGTGAAATCAAGAATTGGTCGATCAGGAGTTCATGAAGATGAAGATGGAAAAGTATTATATGACGGACCACTTGTGGTAATGGTAAACGAATATAGTGCATCAGCTTCTGAAATTTTAGCAGCAGCATTACAGGATTACGGAAGAGCAGTAATTGTAGGAAGTACTTCTACTTTCGGAAAAGGAACAGTTCAAAGATTCTTAGATTTGGATAGAGCAGTCATGGGATATTCAGACGTTAAGCCTTTGGGATCAATCAAATTGACTATCCAAAAATACTACCGAGTGAATGGAGGTTCTGTTCAATTAAATGGAGTGAAATCTGATATCGTCTTCCCTGATTTATATTCTTACTTTGACTCAGGTGAAAAAGATTACGATCACGCGTTAGATTATACTGAAATTGCTCCTGTTCCATATGGACAAAATGTATACTCTGTAACTGATAAATTAGATGAGCTTCGAGCAGCAAGTGGAAAAAGAGTTAAAAGTCATCCTGCTTTTCAACAAGTTGCAACTCATGCAAAATGGTTAAAAACTCAAAGAGATATTGATATTTATCCTCTGAATATCGATAAATACACTCAGATGGAGCAAGACCAAAAAGAAGTAAGCGATGCTTTCAAAGAAGTATTAGATAAAAAAATAAAAGGAATGGTTGTTAAAAATCTTCCTGAAGACATGGATGCTTTAACTAAAGATGAAGGAGTAGAAGCTCGAAACAAAGATTGGATGGAAGGATTAGAAAAAGATATTTACTTAAATGAAGTATTATCTATTCTACGAGATATGAAATAGTTTTTGGAAAAAATCCAAAATCAAATTTTATAAAAAAGAAGCCGAAACAAAATTAATTGTTTCGGCTTCTTTTTTCGTTTTAAGGATTTTTAAATTTAGTACTTTTGTGAAAAATTAAAATCATTTAAATTTTCAAATTAATATATGAATTACCTGTCTCTCGAAAATGTTTCAAAATCCTTTGGCGACAAAGTCTTATTTGATAAGGTCAACTTTCAAATGAGCAAAGGTGAAAAAATTGCACTCGTTGCTAAAAATGGAGCAGGGAAAACCACACTTCTCAAAGTCATAGCTGGAACAGAAAAAGCAGAAGGTGAAAATGCCAAAGTTCAATACAGGAAAGATATTCGAATTGGATATTTATTGCAAGACCCAATTTTTCGAGATGGGCATACCATCATGGAAGCAGTCTTTGAATCTGAAAATCCCAAAATACAAGCAACTCGACAGTATGAAAAAGCAATGCTTAATCTTGAAGACGAAGATGGGATGGCAAAGGCTATGCAACAAATGGATGACCTGAAAGCTTGGGATTTTAAAGCACGTATTGAAGAGATTTTAGGAAAATTAAAAATTACAGATCTCGAACAACGAGTGGCACATCTTTCGGGTGGACAAAAAAAACGATTAGCACTTGCCCAAATTTTAATTGATGAACCTGAATTTTTAATTCTTGATGAGCCAACCAATCACTTGGATTTGGATATGATTGAATGGCTCGAAGAATATTTACAATCTCCGAATTTGACATTGTTTATGGTAACGCATGATCGCTATTTTCTCGAACGAGTTTGTAATAATATTATAGAGTTAGATACAGGAGTGATTTATAAATACAAAGGAAATTATTCTGATTTCTTAGTAGCAAAAGAAGCGAGAGAAGATAATCAAGCAGTTGTTTTAGACAAGACGAAAAAATTGATGGGCAAAGAATTAGAATGGATGCGTCGTCAACCAAAAGCTCGTGGAACTAAAGCAAAATCTCGAATTGATTCATTTTATAAAATAGAAGAAAAAGCCTCTCAAAAAATCGCTAAAGATAAAATCCAAATCGACATGAAAGGAAGTCGATTAGGAAGTAAAATCCTGGAAGCCAATTATATTTCCAAAAGCTACGGCGATTTAGTTTTAGTAAAAGATTTTGCTTATAAATTTAAAAAAGGAGAAAAAGTAGGAATTGTCGGGCCAAACGGAGCAGGCAAATCAACTTTGTTAAAAATGTTGACGCAACAAATTAGACCTGATAGCGGTAAAGTTGTAGTTGGTGGAACTGTCGTTTTTGGGCATTATACGCAAGATGGAATTCAGTTAGAAAATGACAAACGAGTTATCGATGTTGTGCGAGATATCGCCGAATATATTCCTTTGGAAAAAGGAAATAAGTTGACTGCTGAGTCATTGCTCGAACGTTTCTTGTTTAATCGAAAACAACAACAAGTTTATGTTTCAAAATTGAGTGGGGGAGAGAAGCGTCGATTACACTTACTGACTATATTGATGGAAAATCCTAATTTTTTGATTCTCGATGAGCCAACCAATGATTTAGATATTATCACTTTAAATATTTTGGAAGATTTTCTCATGGACTTTCCTGGTTGTGTTTTAGTCGTAACTCACGATCGTTTTTTTATGGATAAAATTGTTGATCACCTTTTTATTTTTGAAGGTGATGGAAAAATTCGAGATTATAATGGACAGTATTCTGACTATCGAGCATTGCACAAAGAAGAATTGGAAGAAGCTCGTCAAGCAGAAAGAGAACGACAAAAAAGAATCGTAAAACCAACAGTTGAAAAACCAAAAGACAACAAGCCAAAATTAACTTACGAAGAACGAAAAGAGTTTAATCGCTTGGAAAAACAGATTTCAGTTTTAGAAGAAAAAAAAGATAAAATCACCGAACAGTTTAATAATCCAAATTTGACTTCTGAAGAAATTCAAAAACTTTCGATTGAACTTGGTGAGGTAAAAAATGAAATTGAGGAAAAGGAAATGAGATGGATGGAGTTGGCGGAGTTAGCGTAGTTTTTAACAACAGACTTGCATTGGCTTTACTGACTCGATTCACATAGTATAAGAGTCAGTAAAGTCAATGCAAGTCTATGGATAGATATAAATAGTCAAATAAAAAAAGCGGATACCCTCTTTCGAGAATATCCGCTTTTTTATCGAAACAACTTCAACTTATTTCCCAGCCAAAGCTTTGATTTTATCTTCCAATTCATATTCATCTCCAGAAACATATCCTGTGTGCGTATAAACGATATTTCCTTTTTGATCTAACAAAAATGTCTGCGGAACAGATTGGAAATTTAATGCTCTTTGTAAATCTTGATTCACATCAGAAAGAATATCATATTCCCATTGTTTTGTTTCAACCATGCCAGGCACTTTTGCCATTGCTCTTGCATTATCAATTGTTACTGCAACTACTTCAGCACCATATTCTTCTTGCCAATCAGGATAAATATCTGCAATTGCATCTAATTCTTTTTTACATGGAGAGCACCAAGTTGCCCAAAAACTGATTACAGTAATTTTGCCATTTTTAGCATAATCTTGAATGTTAACAGTCTTTCCTTTAAGGTCTTTCACATTTACATTTGGTAAATTCTTTTGTGCAAAAAGAGATGTTGAAAGACAAAGTGCAAAAACAACTGATAGAATGTTGAATAACTTCATTGTATTTTATTTAATTTTGATGGTTAATTTTTTTTATAGGATAACTTTTTAATCAAAAGCCGTTACAAATTTATCACAAAAAAATCGCTAGTGCTAATATTGATTTGGGTTTAACTTCGATTTAACGGCTGAAAGGCATATTTAAGTATTGTCTTTTTGCAAAATACCAATATATGAAGGTATTTTTGTATAAAGTTTAAAAAACTATCGTTCTTTGCTAAATTCTGTAATCAAGTTAAAATTGAAATCAAAAGCGATCAACGGAAGTGTTGATTTTAATTTTCGCTTGACCTAAAACACAAGATTTGTCTAAGAACCAAAACTATAAACTGTAGTTTTTTTCAAATAGATATAAATAATATATTCAGATGTTACCTACAAAACAAAACGGATTACTTTTAATCCTTATCACACTTATTTATACGTTGGGTTTTTCGCAAAGTAACAATCAGGGATCCTTCTCTGGGAGTCTCGAATCTAACGGTAATTTTTTTATAGAAGATGAAGCTATTGAAGCGACAGGAACTCCTCAGTATGACCACCAATTATTTGGAGCGGAAACTTGGTTAGATCTTAAGTACAGTAATTTTGGATTTGATATTGGTGTTCGGTTTGACCTTTTTAATAATTCCAATTTACTTAACCCTCAAGACAGTTATACGGATCAAGGTTTTGGTCGATGGTTTGTGAATAAGAAAGTGAACAAACTAGGAATAACTGCTGGTTATATTTATGATCAAATTGGAAGTGGAATTATTTTTCGGGCTTATGAGGAGCGACCACTTTTGATTGATAATGCTTTAGTTGGTTTACGCTTGACTTACGATATTACACCTGATTGGAAAATTAAAGGTTTTACGGGAAGACAAAAAAATCTTTTCGATTTGTATGAGTCAGTTGTTAAAGGAATGAGTGTAGATGGTTTCGTAGTTGGAGATTCTAGTCGTTTTACTCTTGCACCAGGATTTGGAGTGGTGAGTCGGACGATTGACGATGAAACGATGGGATTACTTTTGACTTCATTGAGTCTTTATCCAGAAGGATTTCGTACGGGAGCAAAATATAATTCTTATGCTTTTTCATTGTACAATACTTTGAGCGTTGGCAAATTTACTTGGTACATAGAAGGAGCTTATAAAACGGAAGAAACATTTTGGGATGCTCAATTGGAATACGTCAACTTAGCAGGGCAAGAGACGACGGGTAAGTTTGATTTCCAAGAAGGAAATATTATTTATACTTCTTTGGGCTATGCAGGGAATGGATTTGGAATTTCTTTGGAGGGAAAAAGGACGGAGAATTTTTCCTTTCGAATCAATCCCTTTGAAAATGAAAATAGAGGAACGATTAATTTCTTACCTCCGATGTCTAGGGTAAATACTTATCGATTAAATGCTCGATATACTCCTGCCACTCAAGAATTAGGCGAGCAAGCTATCCAATTGGATGTTCGATATTCACCTACTAGAAAATTGGGTTTTTTGGTTAATTTTTCCAATATTACTACGCTTGAAAATGATTTGTTGTACCGAGAAATTTACACAGAAGTCACATATAAATACAAACGAAAGTGGCAACTCATTAGTGGAATTCAATGGCAAAATTATAATCAAAATATTTACGAAGGAAAACCAGGTGTAGATCTTCTAGAGACGATAACTCCTTACGCAGAATTTTTATATAAAATTTCTAGGAAAAGATCGGTTAGAATTGAGACTCAATATATGTTGACTGCTCCAGGTTTGAGTAATTATAAAAATAGAGATTTGGGTGATTGGATTTTTGCACAGGTAGAAGTAGGGATCGCGCCACATTGGATTTTCACCATATCAGATATGTACAATGTAGACCCTTACAAATCAGATTTGGCTGAAGGTGAAGAGGCTGATGATATTCACTATCCAACTTTGGGAGTAGTTTATACACATCGTTCAAATCGATTTGAATTGAAATATGTCAAGCAAGTAGAAGGGATCGTTTGTGCAGGAGGAATCTGTCGATTAGAGCCTGCGTTTAGTGGAGTTAGATTATCTGTTCGTTCTACTTTTTAATTATTAATTTTTAAAGAAAATTAAGATGAAAAAATTATTATTGTTTTTTGTAATTGTATTGTTTTTTTCTTGTAAAGAAAACTGTCCTGTAGTACCAGATCCACCAGTTATTGATTCTGCAAGAAAAGTTTTGGTAGAAGAATTTACGGGAGTTGGATGTGTGCAATGTCCTGCGGGGAGTGCTGAGTTAGAAAATTTATTATCAATTTATGGCGACAATTTAGTGGTAGTTTCTATTCATGCAGGAGATTTTGCAGAGCCATTGTCACAAAGTATGTTTTCTTTTAAAACGGAAGATGGCGAAAATCTAATTAATTATTTGGGGAATCCTGCTTTCTATCCGAGTGCGGTGGTCAACAGAAAAGATTTTGATGGAGGATCATATCGTCTTCAGTATGGTAGAGAGAAATGGGCAGGTTTTATAAGTCAAGAGTTGGAAGAAAATCCTAAAATTTTAGTAAATATTAATAAGGTTTTTGATCCAATTACTCGAAGTTTAGAAGTACAAGTTTCGGGGATTGCAGAAGAAGATATTACTGGTGAATTAAGATTAACGGTCATCGTTACAGAGTCGAATATTGTAGATGCGCAACTGGATGATGCACAAGGTGGATTAGTGGAAGATTATGTACACAAACATGCATTTAGAGGTGCGATGACTGAATATGATGGAGAATCTATTTCTACTAATATGTCAAAAGGAGATAATTATGATATCACAAAGACAATGATTTTTCCTGAAGAATGGAATCCAGTAGAATGTGAAATAATTGCTTTTGTTAACTTGGTGAATGGTGAACAAAAAGAAATTTTGCAAGTAGAATCTGTACATGTGGAGGACTAATTAACGCTATCGCTAATGCTTTTACAAAAAAAAATGCAACTCAATTTGAGTTGCATTTTTTTTGATATTATGTATGATTTTGGAAAACCCTACACTTCATTTCCTTCCAATGAAAATTCCCCATTTGTCATGCTGATAGTTTTTACATGAACTGTTTTTAATTCAGTTACTCGATTATCAATATCAACTGTTCCATTTTCCAAACGTAAAACTCCACGTGGACAAACTGCTGCACAAATTCCACATCCAACACAAGATGCTCGCACTATATTTTGACCTTTTTGAGCATATGCTCTTACATCAATTCCCATCTCACAATATGTCGAACAATTTCCGCAACTGATACATTGACCACCATTAGTAGTAATTCTAAATCGAGATTTGAAGCGTTGAACCAATCCCATCATCGCTGCCAATGGACAACCAAATCTACACCAAACTCGATTTCCCATCAATGGATAAAAACCGGTTCCCACAATTCCTGAAAACATAGAACCAATAAAAAATCCATACCACGAACGTACATTGTAAGAGTCGAAAAATAAAATATTTGAACTTCCAGTTTGGTAAGTATAAATGACCATTCCTGTCATCACGATAGCAAATACTAAAACGCCATGGATAATATATCTTTCGTATTTCCAAGCAGTCAGACTTTTGTCAGATAAATGACGATAAGGATCACCCAAAGTCTCCGCTAATCCTCCACAACCACAAACCCATGAGCAGTACCATCTTTTCCCAAAATAATACGTGAAGAATGGAACGACGATAAGTGTCAAAACTATTCCCCAGATAAACATCATTGTTCCTACACTTGTCGCCCAACCTGCGATGGCAAATTCAGTTCCTTGTCCATACATTTTATCAATCTCAAAAAAGAAATCGTAATCAAGCGGCCATGCATTTTTAAAATCCATGTACGGTTGATTCAGTCGCAACAAAAATTCTGGGATCAAAAATGCGAAGGCAGTCTGGAAAAACATTACCGAGCCAGTTCGAATTAATTGATAATTATTATGTCTATATTTTATTAACATTCTGATTCCCATGACGAACATAACCATCGTATAAAGGAAACCATACAAAAACCAACGACCTGCAGTATTTCCACTCAATGATTGAGAAATTGGGTCTAGCATCAGAGTCCAGTTCGTAATATATTCTGGAAAAAAATAAAGTGCCACATAAAACAAAATCAAAAAGATTCCGAATGAAATTCCAATCCAACCAAGTCCTTTTGGGGCAGTTACTTTTCTAGTTTTTGCAAAAGAAATATTGTTCTCTTTATTCGTTTTGTAAATTTTATAAATGATAAAAAGACCTGCAGCAATTGTCAAAATTCCAATTAATAAATATTTGAAAACGATCATTAAGATACTCGCTAAAATGGTCATCCCTAGAAAAATCATCCTAGTTTGAAACGTAATTCCACGAGTGGCAGGGCTATCGTAAATTTGATTATTTTTAATTCCTGGAATCAAATCTAAGTCAGGTAATAAATACATTAAACCACCGAGTGCAGCTAAAATGAAGCTGAGCAAAAAGAACCAATTAGAGTTTCCAGGAAGTAAACCGCCAGCCGAATATTTTGTCAAAGAAAAAAGATAATCATCAACCGTATTTGGAAACATTCGATAGTCATTTTCATTAACTCCTTCTGGTAGTTTTTCTGGTACCGCATTCCAAACCCCATTTGCTCGATCAACACCTGAGGCTTTGTCCAATGCTTCTAATGAGTTATTTAAAACTGGTTTAAACGCATTGATGAAAGCAACATTACTTCCGAATTCTTTACCCATCAAATCTCCAGCTTGTTGCTTGATCATTTCTTGATGGTAGGTATTTGAAATGTTTTTTGACAAAACTGTTTCCGTCAAAGTATGGTTGCTCAAAGTAAGTGACGCCACAAAAATGGTTAGTGCTAAAATGAAGAGAGCAAGACCTATATTTTTAATTAATTTCATTTTCGATTTTTTTGAAAAAAGTAAAAGTGTGTTTGGAAAGTTAAGATTGCAAGAACTTGAAGGCTTGAGTCCAACCTCGTTTTTTCTTAGATTTTAAATTTTTGCCACTTTTCTGATTGTAAATTTTCAATACTTCATGCTCATGAGTTTTGTAGAATTCAGGGTCAAAATTTGCGATTGCCAAATCTTGTAACACTACTTCTACATTTGTCTTTTCTTTCAACCATTTTTCACAAACCTCATGTCGAAAACGAACGCCCATCAAATTAAACCCTACAATCTCATTGGTGTTTTTATCATAAATCACTCGAATACTTTTTCTACCATCAGAATGTTCCCAGTAAATAGCTTCATGGTTGTCAGCCATTTTTGCCAAAACAGTTCCATAAACTTGGTATTCGATTTCGAAAAATTTTGCAGAGTTAAACCAAAGTCCTGGATCGTAGGCCACTTTTTTCCCACATATATTATATGCAACAGTTTCGCCCATCATTCTTCCGGTATACCAAATTGCTTCCACAGGTCTTCGTCCTGGTTTTGGGTTTTGTATCTGAGCGCAATCTCCAATGGCATAAATATTAGGGATACTAGTTTCTAAAAAATCATTGACGACAATACCTCTTTGGATTTCAATTCCAGATTCTTTTAGGAAATCAATATTTGGATGAACGCCAGCGGTAAGTCCTACAAATCCACATTCAATTCTTTCTCCTTTATTCGTGATGACTGCACATGCTTTTCCATTTCCATCATCAACAATTTCTTTGAGTTCGGTGGACAATTGCAAGTCGATATGATTTTCAAGAATATGTCGTCCAATCATTTTAGATTCTTCGATAGGAAGAACACCATTCCAAAAATCAGCTTCTCGAACTAAAAAAGTCACCGGGATATTTCGAGAGTGAAACATCTCTGCCATTTCAATTCCAATCAATCCACCTCCAACGATTACTGCACGCTTTAAGTTAGCGCTATATTTCTCCATTGCTTCTAAATCTTGGAGCGAATACATTCCATGTACGGCTTCCAAATCTTGGCCTGGCCAACCAAATTTATTGGAAGCAGAACCCGTTGCTAAAACCAATTTATCATATTTCATTTTTTCGCCTCCGGCAAAAAGGAGTTCGCTATTTTGATGGTTGACTTTTTCTACAAAGCCTTTTTTTAGATCAATTCGATTTTTTTCCCAAAACCAATTTTCATAAGGTTGAGTATCCTCCATTCGCATATGTCCCATATAAATGTACATCAATGCCGTTCGAGAAAAAAAGTAATCAGATTCTGAGGAAATAACGGTGATTTTGTGGTCGCTTAATTTTCGAATATATCGAGCTGTGGTGATACCACTAATACCATTGCCAATGATTGCAATATGCATAAAGGAGGAGTTTGGTTTTGAAAACAAAATGGATGATATGTTTTATGAAAAAACACACTTTTCCATAGAGTTAATGTAGATTGAAAATATTAAACTATTACAAGTCTATTTTATATTGCTAGCAATATAGAAAAAATTGCCTAGCAAAGAAAAAGAAAAAGTTGAATTTATGCTGTCCTATCAAAGACGAATAAGATATTGTAAAGTGTAAAAATGACTTTTATTAAAAAGTAAGAATAAGAGATTTATGAAATGTAAAACATGAAAATAAGTAAGTATATTCCTTTAAAAGTCTGCTAACTGCCAAACCGATTATTTTCAGGTAAAAAAATTGTAAAGTCTGTCCGTTTCATTACTTTTGTTAATCAGGCGAAAATTTTGTTTCTCAACAACTAGCCTAAAATATATAATTCAAATTATTCAATCATTAAAATTTTATTAATTATGAAAAGAATTTACAACATATGTTTATTTTTTATTGCTATGGTTATTTCATTCCAAGCAATTGCTCAAACTCCTCGTATGTTATTCGTAGAAGAAGCAACTCAAGCTTCATGTCCTCCATGTGCTGCTCAAAATCCAGCCTTACAAGCGACGATTAATGCTAATTTGGATAAAGTAGTTTTTATTGGATACCAAGTATGGTGGCCAGGTTTTGATCCAATGTATTTGGATAATCCAGGTGAAGTACAAACTAGAATTGGAGATTACTACGGAGATATCACAGGTGCTCCGAATATTAAAATGCAAGGGACGAGTGCATCTAGTGCTCCAAGTGCTTTGACTCAAACAGTAATTGATGCAACTTATGCAGAAGCATCTGAATTTGCTATCAACTTGACTGCTGATATTGTTGACGGAAAATTAGTTATAGCAGGAACTATTGATTCAGAACTAGATGCGACAGGTGATTTCAGATTAAGATTGATGGCTATTGAGCATGAAATTACAAAGGCTGATGCACCTGGTGGAAGTACTTCTGAAGAGGTATACCACAATGTTTTCAAAAAATTCATTCCTAACCATGATGGTATCGCTATTGGAAGTTCATTTACAGCTGGCGATTCTTACACGGTAAGTGAAGAGTATGATTTAAGTTTCAATAATATCTATAACTATGACCAAATTGAGTTAGTTGCTATCATTCAAAATGATGATACTAAGTTTGTAAATCAAGCAGCTCGTATCGGAAAGTCTGATGTTGCTGTAGTTAGTAATCATGATAATAATCCAGGTGCAATTAATGTTGGAGAACAAGGTGAAGTTTGTATTGGAGAACAAACGACTATTGCTCCTACTGTAACTATTATCAATAAAGGAGCTGATGAATTGACATCATTAGATATTACATATAATGTAAACGGAGGAGCTGACCAAACATTTATGTGGACAGGAAATCTCGCAAACCTTACTAAAACAGAGGTTACTTTAGATGATTACACTTTTACATCCGCAGCAAATAATACAATAAATGCTTCAGTCTCTAATCCAAATGGAGGAGTAGATGGTGACTTGACAGATACTGATACAGATGGATCTTTCATTTCTTCTGATGTAACTTCACTTCATGTTTTGACACTTAATATTTTCACAGATTGTTACCCTGAGGAAACATCTTGGGAATTCAGAGATGGATCAGGAGCTGTAGTAGCATCTGGTGGACCATATACTGGTCAAGCAGGAGCAACTATTACTGAAGAGGTTACATTAGCTACTGATTGTTATTCATTTAACTTATTTGATACTTATGGAGATGGTATGTATGGATCTCAATGGAATGGTTGTGAATTAGATGGAAGTTTTGAAATCAAAGATCAAATGGATAATGTGGTTTATGATTATGATTCTTCTGTTGATAATGCTGGCTTCTTTACTTCTAATCAAGTATTTAGTGCAGAGGTATTCGTTGATGTTGATGAAGTAGCATTAGAAGGTAAAGTAAAAATGTCTCCAAATCCTACAACTGGAGATTTGAATATTACATTGGATCAAGTGCTTGCAGGTGATACTGACTTCCAAATCTTTTCTTTGAATGGGAAAGTATTAATGACTGGTCAACTTCAAAATACTGTCAATACACTTAACCTTTCTTCTTTCAGCAATGGTATTTACCTTGTAAGATTAGTGAATGATGACAAAGCAATTACTGAAAGAATTACTGTTCAACACTAATAATTCTTTATTGTAAATAATAATAAATCTACTCCTATTGGTTTAGCGTTTATTTAAAATGAAGGTTTCATCAGTAAAATGATGAAACCTTTGTTTATTTATCGGGTATTGTACAAAGTATTTAAGATTGATAATTTAGATATTAAGATTAGATTTTGTATTTTTACGAAAAGATTTTAAAAAAAGTATATCATGAAGCAAATTTTACTCTCGTTTATTTTTATTTTACTTGGAATTACTATCCAAGCACAAATTACCATGTCGCCTGATGGCATTCTAGTTGAAGGAACTTATGATATGAGTGATTTAACTGAGATTGTAAAATCTCAAGGCGATATGACGAATACTTCAATGGGCACATTATCTCTTAGATGGGAAGTTACTGTAATTGATGCTCCAAGCAAATGGAAAATGCAATTATGTGATAAAAACTTGTGTTTTGGTTTTGACCAATTGACAAATGTCGATAGCAATATTGATCAACCAGTTGAGTTAGAAGCAGATAGTTCAAGTATCATGGATATTGGAATTCGACATGGAGGAAGTCCTGGATGTGGTACTTATGAAGTGAATGTGTATGAAGTAGGCGTTCCAGGCGTAGTTTTGGGAACCAATACTTATGAATTTAGGATTAATGTAAATGCTGATTGTACAGTAGCTACTGCTAATTTTGATAAATCAACAGCTAAGGTTTTTCCAAACCCAACTACGGATTATTTTACCATCACAGATAATCCTTATGTTAAATCTCTTGAGATTTTTAATATTGTTGGAAAACAAATGTCAGTAACTAATTTCCAAAATGGAGATGCAATTAACGTTGCTGGTTTTCCAAATGGATTATACCTTATAAGAATGTTAGATGATGATGGAGATGTATTAAAAACGACTCGTTTGATAAAAAGATAAAAGTCATTTAAGTTTTGCAAAAAAAAATCCATTTTGAATATTCAAAATGGATTTTTTTTTGCAAAATTCGAAAAATCAAATAGCTGGATATTCCACAAAATTCCTTGGCGTTTCATACAGTCTTACTCCAATCTCATACTTCTCCTCCAAATGTTTTCGTAGAATTGTCCAAATCACATAACAAATATTTTCAGCAGTAGGATTCAACGTTTTAAATTCCTCTACTTCTAAGTTTAGATTTTTATGATCAAAGCGATTTTCGATTTCCGATTTAATAATGTCCTTTAATATTTTTAAATCAATCAAATAACCAGTAACTGGATCAACTTCGCCAGTTACTTTTACTTCCATTTCATAATTATGTCCGTGGTAATATTTGTTGGAACAAAGTCCAAATACTTCCGCATTTTTTTCATCCGACCAATCTGAAACAAATAATCGATGCGCAGCATTAAAATGTGCTTTTCTGTAAACTGATATTTTCATAATAACAATAATAACAAAACTAAATGGAAATGGTTATAACTTTTTAATCAAAACCAAAATTTCAACTACATTTAAAATCCCAATATTCCATACCCATTTTCTCAATAAATTGATGTAATTTCGCACTAAAGTCAAAAAAGGGCTTTGAATATATTTTATTAGAATAGAAAGAAATAGACGAGTAGTGAAGATAGAAATGGAGAAGGAAGTCTATGGAGTGGATAAAGGCACAGGAATAAAGAAGAGTACAGAGATTATATCTGTATATTCAATATGGAGTAAAATTTCCATTAACGACTAAAGTTTCGATTTTAGCAAAAAACATACATCCCATTTACTGATTTGGTTAAATATAATAAGATCAATAGTAAATTAGATAATGATACAAATGGAATTTCCGCATCTCACTCATGAGTGAAATCACAAGGAAAATATCTTCAATATACTTGCCCTCTGCAAAAATCCAGTCTCCTTAATTTCTCTTCTATTTTTGATGAATATTTCTGTCCGTTGAACTAGGTTAGTGCTTGAAGTGCTAATATCTCTTTTGTCAGGTAATCAAAAACATTAAATGCAATTCCAGCAAGTCATCGGTCAGAGAAAAACAAAAGAGGTTTTGCGTAGCATGATCTCTTCAGATCGAATGTCTCATGCACTAATTTTTTTGGGCTCAGAAGGCTGTGGGAAATTAGCGTTGGCATTAGCATTTGCTCAATATGTTCTTTGCACAGATAAACAAGAAAATGACTCTTGTGGAAAATGTAGCAATTGTATCAAATCTGCCAAATTGGTGCACCCTGATATTCATTATTCTTATCCTACAGTTGGATCAAAAGTAGTGAGTACCCATTTGCTCCCTGATTGGCGAAAAGCAATGATTGAAAATCCTTATTTGAACGCTAATCAATGGCTACAATCAATCGGTGCAGAAAATAAGCAAGGGAACATAACTAAGGATGAGTGCGTAGAAATTATCAAGAAATTGAGTCTTAAAATATTTGAGGGAAGTCATAAAATTTTATTGATGTGGCTCCCAGAATATTTAGGAAAAGAAGGAAATCGATTATTGAAAATGATCGAAGAACCGCCACCGAATACGTTATTTATTTTGGTAGCAGAAAATCAGGAGATGATTTTAAATACCATTTTGAGTAGATGTCAATTGGTGAAAATTAATCAGTTACCTGATCAAGACATTGTTGAAGCACTAAAACAAAACAAAAGTATTCCTCAAGAAAAGGCAGCAGCAACTGCCCATCTAGCAGAGGGAAATTATAACGAAGCATTAAGTCTTTTGGAAAATACTGAGAACGACAATGCTATTTTATTTTTGGAGTGGATGCGATTATGCTATGTAGGAAATGGATTGAGTTTGATGGATTGGGTAGATCGGTTTTCCAAAATTGGTAGAGAAAACCAGAAACACTTTTTGAAATATGGACTGCATTTTATGCGTGAATATATGTTGCTGAAATTAACTGGTGGTGACAACGTTAGGTTGTTACCCAATGAATTAAAAACAGCAAAAAACTTAACTAAAATTATAGAATGGAATCAAGTAGAAGCCATCTCAGAATTATTCAATGAATGTGCTTACTACGTGGAGCGAAATGCGAATCCTAGAATTTTATTTCTAGATGCCTCTCTCCAATTGAATCAAATTTTAAAAACAAAGGTAGTTGTTTAGTGATGAGTTTTGTTTGTCAAGAATTAATCATTAAACAATTTTCTAAAATAAATAAAAAGATATGGGATGTATTGGTTGTTCTACAGGAACAAATTCAGACGGCACTCCAAAAGGATGTAATAGTAATGGTGGTTGTAGCACAGGTGGCTGCAACAAGTTGAATACATATGATTGGTTGACGAAGCTAGATTTACCTGATGTAAATGATTTTGGATTTGTTGAAGTGAGCTTTAAAAATGGTGCTCGAAAGGCATTTTTTCAAAACACTCCTCATACTCATGCTATTACTGGAGATATGGTAGTAGTGGAGTCAGGTGCAGGTTTGGATATTGGAAAAATTTCATTGTCAGGCGATTTGGTTCGATTGCAAATGAAAAAGAAGCGAGTAACGGAAGATGCTGTTTCGCTTAAAATAGTTAGGATTGCGAATGATCGTGACCTTGAAAGACTCTACGAAGCTCGAGCAAAAGAACCTGCATTGATGGTCAGAGCTAGAGTGATTGCTCGAACCTTGGAATTAGATATGAAGATTGGAGATGTGGAATTTCAAGGTGATAAAAGAAAAGTAACGATTTTTTATACAGCAGATGGGAGAGTAGATTTTAGAGAATTGATTAGACAGTTTGCCAAAGAGTTTCGAGTGAAAATTGAAATGCGTCAAATTGGTGCTCGACAAGAGTCAGCTCGAATTGGTGGAATTGGATCGTGTGGTCGAGAGCTATGTTGTTCCACTTGGTTGACTGATTTTAGATCAGTTTCAACCGCTGCGGCTAGATATCAAAATTTAGCGATCAATCAGACTAAACTTTCAGGGCAATGTGGGCGTTTAAAATGTTGCCTGAATTATGAGTTGGATACTTATATGGATGCTTTGAATGATTTTCCAAAA
>JBGCCY010000130.1:0-3248 GCA_045104975.1 Saprospiraceae bacterium
TTCTCTACCGTACACTTTTTGAAAGTTGCCACAAATTCACACGAATTGCACGAATTTTTGACAATAGAAATGTAATTTTTTTGAATTAAATCTGACAAGTCAGATTTTGCGAAATTCCACGAAAACCCAAATAGTAGTTAACAGTAGGGATTTCGCGGGATTTCGAAGATTTTGTCTTGTCAAAATCGTTTCGTGAAAAAGAACTTTCATTAACCAAGTTCGTGAAATTCGTAATAAAAAAAAAAAAAAAAAAAGTGTACGGTAGAGAAGAAAGTTATAAAATCTATTTCTATCCTAAAATATATTTCATACACAAATCTACCGTCGCCTCAATCCCTTTTTTATGCGTCCGCTCCACTCCATGCGAAGCCGAAACCCCAGGCCCAATCAACCCAACTCGAAAGTCATTCCCCGCACGCAAAGCAGCCGAACCATCACTTCCATAAAATGGATAAACATCTACCGCATGAGGAATTTTATGCTTACGAGCCAGCTTCGTCAGTTTTTTTCTCATCTCAAAATCGTATGGCCCAGAAGAGTCTTTGGCACAAATCGAGCAAGCCGTTTCCTTTCCTGTGCAACCATCACCCACTACACCCATGTCAATCACTAACAATTCTTTTACGGAATCAGAATAACCAACTGTTCCACCATGTCCCACTTCTTCATAGTTGGAAAAGAAAATTTCGACAGGAGCTGTTTTTCTCATTTCCTTCATTCGTTTAGCAATTTCAAAAAGCACAAAACATCCTGCTTTGTTATCCATATATCTTGATTTGATAAATCCACTCTTGGTTTCTTCATAGTTTGTTTCGAAGCAAACAAAGTCACCAACTTGAATACCTAACTTCTCCGTATCTTTTTTCGATTCGACCAATTCATCCATTCGGATGTGCATATTATAAAGTGTTCGAGTTTTGGAATTCAATTCAGGGTTGACATGCGCCGCAGGATTGTCGAGTAGGAGAGTGCCGGTGTAAGTTTTTCCATCCAAAGTTTTGATGCGGCAATAGGCGCCTTCATAGCCATTCAATTGAATGCCTCCGACTTTTGAAAATCGTAAATTTCCATTGGGTAAAATCGCAGAAACGACTCCTCCCAAAGTATCGACATGTGCAGCAATGGCCAACGTCGGATTTTTCCCAAAAGAACATTTTACTGCTCCTTTGTTGGTTCGTTCTGGTTTCCAGCCATAGCTTTTTAAAAGCTTAAAAATATATTTTGATGCTTCTTCTGAGTATCCAGAAGGAGAATCAATTGCGACTAATTTTTTTAAAGTAGAATAATCCATATTTGTTTTTTCCTGCAATTTAAAAAATAATCTAAATACAAATCCTTAGTTTCGCATTTCCATTTAAAAGACTCTTGAAAATGGTTGAAAAATGAAAAAAACAGAGGCAATTGAAATAGCGAAAAAGTATTTTGGAGATTTGTTTGGAAACCCTAAAAACTTGGGTCTTGATGTCTATGAGATTATTGACAAAAATTCTTTTTGGTTTGTTTCACTCGTAATTATTGACGAGACAAAAGTAGAACCTAGTCAATTGAGATGCATGATTGATAAGACAAGTTCTGAAGTCATGAAAGAAGTGCCATTTAGAAGCATGGAGGATCAATTATTTGCATTCAAATTAGGATTTAGGGAATGTCAAGTTGATTTAAAAATCTTATCAATTGATAATCTAAAGGATACAATCGAATTATTGCTTGGATTAAGGTTGTCCTATGTAATTCCAGAATTAGAAAATGGAGTAATTTGGAAAATAGGAAAAACTTTTTCAGTTGATGAGATAAAAGGTAGACTTGAAAAACTACCGTGTGTTTTCAAAAATCAAACATTTAAAATTAAATGGAATTTAGGATCTTTTGAAAATATTATAAAATCCAAAGCATTTACTTTTGAATTAAGTACATCTAAAAAAGAATATCCAAGAGTTTACGGTGAGTTAATTGATAAAGATGAATTATTGAGTTAAGAGCATGTTTAAATTTTGAAATTGTTAGCAAGAACCACAAATCATTGACTTTTTTTTAGTTAAAAGTTTAAACATGCTCTAAAATAAAAGAAGCCCACAAACAATTCATATTTATTCATGTTTGTTTAGAAGCAGATTATAAGGCTTCGAAAAGTCATAAAAAGTCTGCAGCAAAAATATTCAAATCCAACTATGGTTTTTACTAAAAAATATAAATTTTTCCTCTTTATTTCAGCCTTCGTATTTGTGATAAATATGCTCATCATGAATGAGTACACCACCATCTTAAATGAAGTAGAATCTGATTTTCTTCTTGACGTGCAAACCTTGTTAGGAAAAGGAGAATTGAATACCGATGCTAAGGCCTTATTGCCAGTTTGGGTAGATTCGATGATGTATAAATCTTTGAGATTCAATGAGTTCGGATTACGTTTACCCAATGTATTAGTTTTGTTGATGACCTTTGTAGGGTTTTATTTTTTTGGGAAAAAGATATTTGGACTGAAGACTACCGTCGTGACTTTATTGGTTTTAGGAAGTTCTTTTTTACCAGTCAATTTATCCAAGTTTGCAACAGGTGATGTTTGGCTTTTTGGAGCACAATTGATGAGTTTTGTTTTTATGATTTTATATCTGAAACAGCCAATTGGAAAATGGAAATGGGGCGTTTGGTTTTTCGTAGTGCTTGGAGCGATGATTCATCCATTTAGTATGTTTATATGGAGTTTAGGGTTGTGGGGATATTTGCAAATTATCCATCCAAAAGGTAAAAATCTAAAAGGATTAGTTTTGTTGCCGCTGCTAGTAATTGTTTATTTGCCACTTTGGTATTTTGGATTAATCAGTTTGGAAATGCCACATTTTTTGATGGGAATAGGTTCGGAACATTTCAAATATTTTTTTGCAATTGCATTGTTAGCAGTATTACCCTGGTTTGGATTTTTGCCTGCCTCGCTTTGGGATATGATCCAAAAATTAAGGAAAAAAGAAGAACTCGCGATTATCAACCTAGGTTGGATTTTATTTGCGATTTTCAGTCAATCGATGATAATTGTGGCAGCTTTCTCATTTTTAATTGCTAAAAATTTGCTTGCCTATTTTGATAAAAACTATCCTTACCGACGATGGGTGAAAGGATTCACTTTGCTCAACATGTTTTTCACCTTCTTTGGTTTATTTGCGCTTTTGTTAGGAGGATTTATGAATTTCCAGGGAGCAGGTTATCGTTCCGTTTTTGGGATCAGTATTCTATATTGGTTTGGAAGCATGGCT
>JBGCCY010000131.1:0-22040 GCA_045104975.1 Saprospiraceae bacterium
TTAACTACTATTTGGGTTTTCGTGGAATTTCGCAAAATCTGACTTGTCAGATTTAATTCAAAAAAATTACATTTCTATTGTCAAAAATTCGTGCAATTCGTGTGAATTTGTGGCAACTTTCAAAAAGTGTACGGTAGAGAATTATTTTCAACATAAAAGCCAACTCAACAAAAAAATAAGAAATCAAATGAATCTAAAAACGCTTAATCTTTTCACACTACTTTTCTTTTTAAATATTTCTGCAATATTATCTCAATCTCCTCATAAAGAAAATTTTAGAATTACCATTGCTGGAAATTATTTTCAATCAGGACGGGTTTTAGGAAGTTGTTTGGCTGTTCAAGTCTCAAATCAAGAAGGGGAATTTTATTATCATCATAAAATAAATAAATCCGACCAAGGAAAGGACTTGGTTATTGAATTTGCAAAAAAACCATCATCTAAAGTTCTGGTCACCTGCTTTGTAATTGGAATTAGTGGAGGCAAGGATGCATATACCTATGTCGATGTAGAAAATGGATCATACATTGATAGCCATCGATTTAGTTATACTTGGAGTGATCCTTATAGAACTGAACATAAAGGAAAAACTTTAAAAATTGAATTAGATGATATAAAAAACCTAAAGAATTTTCATATCCCTAGTCCTAGTTATCGAAGACAATTAAAATACTCTGTTGAGGATGGAACCTTAACTTCAAAATATTATCATACTAATGAAGTTGGAATTTATTTTTTATTAAAATCTAATGGAAGAACTTATCAGTATTTTTTTGACGAAAATGATGGAGTTGATTCTAAAAATCGGGAGATAAAAATAAGTGAATCTTTTGAAGATTTATATTCTTGCAGAACCGAGCAAAGAATTCATTTTCCAAAAGTTGGCATTTGGAAAGGAACATTAAAAGTTTGGTTTAAAGATTTCGAAAAACCAACCTATGTTTTCTCAAACACAAATGTAAGTAGAGTTCGAAGACAATCATATTGGGAATTACATCTACCTGAATATGAAATTGAATACTCTCATATTGAAATTAACCCTAGGTATAGTTCCTTTGCAATTAATAAAATTTATGAAGGTCTTCCTGAAGAAATTATTCCTCCTAATATTACAATTACTGCTCCCCAAGAAACTAGTTTAAAATCAAACCTGAAGTTTAATACCTCCAAAAATGTCGGATTCTATATTGCAACATATGGTTTTAATATCGGTGGATATCATTCAGAACAAAGAGACCATTATATTACAAATGTTTCAAGATGGGAATTTATTGGAATTGATCAATTCATTGATATTAAGTTTCCAAAAATTCATATTAATCTAATTAGTGAAGTGGAAGGATTAGCAGAATTGCAAAATCCAGAGTATTTAAGCATCATGGGTTATCAAGTTGATTATGAAAACCCAGAAGATGTTTGGACAACTCCACACACCTTACTTAGGAGGTCATGGCAAATGGAAAGTGGGATTTTTGGTGTAAGAAAAACATTTAAATTTAAGTAATTAGACAATAAGAAATAAAAAAATTAAAGTTTAAAATAAGAAAAGCTACCAATTTCAATATTGGTAGCTTTTCTTATTTCCCCCCTTCCAAACTTTACATTTTACTCAAAAAATCCGAACTAAAAGTATTACAAGGAAAGCAACTACTAAAAAATTAGTAGATAGTTACTAAAAAATTAGTATTTCTACTAAAAAGTTAGTAGGTTTGTTTTATAATAATAAAAACATGAAAGAATTAACGAAAAGAGAAGACCAAATTATGCAGATAGTTTGGCGATTAAAAAAAGCTTTTATTCGAGATATCGTCGAAGAATTACCTGAGCCAAAACCACATTATAATACCGTCGCAACTTTGGTAAAAATATTGGTTAAGAAAGGGGTGCTCCAATCTGAAAAAATCGGAAACACTCATGAGTACAGTCCAACTTCAGATTTCGAAACTTACCGAGAAGAGTCTCTCACCGATATTAAAGAAAAGTTTTTTGAAAATTCTTTGCCCAAAATGTTGGCCCATTTTGCCAAAAAAGAAACCCTTACTGAAGCAGAAAAAGAAGAGTTGATAAAAATTATCAAATCAAAAAAATCTTAAAACTATGATAGCCTTATTAATTAAAGCATCCCTCGTGATTATTGTTTTGCTCGCTTTCTACAAAATAATTTTGGAAAAAGAAAGCTTCTTTGCGGTGAATCGAATTTACCTCTTGGCCTGTCTTGGACTTGCATTTTTATTGCCACTTTTCACGTTGCCACAGTTGATAAATAATCAAGGTTTTGTCTCTTCTCTTTTAGAAAAAACAAATATCCAAGAAGTTACCCAAGCACCTGAAGAAGTTCTATTTCCCAAAGAAAAGTCCTCATCTACATTGGAATCTACAAGCACAAATAAGGAAATTTCCAAAAATGAAATAATCCAAAATGAGGTGGTCAAAGAAAATAAAGTGATTCCGTTTACAGAAGATGAAGCTATGAAAACTCAAATTCCTGCTGCCATTTCAATCAATGAATCCACAACGAAGGGAGTTGGTTTTTGGCTCTTTGCAATTTACCTTTTTGGAGTAATTATACTTTTACTCAACTTATTGGCACAAGTGATTAGCACTCTTTTGAAAGTCTACAAAAGTGATGACAAAGTAATTGATGACGAAGGTACCATCGTCAATATGTCTACGAAAATGGAACCTTGTTCTTTTTTCAAATACATTTTTATTAACCCTGCCGACTATGATTACGAGACTTACGAACAGATTTTAGCACATGAAAAAATCCATGTGAAGAAGTGGCATACACTTGATTTATTAATGGCTGAATTAGCGGTAGTCGCACTTTGGTTTAATCCTTTTATTTGGAAATTTAGAAAGGAAGTAGAAAAAAATATTGAATACCAAACCGACGATTTATTGGTCAGAGATGAAGCAGAAGAAAAAGAGATTTATCAAATGAACTTATTGAAAATTGCAACTTACACTCAGCCACTTTCAATCACCACGAACTACAATCAATCATTAATTAAAAATAGAATAATAAAGATGAATACTAAAAAATCAAACCCTCACAGCTTTTGGAAATACGCATTTATTGCGCCTACTATTTTTGGTTTATTGTTAATTTTAAATAAACCAGTCACGCTCCAAGCCATGAATGACAATATGATTGAAAACACTTTAGAGAATAAAACAAACAACCATGAATCAGTAAAAACTGTTACTGAAAATAAAACTAATAAAGATTCAAATTTAGAAAACCAATCAGAAAAAACTACTCTGCCTTCTCTTTCAAATCAGCCAACAAATACTTCGGCTGAAAATATAAACGCCAATTCAATTGTCAAAGTCAATAACAAAAAAAGTTGTGACGAACTTGAAAAAGCTGCAAAAGCAAAAGACTTAAAAAAAGTGAGAAAAATTTTAAAAACTTATTCTCTTGATTGTCTGATTTCAAAGAGTCAACAGCAAACAGACAATATTGCTTTAATCAAGCAAATGCTCAAACAAGATGCAGAAATTTACATCGAAGATCATAGTGGAAATATCACAGTCAAAGGGAACTCTATAAATATTCTTTCCGATGACCGACATAATATTTACAGACAAACTCATAACTCTAAAGATATTTTTAATCCAATCGATCATGACGAATTAAATGACGCAATCAATTCAAGCAATGAAATAGCAGCTAAGAATATTCTTAAAAATCTTGATCCAAAATATTTAGTTAATCAAAATGAACAATCATTTAAACATTTAAAATACATCAAATATATTTTAAATAATGGAGGCTCACTTAGCATTAGTCAGGTCATTGCCTATATCAAACTTGATGACGAACCTGTTACTTACAATGACTACAATTATATAGATGCAGATGAATATAAACTTCAAGGAAATACGATTGAATGTAAAGCACTAATTAATGCTGTTCGGAATAATGATATTTCTAAAGTTAAAGAACTCCTTAAATCTTCTGATCCTAATTGCATTGATCCTAAACCTGATTATGAAACCACCACTTCTGAAGATGGCTTTACCTGGAGAAGAACAAATGCTAAAACTCCTCTAATTGCTGCCGCAAGAAAAGGTTACTTTGAGATTGGAAAACTATTAATTGATACAGGAGCCAAAGTCAATTCTGGAGGAAAAGAAGGAGAAACTGCCTTGATCGCTGCAGCTGGTTTTGGGCATCTTGAGTTTGTTAAATATCTAGTTGATCAAGGAGCTAACATCAATAAATTATCCAATGGATATGGCTCTGCGCTAAACGCAGCAGCGGGTAATGGTCATGCTAAAATTGTCAAATATTTAATTTCCCAAGGAGCAAATATTGATGCTGAAACAAATGGGCAAGGCTCTGCTTTGACTCAAGCTGCGGGCAATGGTGAATTAGATGTCGTAAAATATTTATTATCAAAAAATGCGAACATTGATGCTGCCACGAATGGGCAAGGATCAGCATTAACTCAAGCTGCGGGCAACGGTGAACTAGACGTTGTAAAATATTTGTTATCAAAAAATGCAAATATTGACGCTGCCACAAATGGGCAAGGATCAGCATTAACTCAAGCTGCGGGCAATGGTGAAATTGAAACAGTAAAATATTTACTAACCCAAGGTGCTGACATTAATGCTGCAACCAACGGACAAGGTTCTGCCTTAACAAAAGCGGCAGGCAATGGTGAAATTGAAATGGCAAAATTTTTATTATCCAAAGGTGCAGATATTAATGCTGCAACCAATGGACAAGGTTCTGCACTTATGAAAGCAGTCCAAAATGAAAAATATGAAATGGCTAAATTTCTTTTGGAAAAAGGAGCCAATCCAAGTCTAAGTTTACCGGGACAAAATAGTGCCTTGGAAAAGGCGCGAAAAAATAATGATCGTAAAATGTACGACTTGTTGAAAAGATATGACAAATGGTAAGATAGAAAACCATAATATATTTTTTATTACCACATAGGCATATAGAAAACATAGAACTCAACATTATACTATATCTATGTTTTCTATTTGGCTTTGTGGTAAGATTAAACCATTAAAAAAACACTCACCACCTTTCTACAAAGTACTGACTTTCATATTTTTAAATAGATAATCTTTATTTAATATTAAAAATAATTAATTGAACATTTGTTCTCCTAGCCACAGCTTTGACTAGGTCAAAAAATTAAAATCCACATTTTACCATCTCATTTTTTGAGTTGCTGTCATAAGCGACATAGACTTGTTTTGCCCAAAATTAAAATAGCTTAACAACATATTTACGGATTCCATTCTTCAAATAAAAATCATAAACAATGAAAAATTCAATCATCCTAATCCTAATTTTCATAGCAACACAATTCAGTTTTTCACAAATTGAATTAAGTGGTTTTGTCAAAGAAAACAACTCCCCTATCTCTTACGCAAATGTATTGTTAAAAAATACGGCAAAAGAAATTAAAGCTCACAACATCACCGACGAAAATGGTTTTTTCAAACTAAATGCTCCTAAAGGAGAATACACTTTGGAAGTTAGTTTTTTAAGTTTTGAAACTTGGAAGAAAGAAATCAATTTAAATTCAAATCAAATTTTAGATGATATTCTCTTACAAACTGATTCAAAGCAATTAAAAGAAGTGGTCGTAAAATCTAGTGTTCCACTTTTTGAAAGAAAACCAGATCGTTTAGTTTTTAATGTAGAAAATAGTCTTGCTGCCAAGGGTGGAAATATTTTAGATGCTATGCAAGTTGCACCAGGTTTGATGGTCGAAAATGATGCGATTAACATCTTGGGCAAAGGAGCAGCACGAGTGATGATTGACGGTAGAATATTACAATTGTCTGGTGAAGAATTAGTTGGTTTCTTAAATTCTATCTCCGCCGATGATATCAAAAAAATAGAAATCATCACCAATCCTCCTGCAAAATATGAAGCAGGTTCAAGCGCAGGCTTGATTAATATTATTTATAAAAAAGGATTAAAAAACTACTGGAAAGGGTCAACTACTTTTGCCTATAATAAAAACCAATATGATTTTTCTACACTCCGTGGCAACTTTTTATACAGTAAAAACAAAGTCAATCTTAGTTTTAATCTAAATGGTACGGAAGGAGATGAACGACAAGTCGAAACATGGGAAACCAGATATTCTAATGGACAAAGGGAATCTTTTATTGAAGGAAAAAAACGCAAAGATGTTTTTTCTGGTCGAATAGCACTTGATTATGATTTGACAAAAAACACATCAATTGGCGGTCAATTTCTGGGGAATTTTACTGATCCAAATTATGATGGAACTACCACCACAGATATTTATAACAGTACATTTACAGTTGACTCTTTTTACACAACTCCTTTCACCGAGGATAGAAAAGTAAATAGTCAAATCTATAATATTCACTTAATTTCAAAATTAGATACTTTTGGAAAGGAGCTTTCTTTTGATGTGGACTATTTTAATTTCGCCAATGAAAAAGAAAGAAATTACACCGCCAATACATTTTCAGGAGGTGGTGAATTTTTAAATATCAACCGAGCCGAAACTAATCTTTCAGATCAGTCTATCAATAATATTAGTGCCAAAGTTGACATGGAACATCCCCTAAAATCCATCAATCTATCCTACGGTGCAAAAGTAAGTTTTACAAAAACCACTAACGATTTAGAAAATTATAATACCATGTCAGGTACTCCAATTCTTGATTCGAGTTCTTCTAACATTTTTGAATATGACGAAAATGTCCAAGCTATTTATTTCAGCGCTTCCAAACAAATCAATGATAAAATAAGTATGATCGGAGGACTTCGTTTGGAAAATACTCAGACCGAAGGGTTTTCAAAAACACTTAATCAAACTACTAAAAACGATTATTTAAAACTCTTCCCTACGTTTTACATATCCTATAATCCAAACCAAAAAAATGCTTTTGGATTTAGCTATGGAAGAAGAATTGAACGCCCTTGGTTTAGAAATCTGAACCCATTCCGAATTTATAGCAACACCAATAATTACTCTGAAGGGTATCCATTTTTACAACCAACTTTTAGTGATCACTTGGAGATCTACCATGTTTTTAATCAAGCATTTACTACCGTGATTTACACCACTATAAAAACAGATGGTTCAGGAACTATTTTTAGTGCAGACGATGAAACGGATATTCAAGCCATCATTCGGCGAAATTACTACGATGATATTTTAATAGGAATTGGTGAGATTTACACTTTCAATAAATTGTCTTGGCTGGAAAGTCAAAATCAAATTTATCTAACTCGATATCAAGCAAAATTTGATAACGAAATCATCGACGCTACTCCACAAAACGGTTTCCGTTTTTATGCAGCGACCAATAATACATTCCGAATAAATCCTACTACCAAGATTCAAATGAACGCTTTTTATATTACCAAACACAACACCGGTTTATCTTCTCAAGGGCAACGATATGGAATTGATCTTGGCTTTCGAAAAAGTTTTTTAGATAAAAAATTAGAATTGGCTCTCTTTGCCAAAGATATTTTTGACACCGGAAGTTTGAATAATTTATTGTCGGAAGTCAATGGAGTTGAAGTGAACTTTGGAATGAATTATAGTCGGAGATATGTGCGATTTTCTGCTTCTTATAATTTTGGAAATAATAAGATTAGAGAAAATAGACGAGATTTTGGAAATCAAGAAGAGAGTCGAAGGGCCAATTAATTAATTTGTAATTATATTGTTATGACAAATGCACTTGCCTCTGCAAGTGCATTTGTTTCTTTGATTTATACTTTTTTCGAATCAAAGTTTCAACCGAAACGAGAGATGTCGTCAGGTATCATATATTGATAGCAACAAATAAAAAGAAATGTTTTGTGCCATAGGTACATCATGTGATATTTTATTTCAAAAAAAAACAACCTCTTCCATATATATTTAATCAGGCTTGTTTGGTATGTATTTTCAATAAATAGGTCTAGCCAAAAATGATCAAAAACATTTTGATCATTTCTGGTTATTTTTTCTAATTTAGAAAAGTTGATTATACCATTTTTTGAATGAGTTATAGAGGATTTTCAGGAAGGAAAAATTCAAAAAAGAGAATTTAAATTTCTAAGGGTTCTGTAAAAGAGAAGTTATCATTATTCAGGTTTCTTAAAATGATGAGTTAATTATTATTTGGTTCTTTAAAATTATGAGTTAATTACTATTTGGTTTTCTGAAATTATGAGTTAATTTAAATTTTAAAATTAATTCTATTCTTGTTGAGGCAATTACCAAAGAGGCTTCCATATTACCTATTTATTTTTTCTTTTATCGCCAACCTAATTCTTTTAAAATTTCAAATGGCTTTTTCCCGAACTCATATTCAAACTGAGTGGAAAAATAATTTGACTTCGTATATCCTACTGCATGAGCTGTTTCTTTTACGGTTCGATATTTTCCATTTTTTAAAAATTTCATCGCCTTTCTTAAGCGTTGTATTTTTACATATTTTTGAGGAGTCAAATTCGTCAACTTTTTTACTTTTCTAAATAATTGTCGTTCGCTTATTTGAAGTTCCGATGCTATTCTTTTATTATCTAAAAAAACATCTTCTACATTTTTGCCAATCACTTTATCCAATCTGTATAACCAGTTCTTTGTCCCTATTCCTAAAGTTTTGAATTCATCTGATCTTGAGGTATTTCTTATTGCATTCATGGGATATAAATTTTCATAGAAGAAAGAAAAAAGAAAGAGTTATGCCTAATTTCAATAACGAAAAATCGTAAATCATAATTTTCACATAACTCTTATTCCAAGTGTTCAACTGAGTTATTCTTCTATCATTCCTAAAAGTTTTTTTTGGAATAATATATTTTCTTTTTGGCTTCGGTCAACCTTCTGAAATTCATTTCTTATGAATCTATTTAGATCTCACTCTTAAGTTGACTATATGATTTCAATTTCCTTCTTTTAAGACCTGAAAAATCATATTTGTTATTATCATATTTCAAAGATGCCATAAATACCTCTAAACCGCCAAAGACAATGTGAGGCAATTACCATAAAAAAAATAAAAACAATTCACATTTAACTATCATTAACTAATTGATTATCATATATTTATGCAAAATTTTTAACCACAAAAATTATCACCATTTTTACTTCAAAATTCACTCAAATAATTAAAACTTTTTCTTCGGAAGAATTAAAGTCCTTTGAATTGTGGCTCCGATCTCCTTGGTGCAACACGAATAAGAATCTGATTCGACTTTTTGAAAAAGTAAAAAAGCACCATCCTGACTTTAATTCTCCAAAGTTGACTAAGGAGAAATTATTCAAGCAAATTTTGCCCAATGGGAAATTTAGTGATCGAAGAATGAATAACCTGCTTTCAGAAGGATATCAAGCTGCGGAGAGATTTATTATTTTCCAAAATCTAAACTGTGATGAAAATTTGCAAAAAGAATTATTGGTAAAAGAGTTTCAAAATCGACATTTAGAGGATTGGTTTTTTAAAGAGTCTGATAAAGAAATCGAAAAATTAGAATCAAAAGAAGTTAAAGAGTGGGAAGATCTATTACAGTTATTTCGAATGCACAGAAGAGTGTATCATCATCCGAATCAAAGTCTTCGAATGAAACCAGCAAATCATACATTGGAAAAAATGAACGAACCGATTGACCAGTTTTATTTATTGGAAAAGGCTGCAATCATAAACGAAAAGATATTTCGAAATAGGTTAATCAAAGGAGAGAATCATGATATAACTTTAGATTTGAAGAGATGGTTAGAATTGAGCATAAACAATAGTAGTCCTCCTATTAAAATATATAGAATGAGGTTTAATTATACGGAGGAGAATTTCCTAAATCACTATCATTCTATTCGGAATTTTTTCTTAGAAAATTTTGAAAAATTAAATCATTTCGATAAAAAGGTAAATTTCTTCTCTTTAGTAAATGATACCTCAAAACTAATCAGAGCTAGAGTTTTTGACATAACAGAACACTTACCACTTTATAAATTAGGATTAAGAACTGAAATAATTTTCAATGAAGGCACTCTAACATATTTCACCTATGCTATGATCGTAGCAGCAAGTAATACCAAAAAGGATTTTACATTTACGGCAAATTTCATCGAGACTTATAGTGACAAATTGGAATCTAATTTACAGGAGGATGGACTTAACTGGGCAAAGGCTCATACTAAATACTACCAAGAAAATCTAAATGATTGTTTAGTCCTTCTACTAAACCATGATTTTAAATCTCATTATTTTCAGCAAATAACAAAAATGCTAACTACTCAAGTTTACTTTGATTTGTATTTAAAAGATCATTCTTTTCAATCTTATTTATTCAATTATTTTGATTCTTTTGAGAAATGGCTTTTAAGGGAAAATTTTCGATCGCAACTCAAAAAGAAGAGTTTCTTAAGATTTGTTCAAGTTTCTAGAACACTCGCAAAATCTATTACCGAAGTTAATTTCAACGAAAATAAAATTGAAGATTTACTACAAAACGAATCAAATATTCAAGCCTCTGAATGGTTAAATAGAAAAATTAAAATAATACTAAAATTAAAAAGAAAGAGGTTGCCCAATACTTGAACAACCTCCTTTTCATTTTAATTCATTACATCATCCTCAACAATTATCTGCGCCGTCTTCATCCCTAATCCCGTCAAATCATTCCCACCAATTGCTAAATTGACATCCAAGGTTCCGTTCCCTCCGCTATAACTATTCACTCCAAAAGTAAGCGAAACAGTATTCCCATTTCCATCTGTAAAATCAATAGTTTGAGTTGACGCTAAGTCTCTATCCGTAAAATCATGCGCGCTCGTAAAGTCAATCATCAAGTCTACTCCATCCGAAGATTGAGAACTTACTGTTACATTGATTCCATTATTTCTTGAATGTGAGGGGGTTCCTAGAGACATAGGTGTATCAGATTTTTGCACCATACTATTGACTGTTTCGACATCAGCCGCTGCAGCAGTTTCAGGTTGAATAAGTGCATCTTTTGAGCAAGAAGCAAAAAATAAAAGTGTGGTTAAAACAAAAAATGACATTAAATTTTTCATAATAAATTGGAGTTAATGTTTGTTCCCTGTTTTGTTTTGATAAGGGGAAAAAACGGTTAAGAAAATGACTATTTGGTCCATCCTGCAACAAAGCAGAACTGGTTCATTTCCGTTCCCAATTCATCATGTGCACCTGATGTTTTGAGTTTGCGCCAAGCCTGGTCAGGTGAAAGAAGAGCGACTTCTTGCACAACCAGCGGATAGAATTATTTTTATTTTAGAAAATTGAGTATGACTCTTTTGGTCATATCAATATTGGGTAAGTGTTAGGTAGAAATACGAACTAATATTTTCACTTTGTATCTGATTCGATTGCCTTCTTTTTAGTTGGCTATTTTTAATTCTTAGTTATAGGGGTTTGAATTAAAAAAATCAGAATCAAATTATTGAAGTGTATTACTTCGTTCGTTATGTCCTCAATGTAGCAAAATGACATACGGGTAAAATGGGACATTCAACCTGTTTTTTCGGGACAAATACCATTAAAATGGGACAATGATGTAGGAAAAATTGGATTGGTGGGAAAAGAGGAAGTTTTTTATTTTTTTATCGCATAATGATATATATTTCTCACCACATAGAAAACATAGGTTAGAGTAGTGAAGCAAATCTATGTTTTCTATGTATCTATGTGATGAAAAATAAGTTTTTTAGTAAAATAAATTCATTCCAGATACGCCGAAGGAACCTTCCCAAATCGATCTTTAAATTGCGCAGAAAAATATTGAGGATCAGTATACCCTACTTTAAATGCAGCTGACTTGACCATTTTTACTTTACCGGTTTCCAGTAATTTCCGAGCTTCATGTAAGCGCACTTCATTAATGTATTCTTTAGGAGTAAGCCCCACGAGTTTTTTAACTTTACGTTGGAGTTGTCGGCGGGACATCGACATTTGATCTCCTAAAAAATCCATATTAAATCGAGAATCAGAAAGAAATTCCAAGATGACTTTTTCCAAATTTTCTAACCATGCTTGATCTTCTTCCGCAATGGCATTCTTTTTAAGCACATCATTTTTAGCTTTTTTAGCTTCCTCAGAATTAGCTTGAATAGATTTTCTAACGGCGTAGTTTTTTAGTAAGTTATTAATTCGAATTAATAATTCTTCCTCGTCAAATGGTTTCAATAAATAATCATCCACACCAATGCGCAAAGCATTTAATCGATCTTCCATATCAGCACGAGCAGTCAACATCACCATTGGAATATGATCCATCTCAGTATTAGAACGTAGCTCCTGGAGTAATTGAAATCCATCCATCATTGGCATCATTACATCCGACAAGATTAAATCTGGTAATCGAATCGTAACATCATTATTCCTTGAAATTTTTAATATTTGATCTAAGGCAACTTGCCCATTTTCAGCAACTAAAATATTGAAATGAGGAGAAAGAATCGTTTCTAAATAATTTCTTAATTCATAATTATCTTCCACCACCATGAGGGTAGCTTGCTCTTCGCTCCATGCTTTTTTATCATTCGAAATGAGTGGAACAGCGATTTCTTTTGGAAAAGATAGCTCGCCTGGTGATTCAATTGAAGCAGTCGTGGTTCCCAAAATTTCCTTTCGAGGAATCTGAATAAAAAACGTACTCCCCTTTCCTATTTCACTTTCGACCCAAATTTTTCCACCCATCAATTTAATGTACTCTTGAGAAACTGCCAACCCAATTCCTGTTCCACCTTCCGTCAAAGCACCGAGTTGTTGAGATTGATAAAAGCGATCAAAAACATGTGGGAGGTCTTTTTTATGAATTCCTCGACCAGAATCTTTTATTGAAAATTGAAAAACATTTTCTAAGTCTTCTGCTAAAAATAAAACACTTCCCTCCGCTTCGGTAAATTTCAAAGCATTCGAAATTAAATTATTCAGGACAATTTCTAATTTCGATTTATCCAACTCAACATGTAATTCTTGTGGTATTTTATATTGAAAGGAGAATTGAATATTTGACCTTTCGGCATGAGATTCAAAATTAGTTACCGTTCGACGGATAAATGGAAACAGCGCAATAGGTCGGTTTTCTAATGCTAATTTTCCAGACTCCATTTTTGACAAATCTAGAATAGAACCGATCAATTTTAATATATCCTTTCCGTTTTGCTGCGCTAGTTTCAACAAAGTAAATTGTTGATTGGTCAGGTCTTTACTTTTCAGAAGCGAAGTTATCGGCCCTAAAATTAACGTCAACGGAGTTCTTAACTCATGCGAAACATCCGTAAAAAATCGAGACTTTATTCCATCCAATTCTTTTAAACGGGTCGCTTCATTTTTTTCCATTTCCAATTCAGCATTTAGAATATATCGCCTGCGTTGCGCTTTCCAAAAGAAAACTAACAAACCGATAGATGCCAAAATGTAAAATATTTTCATAAAAGTTCGCCCATACCAATAAGGTCGAATGACTATATTCAATTCAGTTGTCTCACTATTTTTGTTTCCTTCTCGATTAACTCCAGTTACTTTGAATTTATATTTCCCCGCAGGTACATTCGTAAAATATGCTTCGGCTTCTCCCCCTTTTACTGTTGTCCAATCTCGATCATAATTTTCCAAAATATAGCGATAACTCACCTTGTCTTGATCGTCATAATAGTTGGCTGAAAATTTTAATTTAAAATAATTTTCTTCTCGTTGCAAAACCAATCTGTCTAAAACATTCAAATTTTGTTCAGTTGAATATTCCTCCCCATTCACTTCCAAAGCCGAAAAATAAACTTGATGCGGATCATCATAATCTATGGTGTTTTTTGGTTTCAATATCGAAAAAGCAAAAGGCTGACCAATGATCAAATCATTATTGGCTAGTTGTTCAAGACCATAATTCAAAAAAGTATTTTCTAACCCATTCTCTTTTCCAAACTGTGTAAAGTGTTGATATTCAGCGTAATACTTTACTAATCCTCTCGTCGTATTGATCCATACATTTCCAAAATCATCGACCAACATACCATTGATTTTATCATCAGGCATGCCATTTTTTTGATCAAAATTAATGACGTTTTCTTTGCTTAGATTGTCTGGATCCAATTCGTAAATTCCTGAAGCAGACGTTCCTACCCAAATTTTTCCATTCCGTAATTCTGCCAGCGAAAGAATTCTCCAACCTTTAAACCAGCCATCTTTATAAGAAAAATAATCTTCTTTATTTGTTTTAAGGTTCAATCGACAAACACCATCCGTCAAACTTGCTGCCCACAAATCATTTTTTTTATCAAAAATAATATCCCAAATTTGAGGGCCAATTTCCTTGGTGATAAAACTTCCTATCGATCTTTCGACGACTGATTCGTAATCCCATTCCATTAATTTTCCAGAAGAAAATGCGAACCAAATTTTTTCATTATGATCTTCCTTCATGGTGGCAAAACCTTCCTTCGCAACATTTATTTTTTCAAATTCAGGAATCAAAATTTCTTCAAAAGTATTTTCAATACTTGCATATTTAAACAATCGAATCGCTGTTGGCGTTTTTACCAAAACAAAAGTTTGCTGATCTGAAGTAGTCAACATATCTAAAATTTTCCCAGTCTCACCTGGCTCAAGCGGAAGGATTGGCGTTTTGGAATGAACATATCCCTCCTTATTTTTTTTAAAAATAAAAAGCCTACTATTGTCTGCCGAAGCAATTAAAAATGCATTGAAAAGAGGAAGAGAAGTTACTTTTTTGAAATGATTTAAAGTTTGTTGTACCGCATCATCCATTTCAGGTTGAGAAAAAATTGACCCACTACCGTTCGATACACTCACTCCCAAAGTCATATCACGCACCCACAACCGATCATCTTTATCTTGAAATACACCATAAATATTATCGCTCAAGATCGCAAAGGATTTGGAATCCTTGTCTGTCAAATATTCCCAAGTTTTATTTTTTGTATGATAAATCCCTAGCCCTTTTCCTATAGTCGCCACCCAGATTTCATGAGGTGATTTATAGGTTACTTTTTTTACTTGCATTGGCTCCGTTGGAAAATCAACTTGCTGCGTCTGACTATTAAATTTCACCAATCCATGCCCTTCTGTGCCTATCCAGATGTCTCCATTTTCTTCTCCCAAAAGTGAAACGGAAAAAGTCGGATAAGAATCCATCAAAAGATAAGTAGTTATTTCGCCAGTTGTTTTATCAAAATGACGAATGCCTTCATGCGTCGCTAGCCATAATTTATTTTTGTCCAAAGGATCATCAATAATATCTTGTACACTATTCATCATAAATGAATTGCTCACCTCAAAATTTTCCTTCATCGCATAGGACTTAAAAATTCCAGTCTCCGGATCAAAATGATTCAACCCTCCACTAAAAGTTCCTATCCAAATCTCCTTGTTTTCATCAATAAAAATTTTGGTGGTTCCATCGGCAGAAAGGCTATTGGGATTTTGAGGATTGTGTCGAAAAGAAGTAAAGGTTTCTGTTTTAGAATCAAATTTGATCAATCCAATACCATTACACGCCAGCCAATAAACACCATTTTCTCCTTCCTTAATATTCATCAAAACGGAACCTTCTAATCCATTTGGATTATTTTTATCTACCTTATAATTTTTGAAATGATGCCCATCATAACGACTCAAACCATCATGAGTTGCCAACCACACCATGCCTTTGGAATCCATCAAAATATCATGAACTAAATTATCAGCCAGACCATCTTCAATTGACAACCGCCGAAATTGAATATCTGTTTTCTGAGCAGAGAGGGTCTGCAAAAAAAAGAAAGTGAAGAGGAGTATCCACCATCGTAAAAAAGTTAGCATGTGTATTTGTTTTCTCAAAAGTTAATTTAGCACTTGTCTAATTCTTATTATTTGTAAATATAAAAAAAAGAATAGGACACCAATAGATTAAAATTGCTCTATTTTGTGGGCAGTAAGCAGATTGAAATTAGGCACATTTTTTTTCCATAGTTTTTTCTTAAAAAAAATACCACTTAGACAAATCCTGTGAACGAAAACCCGAAGGGTTTTCGCTCACAAGATTTGTCCAAAGAATAAAAAATCAATACATGCTCTTATGATACCGTAGAATTTCAAAAATTCGGTGAGGAGTATCTAAGTATTGAAAAAGAATGGAAATCATTCAATCAGTTGAAAACCAACATGACAATTATAAAACAAATTAAAATGTCTAATAAAAAAAAGACAAGTGCTGATCTACAAGGCCTAACTCGATTAATCACCGATGCCACGATAGGTATAACTGACTTAGTTGAAGCGATGCATAAGCGAATAGTGCATCCTCCACTCCTACCTTCTACACCAGTACAAAATCTAGTTTCCAATATTGCTAACATCACTTTTAAAAATATTCGCTGGGGCACTCGATTGATTGGCAGCGGTACCGAAAAAGCATTGGGACAATTAGCTACCGTTCTCGGAGAAACCAAAGCAACCGACGAAAGAGAAGCAATACGCTCTGTTTTAAATGGAGTCATCGGCGATTATTTGGAAAAAAATGACAACCCTTTAAAAATTGATATGCAATTCAGGCATCAAGGAAAAGCTATTTCTCTTGATCGAGAAAATATTAAAAAGGCCTATCCTGCGATCAATGGAAAAATTATTTTGATGGTACATGGTTCTTGTTTGAATGATCTTCGATGGACTCGAAATGAGCATAACCATGGGACTACATTAGCAAAAGAATTGGATAAAACTCCTGTCTATCTCAACTATAATAGTGGTCGACATATTTCCACTAATGGACAAGAGTTGAACAGATTATTAGAAGAACTGATACAACATTGGCCAGTACCCATAGAAGAATTAATCATTCTTGCACATAGTATGGGCGGGTTAGTTTCCAGAAGTGCGATACATTATGGACAACAAGAACAGCAGTCTTGGACAAAATATCTCAAGAAAATAATTTTCATAGGAACACCTCATCATGGTGCGCCATTGGAGCAAGCAGGTAATTTGTTAGATGTTGTTTTGGAAAATATTCCCTACGCAAAACCTTTTGCTCGATTAGGGAAAATCAGAAGTGCTGGCGTAACGGATTTGAGATACGGAAACTTAGTTGATGAGGATTGGCAAGACAATGATCGATTTAAAATGCAAAGTGATCCCAGAAAAAATATTTTATTACCGGAGCAAGTTGCTTGTTTTAGTATCGCTGGCCTTGTTGGAAAATCAACGACATCTATATCTGCTAAACTACGAGGTGACAATATGGTGAGTGTGAAAAGTGCTTTGGGGAAACATAAAAAACCTAGTAAAAGTTTAAACTTTAAAAAAGAAAATACTTGGATCGCGGAGGAGACAAATCATTCGGAATTGTTGAGTAATCTTAAAGTCTATGAGAAAATAAAATCATGGATGATTTGAACTATGTAATACAAAAGAACTTTAATTTTTGATATAAACGCTAATCTACTTTTTCAATAAATATCAATAATTTTGTTTGATAAAAATTTACACTAGAAATTAAAGCAATAAAAATTTATGAGTATCAGATTTATTCCAATCATTTTATGCCTTATCTACAGCAGTTGTTCCAATAGCCAGACTTTAAAAATAGCTAACTATAACCTGGCTAATAATTCCTCTCCCTACGCTAAGACAATCGAAGCTCCCATCCTAAAAGCGAATGATTTATTCAAAGCATACACGAATCAAAATCCTAAAGAGATCAACCTTTTTATCCTTGATTCCATTAATCATTTAAAACACAATCCAACCACCGAAGAGAAAAACAAACCAGAAGTCTACCTTTCTTTTCCTCCCGAAAATTTAACCAAAATAGATACCCTCGAGATACTCAAAAATTTTAAAAATAAAATAGATGATCAACTAGGAACTACCTTTGTCGTATTAGATTCTCTGGGGAATACTGTTAATTTTTTTGCAGGATTTCAAAAACTCAACATCGGCGAAAACACTACGATCACTTCGACCACCAAACTATCAAATAAGCAAGAGAAAAGTAAAACCGTTAAATTTGAAAATTTAACAGAAGCACAAGCTATCCAACTTGCGATAAAAAATTACCACTCCATTAATTATCCTATTGATCTTGATATCCAGTATAAACATTTTCTTTGGCTCAATTTTTTTTATAAATATTTTGAAGTAAATCAGTCTACCCCTCCAACCATTAATCAAGAATGGCTACTTAATTTTTCAGTTATTGATGCGGCGAATTTACAGCTCCCTGATGATTTTAAAATGGACAAGAAAAAACTAGCTCATTTAAAAGTGATCTTCAATAAATCCAGAGGATATGTACTGGAAAGAAAATATGATGCAATCGGACGATATAATTTATTTGTCCCGAAAAAAGATGATCACTACACCAATAAATGGAAATATGTTATTTTAAATCTTTCCAATTATTTTACTTCTGATAATAAAACATTTAACCAAATGATTTTAACGGCCTCCTTTCTAAAAAGTAAATATGGAAATGACGTGATTAAAGATTTGACGAAATGGTATCTTAGAAATAGTCCTGAGAAAGGGCCGCTATTGATTATTTCTTTTCTTAAAGAAAAGTATCAAGCTAAAACTACGATCAATGATCTGAATGAAGAGTATTTGAATTGGGTGGAAGAAAAGATGTAGTTGCTTTGTTTTTATTGATAACAATTTCTTATTTTTAGTTTGTGTCGTTCTGATTTAAATTGACATTTCCGCTTATCAGAATTAAATTCAAAAAAAAAGCCATGCGACTAAAAATGATTATCAATATTATAGCAATCCTTTTGTTTGTTCAATGGCAAATCAATGCTCAAGTGGATGGAGATTTAAATACATCGTCAGTATCTGAATTAGATGCTATTCAAACACCATCTGGAACTTGGCTATGTTCTTCCATGGAAATCACTCCTAATTTAGGTTTTGGATATAGAGTCTTAATTCATCGAAGTATAGATAATGGTTATAACTGGACAATCATGGACTCATTGGAGACTTATGATAACTATATAGCTATAGGTGACCCTGTCATGTCTATAGATAATGAGGGTAATGTTTATCTTTTAATTATGGAATACGTGGAAGGTAGTAATTACAATTTACATTTAACATTATATATATCTGAAGATGAGGGTCAGAATTGGACTATAAAAAGTCAACCTTACGTAGATGAAAAATTTGCAGATACCCCCCATATTTTAATTGACCCCTTTAATAAATTTTACATCTCCTATTCAGAATATAATAACTCTCTAGTATTTCCTTCCTCTATCCATTTTATCACATCTGAAGACGGTGGTGTCAGCTGGACAGAACCTCAAATATTAGAATCTCCTCAATCAGGAAATGTCGTAGGCGCAAATTTTAATTTTTCAAAAAATGAACAAATTAATCTCGCCTATGGAGATTATTCATTACCCGTTACTTACTTTGCATCTAGTGAAGACTTTGGAGATTCATGGAATGAACCGATCGAACTATTAAACACAATTGCTTTTGCGGTCAATAAAGTCATTAGTAACAAGAACTATGAAACCATTAGTATTCTTACTCACAGAGCTCACGATCCCTTATCTGGAATACATCATAATTACAGCTTAGATAATGGTTTGACATGGAATGATTACCTACTTGCAGATAATGCAAGTATGGCTGAAGGATATATGGACGATGATGGTTTCATTCATGTTACATTCAATCAATTTATTGATGATGAGTTTGAAGTTAACTACATTTACTCGATAGATGGTGGTGCCACTTTTTCTGAACCATTAACCTTGTTTACAGGTCTAACTTATATTGATTTCCCTTTACCTCCTGGAGTGTCAGGCACACCAGGAGAATCACAATCTATGATCTTCGGTAATGATAATATGTTCCATCTAACTTTTGTTGATTGGTCAGATTCCTCTAAAGTTAAACATCTTATTTTCGAACCATTTAATTTTGGTACTTCAGCCCAAGTTGCAGGATCAAATGATGCATTCAATCTATCCTTATTTCCTAACCCTGCTTCTGATTTTCTAAACATAACTCTAACCAGTCCTGGGCAATTGTCTTCTTGGAGTATCAATACAATTGATGGCAATACATTAATCTCTGGTAACTTCAATTCAAGCAAAGAATCACTTATCAATATCAAGAGTTTGCAATCAGGAATTTATTTTTTACGTGTCCAATTTGATCATCAAATCATCGTCAAGAAATTTCTAAAAATGTAAAGGAGTAGGTAAGTAGGTCTAACATTTATTAAACCTCTCTTTTCTATTAAGCCTTTTTAATTAAAAAAGAAAAAAATAAAGCATTGAAAAAAATCTTAATCCTTTTATTAATATTCTCTAGTTGTAGTCCTGAAGAATTAGAAGACAATCAATTTTTAATAGATAAAATTGACAAAAAAGGTTATTCTGAATGTTTGGTAAAATTAGAAATTGATAGTCTTGGAAATATTATCGATACGATAGATATTACAAAAAAGAAACTTGATGGTGACGATAAATTAATATTCAAGAAGAGAATATATAATTTTAACAAAAAAAAATATATTACGAAGACATACTATTGGGAAGACGGAACTGATTTCTTGTCAATTAGCGAATCGGAGTCCAAAGATTCTAAAAACTATTCAGAAATACTTAGAACTAAAAGTAACAAATTAAAAAGGTTAATAACTTATAGTGAATTTGACGGAGAAATAGACACCCTAATTATGGATTACAAATTTGATTATTCGATCTTTGGTAGGAAAAAGAGACTAACTTTAAAGCTTAATTCAAAGGAAGAAAATAGTTCCTACATTATAGAATATAACCAAGACGAAAAAGCAAAAACCGAAATGACAATCATTGAATTAGATACATTTGAAAGAAAAAATTATTTCTATACCAACCATAAATTAGTGAAAATTGAAAAATATAAACAATCGTTAGATACTTTTTTGACTGTTCATTTTTTTAATGAGCATGAAAAAAATGATTCAACCTTAGACTTCTCAATTACAAATGCAAAGAAAAAATTAAATTATCGAATAGTTTACAACTATGATACAAATTCAGTCTATAAAGGATATGAAGAAATTGATTTAAAAAATGGCAAAAAGAGAAAGGTGATATTAAAGAAGAAATCCTGTGACTAAAATTGCATATAACGATATATGTTAGACATACACTAATTCATGAAAAACCTAAAAAATGATTCTTCTCCGAGAAGCCAACCTAGACGATTTAGAGATGCTTAAATATTGGGACAAGCAAGAGCATGTCATAGCCTCTGATCCCGATGACGATTGGAATTGGGAATACGAATTAGGAAGGAAGCCTGAGTGGCGGGAACAATTAATCGCTGAATATAATGGAAGACCAATTGGGGTGATACAAATCATTGATCCAGCTAAAGAAGAAAGTCACTATTGGGGAAATATTGGAAATAGAAAAAAAGCTATCGACATTTGGATTGGAGAAAAAAATGATTTGGGAAAAGGATATGGTACTCAAATGATGACAATGGTTATTGATAGATGCTTTGCCAATAATGATGTAGATGAAATCTTGATAGATCCCCTAGCCTCAAATACGAGAGCTATTCAATTTTATAAAAAAATTGGATTTCATTTTTTGGAAAATAGAAAATTTGGAGAAAGTCATTGTGCCATTTATATTTTAAAAAGAGACGAGTGGAAAAAGTAATTTTAATCAAAACGCTCATCTCCTAGTCTATACACTCGAAAAAACAAGGCTATGATTTTTTTTAGGAAAATTTAAACTTGTAAGAAAAACCATGAGTAGTACATAGATACTTTTTGGAAAATCAGATTTTGAATACAATTAATGTTTTTTCACCTTCATTTGATAATGATGAAGAACAAGAATTAAACTAAGGTCTAACCTTTTTGACGAGGACTCCTAACATCACCCAAACCTCTCATCTCCCCGCCAAGCCAACCGCTCCATCCGCTCCACTTCCACACTCGGAAAATCAAAATCTAACACTACTTTCCCGTAAATCAAATAAATCCCTTTTCCTCGAAATGGCGATCTTAACAACGACGGCGGAAAATGTACCGTATCAAAATATCGCCCTTC
>JBGCCY010000132.1:0-3753 GCA_045104975.1 Saprospiraceae bacterium
CAAAAAGATTGTGAGCAAATAGAAAATGATAAAATGATTTTCGCTTCGCAAAATTCATTTTTAAAAGACCCAAATACGACACATATTCATTTGCGTGGTGAAGATAATACCTTGGCGATTGCTTATTGGAATGAAAATGAAAATAACGCCTATTTGAAATTAGAAAATTTACCTCCACCACCTGTTGGCAAAACTTATCAAATATGGGCAGACATTGACAACAAGATGGTAGATATGGGAATCATCAATTATGATGATAAAAAAATGATTTCTATTCCTCACATGGCGAATGCCGCAAGTCTAAATATAACTTTGGAGAAGGAAGGAGGAAGTGATCACCCTGATGTTTCACAATTAAAAGTTAGTGGGGTGATTTAGCCCCTGTCCCGTAAAGGGGAACTTAAAATTTAGTGATTGGTAAAATTGAAAAAACCTATTCTTTCAAATGGAAGAATAGGTTTTTTGATTTAGTAAAAAACTTAAATACGTCGTTCCCTTTGAGGGACAAGATTTTACAGGATCTCTATCGCAAGTATTTTTTTAATAGTTAATTCCTTTCCAGAGTCAGGATCTTTTTCTTTTGAATTTTGCCAAGTGACTTTAATTTTTTCTCCTTTCAAAGATTTCCAATTGCCAACATTGAGTTGATCAGCACCTTCGTAAGCTTGCCAAAAATGAAAAGAAACTTCTTTTTTATTTTCGTCTTTCATATGCAATTGATAATAGTCTCCATCTTCAATTAATAAAAAAGTTCCGATGGTTTCTTGAAGATCAGAAGTAGGTTTTTTAGTCTCTTTTGGAGCAGGAGCTTGGTTGACTTTCTTTTCTGGTGGAGCTTCTACGATGTCTTCAAGATCTGCGTCAGGATTGGCAGGTTTGTTTTTATCAGGTTGGGCGCAACTTGCGAAACAAAATATTGAAAGGAATAGAGCATAAATTAAATTGGATTTCTTCATGGTATTGTTGTTTATTTTTTTTGTGAAAAATGGCTGGGCAAAATTACAAATCTTCTATGATTTTCTATTTTTACTAACTATTAATATTTATGAAAAAAAAACTGGAGATTAGCTGTAAGCTAGTCGTTAATCATTCTAAATTCGGCAACTTCATCGTATGCTTAATTTCTTTGATTACAAATGAACTTTTGATTTGTCCAACTCTCGGCAAGCTTGCAATTTTCGTTGCATAAAAATCATGATATTTATCCAACTCAGGAGCAATCACTTTTAACATAAAATCATTTTCTCCTCCCAATAAATAACACTCAATTATTTCTGGAGTTGCTGCAACGGCTTCAAAAAATTCATCCGCTTGTTCAAATTTTTCCACTTTCAAAGAACCCTCTAAAAAAACGATAATTGATGAACCCAATTTTTTTCGATTGAGTACAGTAACGTATTTTTCGATAACGCCTTCTTTCTCCAATCGTTTGATTCGTTCGTAAATTGGCGTTTTGGTCATGTTCAATTTTGCCGCAATTTCTTTGATGTTAATCTTTGCATCTTCTTGCAGCATTTCTAAAATTTGTCGATCAGTCGCATCTAAATTTATTTTCATAGGAAAAATTACTTTTGGGCTAATGAAATATAAAGTGAAAAATGAATGTTTACTGTAAAAATATTAAAATTTAGGAATGATTTCTGTAAAAGGTTTGAATTGTAATTTTGATTACTAAAATACTTAACTTTGTGGGCGTTTTGGAAATGAAATAATTTTTTTAAAGATGAATTCATTTTCTAAAACCAAATCAATTTTTGCTAAAAAAAACATTTCCGTTTTTTAAACGTAAAAAAGGACAACTCTTATTTTAAACAATTAAATTTTCTATTCATGGAAACCACAAAGTTAAATTACAAAGTAAAAGATATTTCCCTAGCAGCTTGGGGACGAAAAGAAATGGATCTTGCTGAAGCAGAAATGCCAGGTTTGATGGCATTGAGAGACGAATTTGGTGCGTCGCAACCTTTGAAAGGAGCACGTATTGCAGGATGTCTTCACATGACTATTCAGACTGCAGTTTTGATTGAAACATTAACTGCTTTAGGTGCTGAGGTAACTTGGTCATCTTGTAATATTTTTTCAACACAAGATCAAGCTGCTGCTGCAATTGCTGAAACTGGAGTTCCAGTTTTTGCTTGGAAAGGAATGAGCGAAGAAGAATTTGACTGGTGTATCGAGCAGACATTAACTGCATTCGAAGGTGGAAAACCTTTGAATATGATTTTGGATGATGGAGGTGATTTGACCAATATGGTTTTGGATCGTTACCCAGAAATGGTTGACGGAATTGGTGGAATTAGTGAAGAAACTACAACTGGTGTTCACAGATTATATGAGCGTCAAATGAATGGTTCTTTGAAATTGCCAGCAATCAATATTAATGATTCAGTTACTAAATCTAAATTTGATAATAAATATGGATGTAAAGAATCTTTAGTTGATGCAATCAGAAGAGCAACTGATATTATGATGGCAGGTAAGGTTGCCGTTGTTGCAGGTTACGGAGATGTGGGTAAAGGTTCTGCTGCTTCTTTGAGAGGTGCAGGTTGTCGAGTAATTGTTACAGAGATCGATCCTATTTGTGCGCTTCAAGCTGCAATGGATGGATTCGCAGTTAAGAGAATGGAAAATGCTTTGGCTGAAGCTAGCATCGTAGTTACTGCAACTGGTAACAAAGACATCATTAATGAAAAATATTTCAGAATGATGAACGATAAAACTATCGTTTGTAATATCGGTCACTTCGATAACGAAATCGACATGTCTTGGTTGAATGGAGCTTATGGTGATACTAAAGATGAAATCAAACCACAAGTTGATAAATACACTATTGATGGAAAAGATCTTTTAGTTTTAGCTGAAGGTCGATTGGTCAACTTAGGTTGTGCAACTGGTCACCCATCTTTCGTAATGTCTAACTCATTTACTAACCAAGTTTTGGCTCAGTTGGAACTTTGGGAAAATAAAGACAATGACAAATATGGAAACGAAGTTTACATGTTACCTAAGCACTTGGATGAGAAAGTAGCTCGTTTACACTTGGCTAAAATCGGCGTTGAATTAGAAACTTTATCTAAAGATCAAGCAGATTACATTAGCGTAAAAGTGGAAGGACCTTACAAACCTGAGTACTACAGATACTAGTAATCATGAATTATAAATGATGAACGATGAATGTCGTTTTGATTTATAATTATTGAAAAATATAAAAAGGATGTTCGATTAATTTCGAGCATCCTTTTTTCATTAGATTTGTTTTTCTATTTTGTAAAAAAAACGAGACATGGAATCAGCTTTTTCAATTTATTCTAAAATAGGTTTTCATCATATTGCAGATATTAATGCTTATGATCATATTCTTTTTGTCGTTGCCTTGTGCGCGATTTATAAGTTAAATGAATGGAAACGAGTGGCTATCTTAGTTACTGCATTTACGATTGGACATTCTGTGACTTTGGCATTGGCAGCCTTGGATGTAATTACTTTTCCAAAAGATGTGATTGAACTTTTGATTCCAGTTACAATTGTTTTGACTTGTTTGTATAATATTTTTTCGAAATCGAATTCACCCCGTGCAGGAAAAATGACACCTGAGAAAATAGCTTATCTCACTCGTCAAATAATGGTTAATTATTTCTTTGCATTCTTTTTTGGATTAATTCATGGGATGGGTTTTTCCAATTATTTGAAAAGTGTTTTGGATGCAGATGAGAGTTTAGTGTGGTCACTTTTTGCTTTTAATGTTGGATTGGA
>JBGCCY010000133.1:0-7315 GCA_045104975.1 Saprospiraceae bacterium
CTCGGTTTTTTGATTGGTAATAAATCAAACTTTCGTATTTATTTTCCTCTCTCGGTAGTCGATAGCCATAAGCATAACCATTATAAACAGGCATATCAGCTCTCAATTCATAATCTGTGTTGATAAACTTTTTAATAAAAACGGTGTCAATTCGTCCGCCAATATCTTTATTATTATGTACTCGATATAGTAAATCTGAACCTATCGGAAGCGGTACTTCTTTAAATTGCTTAACGTAACGCTCAAATAATTCCGTTTGACTTTCTTCTCTTACATCACAACTTTGCCAAATCAGCAAAGCAAGCGAACCGCAAAGTATTTTTAATAAAAAATGATTAGACATAGCGAAGTATTTTTCAATTTTTTTTAAAGTATTGAGTGACTGAAATTTTCAACATCCTTTCAAAATATTCGTTGTGATGAAATAGGTTTATCTAATATCAAAGACGTTTTCAATCTTTTCAATGAAGCCAACAACCATTCAATTTGCACACGCCAACGGATTTCCAGCCCAAACATACACACAATTATTTAATCATCTCACTGATTTCAATATTGAATATGTGCCAGTCATGGGACACGGAAAATATGGAATGCATCCAAATTGGCGACCGCTAGGAGAGGAGTTAGTTGAAAATATTGAAAAACATGGTCATTTTCCAGTCGTTGGAATTGGTCATTCGCTTGGAGGTGGTGCGCTGATGTACGCTGCTCATTGGCGACCCGATTTATTTAAAAAAATCATTTTCATTGATCCGCCTTTATTTGAAGACGTTAAAAGAATGGGTTTTAAAATCTTAAAAATATTTGGATTGCTGGATAAATTTGGTCCTTCGGGAAGAGCTAAAACTAGACGAGCCGAGTTTGAAAGTTATGAAGCTGCTTTTGAGTATTTTAAACCGAAAAGCCTTTTCAAAAACTTTGACGAAAAGTGCTTTGAGGATTATGTCAATCATGGCTTGAAACCAAGTAAAAATGGTGGTGTAGAACTGGTTTTTTCAGCACAAAAAGAATACGAAGCCTTTCGACAAACGGCCTCTTTAAAAGGTAAAGTCAAATTCAAAATGCCTAGCTATTTTATCTATTCTAATCAACATACGGTGCTGACAAAAAATAATATTAATTGGCTTAAAAATAAGTATATCAATACGGAGTTTATTTTATTTGATGGAGGTCATTTATTTCCATTAGAACAACCTGCGGAAACGGCTAATTTTTTAAGAAAATTAATAGTAGAGAAATAGTCTTCAAAATACATTTATTTTTACATTTCGTCATTTTTGCATTAAAAAACAAAAAAAAATGATAAAATGCAAAAATGACGAAATGATTATTTCAATAATAAAGTAAATTCCTTTAAAATACGTGCAGTTGCGCCCCAGATAACGTTTTCTTCAAACTGAATAGCAGGCATTTGAATCGTCATTTCTCTGATTTTGATTGGTTTTAAAATGTGATTAGCTTCATTGAGCAATACCGAAAGCGGAATTTCTAGGACTTTATCTACTTCATTCGGATCAATATTATAAACAGGGGATTCAGTGATAAAACTGACTTTGGGAGTTATCAAAGAATTGCTTGGCGGCACATACATTTCCGTTAATTCTCCGATGATATTTACTGTTGAGATAGATACGCCTATTTCTTCCCAAGTTTCTCTGATCGCAGTATCATTCAAGTCGTTATCCTGTTCCTCTCTACCGCCACCAGGGAAAGCAATTTGCCCAGGATGTACACGGTTTTTAATCGGTCTGATGAAGCAAGGAAAATACACCTCTCCGTCTCTTTCAAAAAGGGCAATCATTACTGCACAAATCCTTGGAGAATAGTTTGGTTTTTTCTGCTCTCGTATGATGAAATTTTTCAAGTTTTCGTCCAATCCTTCCTTTTCAATATCCTTAAAAGGGAGTTCCTTTTTGAGATTCTTTTTTAGAGTTGTAAGAACTGTATTTAGCGTCATTTTTATTTTGATTAAAAGCCCAGAATACCATTTAAAAAAGCTATTTTTAAACTGTATTTTTTGATAAATTTCTAATTATATCGGATTATAATTCTTTTTTTGAAAAAAGAGCAAAAGAACCGCCTATTTTTTTAACAAAATTGAAAAATAAACGGATTCATAAAAATAACAGAACGTTAAAAATAACTTTTATGGAAAGGATAAGTGTTTTTGATATGTTTAAAATAGGCGTTGGGCCGTCTAGTTCTCATACTTTAGGTCCATGGCGAGCAGCTCAACAGTGGGTCGCTTCTTTAAAAGAAGAAAGTGTATTTGACGAAGTCCAATCTATAACCGTTTATTTATATGGCTCACTGGCTAAAACAGGCGTTGGTCATGGCACTGATATAGCGGTGATTTTGGGGCTTTTAGGAGAGAATCCCGAAACTATGGATACTTCTTCTATTGATTCAAAGATTGCCACTATACAAGAAAAAAAACGACTCAATCTTAACCAAGAACGCATTCTTTCATTCGACCCAAAGCAAGAAATTGTTTTTCTTTTTGACGAAGTCTTGCCCTTTCATTCCAATGCCTTACGATTTCGAGCGGAACTAAAAAGCGGACTTTTAAAAGAAGCAATTTATTACTCTGTTGGAGGTGGTTTTGTATTGAAAGAAGGTGAATCAGAAGTTCAAAATATAAATAGTATTGATTTGCCTTTTCCTTGCGATAGCACAGAGGAGTTACGGGATTTTTGTACTAAAAATGGCTTTTCTATTGCTGAAATGGTTTGGCAAAACGAACTCTCTTGGCGTACTGGCGAGGAAGTAAAAAGTGGTTTATTGAAGATTTGGACAACGATGCAAGAATGCTTGTATCGAGGTTGTCATACTGGCGGAATATTGCCAGGAGGATTAGGCGTAGAACGTAGAGCCAAAAATATTCACGATAGATTATTAAAAGGAGAAACTTACAAGGATGCTCAAGAATGGATAGAAGTTATTAAAAATAAGCCGATTTCGTTTGATAACGTGTTGAAATGGATAAGCTGTTTTGCTTTTGCTGTGAATGAAGAAAACGCTGCCTTTGGGCGAGTCGTTACAGCTCCAACGAATGGAGCTGCTGGAGTTATCCCGACTGTTTTGATGTATTATATTTGCTTGAGTGGCCGAAAAACAGACGAGGACGAGATTATCAAATTTTTATCTATTGCTGGAGAAATTGGAACATTTTTTAAAAAAGGAGCGACGATTTCGGCAGCAATGGGAGGTTGTCAAGCAGCAATAGGCGTTTCTTCTGCTATGGCTGCTGCTGCTTTGACAGAATGCTTAGGCGGAAGTGTTGATCAAGCTTTGATGGCCGCAGAAATTGCTATGGAACATCACTTGGGTATGACTTGTGACCCAATCGGTGGACTAGTGCAGATACCTTGTATTGAGCGCAATTCTATGGGCGCAATTAAGGCGATCACAGCTTGTAATATTGCTTTGGAAGGCGATCCGAGGAAGGCCAAAGTTTCGTTGGATAATGTGATTAAAACGATGTGGGAAACGGCTATTGATATGAACGGAAAGTACAAAGAAACTTCGGAAGGAGGATTAGCCAACAACGTCATTTTTGTAAATATGGCTGAGTGTTAAATTAAGCCTGTATCTCATCATTTTCAATTTTTAATGTTCAACATTTAACAGTTTAAGTATTTATATTCATTTTTACGCCTTCTTTAAAAGCTATTTTAAAAACAAAATGATGTACAGATACACTTTACTTTTATTAATCGTTTGCCAAACGGCACTGAGTTGCCAAACTCCACGCTCAAAAGGAGAAACCTATGATCCACCAAATAGCACAGATACCCGAACGAAAGAAGTCGAATATCAAGAGCGGAAAACTTATCAAATCCAAAATATTTATCTTTCTAATGAATTTGACGGAGGAAGATTGAGTTATGCCAGAGATGGCGGATTAGATACAGTTATTGCACTGATTACACCAGAAAATGCGCCAATTAATAAAAGTGCTTGGTTTGCTTTTAAAATTTGGTCCGATGAAACGAAGCGAGTCATGGTGAAACTGGAGTATCAAGATGGTGAACATCGCTATATTCCTAAAATCAGCGAAGATGGTGAGAACTGGACCAAAATTCAGAAAAGTAGATTTAAAAGAGATAAAGAAAATGTAAAATTTGCTTGGCTAGAAATTGAAGTGTCACCAACTCCAAAATGGATTGCAGGTCAAGAATTAATGACTTCTAAGCATATTTTTAGTTGGATGGATGACATTGCCAGTCAAAAAAGTTATGTGACGACTAAGGACGTGGGAGAGAGCCGACTTGATGCACCTATGCGATTGATGAAAATTGCTGATACAGATGCAAAAAATACTATTCTTTTATTCGGGCGACAACATCCGCCAGAGGTAACGGGACAGATTGCAATGCACACTTTTATTGAAACGCTCTTAGAGGATAACGAATTGGCGAACGAATTTAGAAGCAAATTTCAAGTGTATGCCTTTCCATTAATGAATCCTGATGGTGTGGATCAAGGACATTGGCGGCACAATACGGGCGGTATTGATTTGAATAGAGACTGGTGGAAGTTTCGACAGCCTGAAATTAAACGAGTAACTAAGTTTTTGAAAAAAGAAATGAGACGTAAAAAGTTTAAAGTTTGGTATGGCTTTGACTTTCACTCTACGGGAGCGGATGTTTTGTATCCTACTGACAAGGAAATAATAGGTGATAAAGAATCAATTACTTATCCATGGATAAAGAATATGAAAGAGCGATTGCCAAGGGATGAATGGGTAGTAGAGCCTTTTGATATTTCTTCACCTATTTGTAAAAATTGGATTTTTAGGACGTTTGATGCGGAAGCGATTACTTATGAAGTAGGTGATGAGGTAGCGAGGGATTATGTGCAGTTAAAAGCTAAAATCGCTGCAGAAGAAATGATGAAGATTTTAATAAAGCGATTGGAGGAGTGAATGATGATAAAAAAGATTTAAAAAGTAAAAAAGCGGTGTAAGAATTGATTCTTACACCGCTTTCTATTAGATAAATATAGTTACTTTATTATAAATTTGTCAGTTGATTTACTCTGTTGGTGAATTATTGGCTTCAGCTTCCTTTCTTTCAGATTCTGCCATCTCAATTTTTTGTAATTGTAAAGCTGCTCGAATCAACAAATGATCTTTGTGCTTGACGTATTCTTGATGTGCTAAAAATGCTCTTACAGCATCGTCAGCAGCAGTATTTGGCTCTAGTTGACGAGTAATGAAACGAGGTAAATAATACTCTTCGTTATTAGAAGAAATCTTATTTATATCTTGATCATAACCAATTACCTTCGATATTTTATTTAGAGAAAATAAATGATCAGTTTCATTTTTAAGTAATTCTTGTGTATCAGTTATTTTAGGAATTTTATGAAATCTAACACCAGCTTTTTTTTTTTTTTTTATATCTCTTCTTCCTCCAAAAATTACTAATTCATCAGGTCTATGCTCTAGCAGTAAACCAACGATAAAATTTTTCACAACTCTATGAGTTGTATAAGATTGTGCAATGATGTTTTTTACCAGTCGATTGTTCAAGATGAAATCAGGATGATATGCTCTAGTTCGACGATTATTCATATCCAGAACTTCTATTATCCTTCTTTTAGTAACTCCTAGTTCGTCTACATCAGAATAAGAAGTTACTATTTGAGTATTACTTCTTATTGCTTTTGTGTGTACTGTGATTCTGTCTGTTTGCTCAGAGTGCATAATCAACGCAATATCGCTGATAATGTGAAATTTCGGAGATCCTCCATACACCCATCCATACTTTAGCTCTAAAAATGCTGTTTTTTTGTCCATCTCAGGAGTTTTTTTCTTTTTTTGTTTTGTTTGAAATCGCCCTATCTAATGAGAGCCATTAAAACCCTATTTATCCAATTTTTTTCTTTTTTTAATGCCCTTCTAATACTCCAATAACTATTGTTTATAGTCCTTCGTAAAATCATTAAAGAACTTTAGTTATTGAGTATTTTAATTCAAAGACTAATGAAGTTTTGCAATTCAATAGAATGATAAAATTAAATTTTTTTGAGCAAATATGTTTTAAAAGTAATATGATTTTTAATAAACCACCAAATTTAACTCTAAAACAGACAAAAAAAGTGATCGTACCATTCATTAAAGATGATAGTACGACCACTTTTTTAATTTAAAAAGCTAGATTAAACCAACTTTTTACTACTTATAATTTTTAAAAATCAAAGAAATCAAAGTTTACTGAACAAATAACTTTTTAGTTACAGATTGTCCATTGATTTCCATTGTGATAAAATAGATGCCTTTAGAGCGACTTATTAAGTACTTCCCAAGGTTGTATTGATATTCACCTTTTAATTGCCTCTCGTCGGCTAAAATCGCTATTTGCTGACCCAATACATCAAATAATTGAATGCTTACAAGTCCACTTTCTGATAATTCATAGTTTAAAGTAGAATTATCGGTCATTGGATTAGGAAAAATACTCATAGAGGATAGACTCTGAGGCACTTCTCTAGTAGATATTGGTTGAACCGTTATTTCAACTTCTTCAGTAGTTGAACATCCATTTACTAAGCTAGTGATTGTTACTGTATAAACTGTTGTAGAAGATGCGATCACCATTGGCGATGCACAGTCAGTACAAGATAAATCAGTTGATGGAGCCCAACTATAAGTTACATCATTAGCTGGTGTAGAGGCTTCCAATAGAATCGTGTCACCTGGAGCAACAGTAGTGCTGTCATAGCCTATAATAGTTGCAGATAAAGCTGGTAATACATCGACTCTATAAGTGTAAACGTTACTTGCGTTGAAAGGGCAGGCGTCATCGCCTACAGAAACAAAGAATATGTTAGTTCCAACGTCTGCTGCCGAAGGTGTCCATTTGAATTCAGATTCAGGGTAAGGTAAATTATAATCTGTAATGAATGAAGCTCCTTGAATACCAAAATTCCATTTGATTTCAATATTTTGGAAAGGATTAGAAGGTACTGCTTCTGCATCAAATCCTTGTAGCTTGAAACTAACTTCCTCGCCTGCACATGCTTGAATATTGTAATCTCCAGTTGTTCCTGTCGAGTCTGCACTTCCATTAATTCCTGATAATATTGGTAAAGTATTGAACTGACAATCTGTTACAGTGAATTGTAAGTCACGAACGATTTCACCAATCTTATTTCCGTTTCTATATTCTTCCACTTGCAAACAAATAACACCTACTTGAGTAGTTGTTGGAACAATTACAATTTCACCTGTTACTGCATCAACAGTTTGAGTAGAAGCTACAAGAGGATTTATTCCCGAAAGAGGAGCGGAATAAACTGCGGGGAC
>JBGCCY010000134.1:0-48333 GCA_045104975.1 Saprospiraceae bacterium
CCAATAAACGTTCCCCTTGAGGGAACAGGGGCGTAGTTTATTTTATGAAAGCACCATTTATAGATACTTTAAATTTGCCAGTTGTAGCTGCACCAATGTTTTTAATTTCAGGACCAAGACTCGTAATCGAATGTTGTAAAAGTGGAATCGTCGGAACCTTTCCAGCTTTGAATCAACGAACGACGGAAGGCTTCGAAGAATGGTTAATCCAAATCAAAACGGAATTAGCTGATTGGGAAAAAGAGACTGGAAAAACGGCTGCACCATTTGGCGTTAACTTAATCGTTCATAATACTAATCCAAGATTGCAAGCCGATTTGGAAATGTGCGCCAAGCATAAAGTGCCATTAATTATTACTTCGCTAGGAGCGGTGTCTACCTTGGTGGATGCAGTACATGAATATGGTGGATTAGTTTTCCATGATGTCATCAAAAAACGTCACGCGATCAAAGCTGCTGATGCAGGTGTAGATGGTTTGATTTTGGTCGCTGCTGGAGCAGGTGGACATGCTGGAACAATTAATCCAATGTCATTAGTTGCTGATATCAAAAGTTTTTATGATAAAACGATCTTGCTTTCAGGCTGCATGAGTACAGGGCAAGATGTTGCTTCGGCGATGCAGATGGGTGCAGATTTGGCTTACCTAGGAACTCGATTTATCAACGTGGAAGAAAGTGAAGCGGATGAAAGATACCAGCAAATGATTATTGATAGTGGAGCGAGTGATATCGTTTATACCGCTGCGGTTTCAGGAGTTTCTGCTAACTTTTTGCAAGCAAGTTTGGAGTCCATGGGAATTACCGAAGAACTTTGGGCACATAAGGCAAAGGTTGATTTTGGGGAAGAGCTTAAAGTTGATGAAGCAAAAGCTTGGAAAACCATTTGGTCAGCAGGGCAGGGGGTGACTACGATTAAAGATGTTTTGCCATTGGCAGAATTGGTTGCGAGAATGAAGCAAGAATTCAAAGATGCGATTGAAGCGCAATATAAATTATTAGAAAAATACGGGTAAAAAGGAGTCAGGTATCAGGTTGGTCGCTCTGCTTCCGAGTCAGGAGTCAGGGGCTTCCCGTTTTCCCCAATATTTGAATTTAAGTTTTCAAAAAACGGGAGGAACAAGAAGCCCCTGACACCTGACTCCTACAAAAGAAAATATGAAAAAATTCTTGACTTATAAAGGCGCTGTCATGACTTGGGAATGTGATTCCAACGGACACATGAACGTCATGTACTACATTAACAAATTTGAAAATGCAGGCCGCAATTTGAGTTTGGAAATGGGTACATCCAAAATGATGTCAAAGGAAATTGGTTTCGTCGTCGTCGAGCAAACGATTAAATATTTGCAAGAAGTTTTTGAGGATGATCTTTTATATGTCGAAAGTAGTTTAGTCAGTTTTTCTAACAAAGCTTTGATTATGCGACATGAGATGTTTAATGGATTGACGAAGGAAATGGTTTCTTCGATGGATGTGGTTGGTGTTTTATTTGATAAAATAAATAGAAAAGCCATTCCTATTCCTGACGAAAGAAAAGCATTCCTCAAAAAAATGAAGGAAGATTAAGATTGGAGTTTAATAAATTTGATAAATGATAATTTCACAAAGGATTAATCATATCAACGGAGATAATTATGATGTTGATATTAATGTTACGGATATTCCAACCGAACATTTTATTTCGATAGGAAGAATTACCTTTTCTGAGGATGATTTTATGAGAGAGATTGAAGTTGAAATTTTGCCATTGAAAGAAGCTTCTGGCGGAATTAAAAACATCAATACTGGTGTATTTTCCAAGCGGGAAGAGGAATCAGTAATTAAAGTATCTGTTGTTCAAAATGGAAGTATTCTTGGTAGAAATAATCAAGTGTATTAGAATTATTCCTCTGCCGTACACTTTTTTAAAATTTGTGACTAAATTAAAAGTATACGGTAGAGGAATAATTATATTCTACCTCAAAGGTTGATGATAAATTATAATGTATCATCGAAATTCCCAAAAGTCGAATTAACCCCATCACAATATAAATGCAAAGAAACTGCCGGAATATCAGCTTTGTTTTCAACTATATGCAAGCCTAATGCATCATGAATATAGGATAAATCTCCTTTTGAATATTCGAAATCTCCGATGGCTAATTCAGAATTATCAGGATGAAATCTAGTTTCATTTATTTGCCCATATAACACTCTCATTAAACCACCTCCTTTCAAGTGCCCATGTTTTTTACTTTTACTACTTTCATTCCAGTAAATTAAGACAAGTCTAAAATTAGCATCTTTATATAAAACTGAATATTGAAATTCATTGAGTTCAGATTCAAAATGAATTTGCCAATCATCTCCAGCATATTTATCAAATGGAGAAAGTAAATCTAACGCATTATCAATATTCTTTTTTTGAATTTTTAAATCTATCTCCTGTATTAATTCCTCTAATGTTTGCATAATTATTTTGGTTAAAAATGAATAATAATGCAAATTGCCATAATCTAATACAGGGATAATACTAAATGATTAACTGGTAGGTTTTTATTAGTGAATTGCTATTTTACAAGAAAAAACTATTTACAAAAGAGAATGGAGAGTCTCAAAACAAATACCTATTGGTATTTCTACTTGGATTGAACGCTTGATTTTTTATGAAAATTACCAAACTTGATTCTTCCTTCTCAAATATTTTCTTTTAGTTTTTGAATTGAAATTTTTTGGAGTTTTAAAAGTAGAGGTTACTTCAATTAAGCTTGGTGGTTCTTCTAATATAAAATCAGCGCTGGTTTGGAAAAATGATTTTGTTATTTCTCTTTCCTCAGAAGGAGAGATATTTTTATAATCCGGTCTAGATTGATAATTTAATTCTCCCTCATAATAGATCATTTTCCCAAAAAGATTTAATATATAATTTCTTTCCTTTTTGATATTGATACGAATGGTATCAATGGAGTTGTTCTCCATTTTATGAATATGTAAAACATGAGTTCCTGGTTTTAAATCTTTTTTTACCAATGACGATTCATTTTTCAAATCAATCCAAACCTCCTTTTTCCGAAAAACTTTAACAGAACTTCCAGAATAATTATCAATATAAACAGTCGGTTTTTCACTTTCTATCTCCTTCATTTGTACATAGATAATAAATGCACCGAGGGCAAATAAGCAAAAAATGATAAAATACTTTAGGAAATTATTCATCTGAAAAAATGTTTTTCCAAATATAAAAAAAGCTCACTAAACTTTTTCAAGTCTAGCGAGCTTTTTTATAACATTATAATTACAAGTTGTAATTACATTACCAAATTTGGATTACCAGCTCTCTTTCTCTCATGTTCTTTCAATAAGATTTTTCTTAATCTCATTGATTTTGGAGTCAACTCCAAATACTCATCATCGCCAATATATTCCATGTATTGCTCCAAAGAAAATTGAGTGTGCGGAGCAATTTTTACTTTATCATCTGCGCCAGAAGAACGCATATTAGATAATTTTTTAGTTCGAATAACATTCACTACCAAATCATTATCACGAGTATTCTCTCCAACGATTTGACCTTCGTAAACATCTACTCCAGGTGGAACGAAGAACTTACCTCGATCTTGTAATTTAAACATAGCAAAAGGAATGGTCGTTCCGGTTTCATGTGCAATCAATACACCTTTACCTCTTGAAGGCAAATCTCCTTTCCAAGCATCATATTTGATAAATCGGTGAGACATAATTGCTTCACCCGCAGTCAAAGTTAAAATTTGATTTCTAATTCCGATAATACCACGTGAAGGCATTTCAAATTCCAAATGCATCAAATCACCTTTTGGTTCCATGATAGTCATTTCACCTTTTCGGTTAGAAACAGCTTCGATCACTTTTCCAGAAACTTCCTCAGGAACATCAATTGACATTAACTCTACTGGTTCACATTTAACTCCATCAATTTCTTTGATGATTACTTGTGGTTTTCCTACTGCCAATTCATAACCTTCTCTTCTCATTGTTTCAATCAATACAGACAAGTGAAGTACTCCACGTCCGTAGACATTATATGAATCAGGAGAAGATGTTTCCTTTACTTTTAGAGCAAGATTCTTTTCAGTTTCTTTAAACAACCGATCTCTCAAGTGACGAGAAGTTACATAGTCTCCTTCTTTTCCAAAAAATGGAGAAGTATTAATTGTGAAGAACATACTCATCGTTGGTTCATCAATTGAGATAGGAGTCATTCCTTCAGGAGTTTCAAAATCAGCGATTGTATCTCCAATATCGAAACCTTCAATTCCGCTAATCGCACAAATATCACCTGCATTAATTTCTTCCACTTTCTCTTTTCCCATTCCAGTAAAAGAATATAATTCTTTGATTCTTCCTTTTACACTAGAGCCATCTCTTTTTACTAATGAGATTGGTGAGTTTGCTTTGATTGTTCCTCGATTTACTCGACCGACACCGATTCGACCGATGTAGTTAGAATAATCGATAGAAGTAATTTGCATTTGCAAAGTTCCTTCTTCTACCTTTGGAGCAGGAATATGTTCCAAAACTTGATCTAACAAATAAGTTACATCTTCAGTTTGAGTAGCATAATCTTCACCCATCCAACCGTTTTTAGCTGAACCATAAACAGTAGCAAAATCTAACTGATCTTCACTTGCATCTAGGTTTGCCATCAAGTCAAATACATCATCTTGTACTTCCTCAGGTCGACAGTTTTCTTTATCTACTTTATTAACGACAACGATTGGTTTCAATCCTAATTCTATTGCTTTACTCATCACGTAACGCGTCTGAGGCATTGGGCCTTCAAAAGCATCTACAATCAAAAGCACACCATCAGCCATATTCAAAACTCGCTCCACCTCACCACCAAAATCGGCGTGACCAGGAGTATCGATAATATTGATTTTTACATCTTTATATACTACCGATACATTTTTGGAAACGATCGTAATTCCACGTTCTCTTTCCAAATCATTGTTATCAAGGATCAACTCTTTCTTTTCTTCTGAATCACGGAAAAGATTGCATTGATATAAAATCTTATCAACCAATGTAGTTTTACCGTGATCGACGTGGGCAATAATTGCGATATTTCTAATATCTTTCATGTAATTTGAATTTACTAAATAATAGCTTTTAAATAGATCTTATTTTAAGAGGGCGCAAAGGTACATCTTTTTATTTGGAAAAATGCTTTTTTTGTTTGTACGTACAGAATAATCTTTTGTTAAAAAATGATCCAATTTTTTCGAGAAATCGAAGATATTTCTTTCAATTTTATCTAATTCTCAAGTTTTTGCTATTTTTAGTAAACAAAAAATCTAAAATGAAAGCTTTACCCTTTATTCTTTTTTTCACCTTTTCTTCTTTTTCTCTTTTTTCCCAAATTCCAAATGCTAGTTTTGAAGCATGGGAAATGATTGATAATTATGAAAAACCTGTTGATTGGGATACCAATCAGGATACTAGTTTAGCTAGAATTCTTCAAGATTCCGTTTTTAAAATGGACGGAGAATATTCCATGCATTTCGTTTCTCATGCACCTTCTGCTTGGCAAGATTGCACCAGTAGGCTTTCTACTTCAATTGTACTGAATGATGGATTAGGAGAGAATCAAAGCCTGTTTTTTTATTTGAAATTACTTTCTATTAATGCCAACAATGATGCTTATTTTCAAATAAGAATGGAAGGATATAAAAATGGACAAAATCTTGGCTATGTTGATTCGACTTTTTGGGAAGAGGTAGAAGAGTTCGAATTGATAGAAATTCCAATGGATTTTGCAGGTGCAGAATTAATCAATTTTGAATTCTTAGGAGGAGCAGTAAATGGGCCAACTGATGGTTGTCATGTTCGTTCAGGGGCTTGGCTAGATGGGTTGGAAATAAAAAATAGCTCTTCAACTTCTTTAACTAAAATTGAAAAACTAGCAATTAAAATTTTCCCAAATCCTTCTTTTGGAAAAATAGAAATTCAGGGAGATTGGGAGAAATATCAATCGTATCAAGTTTATGATTTGCTAGGAAAAGAATTGGAAAATGGGAATTTGCAATCTTCAGAATTGATACTTAAATCGAAAGGGATTTTAATTTTAGTTTTAAAATCAAATAGCGGAAACCAATCCATTTTTAAAATTATCAATCAATAAAATAGACTAAAATGAAAAATCTAATGCTTCTCTTTATTTATATTTTTGTTTCATATTCAGTTATAGGTCAAATAATTCCAAATGGGAGTTTTGAAGAATGGGAAATAGTTAATGGTTATGAAAAACCCGTAGGATGGTTAACCAATCAAGATCCGATTCATGAAGGACTGGTGAAAAGTAATCTAAGTCACGACGGTAATTATTCACTCTTGCTTTTTCCAAGTGAAGAAACTATGAGTTCCGGATGGACGACTTGCGAAAGTTTAATTTATACATCTATAAAATTAACAGACCTAATTGGATTAAATAAAAGTTTTTTCTTTTACCTAAAATCAATTCCAGACTCAACTGGTCTTAGCATCTGGAATGATAATGTAACTCCATATATTTCCTTGAGAGTAAGAATGTTTTTAAATGGTAGTTACCTGGGAGAAAATACTTTATCTCATTTTGGAATAGTTCCAAAATTTGATTTGATGGAAATGCCTATTACAATAACTAATGCAGACTCAATTCAAATTTTTCTTTCTGGCGGTTCAACTGCCAATGGCTTTGATGGTTGTGCCTATCATTCGTATTCTTGGATTGACGATTTTAGAATAGGTGACTCAGGGATTATATCTACTAATAAAAACATCAATCAAGATTCATATGAAATATTTCCAACCCCATCAGAAGGATTGATTAATATAAAAGGAGATTTAACAAAATTAGAAGGATACGAAATTTTTAATTTGCTTGGGCAAAGGTTGGAAAACGGCATTATCAAAACTTCCCAAATCAATATAAAATCCAAAGGAACATTATTTTTAGTTCTAAAATCTAATAGTGGGGATTCATCTATTTTTAAAATTATCAATCAGTAATGTTGTAAAATGTTAATAAATATTGCGAATATTCGCCAATATAAATAATTTTATTTTATATATTTGTTTCGATAGAATCCATTTTAATCAACTAAAAATCTATTACAGATGAACAAAATTTGTACAATTGCCTTTTTGGCAATGATTCTTCTTTTTGGATGTCAAAAAGATCAACTTAAAACATCCGAAACCCATTCTCAGTCTGATCCACTTTCCACCACCGAAATGAATGAACATCTTCGTAAGTCAATCGAAACGGATGGCGTTTTTCATTGGTCAACTGTCGATGCTAAGTTTAATTGGAGTGCAGGAATGCAAAGTGATTCCATTTTTTCCATAGGTTATCAACCACTAGGAACTACTGATTTGAAATCAAAAATTCATACGATCAATATCGAAGATCAAACTTGGAAATCTGTTCGAACAGATATTTTAGAAATGATCTTGGAAGGAGAAAATGGGAACGAGGCAGTTTCCACTATTGAGGATTTATTGCCTCATGGAATGCCTGATGTGCTACCAACTATGGCTGTAAGAATTACGAATAAAAATACTATTGAAAGATTAATGGGGATGCCTGAAATCAGATATGTAGAACCAATGGGTTATTCTATTCCATCTATGAACCCAAATCAAGTTTCTGTGAGAAGTAGTTCTGGATGTAATGGAGATCCAAGTTATAATTTGAATACAGCTGATTATTCAACCATTGCTCCCAATGTAAAACAATCATGGAATCATAATTCTTCAGATGTTGCAGGTGCTTGGTCAACATCGACTGGTGATAATGTAACCATTTGTGTAATCGATTCTGGTGCTTCTGATGATCAAGAAAATTTAGGTTCAGCATTTAATAGCGGATATTCTACAGGTCGAAGCGTAACTCGTTTAAGTACACTTTATTCAGGATGGTGGTGGTGGAGAGCACTTCAGCCTCCTCATGATCAATGTGGACATGGAACTTCTATGTGTGGATTTGCGACAGCTCCAAGAGGATCTGACGGCAATGCAGTTGGAGTAGCTTATAATTCAGACTTGTTGGCAATTAGAGCAGTTGAGGATGTGGTAATTAATACAAGTGATGAAAAATCTGGTGTTAAAAATGCTTTAATTATTGCTGGAAATAATTCTGGTGTTAAAGTGATTAGCATGTCGATCGGAACTCCATTTTGGAGTGGAACAGTTGCTGATGGAATTTATTATGCACACAATAAAGGTAAAATGATTGTTGCAGCAGCTGGTACTTCTTTCTCTTGGACATCATGGTGGGGTGTTATTTTTCCAGCAAATATGTCGCAAACTGTTGCAGTTACTGGAGTTAAAGATGGTTCAGGATCAATGACAAAATGTGATGAATGCCATAGTGGGAGTGAAGTTGATTTTGTGATGGTCATGCAACGAGCTTCAAACAATTCTCGAAATGCACTTACTTTAGCACTAGATACGAATCAGCCAAAATATGTTGGAGGATCATCTGCTGCAACAGCAAGTGTAGCTGGAATTGCTGCTTTGATTTGGTCAAATCATCCGTCAAGTTCTCGTTCTGATATTTTCAATGCGATGAAATGGAATAGTTCTTTTTATCCAAATGAGAGTAATAATTTTGGCTGGGGAATTATTGATGCGAAAGATGCGGTTAATGAGAATTTGTAAATTCTCTTAAATATAAATGTAAAAGTGTTGTTATGATTTATCATAACAACACTTTTACATTTTGTGAGAAATGTGAATTATGCGCCCAGCAACGGAAGATTTTTTACCAAATGATAAGTAAGTGCCAATGAAATACAATGCTTTAATTCCTTTTCTGGAACTTCATCATCAAGTTGAAAAACGATAGCTCTAGTTTTTTCATAAGAAAATTTATCTCCATAGATTTCTTTAAACGTTGCAACTAATTTACTCGTACATTTAAAATACATCGCATATTGATCTGGATTTTTTGCCTTCCAATCCATACGAATCGTACTTCCTTTTTTGACGAGGAAACTGGGTTCTCCCCATTTTAGCGTTTCTTCTAACTCGTTGATACTTTCAATTTCAGCTGCGGTATCTAAAATTAATTTTCGAAGATATTTTAATTTTTTTCCAAATGGTTTGGGGTATTTTTTATAAACATCCTCTACTTTAGGATTAGAATTTATATTTAAATTTTTCATGTTTCAAATTTAAGTGCTTAATCTTTAGGCAATGCCTCAAACTCATTTTTCTTATTCTTAAACCACTCCTGCATTGCTTCCGGTGATTGCATTAATTTTCGCATTTCATAGCTTCCAGATGTGGTTCATCATCTGCTCGGAACATTTCCATTCCGTGATTTTTACTCATCTCTGCTATCTCTTCGAAGGTTTCAGCTTGGAACATTAAATCGCAAGCTCCACCTAATTGTTTACAGGTCATTGATTTCATATCGTTTTACTTTCTTTATTCTTATAAAAATTGAATTCGCCTAAAATTACTGAACTAGATTTAATTCGACAACAATTATTGAATTTCTAAATAATAATTTTAACAAAATAAATATTAAACACTTATTCTTTTTTAGTGTTTCTAGTTTGTAAAAAAAAAAAAAAATCTAGTATTTATTTTAGGAAAATTGTCATTCAAAACTAAACTACAATTTTAATTAAAAAAAAAATCTACTAAATATTGAAAACTACATTAATAATTCTCGGTGTGCTTTTTTTAATTTTTTCTGTTGTTCAAGTCTTTGCTTTTCAAAGTAGAAGTGGCATTGAAAATTATCCTTTTTCAGTTGCTAAAAAGTATGATGATTTTGAAATAAGAAATTACGAAGCAAGCTTATTTACCTCCGTCAAATTATCAACCAAAGATTATAAAGAAGGATCTAGTAAAGGTTTTTCAATTTTGGCAGGATATATTTTTGGAGGAAATGAAAAAGAGGAAAAGATCTCAATGACTTCCCCCGTAGCCATGTCCTTGGAAGATTCGATGACGGTAATGTTTATGGTTCCCAAAGATCTTAAAAAAGAAAATCTTCCCAAACCAAATCAATCTAATATTGAATTTCGAGAAGAGCCAGCAAAGACTGTGGCAGCGATTACTTTTGGAGGATGGGCTAATTCTGAAAAAATTGAAAACTATAAAATGCAATTGATGAAAGCTCTTGACCGAGAAGGAATTAAATATACTAATCGATTTTATTTTCTAGGTTATAATCCACCTTATGATTTTATTGGAAGGAAAAATGAAGTAATAGTAGAATTGGAAGGAGAATACTAGATCTGAATTTTTTAATTAGTTTCAGAATGTATTCACAAGGTAACTTTAAGACGGATGTCGTCAACTAATCACTAATCCCTAATCCCTAAGTTGAGGACATTCGTCTTAAATACACTTTCTGAATAATATTATTTTTAATTTATCACTTAGAATAAATTTGATTTTCTTGTTCCGCCACTCGAATAAAAGTTGTTCGCTTAGTCAATTCTTTTAAACGAACTGCACCAACATAAGTGCAAGTACTTCGGATTCCTCCTAAGATATCTTTGAGCGTATTTTCAATGCTACCTCGATAGGGAACCTTAACCGTTTTTCCTTCACTTGCCCGATAGTTAGCGACACCTCCAGAATGTTTATTCATTGCAGTTTCGGAACTCATGCCATAAAATTGTTTAAATTTATTTCCCCCTTCTTCGATCAATTCACCACCACTTTCATCATGTCCAGCAAACATTCCACCCATCATCACAAAGTCAGCTCCAGCACCAAATGCCTTAGCAACATCTCCAGGTGTGGCACAACCCCCATCACTAATAATTTGTCCACCCAATCCATGAGCAGCATCCGCACATTCAATAATTGCAGATAACTGAGGATAGCCAACACCCGTTTTTACTCGAGTCGTACAAACCGAACCTGGGCCAATTCCAACCTTAATGATATCAGCTCCAGCTAGGATCAACTCTTCGACCATTTCGCCTGTTACCACATTTCCAGCAATGATAACTTTATCGGGATATTGACTTCTAATACCTTTTACAAAATCTACAAAATGTTCAGAATAACCATTAGCAACATCGATACATATAAATTTTAATAAAGGACAAAAGTCAAGAATCATTTTTAATTTTTCTAAATCTTTCTGACTCGTACCTGTACTGATGGCAATGAAATTTTTAATACCTGCTTGATCATTTTGATAAAAATTTTGCCATTCATCAGGAGTGTAATGTTTATGAATCGTAGTAAATAATTTATTTTTTCCTAAAGCATTCGCCATCTCAAAAGTTCCAACTGTATCCATATTGGCTGCCATGATGGGGATGCCTTCCCAAGTAACATCAGTATGCACAAAATTAAATTTTCGAATTAAAGACACTTGAGACCTACTTTTTAGGGTAGATCGTTTTGGCCGAATCATTACATCTTTAAAACCTAATTTTATATCGTTTTCAATTCTCATGATTGAGTTATTTTAAATGAATTTTTTAAAAGAATAACATACCGTCAAATGTATGAAATAATGAAATGAGTTTTTGATCTAATTTGGAAAACTGCTTTTTGTGATTTTTTTTTATGAAATATTAGGATCGAAAATTTGAAGTATTTTTTTATTTCTTGAAAAAAGAAACGAGAAAAACTTACCTTTCAACGGTTAATGAAGTTGTTTTTAAAATGACTTTAAAATTTATTAGCCGAATCAAAACTTACGAAATGAGAAAAACAATCCAACGACTTGTTCCCTTTTGCTTTTTAGCATTTATGATGATTTCTTTTCATTCTTGTTCCAATTCTGAAAATGGGAATGAGAATAGTAATGCCAATTCCTCAAATGGAATTCAAATTTCTTACCCTACTGGTCACTATAAGGAAGTATTAGATGGGCGATTAATTTTATTGATCACGAAAGAAATTGAGACTGAACCTCGCTTTCAGTTAAGAGATGATTCTAAAACTTGCCAAGGTTTTGGAATGGATGTAATTGAATGGAAACCTGGGATTGTATGCTCATTTGAAGAGAAAGCTTTTGGATATCCAATCCAGACTATGAAAGACTTACCTTCCGGTGAATACTTTGTTCAAGCCTTATTTCATAAATATGAAACCTTTAATCGGGCTGATGGACATGTAGTGAAATTACCTATAGATCGAGGGGAAGGACAGCAATGGAATAAAGCACCTGGTAATCTATTTTCTACTCCTCAAAAAGTAAATATTAAAAATGGGGAGGTTCCTTCAATTGAAATAAAACTAGATCAAAAAATACCACCGATAGCAGAACCGAAAGACACTAAATATATCAAGCACATAAAATTCAAAAGTAAATTGTTGAGTGATTTTTGGGGAAGAGATATGTATTTAGGTGCACACGTTTTGTTGCCAGAAGGTTGGGACGAACATCCAGATGTGAAATATCCACTTGCTATTTTTCATGGACATTTCCCAGATGATTTTGGTGGATTTAGACCTACGCCTCCAGACCCCAATTTAAAGTCTGAGTATAGTGAAAGATTTAAGGTGGATGGTTACAATATATTTGTTCAGGAAGAAGCTCATGATTTTTATAAGCAATGGACAGGACCAAACTTCCCAAGAGTCATCGCTATCGAAATCCAACATCCTACACCTTACTATGATGATTCGTATGCTGTAAATAGTGAAGCTCAGGGACCCTATGGAGATGCGCTAACCTATGAATTAATACCTTTTATAGAAAAAGAATTCAGAGGGATAGGAGAGGGCTGGTCACGATTTGTTTATGGAGGAAGTACTGGAGGATGGGAAGCATTGGCTGTGCAAGTGAAATATCCAAAGGAGTACGGAATGTGTTTTGCAGCTTGTCCTGATCCAATTGATTTTAGAGCGTATTGCTTGACCAATATTTATGAAGATGAGAATGCTTATTATCAAGAAGGCCCTTTTCGAAAAACACTCGTAGCTGGTCATCGTGATTATCTTGGCAATGTGGATGCAACACTTCGAGATATGAATTACCGAGAATTGGTCTTAGGTTCAAAAGGTAGATCAGGACAACAATGGGATATTTGGGAAGCAACTTATTCTCCTATTGATAAGGATGGATATCCTAAAAGAATTTGGGATCGATTGACTGGCGAAATAGATAAAGAGGTAGCTAATTATTGGAAAGAGAATTTTGATTTAGCCTATATTCTAAAACGAGATTGGGCAAAACATGGAAAAGATTGGGAACATAAAATTCATCTCTATTGTGGTGATATGGATAATTATTATTTGAACAATGCTGTATACTTAGCAGAAGAAATTTTATCTGAAACATCTGCTCCATTTTATAATGGTGAAGTTGATTATGGTGACCGAGCAGAACATTGTTGGAACGGAGATCATGACAATGGAAATCACATTAGTAGATTGCGATACAATAAAATGTTTATTAAAAAGTATACTGAAAAGGTGAAAATGATAGCTCCGAAAGGGGCAGATCTTAAAAGTTGGAGATACTAAAGATAGAAAGTATTTTTTTAACAAGAAGACTGATTTCAAAAAGAACCCCCTAACCAGAAATGCTGGTTAGGGGGTTACTTTTGAGGAATAGAGTATATTAAGGGATTAGTTTAAAAGAAATTATCTCCAATCTGGCATCTCGGCATTTTCAAATAATAAAAAACGATCTCCGTCAGAATCCAAAAGGAAAATATTTTTTACTGAGACACCATCATTATTAGTATTGGTAAAAATAATGTTAGCCCCATCAGGAGAATATCTTGGATCTAAATCATTGGTACCTGCAGGTTTATCAAGAGAAAAATCTGAATAGGAATTATTATTATTTAGATCCAACACTTGAATACTAGCATCTATTTGTTTTCCATCTTGATTTTCAAAACCTGATACATCATAAGAAAATAAAATCTTATTACCATCCAAAGAAAAACTTCCACCGCCAATTCTACCAGGCAGATTTGGGAATACTTGTTCTTCACCACTACCATCTAAATGGATTAAATATAACCCTCCATCATATTGATTAGAGGCACTAGTTCTTATAATTAATCTTGCTGAGGGATCATTGGTCCAATCAACATAAGCATAAGAAAGATCCGATGAAATTTGTATGAGTAATTCTAAACCGGAACCATCTGGAGCTATTTTATATAATTGATTATAATTCATATAGATTAATTCTGATCCATTGGGGGACCAACAATAACTCATATATTTTTCATCAAAAGATTCTATGGGAATGTTCTCTGTTACCTTTTGAATATTAGTTCCATCAGAATTCATGGTGTAGATGTGTTTTTCAATACCATCTACAGAAATAAATGCAATTTTGGTTCTTTGTGGATTATACCGAGGTCGCCAAACTGGAGTTGATGAATAAGTTAATTGGAGTTCATTCCCATTAGTATCTCCAGAGAAAATTTGAAAAACATTATCTATTTTTCTTGAAAATAAAATTCTGTATTCAGGAAATGGTTTGGTTTCAAATTGCCAAATTGGGCCAATCACAGGATCATTAATTCCATCCTTAACAATAATTTGCCAAAAATATAGTGTCCCATATTTCAAATCATCCAGTTGAAAAGACTTAGCATTAATATCTTCACCAACAGTTTCGAATTGCGAACTATTATCAGAGTATAATAACACATCAAAAGTAAGAGAATCACTTTGATCAGAATCACTAGCACTCCATGACAACTCAATTGATAATTCATTATCAACTGATAAATGCAAAGGGGATTCATCAGCTGGGGTTTCGGGAGAAGAATTACTGGTTATTTTCTTTTTTAATAAAATGGTAGTTTGTGTATTTCCATCCTCGGTAATGATAACAGACTTACGCCCATTGGAGTAGCCTGTCTTTTCAACAACTACTTCATATTCTCCTTCTAAAATTGAAGACATCACAAATTTACCATCCTCATCCGTGACCAAACTATTAGAAGAAGGAGCGGTATAAATATATGCTCCACTAATGACCGTTTGATCTTCATCATCAATAACTAATCCTTCCAGAGAACCATACAAAAGTGGCTCAATTGGTTCATCGTTACAAGAAAAAATTTGAAGTAGTAAAAATATTATAAAAACAAATGTTATATTTTTCATTTAAATTTCTTTTTCTAAAAATAAAAGTTCAGCCCTAAAGTTCCTTTCAATATGTAATCATTATATTTTCCATTCTCTATGCTTTCAATGTTATCTTTAAATAAATGATGATATTGAAAACCTACTTTAACTGCAACTTTTTTAGTAAAACTATATTCTAAATTGCTTCCAATTTTTGCTAAGAAGTAGCTGTTTTTGGTTAGTGTATTAATCAATACTCCGCCTCCGATTTCAATATTCGGAGACAATCTATCTTTTGGTAAAATCCGATAGTGGAGATTCAGTTCACCATGATAATAATTAGAATCATAAAATTTTCGTGCTGCAAAATTATTGAAGCCTAAAATAGTTTGCCACCCAAATCTACCTTTGATTGTACTTCCAAAACCTACTTCCACTCCAGGTCTGATCAATGGATTTACCAAATCACCTCGCAATCTTGATGTAACAAGACTTCCTGTTAGCCAAAAGGGAGTACGATATTCTTGTTGTTCTCGACCTAAGAGATCTATTTTTTCAAACTTAGATTTTTCAGCTTTATACATAATAACTCTTTTGTCCTTGTCCACATCTGGAATATCATCAGCTTTCAAAAACTTGTCTATTATCCCTTCCATCACTAAATTGTAAACTGCTTTTTCTATAGCTTCTGTGACCGCCAATTCAATAGGTTCATTATAAGTAAAACCAGTTTCTACTTCCAATAATTTTTGAAAACTTACAAATCTAAATAGACCTACATCCACTTTTTGTGAGAGTATTGTTTTGGAAGTATGTATTGTTTTTATTACTTCTCCAGTTTTTGTTGAGACAACACGTAAATATATTGTTATTCTATCTTGGCGATATTGGGCAGAACCACCTGCTCCAAAATATCTTGCACCAGCTCCACCTGTCAAAATATTAGAATCATATGAAATGATACCACCTTCGATAATGATTCCTGCGTAATAAAGAGGCGGCAGAGGTTGATCTTTTCTACCATCTCTTTGGCTTTGAGAATTTTTTAAAATCTTCCTTTCATTTAGAAGATTAGAAATATTTTCTCTTTCCAATGGCTTAAACCATTTTGACTCTTCTAGTGTCTTCATTAGAATAGTGGTGGCTCCTTGAGTAACCGCAGTTGACCAATTTGATCCATTTTCAGAAGGTTTGTATTGTCCCGTTTGATCTCTAAAATTGTACACAGCCACTACGACTGGCTTCGAAGTTTTGGGTAATGACTTAAGGGAAGATGTCATCGGTGTGAATTCTCCATTTCTTGCTCCTTGTATTTTTGAAGGCTGATTTAAATAGGCTCCACAGGATGAAAAAAATAAAACGATGATGAATATGGGAATAATTGATTTTGTTATCAATAAAAATATTTTCATTTACTAGTTGTTATTAAGGGTAGAATAATTTGGCTATTTTATTTAGCACTCAATCATTATTTAAAAATAAGGAACAATAATCTGGGTTTCACTTCCTGTAGAAGAATCGAAGATAGTGATAGATAATCCTTCTCCAATATCAATGACAGAAATATCAAAGTTACCAATGGAATAATTGCCTTCTTCCAATCCTTCTGATCCAAATTGAGAACTTAATAAGGAACGAGAAAGTTGATTCAATAACTGACGATTTAGACTTTCAGTAAAATTATCAAGAGAGTTAGTACTATTATTCCCAAGTGGACTTACTCTATCCTCTTGATCAGGATCTGTAGTATTATTTTGTGAAGTTGCTGAACTTAATAGCCAATTATAATTGAAGGTATCTCCTCCGAAAGCTGGATTGATAGGTTTGTAAACAAAATCTTGGGCAACTGCTGAAGAGTAAGAAAAACAAACCAATAGGATTATTGAAATTTTTGAGATTACTTTCATTTGTATTAATTTATGGTATTATAAAAAAAGATAGAGTCATGAATTGGGTATTATTAGAGATAGGATAAATCAATTTAACCCATTTCCCATAAGGTCTCCATCGTTAGTTGTATTATTAAGACTAGGATTATTCTCTAAAATATTTATGGTTAGATCAATCCCATATTTAGCTTGGTCTTTTATTTCATTATATCGAGTTCTCAGCATTTGTCTCATGATTAAATTGTTATTGATAAAGACTAAAATCTGGGAAGATCTTGATCTGCCAGGTTTTTCTTCTATTTTTATCATAGCATTGGTTTCTTCTTCTGAGGCTAGCCAATATTTATTGAAGAGATTATAAAAATCACGTCCATTTTTTGTACGAGTAGCATCAATAATTAAACCTGTACCAACGATTGGTTTTTGTTTTTCATTGTTAACATTAAGGTATGATATCAAAACGGTATCATGGAAAATTTCTAAAGAGATGTCATAAATTGCTTCAGGATGAAATGGAACCATGACTTTACCTGCTTCCATTTGAGTTAAAGAATCCAATTGAAATTTATTTTTTTGTCGACTTCTAAATGATTTCTTATTTCTTTGGGAAATGGATAAAACATAATTAAGATGGAAGGTTTTAGAACTTAAATTTTCTATCTTTCCTGTGACAATTAATTGGTTGTTAGTAGGTTGTGGATCAATGAAGAGTTTAATCTCTTCATTTGTAGGAATATCAGTTTGAGCATTTAATAAAAAAGAAAAACAGCAAAAGAGAAAAATTATGGTAGATACTGTAAAGTGTTTCATTCGTTAGTTATTAAAAACTAATTAAGAGAGCATATTTTATTAGATATGCTCTCTTAATTAGTTAATTAAAAAAAATAAACAGTATATAATTTAATTATGAATAACCCTAAGAGCTGCGTTTTGTCCTTTTTGAATGATAGTCATATTCAAACCTTTTTGATTATTATAGGTTTGCTCTATGGTATGATTATCACCTTGTTGAATTAAGTTCAAGTTGACATCTACACTTTGGATATGTGTTTGTTTGATTTTATTATTACTTCCTTGTTGAAAGGTAGTAAGATTTAAATTTTCACCTTCCAATACCAATACATCTAAAGTATTATTATCTCCATCTTGTTTAGCGACAATTAATCCATTAGAGGTACTTTGATTAATTTTCATCATATTCTGTAATCCGTCTTGATTTAAGATAGCTTGATTGGGAAGGTCAAATTGGTAGGGACGATCTTGTGAAATAATAACCTGATTGGAAAAGCCCTTTTGGGATAATTCAACTTCATTTTCTTGTATACCCATCGTTTTACCCATGGTTAATTCATCTGTGGCTTCATTTAAAACTGGAATTTGAATCTGAGCGAAACTACTAAAACTAGACAGAATTAAGCAAATCGCAAAGACAAATGAGCAGCTAAAAGCTCTTATAGAAAAAGTTAATATTTTCATTTTCAGGTGATTTGTTTTATTAAAAACTTACCATAAAATTACAAAAAAAACAATATGGCTTACTAGGTGAAAAAACGTAGATTTTAAATTAGGTTAAAAGACGTAGGAGGGAGGTTGGCAGTAAAAATTGTTTGACTTAAGAAGATTGCAAAAAAAAAGAGGAAAGACGGAAATTTTATTCTGTCTTTCCTCCTTGCAATTTATTTTATGTGTTAAATAAACTCAATAAGCTTAATTATTGCTGTTGAGTTTGAGTTACAGTAGCAGTATTGTTTGCACCAATTTGACGCACATTACTGTTATTTCTATCATTGTTTTGCTCAACAGTAGCTGTATTCATGATACCTCCACTTTGTCTTACTTTACTATAGTTATCGTCACCAGTTTGAGTAACTGTAGCAGTATTCTGATCACTCCATTGTCTTACAACACTAGCATTATCTTCGCCAGTTTGAGTAACAGTAGCAACATTCCAATTAGCTGGAACGGCACCAGCAGGAGCTGAATTTGAGTTGTCATCACCTTGAGAAACTTTAGAGTTATTACGATCGCCTTCTTGATTTACAGTAGCAGTATTGTTATCACCATATTGGTCTACACCCCACCATACATTACCTCCAACTGAGTTATTATTATTACCAATTTGATTTACCGTAGCATCATTAAGATTACCTTCTTGGTCGATAGAAGAATTATTCTCAATTCCATCTTGATATGTACTACTATAGTTTTCATTACCTTCTTGACCAACGATAGATGAGTTATCATCACCATATTGGCTAGAATAAGCATCGTTATCATCACCAGTTTGATCAACAGTATTGTCATTATTGTTACCAATCTGATATCCAGAAGTATAGTTTCTATCACCTGTTTGTACTAGATCAGAAGAGTTATCGTCACCGTCTTGATAAGAATAAGCATCGTTATCATCACCAGTTTGATTTGAATTTGCAAAGTTTCTATCACCATATTGGTCAACATAAGCATCATTTCTGTCGCCAGCTTGGCCTATATAAAAAACGACGTTATCGTCACCTTCTTGACTGACACCAGAATAGTTGTCATCTCCATCTTGTCCAACAATAGAAGCGTTTCTGTCACCATCCTGGTAAGTTCCAGAATTGTTGTTGTCTCCTATTTGACCTGTAGCAGAGATGTTTTCATTACCAAATTGGCTAACATAACTACTGTTACCATCTCCAATCTGCCCAACAGCAGAAGCATTTGCATCACCTTCTTGGTAAATATCAGAATAGTTATTTTCTCCAGCTTGTCCAACAAGAGAACTATTTCCGTTCCCATCTTGATTTACATTATTACCATTGGCAATTCCTAGTTGACCAGCAACAGCAGTATTACCATTACCATTTTGAGTTTCAGTTGAATAATTAAAGCCGCCTTCTTGGTTTACAAGGGCACCATTATTATCACCTGTTTGAGTTTGAGCATTAGAATTAGTGAATCCTAATTGAGTTGCAATAGCAGTATTAGTGTTACCAGTTTGCTTGACATCAGAATCATTTAAATTGTCACCAGTCTGAGTTACCGTAGCATTATTGCCATTTCCCACAGATTCGACATTACTGTTGTTTGATTGAGCAACCACAAGACCTGCGGATAGCATAAAAGCAAACATTAAAATTGAAAATTTTTTCATAATTAATTTTTTAAGGTTAATATAAATTAAAGGGTTAAAAAAAATCATTGATAAACTACCTTGTAGTTATATGTAGAAGGCGCATACCTATTTAAATTATGGACAAACAAACTCATCCAAATAAAAAAGGATGCAAAAAAAAAAGGAGGAAAGACGGAAATAAAAATTTTATTTGTCTTTCCTCCTTATAATTTATTTTATGTATTAAAAAAACTCAACGAGGTAAATTATTGCTGTTGAGTTTGAGTAATAACAGCAGAATTACTTGCGCCATTTTGTTTAACTTTACTGCTATTGTTATTGTTATTTTGATTAACAATTGCTGAGTTCATAGTACCTCCTTGTTGTTGTACTCTACTGAAGTTATCATTTCCAGACTGTGTAACAAATGCATCATTTGAATCACTCCATTGTCTTACTTGACTCACGTTATCGTCACCAGTTTGAGTTACCTCAGCAACATTGAAACTAGCTGCAGTTGTACCAGCTCCACCAACATTACCAGGATTGTCATCACCTTGTCCAATTTTAGAGTTGTTTCGATCACCAGTTTGTACAACTGTCGCAGAGTTCTCGTTACCAAATTGATCTACTCCCCAGAATGCAGAACCACCTACAGAGTTATTATTATTACCAGTTTGAGTTACAGAAGCAGCATTAAGGGTACCTTCTTGGTCGATAGAAGAATTATTCTCATTTCCAATTTGGTATGTTTCAGCAAAGTTTGCATCACCTTCTTGATCAATAATAGAGGAGTTATCATCACCTACTTGACCCACGTAAAAGACCACGTTACCATTACCATCTTGATCAACATCAGAGTCATTGTTCGCACCTTCTTGATATGAAATTGCAAGGTTTTCATTACCATTTTGTACTATATCAGAAGCATTTTCGTCTCCATATTGGAGAGCAGCAGCAACATTATCATCACCAAATTGATTTGCATTTGCAAAGTTTCCATTACCATCTTGATCAACATAAGCTTCGTTTCTATTACCATCTTGGCCTACATAAAAAACGACGTTATCGTTTCCATTTTGAGTTACGTCAGAATAGTTTTCTTCTCCATCTTGTCCAACAGCAGAAATATTTCCATCGCCATTTTGACCAACATAAGAATCATTGAAACTTCCTAATTGACCTGTAGCAGAAAGGTTTCCATCTCCAACTTGTTCTACTTCACTATAATCTAGAACTCCAGCTTGTCCAACTGCAGCACCATTACCATTACCATCCTGATTAACATCAGAATAGTTGTCTTGTCCTTGTTGTCCAACAAGAGAACCGTTTCCGTCACCAAGTTGATTTACATCACTACCATTGCCAAATCCTAATTGACCTGTAATAGCAATATTACCATTCCCAGTTTGAGTTTCAGTAGATGCATTAAAGTTACCTTCTTGGTTTACAAGGGCACCGTTATTATCACCTGTTTGAGTTTGAACGTTAGAATTAGTGGCTCCCAATTGAGTTGCAAAAGCAGAATTAGTGTTACCAGTTTGCTTAACATCAGAATCATTTAAATTGTCACCAGTTTGGGTAACTGTAGCAGTATTGCCATTTCCCACAGATTCGACATTACTGTTGTTTGATTGAGCAACCACAAGACCTGCAGATAGCATAAAAGCAAACATTAAAATTGAAATTTTTTTCATAATTAAATTTTTAAGGTTAATATTAAATTAAAGGGTTTAAAGAAATCTATAGATAAAAGACCTCATAGTTGTACGTACAAGACATACCTATGCAGGCTATCGACGAGCGGACTCATCCATATATATGTAAATTAAATTTGTAAAATTTGTGAAGCTAAAAGAATGGAAAGTTTAAGGGTACATTGTTTTTAGCTCATGGTTTTGGAATCTCTATTAAAAGAAATTGTATGATTATAATTTTATTGAATAAAGTCTTATAAATAATAATGAAAGAAAAGAAATTTTAATTGAACTTTATTCAAATATGAATCAAATATCTAACATATATTAATATATATAATAACGTGAAAAGCGTAATTTGAAAAATATGCTTTTTTACCTAGTACTAGGTGAAAAAGCCTAGATGGGTATTTTAGTATTGATTCCTCCTTTGATCTTTATTCAAATTACTATAAAAATACCTAACTAGGCCTGCTGTATTTTTTACATCCAGCTTCAATAATAAATTTCTGCGATGAGTATCTACCGTCCGATGACTAATAAATAATTTCGAAGCAATTTCTTTATTAGTGAATTCTTGTGAAATATATTCTAATATTTCTTTTTCCCTACTGGTGAGTGATACGTTACCATTATTAAGGATAGAAGATTGCGAGACCGGATTTGCCAATTGCTGAAAAATGATGGATGAAATTTTCTTTGGAAAGTAGGATTCTCCTGTATTTGCTAATTCAATTGCATGTACAAGTTCTTTTAGTGTTGTATCTTTTAATAGATAGGAAGAGACTCCTGCTTTAACAATTTCTAAAACCTTAGATACATTTAATTCTCTAGTGAGTACAATAATTTTTAGGTTAGGTTGGATGCTTTGAATTTTTTTAACAAAAGAAGTGGATTCCATTCCTTTAACATTGGTATCCATGATTAATATATTAACATTTTGATTTTCAATTAAATCAATGGCCATCATAATACTTTCACATTCTCTGACTACTTTGATTAGGGGAATATCTGTTAATAATTTTGCAATACCTTTTCTAAATATCTCATTATCATCAAGGATGAGAATCTTTAATTTGTTCATCTGGTTTATATATTAAAATTTGTAGAGATAAGCATACAACCTTATTAGGTTCCATACTTTGAGTTTGAAATCTTGATTAGGAGATAGCTATAGTTAGATCCATAAAAAGGATAAGCTATTACTAAACCGTAATAATTTTTTTGATTTAAATGTTTGGTAAAAGCAAGTGAATAACAGGTTGTTAAAACGGTTCTGGAAGTAAGGTTTTAGCAAAAAAACAAGTTTTGCTGTAGGAAATACCTTTTTTTAGAGATAATAAAATTGGAGTCTAAAGGAAAAAATATTCGATAACCGTGAACCAAAGATAAGTAAATCTACAGTTAAAGTAAAAATAAATATATGGAAACCTTTAAATTACTTTTCAACATTTATTAGATTCACATTAGACAAAAAATCAAACGGAAAATTTTTAGGAATGTTTAAAGAAAGGCTACTATTTTTCTTCTTTAAGGAGATTAGATAAATAGAAACACCACTTTATATGATAAAAATAATTGATCTAAATTGTGATATGGGAGAATTAAAACCCACGCAAACAAGAAATTTTGATGATGAAATAATGCCTTATATTTCCTCCTGCAATATTGCATGCGGCTTTCATAGTGGTAGTCCATACCTCATTGAAAAAACAATAAAGTCAGCCATGAAGCATCAAGTCAAAATTGGAGCACATCCATCGTATAAAGATAGAGAAAATTTTGGAAGAGTATCGTTAAAAGTAGAAAAGTCGAAATTGTTGTCGCAACTAAAATACCAAATTTGTGCAATCCAAGGAATGGTGGAAAGTTATGGTCAAAAATTGAATCATGTTAAACCTCATGGTGCATTGTACAATGACATGGTCGCAGATCAAACTTTAGCTAGTCATGTTGTTCAGCTAATTAAATCTATTGATCCAACATTAAAAATAGTAACTTTGGCTCACTCCCAAGTTATTGATATTTGCAAAAAAAATAAAATGGAATTTGTTCACGAAGGATTTGCGGATAGACGATATGAAAAGATTAATCAGTTAAGAAATCGAAATTTATCAGGAGCAGTATTGGATACTCCAACAGACGTTTTACAACAAATTGAAAATTTCATTCATGGAAAAGTGCAACTACATAATTCTGAATTTTATCCTATCCAAGTCCAATCAATTTGTTTGCACAGCGATACAAAAGGTGCGGTCCAATTAAGCAAAATGATTTTTGATTTTTTAAAAGAAAAAAAGATACAAATTGCCTAAACCAATTTTAGATATAAAAAATTACCATAATGATTTTCTAATTTTAAAATCAAAAGATCCATCCTATTTAGCTAAAATAGGAAAATCTATATTTGGAAGAAAACTAGATTTCGTAGAGGAAGTGATTGTAACTCCAATTGAAATTTGTTTAAAGTTGAATCGTCTTTTTGAAGAATCGAAAATTGAGCTTTTGCAAAAAATAGAAAAAGGAGAAACCAATAAATTTATCACCTACCAACTTCCCATTTATTTTAACGATCATGAAGATTGGGAAAATGTAAGATCAACAACTGGTTTTTCTAAAGAGGGAATAATTGAAAAATTAGTAGTAACAAAGTTTTCTATTTCTATGTTTGGTTTTCTTCCAGGATTCATTTATTTGGAAGGACTTGACCCTTCGTTGCATGTTCCTCGCAAGAAAACCCCATCTAAATACGTCAAAGCGAATTCTATTGCTCTTGGTGGGAAATATGTTGGATTGTATTCGATAGATAGTCCAGGTGGTTGGCATGTGGTTGGTCAAATTCCAATTTCAATTTTGGATATTCCTCAATTACCACCGGTGGAAATGAACTTAGGAGATCAAATAAAATTACATCCAATCGACCAAATTGAATTTAAAAATATTTTGCAAAAACAAATGTCCTTAACGGCATATAATAATAGTTTTCCTAAATGAGATCGAGTAAAAAATCGACCGTATAAGGTATAAGGTTCAACATCAAACGAATAGAACACAATGGGTAGTTTTGAAATTATTAAAGCAGGAATGATGACAAGTATTCAAGACTTGGGAAGAAAAGGCTTAGCCTATTTCGCTATTCCGACTTCTGGTGTAATGGATAAAAATGCTGCTCAGGTCGCCCTATTAATTTTGAATAAAAAAGAAAACTGTCCACTCATAGAATGCACTTCGAGTGCTCCTGAAATTAAATTTAGCGATGCAATTCGAATCGTAATTACTGGTGCTGACTTTAATTGGAAATTAAATAACAAACCCATTAATCGCAACTCAATTTTATCTATCAAAAAAAATGATATACTCAAAGGGTCTTTTTCTAAAGATGGATTGCGAGGATATATTGCACTTGATGGAGATTTAGAAATTGATCAAATATATGATTCATTTTCGACTTACACGAACGCAAAGTTAGGTGGGTATCAAGGACGCCTTTTGCAAAAAGGAGATGTTTTGAGATGGAAAAATTCTAATTTTATTTTTTCAAAAAATAAAATTATCCCTATTAAAAAAGGACCAGAGTTTTTTTTACTTTCTAAAAAATCAATTGAATTGCTTACTACCAATATTTATAGAATTGGAATTGATAGCAATAGAATGGGAATTAGATTGGAAGGTGAAAAATTAGGCGATTCCAATGTTCAATTGGAAAATAGTGTGCCTGTTTTGCCCGGTTTTATTCAGTTGCCACCAAGCGGATTGCCGATTATTGTTTTGCAAGATGGACAAACTACGGGAGGTTATCCACGCATTGCATATATTCAGGATCAATATTTATCAGCATTAAATCAAATACCGCTGGGAGGCGAATTTCAGTTTCAACTTATTTAAATGTGTAGAGGAGGAAATAGGCATGTGTTTTCTATTTGGTTAAAAAAAAGTCATTTTGTCGATAGATATTTAATTTTGTTTTTTACTTAGCCCATTTAAATTACTTTTACTTTCTTTAAAAAAAAAAACTTTCAAACAATTCAATATTTTAAAAAATGAAATTCAACTTTAAATTATTTTCGATTACACTAATTTTATTATTTATCACTACTGCAATTTTTGCCCAAGATGACCAGAAATTAGAAGGTCGGTGGGATTTAGTTATTTCAAAAGATGGCCGCCAATTGCCATCTTGGTTGGAAGTTCGCCTTTCTGGTAATAGGACTTTGATAGGAAGATTTGTCTATGCATTTGGAAGTGCTCGTCCTGTTTCACATATTAAAGTAAAGGATGGGGAATTCAGTTTTGCTATTCCTCCACAATGGGAAGCAGGGGAGAGGAATATGGAATTTGAGGGAAAATTGGTTGGCGAAAAATTAACTGGTACGATGAAATATACCGATGGTAAAATATACAATTGGACGGCGAACCGAGCACCTAAATTACTTTCGATTGAAAATCCGGTTTGGGGAGCACCTCGTGAAATTTTTAATCAAAAAAACTTAGATGGCTGGTATGCTTCTAGAGAAAATCAATGGGTGGTAGAGAATGGAATTTTGACGAGTAAAAAAGCTGGGGCGAATTTAATTTCGGATGAGAAATTTTCAGATTTTAAATTGCACATCGAATTTCGTTATCCAAAAGAAAGCAATAGTGGCGTATATCTTCGAGGTAGATATGAAGTTCAAATTGCGGACAATAAGGGTAGCGAACCTTCTGATATTATGTTTGGAGGAGTTTACGGATTTTTGACTCCCAACGAAATGGTAGCGAAATCTGCGGGAGAATGGCAGGCTTTCGACATCACTTTGATAGGTCGAAGAGTGACAGTTGTTGCCAATGGAAAAACTATAATTAGTGATCAAATCATTCCTGGGATTACAGGAGATGCACTTGACAGTCGAGAAGGTGAGTCAGGCTCATTTATGTTGCAAGGCGATCACGGTCCGATAGAATATCGAAATATTGTGGTGACTCCTTTGATGAAGAAATAAATAAAAATGTAAGTTATAATTTTTACTGTTTTCGCTTCGCTAACTGTTAGCGAAGCGAAAACAGTAAAAAACTTCTTTAATTTACTGACTCCAAAACTTTCTTCAAAATAATATGTGAACGAAATTGTCCCCTCCCTTGTCCATATGCGGAAGATAAAGTTGAAACAACCATGTTCATTGATGGAATGACAAAAATTTTGTTTCCACCATTTCCAGAGGCATAATAAAATTCCACTTCTTTCCCATTGATTTCTTCTTTGGCAATGTACCACATATAACCATAACCATGCGCAAATGGGTCAGAATCCGAAATGTCAAACTTCTTTTCAAAAGATTTTTTTACGTACTCCTTTGAGATGAGTTGTTGATTTTTCCATTTACCATTATTCAACATGACTTGCCCAAGTTTAGCAAAATCTCTTGCGTTAAAATATTGATTTCCCATTCCAGTATTAATACCTTCGGGTGATTTTTGCCAAAAGAAATCTTTGATCTTAAGTGGACCGAAAAGATGCTCTTTTGCAAAATCTTCCAAGGACATTTTTGAAGTTTTTTCAATAATCGCTCCTAGTAAATAGGCAACGGCAGAGCTATAGGCAAATTTTTCTCCACTCTTAAAATCCATGGGTATATCCAAACAGAATTTTAAAAAATCATTTTCATAAAACATCAAATCTTCCCGTCCTGGAGAATTATTTACATAGTCATCAGAAGCTAAACCCGAAGACATCACCAACAAATCAGCAACCGTAATTGCTGATTTTTCTTTGCTTTGATTTTGGATGTTTTTGTACTTTGGAAAAAAGGAAAAAACTTTATCAGTAGGCTTAAATAGTTTTTTATCCATGGCAATTCCTGCAAGCATCGAGGTAACTGATTTACCTGCCGATCGAATATCATGGATATTGGTTCGCCAAAATGAATTGAAATATTGATCGAATACAAGTTGCCCATCTTTGACAACTACCAAAGCTCTAAAGTCATTGTGAGGAGGTGTATTCCTAATTAAGTCAAAGAGGGAAAACAAACTATCTACGTTTATTCCAACAGCAGAAGGATTAGTTACTTCCCATCCATCGGAAAGTTTAGCTACAGTGTTCCAATTATCTTGCTGAGCAATTGAGCAAGAAAAAAAACTTAAAAAGAAAAGTTGAATGAGCAGAATTTTTTTCATGATTTTGTTTTGAAATGTTTGATAATGAAATAAAGACAACACTCAATTCACTTTAGTCTAAAAGACTACATAAATAATTCTCGAAAACTAAAATTACTTTCGTAATATGAGGTTTCAAAATTGAATTTAAAACAACCGAATAAAATATTATGAAAAAAATCCTACTTCCTATTTTCCTTTTCTTTTTCCTATTCCAATTAAATGCCCAACAAGATCTAAATCAATATTCAAGAGTAAAAATTGATTTGACTAATCATTCCATCATTGAGGTGGCTCGTTTAGGTTTAGAGGCGGATCACGGGGACTATGCGAAAGGGAAACATTTGATCAATGATTTTTCAAATGTAGAAATTGATTTGCTTCGCCAAAATGAAATCCCTTTTGAAATATTAATTGAAGATGTAAAAGCATATTATGTGTCTCGAAATCATCCAGGGCATCATCATGATCATAATGTGGAACAACGAACATTAGGAAATTGCGATGACGATGGAACGGGTGTTCCATATGATTATGAAACTCCCGTGAATTATGAAGATGGTTCCATGGGAGGATATTTGACTTATGATGAATTGTTGGCGACGCTGGATGAGATGGTGGCACTTTATCCAAATTTGATTTCTGCCAGAGCACCAATTGGAAATACCTTGACCCACGAAGGACGACCAATTTATTGGTTGCGACTTTCTGATAATCCAAATGTCGATGAGGCAGAACCGGAAGTACTTTACACCGCTTTGCATCATGCTCGTGAACCGAATAGTTTGTCTCAAATGGTTTTTTACTTATGGTATCTTTTGGAAAATTACGACTCAGATCCTGAGGTAAAATATTTAGTTGATCATACCGCAATGTATTTTATACCATGCATCAATCCTGATGGATATATTTATAATGAAAATAATGATCCAAATGGAGGAGGCCTTTGGAGAAAAAATAAATACTTAGAGAGCGGTGTTTTGAGAGGTGTTGATTTGAATCGAAATTATGGTTACCAATGGGGAATTGATGATAATGGTTCTTCTCCAAATTCAACTAGTAATGTTTATCGTGGAACTGCGCCATTTTCTGAACCTGAAAATCAAGCAGTTCGAGATTTTTGCAATGAACATGAATTCAAAATCACCTTGAATTATCATGCCTATGGAAACTTGTTAATATATCCTTGGGGGTATAGTGATCAAGTGACGGATGAGCATGATACTTTTTTAGCTTTGGCAACGGTGATGACGAGGGAAAATAATTATTTTGCAGGCACAGGTACTCAAACAGTTGGTTATGCTGTCAATGGAAATAGTGATGATTGGATGTACGGAGAAACGGATTCCAAACCTGCCATTTATTCGATGACTCCTGAAGTTGGAGATGGTAATTTTGGTTTTTGGCCATCACAAATTGACATTGATCGACTGAATAAATCAACTTTGAAACAGAATTTGACTACCGCACATTTGGTGCTAAATTATGGAGAAGCTGAAGAAGTTAATCCTTCTAATTATTTGACTTCAAAAGTTGGTACTCTCGAAATGGCTTTAAAGAAATATGGCCTCGAAACGGGTGATCTTACCTTAACTATTTCAGGAATTGGAAATACCACGATCACCTCAAGTAATTCAAATACTTGGACGATGATTCACTTGGATGAGGAGCAAGTGACTTTTGATTACTCGATTTCTGATGATGCGGTAAATAATGAAGAATTACAATTTGCTATTGAAATTGACAATGGTTTATATGTTGTTCATGATACGATTACTAAAATATTTTTGGACGGAGATATCGTGATTGGTCTTTCGGATATGGGAAATGAAATTAATAATTGGACGGTCGATGGGATGTGGAACGAAACAACGGAAGAATTTTATTCTAGTGCCACTAGTTATACTGATTCTCCTTTCGAAGATTACGAAGCAAATCAGACTTCAGAAATGAAATTAGATACCCCGATTGATCTGACAGATGTAGAAGGTGCATTTTTGAATTTTTATGCGAAATGGGATATTGAAGCTAACTTCGATTTGGCACAAGTTATGGGTTCGATAGATGGAAATACTTACACGCCACTTTGTGGGAAATACACCACACCTGGTACCTCTAATCAAGATCTTGATGAGCCAGTTTATGAAGGAATTCAGGCTGATTGGGTGATGGAGGAAATAAATTTAGAAGATTATATTGGTGAAATGCTTTGGATAAAATTCCGATTAAAAGCGGATGGTGGAGTAGAAGGAGATGGATTTTATTTTGATGATTTGACTGTAAATATCGTGACGGAATCGACTTCCATTGAAGAGGAGAAAGCAAAGGTTTCTAGTTTACAGATTTTTCCAAATCCTTTTTCTCAGTCTTTAAAAGTTAACCTCAACCTTTTAGAGCAAGGTGAAAAATTAGAATTACAGATGGTTAATGCTTTAGGACAAGTAGTTTTAAATGAAATGTATAAAGACTTACCTACAGGAAATCATTTATTGGAAATGGAAAATTCAAGTTTGTCAGAAGGTATTTATTTCTTACAAATATTTTTAAATGGAGTGAATGTTGGCGGTCAAAAAGTAGTTAAATTAAAATAATAAACAAATGAAATATTTGCCATCTGTTTTTGTAATTGTATTGTTTTTTTGTTGTACTTCATCTTGTAGCGAAGGAAAAAAAATGACCAACACAGTTGTGAAAAATGAAATCGTTGCAACTCTACGTGGGAAAGTGAAACCTCAACAAGTCGTCGCAGCTTTTCAAAAATATAAAATGGAAACTGTAAAGTCGATTGATAAAAATACGAATACTTGGATGTTCACGTTTGATAAAACTTTAATTGATCCAGATGAGTTTATAAATTCATTACAAGATTCGCAATTTATTAAATCGGCAAAGTTTGGGGAAAGATAAAGATGAACATAGAGTTTTTTTTACCACATAGGAAGCATAAGGATTTGGCTATGTTTTCTATGTGGTAAAAAAAGAAGAGAATCGTTTTGTAACAGTAAAAATAAATTTACAAGAACTCACCTAGGTCGAAACATATTTCTCAAATAAACTTTCCAACATCAAAGCTGGATTTTCGCATATGCCATTATGCACTTGGGAGTGCTGAATAATGGTACTTCTCGAAGCAGTCAACCAACGAAACCTTCCAGCTAAATCGAGTTGTGCAATTTTTCCGCCTTGCTCCGCACCTTGACAAATCAAATCCCAACTTTTTAAATAATTGGAAAATTCTTCCAAATCAGTATCTCTAGAAAAGACCTTAAGTCGAGCATTATCTAAATGATATTTTACCCCCAAATACTTTTTTCTTTTGGAATATAAAATTACCCCAATATTCATAAATTCCTCCCGCTCTACTTTAGGTACAAAGCGAATGAAGGCGTATTCAAAAACTTCACTTCCTTGCATCATTTGCTTCTTTAGTTAGTTTATCAAGATTAGAAACTTTGGTTTTTAAAAACGCAGCATATACATTTCTTTTTTCCAAAGGAGGAATTGGATTAGATTCTTCTGTCAAAAAATCATCAGGTACTAAACCTACAATTTCGTCAATTAGATCGTCCGTTAAGATTGATTTAATTTCTTGTGCAGCAACTTCTAATTCAGTCGCTCGATCCAACATCACATGATCTTTGATTAAAGGAAAAGTTCCATTAGCATGTTTTTCCCAAGTCGTCCAACTATGATGAAAATAAAAACTAGCACCATGATCAATCAACCATAATTCTTTGTTCCAATTCAACATATTGGTATTTCGAACAGTACGATCCATATTGGAAATGATACTATCAAGCAGCACGACTTTTGAAGCAGACATCGAGTCGGCAACAGAAACAATCGGATCATAAGTGATGGCTCCAGAGAGATAATGTAACCCCAAATTTAAACCAACACTAAATTTAAGTAAGTCTTGAATTTCTTCATCCGGTTCAGATTGTCCAAAGGAATTATCCAAATTCATAAAAACTAACTCAGGCATTTTTAAACCAATGGCTCTTGCTATTTCTCCTCCGATTAATTCAGCGACTAAGGCTTTTTTTCCTTGACCTGCCCCTCTAAATTTTATCACATAAAGAAAACCATCGTCGGCTTCTACGATAGCAGGAAGAGAGCCACCTTCTCGCAGAGGAGTTACATACCGAATCACATTGACCGTTCTAAATTCTAATTTTTTCATATTCCAAATAATCTCTAAAATGAATGTTTTTTGTAAAAAAAACACAGGTAAATCTTGAAAACTAAACCTTTGGGTTTAGTTTTCAAGATTTACCTAATAACAAATAAAAATACAAGGTAAAAAATCAGGTTGGTTTACAAGACAATTAATTAAGAATTTATTAAAAGATAAAAGTTTAATTATCTTGATGTCTGAAATTGAAAAACGAAAAATTATACAATGCAAATTAAAGAAAATACAAAAGAGTACGATGTTATTATTGTTGGCTCAGGTGCCGGCGGAGGAATGGCTACCAAAATTCTTTCAGAAGCAGGCTTATCAGTAGCTCTTGTGGAAGCAGGACCTTATTTTGATCCAAAAGATCCAATCACTCAAACTCAAATGAAATATCCTTGGGAGTCTCCCCGTAGAGGAGCATCTACCAAACGTGCTTTTGGAGAATTTGACATGTCGTGGGGTGATTGGGAAGTGGAAGGTGAGCCATATACTCAAAAGGAAGGATCTGATTTTATGTGGTGGAGATCTCGAATGTTAGGTGGACGAACTAATCATTGGGGAAGAATTTCACTCCGTTTCGGCCCAGATGACTTTAAACACAAAGACATTGATGGACTTGGTGAAAACTGGCCGATCAGCTATGATGATATCAAACCATATTATGATCGATTAGACAAAATGGTAGGTGTTTTTGGTTCAAAGGAAAAACGGAGAAATGACCCAGATGGATTCTTTCTTCCTGCACCAAAACCTCGATTGCATGAACTCTATTATATTAAAGGAGCAAAAAAAGCAGGAGTAGATGTGATTCCTTCTAGGTTATCTATTTTGACAAAAAAATTAAATAACGATCGTGGAGTTTGTTTTTACTGTGCTCAATGTAATCGATCTTGTAATGCTTATGCAGATTTTTCATCTAGTTCTGTTTTTGTTATTCCAGCGGTGAATGGAAGTGGTCAAGTTGATTTATATGTGAATAGTATGGTGCGAACGGTAACTACAGACGATGAGGGAAAAGCCACAGGAGTTTCATTTATTAATAAAGAAGACCGATTAGAATATAAATTAAAAGGTCGCTCTGTAGTGCTTGGTGCATCTGCTTGTAGTACCGCTCGAATTTTATTGAATTCAAAAAGTAAACAACATCCCAATGGTTTGGGAAATAGTAGCGATAATGTTGGTCGGTATTTGCATGATTCGACTGGTGGTGGGAGAGCAGGTTTTGTACCTGCTTTGATGAATCGGAAGACCGATTACAATGAAGATGGAACAGGAGGATTACATGTTTATTCCCCTTGGTGGAAGGACAATAAAAAACTAGATTTTCCTAGAGGATATCATATTGAAGTTTGGGGAGGATTAGGAATGCCTGCTTATGGATTTGGGTTTAATGTATCTAATTTAAATAAATACATTGGAGGAGTTGTTGGAGGTTACGGCGATAAGTTGAGAGATGATGCGAAGCGATTTAGAGGTGCGATAGTTGGAATGGCAGGTCGTGGAGAATCCATTGCGATGCGAGATAATCGTTGCGAACTTGATCCTGATGTAGTTGATCAATTTGGAATTCCTGTTTTAAGATTCAATTATAAATGGTCAGACTATGAGCGATACCAAGCTAGGCATATGCAAGAAACATTCGAAGAAATTATTCATGGAATGGGCGGAACTCCGTTGGGAGACAAACCAACGAAAGAACAAGATTGGGGATTATTAAAACCAGGTCAAATCATCCATGAGGTAGGAACTACTCGAATGGGTAATGATCCTAAAACATCTGTAACTAATAAATTTTGTCAATTACATGATGCAGATAATGTGTTTGTAGTTGATGCTGGTCCTTTTACAAGTCAAGCTGATAAAAATTGTACTTGGACTATTATGGCATTAGCGATGCGAACATCTGAATTTATCGTAGAGCAATACAAAAAGAAAAATATTCAATAAATTAGGAATCAACTGGATCGCCTGATACCTTAAAAATAAGAAAAATGAAAAGAAGAGATTCACTTAAATATATGCTAGTTGGAACAATTGCTGGAGCAACAGTTACCTCAACTACGAGTTGCAAAACGGAAAATGGAGGAGCCAATAAAGAAGTAAAAGAGGAGGTAAAAGAAATTGCTGAAAATCTTTACGGAAGAACTCCTTCTGAGATTGAGCATGATGAGAAATTAAATGCAGCAACTTATTTCAATGAACATGAAATGTTAACCATCGCCACATTATGTGATATTATTTTGCCTGCCACTCCTACAGCTGGTTCTGCAACCGAAGCTAAAGTGCCGGAATTCATTGAGTTTATGGCAAAGGATTTACCAGATTATTTTCAATTACCTTTTCGAGGTGGATTGATGTGGTTGGATAATGAATCGAACAAACGATTTGAAAAACGATTCATTGATTGTTCACCTGAGCAAGAAATTGAAATCGTTGATGATATCGCTTATCCAGATCCAGAAGGTAAAAAACCTGAGATGGCACCTGGGATTAAGTTTTTTAATGAAATCAGAAACTTAACCATGACTGGATATTATACTACCAGAATGGGATTTGATGATCTTGGTGTGACTAGTAATTTTGCCAATGTTTGGGATGGTGTTCCTGAAGAGGTTTTAGCAAACCATGATGTAGATTATGATCCTGAATGGGTAGCAAAATGTGTTGATCAAACTAAACGGAATGATATTGCGGAGTGGGACGAGGAAGGAAATTTATTGACCTAAAATTTCTTCCATTAAAATGCTTTATGAAGTTATCCGAAGTGTTATAAAAAATTAGATTAACCACAACTTAAGCTAATGCAAAAAAGAGAACGGAGTAAGTACAAAAGAAAAAAGATTGGATTGCCACCAGGTTCGGTGGTTTTTACGGGTAATCAAAAGGTAGATAGGGTAGTCATTCATCATCTGCAATATGATGTGAATAAACTAGAAGAAAATACTTTCGATAATCAGACTGAGATTTCTTTTAAACCATCCCTAGATGAACAAGTGGACTGGTATGATATGCGAGGTTTGCATGATACTAGTTTATTGGAATCTATTGGGAAAACTTTTGAGGTTCACTCTTTGATTTTAGAAGATATTGCAGACGTTCGACAGCGACCCAAATTTGAAGAATATGAAAAAGGGGTATTTGTTATTGTTAGAGCTTTTTCTTTTGATAAAAATGCTAACAAATTAAAAACAGAACAAGTTGCCGTTTATTTTCGTAAAGGATTATTGATTTCATTTCAAGAGAACGAAAGTGATTTATTTGCTGCAGTTCGAAATAGAGTACAATCAGGACGTGGAAAAGTTAGGTCAAAAGGTTCAGACTATTTAGCCTATGCATTATTGGATAATATCATTGATAATTATTTTGTCGTTTTTGATGAAATTCAAGATGTGATGGAAACCCTCGAAGAGAAATTATTAAATGATCCAGATAGCTCCATCAAGGGTGAGATTCATCATTTGAAAAAAGAATTGCTGACGGTGCGAAAATCGATTTCACCGCTTCGGGAAGCCATTAATCAATTTTCAAAAACAGATAGTCCCTATGTAGATGAAAATACCACGATGTATATTCGAGACGTTTATGACCACACCATTCAAATCATGGATCTTAATGAAACTCAACGAGATATTTTAAATGGAATGCAGGATCTCTATATTTCAGAAATTTCATTCAAGATGAATCAAGTTATGCAAGTGCTTACCATCATCACCACGATCTTTGTACCACTATCATTTCTAGCAGGTTTATATGGAATGAACTTTGAAAAAATTCCTGAATTGAAATATGAAAACGGATATTTTGTTTTGCTAAGTGTGATGTTTTTGATACTGGTAGGATCATTAATGTTCTTTAAAAAGAAAAAATGGTTTTAATATTAATCCGTATTAGAACTAATTTAACATTCAGACGTTTTATTTAGAATCAAACAAATCAATTTTTTAAAATAAAAAAAACAAAAAATGAACGTAAATATTCAAGCTCCTTTTACCATAAAAAGTGATGATGAAAATGATATTATCAAACAAATAAAATCATTGTCTACTTACAATGATCGAATCACGAATGCAGAAGTTTTTTTTAAAATAGGTGACGGAAATGCAGCAGATGTAGTAATGGCACAGATCGAATTACGAGTCCCTGGTCCGGTAATTTTCGCTTCTGCTGATGATAAGCAATTTATGCATGCATTTAGTGGAGCTGTAAACAAAGCCAAAAAACAATTGATAAAAGCTAAAGAAACACGAAGAAATCACTAATCATATTCAAAAAAAAATAATAGAATTTGGAAAGTCATTCAATGATTTTTCAAATTCTATCTTAGTATTTTTTTCCTACTTAATTGAACATCCCACCTCCAGAATATCAGCAATAAATATTTTTAGTAACCGACTGATTTATTTATCTCTTAAAACTAACATTGGAGTTTTTGACTCTAAAGCCATTTTTTTGGTAAAACTTCTATGCATCAATCGTTGCCAATAATTTCGATGCGGCTGATAAGTCACCAACAAATTTGTGTTGAAGACTTTCAAGTATTCAAGCATACTATCCAGTTTATTTTCAGTTGCTATTTCATGAAAAGTGATTTGAAGTGCAGGTTCATTTTCGGAGAAAAACAACTTTAGTTCTTCCATGTTAATTGGAGTAACTTCTCCATTTTCTGATTCTGTAAAATGGACACATTGAATAATTGGATGAAACGGCTCAAGTAATTTTGAAACTCTCCTGATTTCAAATGGATCAACTTCACTTAAGTTGGTCGCATAAGTTACCAAAGTTGTTTTTTGATAAGCAGCATATTCTGGAATAACAAAAACAGGACAAGGTGCTTTTTTTACCACATTAGCAGCAACGCTTCCAAGTATTTTGTCTAAAGATCCATGTTCGTCTCTAGTTCCCATACAAATGAAATCATACTTATGTTCCTTCGCAAATTGATTAATAACCACTTCGGGATTTCCTATTTCGATATTTGTAAAAACAACAGGGACATTTTTTATTTGCTGAATAGTTTGAGATAAAACCTTACTCGTTATTTCAAATAATTTTTGATTAGCAATTTTCATTTTTTCATTTATTGCAATCTCAACTGCTACAGGAACTTCAATTATGGCAATTTCTGGATTAACAATATTAATAAGCATTATATCAGCTCCTAATTGATCGGCCATCAAAATAGCATGGCGAAAGGCATTTTCAGCTGAGAAGGAGAAGTTAGTAGGAACAAGAAATTTTAGTTTATTTGGCATAATTGAACTTTTGTATAAGAGCATGTTTAAATTTTTAACTAACTGAAAGTCAATGATTTGTGGTTCTTGCTAACAATTTCATTTGAAATTTAGCGAGCTAAATAAAAATTAAATTGGACGTAAGGTTCATAAAGCGTTGATTTTCAGGACGGTAAAAATTTAAATATGCTCTAAGGTCTTTTTTTTTAGAAAAACATAACCTGATGAAAGTCATTGATAGTAATGATGAAAATCATCTTTCAAATAAAGAATCAACTTATTGGTTTAAACATTTTCAGAAATTAAATCAAAATCCTTTGATTGAATATTATTTAATAACAATTCTTTTACGGCGAGTAAAAGTGACTTGTTGGAAGAATGAATCTCTCGATTTAAATTAAATAAAGTCGAAATTTCTATGTCTGAAAATTTACTTTTTCGAATGATGACATAAGCCGACTCTAAGAAATTATTGTAATTGCTTTTGCTGCGGATTTTTAAACTAGCTAGTTCTTCAAAAAGTAAATCTTGATTTTTAGTGTCTAAAATCTGATGAATATTTTTGTAAAATGATTCTTGATCTGCTCTTTTCTCTGCTAAGAAATTGATCAGATAATCATTTACAGAGCGTTCAAAATCCTCAATATTATGTGCAATATCTTTTATGCTTTTTGCAGAAGACATAATATGACGAATTGAAATCATTAAATGTTTAAGTCTAATACTTTCTTCTGATTCAAGTTTTTGGTTTTGAATTTTTACATAAAACGCTACTAATTCTCCTTCTAATTCTTTGATTTTATTGTACTGGTTTTTATAGGACATTTCTTGAGTCATTTCTAAAAGTTGTTTGTCTTCAAAATCAGTTCTATCAATATTTAGAATTGAAAATTGAAGTAGGAAAACCCGATGTAATAAATGATTAATATCCTTTGTTAAAACTTCTAAAGCTGCTTCTGGGATATCGGTTGGAACCCCAGCAATATGTTGAGCAACAACTTCTTCTTTGTTTTTAAACATCCGTTCCAATAGTCTTGCAAACACTCCAAGTAATGGAATGAAAATCAAAATGCCGATAAAATTAAATAAACTGTGAAATGCCACCAACGTTAATAAGGGGTTGGAAGTACCAATGATTTTTGTAACTAAATCCAAAAGTTGGACTAAAAATATCAAAGAGAAAATATCAATAACAAAATTATAAAAGAAATGACTGAAGGCAACTTGTCGCTTAACTTTTGATCCTTTCATGGCTCCCAGTAGGACTGTAATCGTGGTGCCTAAATCATTTCCTATGACCATTGCGGCGGCTCCCTCCAAAGGAATAATTTCACTATTCAAGGCACTTAAAGTAATTACCATTCCAGCCGAACTAGATTGAATTATAGCAGTCAAAATAAAACCAATCAAAAATAAAACATAAGGACTAAAACTAGCAAATGGTGAAATGTCAAAATTTTGAGCCAGCAAATCTATACTAGATTTCATATAATCGAGTCCCATAAATAATGCTCCAAATCCAACAATTAATGATCCTACATGAAATAATTTTTGATCACGAGAAAAGAAAACCATACTCAATCCACCAATTGCCAAGAAAGGGAAAACAAATGCTTCTATTTCAAAGCTAAAACCAAAATAAGCGACAACCCAACCTGTAAAAGTTGTTCCTAAATTAGAACCCATAATAATCCCAATGGCATTTCGTAACTCAATAATTCCAGCTCCAACAAAAACTAAAACCATCAAACTTACTACCGAGCTACTTTGTAAAATGATTGTTATAAAAATTCCAACAAGGACTGCTTTGAAAGGATTGGTAGTGTGTTTTCTTAGAAATTTTTTAAAAGTACGACCTGCAATTTGTTCTAGCGAACCCTCCATCAGGAGCATACCTAATAGGAAAACTCCTAGGCCTGCAAAAAATTCCCAAAAATTAAATTGATCCATTATTTTGAAACTTATTTTTTCAAAAATAATTACTTCAAGAGAAGCGACAGATGATGTCCGTCAATGAAAGAGATGATTATTGTCATTCCTTTAGTTAGGAATGATAAGTTATGTAAGAGTATTGTTATGATGGGGGAAATAAAGCCAAAATGTCTTTGGATTTCTAGCTCTTATCATTGACAAAGATCACTTGTTGAATTGATATTAATCACCATCGATCAGCATTTTTACAATTAAATTTAGCATGATTTTAATATTCTTTCAATTTAAAAAAGACTATGCTTAATACACAAAATGTATCAGTTGCAGTTGATTTAAGTTCAACTGATGATAAGGTTTTACGCTATATTCAATTCTTGGCGGATAAATTAAATATCAAAAGACTTAATTTAATTCATGTAATACCAAGCCTTCTTTCTCCCGGAAATGCTGATTGGGAAATGCATGAAATATTAGGGCCAGGTTATAATTTAAAAGGAAAAATAAAGGATCAACTTTTAACTAAGACCGAGTTTCTTTTTCAAAAAGAAATTTTTACTGAAGTAGAAATAGTAGAAGGAAATCCTTTTCGAGAAATGATCATTGCTGCAGAAAATTTAGATTCTAATTTAGTAGTAGTTGGTCGTAAAGAAAAAAGTGAGGGAAGTGGAATTACGGCTCAGCGGATTGCTCGAAATTTTTCTGGAAATGTTTTATTTGTTCCAGCCAAAGCTCCTTTAAAGATTAATAGAATTTCTGTCCCGTTGGATTTTTCGGAAAACTCAGCCAGAGCTTTGAAGGAGGCCTTGTACTTATCCAAGGAAATTAAAAATTGTAGTGTCCGATGTATCCACATTGTAAATACTGCTCCTGCAAATTATTATTTGGATTTAAAAACCAGAAATCAATTAGACCACCAATTTTTGCAAAGTGCTAAAATGGCTTGGGACGTTTTCATTGAAAAAAATGATTTTAAAAAGAAGGAGGTGCCGATTGATTTTATTCAAAAAACCAATGAGAATAGTTCCAAAATTTTATCTAATTATTTTGAAGATCAAAAATCTGACTTGATCGTGATGGGGGCGAAAGGACATACTGCTTTCGAAAATTTTCTGTATGGAAGTGTTACCGAAAACTTTGTGGATAGCTTTCATTCATGTCCAGTTATGATTGTAAGATAGTTGATGTCTTTTATAAAAACCAAAATGAAGTTGCATGGGAGAACATAAAACGTTTAACCTCCATCGAATAAATTCTATTTATTAACAAATATAAAATCAAACTAATGAAAAATACCATTCGTTTTTCAATCTATTTATTATGTCTTGTTTTTGCTTTTTCCCAATGTCAAAATGCTGAAATGCCAGCAGCCAATTCAACCAGTTCGAAAGGAGTTGATCAAACTAAACTATCTGGTCAATCTGGAGTAAATGATGCTGATTCAGAAAAAAATATTTTGCAAGTTGCTTTAGGATCAGCAGATCATTCAACTTTGGTTGCAGGAGTTACTGCGGCAGGACTTGGTGATGTTTTAACTAACGCTGGACCATTAACAGTATTTGCACCAAACAATGCTGCGTTCGAAAAGTTACCTGCGGGTACTTTGGAAGAATTACTCAAGCCTGAAAATAAAGCTAAGCTAGCACAAATAATAAAGTATCATGCTGCGCCTGGAAGTTATACTGGAGCAGGGATTCGAGGAGTTATGGGAATTGGACAAGCCACAGGCGATAAAGTAAAAGTAACGATGAAAGATGGCGATACATTTATTAATGGAGCTAAAATATTAGGAACCGTAAAAGCTTCCAATGGTTGGGTTCATGTCATTGATGGTGTTTTGCTTCCACCAGAAAAATAGTAATTTTAATTTTTAGAAAATTGAAACTGTTATTCATCAAAAATGAATAACAGTTTCTTAATTGTTGGATAAAAGAAATCATTGAATGATCTGAAAAATATCGTTTTTGTAAACGATATTTTTTATTGTTCAACCTCTTAAATACTAAAATCATGGATCAGAATATTGAGGAACATTTACCTGCCTACAAAGTCCGTCCTCGTTTTCAAGTAGCCACATCTTTTTCACTAGAACAATTAGTGGAGAAAATCCAAACTGGCCTAGATAAAGAAGGAGCTCCTTGCAAAGGTTGGGTACATATGTCTGGTTATGGCAAATTATTAATTCATATTGAAGATCAACATTATTGGTCTCCCCAATTGTCATTGACCTTGGAAGAGTCAGGAAAGGGGAGTTTGCTTCGAGGAGTATATGGTCCTAGAGAAGCTGTTTGGACAATGTTTATGTTTATCTATTTTGTGATTGCATTTGCAACTGTTGTTATTTCAATTATTGGAATGTCAAATTTATTTTTAGGGAAACCAGGATTGATTCTTTGGCTAGTACCATTTTTAATTTTAACTTTTTTGACACTTTTTTTAGTAGCATTTATTGGTCAAAAATTAGGACATGACCAGATGGTGACCTTGCATCAATTCTTGGAAGAGACCACCGATTTAGTTATTGATGAGGAACATCAAATTGAACTTTAGTTAATCATATTTTCTAAGTTTTCAGTTGTACTAATTTTTATTTTTTCAAGCAAAGACATTAATTTTTCGATAGTTACATGTTCCATGATGACAATTTTATACCATTGGGGATGAGTATGATTATCAGGAACTAAGCCAAATTCATGAGCAATTTTTTCTTCTATAAATTCACTTCTGATAGTGATAATATTTGATTGGGGATGTCGATAATATTGAATGTTTAGTTTATCAAATTCTTGGCACATCCACTTGGCTCTTTTTTGTAAAATGTAAATTTTCTCCTGCCAACCAAAGTATCCATTCTTCACTAAGATCATCCAAACTGCTACGGCATTCGCTCCTGATCTACTTCCAATTAAAGTAAAATCTTCGCCTTCGACATAGCTCGCTTGTTTAGTATTTGTATGTTGAATAAGCCCTTTTCGAATAAGGAAAATTCCTGTTCCATAAGGTGCCTGAGCCATCTTGTGAGCATCGAGGGTAAAGGAACTGATGTTTGGATTTTCGAACGAGAGCGCGCTATAATTAGTGGTAAACGGGAAATAGAAACCACCGTAAGCACCATCAACATGAATTTTATATTCACAAGGGAATTGATTTAATTTATTGACATAGGTATCGATGTCATCTACAGATCCAAACATGGTTGTCATCATATTGCAGACAACGATGAAGTATTTTTTTCCATCTTTGATCGCGGTTTGAATAGTGTTTTTTAAGGATTCTTTTTTGATTTCTCGAGTATTATTTTCGACAGGAATTTTATAAAGATCAACTACCAAAACATTTCTTGCTTTGTCCATCGAGTAGTGAGTATCGTCGCTACAAAGGATGCAAATTTCATTTAGCTTGGCAGAATGTTTTTGACTGAAATAATTTCTATAAACCCAGATGGCTTGCAAGTTTGCTTCCGTTCCTCCAGAGGCAACATAACCATCTTGTTGGTTGGGTTGGCCTCCTAAAATATCCACCGCACAAATTTCTATCAACTCCTTTTCGATTTCATGTGTCCCTTTAAAAAAAGATTCTGAGTGTCCTAAAGTATGGCAGCCAATGTGATTTGGATTATGAACTAGCGTAGAAATAAAAGGAGCATCTTTTAAAAATGCAGCATCTTGATAAAATACTTTTTCATCCAAAAAAGAAGCTGGAACGCCTAAAATATTTTGCTTACTATAATTGACATTTTGATCTAAAGCTTTAAAAATAATTTCGCTGATTTCTTCCTGTGATTTCTTTTTCCAAATTTTATTCATGGGTTTTTTATTTGAAAATTTTATAAAATGTTTTTCAATAATTGCACGAAGATGAATTTTTTTTAGTTTTAGAATAGTGACGAATATCATCAAAAAGGAATTTTTTCTAGATTAGTTTTACTTTATTGTTTTTTTTGGAAATAAAAATATAAAGGAACATGAGTATACACTTAGAAGCACAGCAAGGCGAAATTGCAGAGACCGTATTATTACCAGGTGATCCAATGCGAGCGAAGTTTTTTGCCGAAAAAATGTTGACGGAAAGTCATTGTTATAACCGTGTTCGAGGTATGTTAGGTTTTACTGGGATGTATAATGGGAAAAAAGTTTCGATTCAAGGGACAGGTATGGGGATGGGAAGTTCAGCAATTTATATCAATGAATTGGTTCAGCATTATAAGGTCAAAAACTTAATTAGAGTAGGAACTTTTGGTGCCATAAAGAAAGATTTAAAAATCGGGCAAGTAGTTTTAGCGATGAGTGCTTCGGGTGATTCGAGTGAGAATGTTTTTAAGTTTGGAGGGATGAATTATGCAGCGACGGCTGATTTTGATTTATTATTAAAAGCTTATCAGGGAGCTCAGAGATTAAATATTTCTACGCTTCAAGGTTCTATTTTTAGCACAGATACTTTTTATGATAATAACCCAAGTCGTTGGGATATTTGGGAAGAGCATGGTGTTTTAGGAGTGGAAATGGAATCTCAAATATTGTTTACATTGGCTAAAAAATTTAATGTAAAAGGACTTTCTATCCTGACTGCTAGTGATAACATTCGAACGGGCGAGGCCTCAAGTTCGAAGGATCGGGAACAGAGTTATACTGATATGTTTAGGATAGCCTTGGAGTTAATTTGAGATAAAAATGGATTTTGATCGGAACTCCGATTGGGTGGATTTAAGCGAATTAACAATGATCTCGGAAGTAGGATAAAATCTGTGTTAATCCGCTTAAATCCATTCAATCCGCGTTCCCATTTCAAATCTCTCTTAATCAATGGTTGAGGATTCTAATTGCCATCCAAACTAGAATCGGAGTTTTTTTCAACTTCCACTCCACTTTGCAATTGAGCAGTAATTATTAAAAATAATCCAAAAGGAAGCATCGCAGAAACCCCAAATAGTAGCTCATAATAATAAGGCATAAAACCCATCGCTCCCCAAAACATCGTTCCTTGCAGGAATAAAACAGCCTCACTTAAAATAAACCCAACAATAAACACACGTATTCCAATTTTTCCTAAAAGATTATCCAACCGAATCAATTTCATTTGCGCTGCAAACCCAAAAAGGAAAAGAGTAACCATTCCAATCAGCATCAAATGCAAGAACCCCATTGCATAGTTTCTTATGGTATAACCAACTATGGCAATTGTAGGAATAATTACAGCAGATTGAATAAGTATTTTAAATACAAATGAGAAAAGTGATAATTTGAATAATAGGCGAGGAGTAACCTGAAGTTCATTTTGTAATTGCTCCCAAACCACTTTGGCAACCTTGATAAAATAATAAAGTGCTACCAACTGCAAGATTACTCCAGAACTATTGATATAAAAAAGGATAGGAAGTGGATTAGCCCAAGTAACTGCAAGTGCATAAGTTAAAAAAGTTGAGATGGACAAAAAGAAAAAGAAGCGTTTGACATCTTGAGGGTTGACAGAAATATGGTGTTTTTCCAAAAACTTAAACAACAAAGCAAGAATCGCAAAAATAAACCAACCATTAAATTGGAAGTGCAAATAAAACTGAATGGTCATATAATAAACGGCCTCTCCTTGCATATCATTTACCATAATTGGTCCCATGGCCCATAATCCTAGAGTGGAGAAAATCATGAAAAACAAACTTGACTTTACAAACCAATTTGAAATTGTAAATGCATTGGTATCTTCCTTTTGTATTCTTTTTAAATCTCTTAAAAAGAAGAAAATAAAAATATAGGAGAGTAAAGTATGCATCACAGAAAATCCAATTGACCAACTAGCATATCCCATCTGAGGAAAGGTCACCAACATCCCCAAAACACTTACCTGGGTTAACCAAAAAAGATTATTGTATTTTTTTAAGTCAAAATCTTTAGGCAAAAAAGTAGACACCAGAAATGTAAATAAAGCCAAATACACCCAACCTAACATCGCAACATGAGAGTGTGCATGTAGGAAGTTTTTAAATGCCAACCAACTTATTTCTTCAATATAGGCAAACCGTAATAATGCACCTATGCTTACAGCTATTAGCATGTTGACCAAAGAAACAATTATCCATTTTTTAGGCATTGGAAATGTATTGTTATAAAGTAATAAAAAGCATTTTTAAAAGATGATGTCACGAGTTAAACCGTGACATCATTTAAATTTTTATTTACCAACTTCTTGTCCATCAATAGAAAACATAAATTCTAAAATATCTCTAGAATCTTGTTCAGTTAGATTTTGATTAGGCATTCTTACCAAACATTGTTTCAATAAATCTTTGGCAGTTTGATCTTCTTTTAACATTTCTTCTACATTCGTTACCATGTTCATAATCCATTCAGGTTTACGAAGTTCAGTCAAACCTTTCCAACCAGGACCAACTACTCTTTTGTCAGTTAACTTGTGACAAGCCGAACATTTCATTTCATAAATAGCTTTCCCTTTGGCTACCATATCTGCTTTTAAAGGAGAGTTTAAGGTTACACTTTTGACTGAACCCACACCTTTACCATCATCGACTTTTTTTGCGGCCGGAGGTTTTGAAGGAGAATCTTTTGACGAATCTGTTGCATCGTTTCCACAGGTAAAAACTAATGCTACTAGAAATATCAAGAATGATAATTTTTTCATTTTGATTTTGTTTAGATGAATTATAAATAATTTTAATGTGCTCAAATCTACAATCTCCTTCATTTTCTTTTGATGATGAAAGTCATTGAGTGAATTGATAAAAATCATTATTTGTCCATTGCATTAATGCGTCATTTGTTTAGAACAATTATTAATAACCAAATCAATTAAAAAATGAAAAACATACCATTCCATAAAAATTTAGTTGCTGCATTATTCCTCTTTGTAGGAGTAGTGATTTTTATTTCTTGTGGAAATACTAACAATGCATCGCAAGCAAATTCAGGTGTACTGGGGGGCGATGCTGCTTCACAAGTCTATGTTGCACCAGGAGAATATGATGAGTTTTACGGATTTATGTCAGGAGGTTTTAGTGGACAAATTAGTGTCTACGGAATTCCTTCAGGACGTTTATTCAAAGTGATTCCTGTCTTCTCCTTGGATGCAGAAAAAGGGTATGGTTTCAATGAAGAAACGAAACCAATGCTGAATACTTCTCATGGATTTGTGCCTTGGGATGATGCACACCATCCTGAACTTTCTCAGACGAATGGAGAAACAGATGGACGTTGGATTTTTATCAATGGTAACAATACACCTCGTATTGCTAGAATTGATTTAACGACTTTCGAAACTGCTGAGATTATTGAAATTCCAAATTCTGGAGGAAATCATAGTTCTCCTTTCGCTACTGAAAATACAGAATATGTGGTAGCTGGAACTCGATTCGGAGTTCCTTACCCACAAAAGGATGTAGCTATCAATAGTTATGCTGAGAATTTCAAAGGGATGTTAAGTTACATTTCTGTTGGTGACAAAGGAGAAATGGATGTTGCTTTCCAAGTAATGTTACCTGCTTTCGATTATGATTTAGCTCACTCAGGGAAAGGAAAATCTCATGGGTGGACTTTTTTCACTACCTATAACACAGAGCAAAAAAATACTTTGCTAGAAGTTGCAGCTTCTCAAAATGATAAAGATTTTATTGCTGCTGTCAATTGGAAGAAAGCCGAAGAATATATGAAGGCAGGGAAGTTTAAAGAAGTTCCTGCTAATTATGCACACAATGTATATGATGAGCACACTCACTCAGCAACGTCCACGATGAAGAAAACTGTAAAGGTTCTTGATCCAGCTGATTGCCCAGGATTAGTTTACTTTTTGCCTACTCCAAAATCTCCTCACGGAGTTGATGTTGATCCAACGGGTGAATACATTATAGGAAATGGTAAATTATCTGCCGATTTAACGGTTCACTCATTTAGTAAAATGATTGCAGCAATTGAAAATAAATCTTTTGAAACAACTATCGCAGGAGTTCCTGTATTGAAGTTTGAAGAAGTGGTTGCAGGCGCTGTGAAGGATGCAGGTTTAGGGCCATTGCATACAGAATTTGATGATAGAGGAAATGGTTATACTACTTTCTTTATTTCATCTGAGGTAGTAAAATGGAAAGTGGAAACTCGTGAAGTTTTGGATAGAGCTCCTACGTATTATTCAGTTGGTCACTTGATGATCCCTGGTGGTGACTCAAAGAAACCTGATGGAAAATATATGGTTGCTTTAAATAAAATTACTAAGGATAGATATTTACCTACAGGACCTGAGCTTTGTCACTCTGCTCAATTATATGATATCTCAGGAGATAAAATGAAATTATTACTAGACTTTCCAACGATTGGTGAACCTCACTATGCACAAGGAATTGCTGCTAGTAAAATTGTTCCTAACTCGAAGAAGTTTTATCCGCTGGAAGAGAACAAGCATCCATACCGTGCCATGGGTGAAAAAGATACACGTGTCGAACGGGATGGAAATACGGTACACATTTATATGACAACTATTCGAAGTCACTTTGCTCCTGATAATATTGAAGGAATCAAAGTAGGAGACAAAGTCTATTTACACGTTACTAACCTTGAACAAGATTGGGATGTTCCTCACGGTGTTGCGATTATGGGAGCTAACATGTCGGAACTTTTAATTATGCCTGGGCAAACTGAAACTATGGTTTGGGAGCCAACCCAAGAAGGTGTCTTTCCATTCTATTGTACAGATTTCTGTTCGGCACTTCACCAAGAAATGCAAGGATATATTCGAGTTTCTTCTCGTAATTCCAATGTTCCTCTGAAGTGGGGATTAGGTGAGGATGAAGACGCCATGTAAAACAAAAATTTTCTCAAAAGAATATATGTCCTCAACATATATATTAACGTCTGGTGGTGGAGTTTTTACTCCGCCACCTATTTAAAAAATATTTATGAAAAATCTTCCTAGGATTTTAATGCTAGTAGCAGTTTTGTGTTTATCGTCTCTTTTTTTCTTACCCATGTGGAAAATTACCTTGATTGCACCACAATATCCGAAAGGGATTCAGATGAATATTCATATAGATAAGATAGGTGGTGATAGTCCATCGGTATTACAAAATATCAATATCCTTAATCACTAAAAAAAAAAAAAAAAAATAGAACCTGAATCTATCCCTGAACTTAAATATATGCCTTTCATCATCATGGGA
>JBGCCY010000135.1:0-2980 GCA_045104975.1 Saprospiraceae bacterium
TCGAGTATAAGGAGTTCGCCGTCTGTCATCTCGACTTCTTCTTTCATTTCTATCACGACCACGATCTCCAACATTGATATCGCGAGCATTTTTATAATAATCTAAAAATCGATTAAACTCGGTAGATACAAAATGCTTAATCAATTCTTCTCGATCTAGGTGTTCTAGTTTTTCATATATAGCAGGAAGGAACTGCTCAATCGTTCTTTCATCTACATCAACAGTTTTTACTTTGTCGATGAGTGTCATCAATTGAGTTTGACAAATATCCATTCCACTTGGGACAGGTTCTCTCGTAAATTGAATGCCAGATTTGCGATCAATGTCCCGCAATTTATTAGTTTCACGTGAGTGAATAACGGCAATCGAAATTCCACTTTTTCCAGCCCGACCAGTTCGACCACTTCGGTGAACATACACCTCTGGATCATCTGGCAAATTATAATTAATTACGTGCGTCAAATCATCTACATCTAATCCACGAGCTGCCACATCAGTTGCCACTAAAATCTGTATCTGTTTTTTTCTAAATTTCTGCATGACTTCATCTCGTTGGCCTTGAGACAAATCTCCATTTAGTACATCTGCACTATAACCATCATACATTAATTTATTCGCCACTTCCATCGTCTCTCGACGAGTTCGACAAAAGATGATCGCATAAATTTCGGGATTCATATCCGCAATTCTTTTGATCACTTCATAACGATCTCTCGCTTGCACTTGGTGATAAATATGCTTTACATTAGTAGCACCAACATTCATTTTTGCCACCTTGATTTCTACTGGATCATCCATGTAGTCTTTAGAAATTCGTAGAACCTCTCGAGACATAGTTGCAGAAAAAAGTAAGGTAGTTTTATCATCAGGAGTTGCTGACAAGATAGCATCCAAATCATCTTTGAATCCCATTGTTAACATTTCATCCGCTTCATCCAAGATAACTCTTTCGACATTTTCTAAATTCAATCTTCTTCGATTGATTAAATCTTTAGTTCGTCCAGGAGTTCCAACCACAATCTGAGCACCTTTTCTCAATGCTCTAATTTGTGTGTCAATACTCGTACCTCCATAAACTGCCAAGACAGATAAGCCTTTAATTTTTGCAGCATATTTGTTGAGATCTTTTGAGATTTGCAAACACAACTCACGAGTTGGGCAAAGAATAATTGTCTGAGTACTTCGATCAGCAACTTCAGTTAAATGTACTGTAGGCAATCCGAAAGCTGCTGTTTTACCAGTTCCAGTTTGAGCTAAAGCAATGATGTCTCTGTCGGAAGTAAGAAGTTGAGGAATAGCTTTGGCTTGGATCGGAGTAGGTTTTTCAAATCCCATATCCGTAATCGCAGCGATAATTTCAGGCTTTAGGCCTGTTTCATTAAATGAATCCATTAAAATTTTAATTTTAATTTCAGACCCATTTCTATGTGTTTACCTGTAACCTGCGAAATTAGTCCAAAATGTATTTTACCAAATAAAGTGCAAAGGTGGGCTTTTTAAATGACTAATATGCAATTTATGGTAATTATCTTTGGATTTTGGGAAATTATATTTTTTGGAGGAAGGTGAAAGGAGATCTAAATTATCAATGAGTAGGTGAGTTGTTTTGGAGTTTTTCAATAATGGAATCTTTAACCTGATCGGGTAAAATCCAAGATAGGTTATCAATTAGTTCCAACCAATCTTCCTCTGTCCATTCTCTTTTTTGATAGAAAACAAATAAACCATTTGATTCTAGAAAATTCAATTGATGGATCAAAAATGAAAAGTTTTTATCTCCATATTTATTTTGATAAACTTTAAATCCTTCAAATTTTGATAGTTGAGCAATAGCTACTTCAAGTTGATTACAAATTATATAGCCTCTAAAATATGGTAATCCAGAAGTGCCATATTTGATTTGAATTTTGTGTTTCCAATCTCCTAAATCAATTTTTCGAAGGTGAAATTTTTCGATGTCAGGGTTTGGTTCATCACAATTTCCTTCGACTTGCCAATTCCATGATAATTCTGAATTAGACAAATCTTCATAGTAACCTTGAGTTTTTCAGCCCATTTAGTTATTGCTTTTTTGTCGATTTCGTTGTTGATATATTTTGATATAATCTTCTAGTTCATCTTTGGTGCATTCTAGATTTTCAAGTAGAGATTCCTGGCTATATTCCATTCCTCTTTTTTTCTTATAAACCAAATTCCATTTAGCATGTTTTCCACTTCCTCTTAATTCTAATCTTATGTATGAAATTTTATTCCAAGGAATGAATTTAAAATTAGTCACCCTAATTCCTTTGTGGTTAATAATAATTTGAGGATCCACTAATGTTGTTTTATTATTATCATAAAAGAAATAAGCTCCTGCTCCAAAAATAAGTAATCCAGAAACGAGATCATTTGTCAAGATTAGATATAAGCCGAATAGAATAAAAAGAGAGGAACCAGCAAGATGAAGATATTTTGATAATTTTGAATTATAAATTTTTAATTCATTGGGAAGTGACCCATCGTCATGAATTGGTTCATGAGTGTCGTGCAATTTAAATTTCAATTCAAGTTGATCTAAAATTCTTTGTTGCCTTGAATTTCTAATTTCAGTTGTATTAAAAATACTATCATCAGGCCAAATCAATTTTCCTTCAATTGCTTGTCGTTTTAACTCGTGAACATTTCTGACATTTGAAAATGCCCAAATTCGCCAATGAACAATTGCAAAGCTCCAATATATCCACGGAAAAATAAAAATGGATAAAATGATTAATAAAATTGGATACAGAAAACTCAGGTTTGTTGTGAATAAGAAAATAGAAATTAAAATTCCAATTATCATTATTCCATAAGTTGGATAGGAAATCATCTTTTGACCTTTGTCGATTGCCTCTTTTACGGTGACCTGTTTTTCCATTTTTCTAATATTCTGTCAATATAGTACTATTAGGATGTAAAGTTTTAAACTGCTCAATTTCCTCCTCCGAAATTTTCGTCT
>JBGCCY010000136.1:0-41652 GCA_045104975.1 Saprospiraceae bacterium
AAAAAGCAGGCGCTAGTTCTTTGTCTAAAAAAGAAGTGGCTAAAGTTGAAAAAACTGACGAAATCAAAAAGTTAGAAACAAAACTTTTGAATAAACAAAAAACTCTTGTATTGGAGGGGATTGTTGGAAGCCTAGGTATCAAGTCTAAAGACTTAGTAGTAAAATTTGTTGGAGACAGAGCAACTGTTTCTGGACAAGTTGGTAGCAACGAAGACCGTGAAAAAATTATCCTTGCTTTGGGTAATGTTTCTGGTGTAGCTACTGTAAGCGATAAATTGACTGTCAAAAAAACAACTCCTGAAGCTGTTTTTTATACTGTTCAGAAAGGAGACACTTTGGGTAAAATTGCTAAAGCTCATTATGGAAAAGCTGGAATGTACAAGCAAATTTTTGCTGCTAACCAGCCAATGCTTAAAAGTGCTGATAAAATTTTCCCAGGACAAGTGCTTAGAATTCCTGCTGTAAAATAATGGTTAACGGTGAATGGTTAATTTCCCAGAATGTAATTTTACATCTTTGAAAAATAACCATTCACCTTTAATTTTTTGGAATGGGAATAACACCAGTTAGGACATTAACCATTCACAATTAACTATTAATAACATTTCTCAACTTTCCATTTAGAAATCCTTCCACATTTTTCACGACTTCATTTAATAACCTTCTTCTTGCAGCAAGACTTGCCCAGGCTTGATGTGGGGTAATGATACAATTTTCCAAGCCCAATAAAATATGATCAGTTGGTGGTGGTTCTGAAGATAAAACATCTAAAGCTGCACCTGCAATTCTTTTATTTTCCAAAGCATTGTACAATGCTGATTCATTGATCAATCCACCTCGAGCGGTATTGATTAAATAGGAGGTAGGCTTCATTTTGGCAAGATTGAGTAGCGAGATAATTCCTTTATTTTCTTCTGTTAAAGGTGCATGAAGACTCAATACATCGCTTCTGGAAAAGAGTGTTTCTAAATCAACATATTCGATTCCTTCGAAAGATTCTTTTTGAGGGTTCTTTCGATGAACAATAACTTTCATTCTAAACGCTAAGGCAACATCTGCTACGGCTTTTCCTATTTTTCCAAAACCATAAATTCCCATCACTTTTCCATAAATTTCATCGATGGACTGATGCCAATAGGCAAAATCATTTTGCTTAGACCAAATACCTTGATGAACTTCTTGACTATATTTTTCTATCTGATTTGTCAATGCAAAAAGCATTGCAAAAACATGTTGCGCCACAGCTGGTGTACTGTAACCACTCACATTAGAAACAGGAATATTTGTCTCTCTACAATAATCTAAATCAACATTATTATAACCAGTAGCAGAAACACAGATATATTTGAGACGAGGAAGTTGTGCTAAAATAGTACGATCTAAAATTAGTTTATTAACTATTAAAATATCAGCAGATTGGGCTCTTGCTATAATTTCATTTCTGTCTGTTCGAGGAAAAACTGAAAGGCTCGAAAGTGCTTTTAATCCTCCCCAATTAAGATCTCCAGGATTTAAGGTATGCCCATCTAAAGCAATAATATTTATCATTTAAAAATTATTTTAAATATTAAAAAGTACTGATAATCAAGGTGTTATGTGTTAATTGTGTTGTGACAGATTAACCATTCTTCGTTATTTTACGAATTGTTGCAGGTGTAATTCTAAGCTACTGTACAATTCAGCCATTCGATGCGGACATCCAAAACAAGCTTCAAAACTTCCGTCTTTTCGTAAATCATTTGGGAAAACAAAGGTTCTTGTTTTTCTATCTTTTTTGACAAAACTTAATAATTCGTTCAAGTCTTTTTCAGGAAAGATGATAGATTGTTCGTTGGTATTTTTTCCCAATTTATTAACAATGTAAATTTCTTCAAATTGTTCTTTTCCAATTTTTTCTCCATAAAAATCATTCGGAGTTTCTAAAACCAATAAAGGAATATTGTCAATATTTAAATAAAAAATTCCAATGGGAGTTTGTTCACAACGAACAGAAGTATAGGATCTGATGAGGGAAAATTCATTCTTTGAATTCGTTGCCCACAGTTCAACTTTTTGTTCTTTTTTGAAAAAAAGTAAATGTAAAAGTTCAATGTCTTCTGATAATTTTCCATCCTTAGAATTACCCTCAGATGAATTGTTTTGGCAAGAGAAAAAACATAAAAAGATAATTAAAATACCGATTTTGGAACAAGTCATAAGTTAGAATTGATATGGAGTCACTAAAAAAATAAGTCCCTTTGCAACGCAAAAGGACTTAAGTAAAGATATATTTTTTAATGTATTTTTTTTAATGAAGGGATTGATTGATCTAAAATTAGGTAATGAATTAATTATTTAATTCCCAATTATAAGCCTTGAAATTGACTGAAGTTCCTGCTGGAATGGTTGTATTTGAATACTTATTTAGATATACTTTCAAATCCCCAAAGTCTTTCCCATACCAATCAAATATTTTCGAAACTTCTACATTGCCAGAGGTAATGGTATTGTAATTTGAATTATTAATAAAAGACTTGGTTTGTCTTTCCAAATTTGAATTCAAATTATCTGCTGTCCAAGCTTTATTCAACAAAGGAGGACAAGATTTTGCGGCACAATTTACAGCAAAGTGAATCCGAGGTTCATTATATTTTGGACGGATGATATCATTTTCAATATTATTTAAACTCAAAGTTCGCTGATCGATTTTGATCCATTTTACGTCCCAAGGTTTTCCATTATTTAAATCCATGATCGATTTAATTGGATAGTTTTTCAAAATCAATTTGATCGTAAAGGCATTGTATGCATTAATCCAAAAGGCTAAGGTTTTATTCCGACCCCAACTTTTTTCGAGATTGGTTTTTTCCATGGCCATTAAATATGCATCTAATCTAGCTTCATCTTTTTTGAAACCTTGATAATTGACTACCCCTGAAGAACTTACATGTTTCCGCAAAAGTCTATCAAAGTCATCGTGAAGTCCAACTGGAGTAGCTGGTTTTTTAGCGATAGCTTCTCTTTCTTTTTTCAGTTTTTCATTAAGTGCTTCTTTTGCTTTTTTAGCAGCTTCCGCATTTTTCATTTCTTCTTCCAATCGTATTTTTTCAGCCATTGCTTTTGCTTTTTCTGCTTCGATTTGGGCTTTCGCTTCTGCTTCATTTTTAGCAATTGAAACAACATCAGGTTTATTAACAGTTGGTTTAGAATTATTGGTCGTTTTAGCAGAAATATTTTTTGCTGGAACCTTAGTTGCTGGTTTCTCTGGTTTCATTTCTTTTTCAATCTCGTTTTTTGCCAAAACCTTAGTTGTCTCCTCTTCCGTTAAATTTTGCGGATTTTCTGTATCTGATTTCGCTTGAATTGATTCAGTTTCAACTGAAGGCGAATCAGTTGTAGCAGTATTGGTTTCCGTTTTAGTTTCACCACCACAGCTAAAGACTAAGAAAAGAATAGAAATAAAAAATAGATTTTTCATAAAAAAATAATTTTTAATGATTGAGTTGTTTTGATTTTTAATAACTGACGTTTCGCAAGCTAATTAATTGAAAACCACAAATTAAACCTTTTCATGGTTCTTCTAATTCTCTGCGTAATTTCAGTTGATAAAATAAATATTTCTATGAATTTATTGTAATAAGTGTTTTATAAACTCTAAAAATGTTAAGATGTTCATCTATTTTTTACTCAAATGTAGAGAAACGGACTTTTGGGAAAATAGATAGAGGTAAGCTGTTGTAAATTTAATTTTTTTAAACAAAAAATCTTTTCAGCTTCCTGACATATCATTGAAATACCTTTTTGTTGCGGCAATGAAATTTACTACTTTTGTTGTTCGTTTAAATCTGTCTAGATTTTAAACAATTCTTTGAAATTCTCTAAGGTCAATCCAAAATAGAAAATGTCAGTAAAAGTAGAGCAATTAACAAAAGTATATCAAACCCAAAAAGCTGTTAACGAGATTTCTTTCGAAGCAAAGAAAGGTCAAGTGTTGGGTTTTTTAGGGCCAAATGGTGCGGGTAAAACGACTACCATGAAAATCATCACTTGCTTTATTCCTCAAACGGAGGGCAAAGTGACGGTATGTGGTTTTGATACTCAAACTTCTCCGATGGAAGTACGACAAAGAATTGGATATTTGCCAGAGCATAATCCATTGTACAAAGATATGTACGTGAAGGAGTACTTAGGGTTTGTTGGAGGATTGCACAAAGTGAAAAACAAAAAGCAAAAAGTGGCAGAAATGATTGAGCGGGTTGGTCTGGGAAGAGAACAACATAAATTGATTGGAGCACTTTCCAAAGGTTATCGGCAAAGAGTTGGTTTAGCGCAAGCGATGTTGCATGATCCGGATGTATTGATTTTGGATGAACCCACCTCGGGACTTGATCCCAACCAATTGGTGGAAATTCGAAAGTTGATTATTGACTTGGGAAAAGAAAAGACCGTAATATTTTCAACTCATATTATGCAAGAGGTACAAGCCATTTGTGATCAAGTGTTGATTATCAATCGAGGAAAGGTGGTAGCCAATGATCCTGTGGAAGCATTGCAAGATAGAATTTCAGGATCAACGACGGTAACAGTAGAATTTTTGGAAAAAACGCAAAAAGAATCTTTGAAAAAAATCAGAAAAGTAAATTCAATCGAATCATTGGGTAATAATCAATGGAAATTAACTGCTGATTTGAAGGATGATATTCGAAAAGATATTTTTGATTTTGCGGTGCAAAATAAACTGACGCTGCTAGGCATGAAAAAAGATGTTTATAGTGTGGAGGATGTTTTCCAAGAATTGACAAAAGATTAAGAATAAATAGGATGTTGAACGTTAGACGTTTTACGTTCTCCTAACGTTAGTATGATCGAGTGGGAAAAGGTCTAATGTAAAACATTCAACGTCTAACGAAAAAATAAATAAATTGAAAAAAGTACTCTTAATTTTATCTTTTATATTATATGTAAATGCATTGTTACAAGCGCAAGGAGATACGGTGTATTTGAGTAAGAATTTTAAATTTCAAGATGGAATATTTTTGAGTTTTGAGGATTTTAAAAAGAATACTCCAACTTATAAATGGAATGAAGTGCTAGCAGGTGTCCATTCAAATCCACAAAATTTTTTAGCTCAAATGTATGGTTTGAGAGTGCCAAAGTCTGAAATCAAAGAAGGAGAGGAAATGGAATATGAGAATGTGGATCTGGAATCGATATGGGGAATAAGTTTAGATGGAATTCCTTACATTCGATTGTCAAGAGAAGAATTAAATAAGGAGAATGTTGTTTTTGCAGGGATGAAATTACGAGGTAAAATTTGCTATTACGAATACGAAGAATTTGTCATTCAAAAAAAGCAAATGTCCGCTTATAATCCAGTCACGGGGTATCCTTTTCGAACCAAAGATGTTGATGTAAAAGTAAAGTTGATTCATCAAAATATTTTGCATTTTGAGTCAGGAGAAACAGCAGTTTTTTCCAAAGAGAATTTTAAAGAGTGGATCAAGGATGATAGAAAATTATATCAAACTGTCAAGGATTTATCTCCTCAAGAAGTAGAAGAAAAACTGTTTAAATGTTTGCTTATTTATGTCGACAGAAATTTAGTAAAAATTAAGAAAAAGTAAAATAATAAATCCTTTCAGAACTTGCTCAAAAGTAAAATTAGCGGGTTCATCATTTATCATTCAAAATTCATCATTAGATAATATGCTAACGATTTTTTCAAAAGAGATAAACACATTTTTTAGTTCCCTCATTGGGTATATTGCTATTGGTGTTTTTTTATTAGTGACAGGTTTGATGATGTTTGTATTTCCTGATACGAGCTTGTTGGACTACAATTATGCTACCTTGGATCAGTTGTTTTCCTTAGCACCAATGATCTTTATGTTTTTGATTCCAGCGGTGACCATGCGATCATTTGCAGAAGAAATTCAGACTGGAACAATTGAGTTATTGACCACTCGGCCTTTGCGTGATATCGAAATTGTAATGGGGAAATACTTAGCAAATTTAGTGCTCGTATTGTTCGCACTTTTACCAACGCTTTTATATTATTATACAGTTTATCAATTAGGTTCCCCAGCAGGAAATTTAGATTCAGGAGCCATTCAAGGAAGTTATATTGGACTGTTTTTTTTGGCAGGAGTTTATACTGCGATTGGTGTTTTTGCATCATCTCTAATTGACAATCAAATTGTGTCATTTATCTTGGCGACCTTCCTATGTTTTTTTATGTATTCAGGATTTTTATTTATAAGTAAAATGCCATTCTTTTTTGGAACATCAGATACAATAGTACAGATGTTTGGAATTGATTTTCATTATAGTTCGATTAGTCGAGGAGTAGTGGATACAAGAGATATAATTTATTTTATTTCGATCATTGCCTTGTTCATTGCAATGACTTTAGTGTCATTGGAAAAACGTAAATGGTAGCTTTTTTTAATGGTTAACTGTTAATTTTTAATGGTTAATTTTGACGATGTTAGTTTTGAGGAGGATGTTGATGTTTTGGAAGGATGGAGTTAAAGTATTGATTGTTAGTAATTTATATAATTATAATTTTTTTAATTATTTATTTTAAATGAAGATTAATAGTAAAAGAAATCAGAGTTTATTGCAGTTAGGACTATTTGCAGGAGTATTGTTATTTATCAATGTACTTGGAAATACTTTCTACAATTATTATGATTTGACGGAGGACAAAAGATTTACATTGACAGATGCTTCTGTCGATTTGATGGAAAACATGAACGAAATCGTTTATGTAAAAGTATTGTTAGAAGGAGAGTTTGGAGGAGCATATAAACGCTTGCAGAATTCCGTAAAAGAATTGTTAGATGATTATCGAAGCATCTCTCCCAATTTACAATATGACTTTGAAAATCCATTAGATGGTTCTGTTGATGAAGTAAATGCCCGCAAAGAATTATATGCAAAAAGTGGAATTTTTCCCATCAATTTAAAGGAGCAAACAAGTGATTCTAAAAAAGAACAGTTGACATATCCTTATGCTTTTATTTTTTATCAAGGTCGTGAAACTGCGGTTAATTTATTGGAAAATAATGTTCCAGGAATGAATCCAGAATTGGCGATAAATAACTCCATTAGTTTGTTGGAATACAAAATTACAGGAGCGATCAAAAAATTAATGACAGTCAGAAAACCAGTTGTACTTTATACAACGGGACATCAAGAATTGAATCCAATTCAAACTTCTGACCTTGATGCGGAGCTAATCAAAAACTATGATCTTAATCGAATCAACTTAGATAGCGTCGTGCAAATTAATTCAGATGTTGATGTATTGATTGTAGCCAAACCACTTCAACCTTTTTCCGAAAAAGACAATTTTAAAATTGATCAGTATGTAATGAATGGAGGTCGAGTTTTATGGTTGTTGGATAAAGTGGCAGCGAGCATCGATAGCATGCGAATCACCGGGCAACATCTAGCGATGCCAATGGAATTAAACTTGGATAGGTTGCTCTTCAAATATGGTGCTCGAATTCAGCCTAATTTAGTGATGGATTTGGAATGTACTCCCATCGCATTGCAAACTGGAGTGATCGGTGACAAGCCACAATTTGAATTATTTCCATGGTTTTTTTATCCTAGAGTTTCTTCTAGATCTGACCATCCTGTCGCTAAAAGTTTAGATAGAGTTAACTTGTTTTTTCCAAGTGTTATCGATACAATTGAAACACGTGGGGGAGCGGTTAAAAAAGAAGTTTTATTAACTACTTCTGATTATAGTCGCTATCAAAGAGTACCGGTGAATTTGTCTTTTGAAATATTACGAGACAAACCAAATCCTGATATTTATAATAAAAAGAACTTACCCTTAGCTGTTTTATTAGAAGGTGAATTTCCTTCTGAATATGAAAACCGAGTGACGGAATCTATGCTTTCTGGTATGCGAGAATTGAATATAGAATTCAAAAAAGTGAGTGAGCCAACTCGAATGATTGTGGTGGCTGATGGTGATGTTGCGATTAGTAGATTAGATCGTCAAACTCAGCAACCATTGCCACTTGGTTTGAATCCTTTTGATAAATATCAATATGCAAATAAACAATTTTTGATGAATGCCATCGAATATTTGCATGATGATAAAGGGGTAATTGAAGCAAGAGGAAAAGAAGTAAAATTGCGTTTGTTAGATAGAGTCAAAGCCAAAGAAGAAAAAACGAAATGGCAGTTATTTAATATTTTATTTCCAATTATTGGTTTAGCATTATTTGGAATTATTTATAATTGGTTGCGACGAAGAAGATACGCATCTTGATATTTTTAATAATAATTTTTTGAAAAAATAACCTTGAGAAATTGGTTTAACAATATTTTTTAAGGGATAAAGTATAAATATGAAAAGAACATTAATCCTACTAGTTTTATTTTTAGTGCTTGGAACAGGAGCATATTATTTGATGAAAAATCAAGACAATTCTTCCACTACTTCCTGGAATGAAGCTGGAGATTTCGCTGTAGAAAATGTCGATGATATCTACAAAATATTTATTGCAGATAGACAAGACTATCGAGTTTTGTTGGAAAGGAAAAATGGATATTGGTCTTATAATAAAAAATTCAAAGCGAAAAAAACTCAAATTGATGATTTATTAAATACGATTAAAGGAGTCCGTATGAAGTACACTACTCCTCGTGTGGCAGAAGATAATATGCGTAAAAATCTAGCAACTTCTGGTGTCAAAGTCGAGATATATGATAAGAACGATAATAAAATGAAAGTTTACTATGTAGGTGGTTCGACTGGTAATAGTCTAGGTACCTATTTTATAATGGAAGGATCGACTGAACCTTATGTAATGCATATCCCTAGTTTTCAAGGAATGTTAAAAGGAAAGTTTCTGAAGCAAGATGATGATTGGAAAGACTTGATGATGTTTGGTGAACAAGTGGAAGAAATTCAATCTGTCTCTGTTGATTATCCAAAACAAAAAAGTAAATCATTTAAAATAGAAAGAAAAAGTGAGGGAGGATTTGACGTAAAACCATTTTATGAAGGAACTCCTGAAATTGAAAAAACAGTTTTAAATGCTGCGGTAGAGAAATACTTGATTGGATATGGAGTGATGATGGCAGAGGCTTTTGAAAATAAAAATCCACATCGAGATTCAATAATAACTACTTTACCTTTTGTTACTATTTCATTAACTGATACCAAAGGAGATACCAAAGTTTGCCGATTATTTCCAATTCCTCAATTAGATCAATATGGAAATCCAGTTTTAAATACTGGTGTTGGTATGAATGGAAAACAAACTATTTATCGATACTTCGCGGATTACCAAGATCAATATGGAGATAGTTTTAGATTGGTGCAGCATCGAAATTTTGAAAGGTTATTTTGGGGATACACTTATTTCTTTCCTCAGTAAAAAATCAAAATATACTCTACTCACAAGGTGGCTCAAAGTCACCTTGTGAATAAAGCCTCCTCATCGATAATATATTTATGAAAAAAATATTCCTCCCAATTTTACTTCTTCTAGCACTTTTTCTTTTTCAAAGTGCTCATCCTACTTTAGACTGGGGATTTTTTGGGCATCGGAAAATCAATCGAATGGCAGTTTTTACCTTGCCGCCTGACATGATGGTTTTTTATAAAAAAAATATTGAGTATGTTACAGATCATGCTGTTGATCCTGATAAAAGAAGGTATGCGACCAAGCATGAAGCAGTTCGACATTATATAGATTTGGACATTTGGGGAGAGTATCCTTTTGAAAATTTCCCAAGAACTCAGATGGGAGCATTGATGAAATACACCGATGTTTTTGTCATCGATAAGAGGAATGATACGATGCAAGTTTTGGGAAATGACTTACGATTAGATGAAGATGAATTTTTTATAAAATTTCAATATTTAGAAAACAAAGAAGTTGTTATTTCGAAAAAGAAATTTCAATCCTTTTTTTATAACAATATACTTCCAAAATATTATGATGATGTTTGGCAAGTAAATTTGGATAGTTTTCAATTATATTTTGATGAATTTTTTCCAACTGATAAAGGGCAAAAAATCATTGCTGAAGATAAATTTTCAGAGTATGGAGTGCTGCCATTTCAGCTGATGCGCATGCAAAATAAATTGACTCAAGCATTTGAAAGAAAGGATGCTAAATCAATTTTGCGACTCTCGGCAGATTATGGACATTACATTGGTGATGCCCATGTTCCATTGCATACCACCGAAAATTATAATGGTCAATTGACCAATCAAATAGGTATTCACGCTTTTTGGGAGAGTCGAATTCCTGAATTATTTGCAGAAGAAGAATATGATTTTTTTGTAGGCAAAGCGGAATATGTTGAAGACAAAGTAGATTATTTTTGGGACATTATTTTAGCAAGCCATCGGTTGGTGGATAGTGTGTTATTGATAGAAGCTGATATGGTGAAGAAGTTTCCAGAAGATAAACAATTTTGTTTTGACAATCGAAATGACTTGACTATTCGAACACAATGTAGGGCATTTGCGAAGGCATATTCTGATCGGATGCGAGGCATGGTGGAAGAAAGAATGACGAATTCCGTTCACTCTTTAGGAAGTCTTTGGTACACCGCTTGGGTAGATGCAGGGCAACCTGACTTGTCGAATTTAGGAAAAAAAGAATTGACTGAGGAAGAGAAAAAAGAATTAGAAGAATTAGAAAATTCAGTTCGAGGAGGTGAGATCAAAGGACGAGAACATAATTAAATTTTTAAAATAGATGAACCAAGTAAGTGTAATAAATTCCATTGAAGTGCCTGACGGATTGGAAGATGAAGCAATAAAAATTCGAGATATTTATATAAACTATTTCAAAACCAAACCTGGTTTTGTCAGCTCCACTTTTTACAAGTCTATAAATGATAATAATAAATTCAACTTTGTAAATATTGTTGTTTGGGATTCTAAAGAATCTTTCGAAGCGGTTGTAAATAGTGGATTTGAAAATAAAGATGGATTGAACCAGGACAATATGAAAGTACTTGGAAAAGGATTTCCTGAACCTATAAAAGTTTCACCAGGTCAATTTGAAATAATTAGAATTGATTAATTAAAAAACTAGCAAAACGAAAAAAATGAGTTTATTTAAAGGCCAATTTGGCTTAGCATTGAAAGGAATGGCGATGGGAATTGCAGAGGTGATTCCTGGCGTATCGGGAGGAACGATTGCCTTCATTACAGGTATTTATGAAAAATTAATTAATACGATAAAAGCATTTGGACCATCGTTGATTGGCGTTTTTCAAAAGGATGGAATAGGAGGAGTTTGGAAGGAGGTGAATGGTAATTTTTTAGTGGCGTTGATGATTGGAATGATTGGAGGAATAGTGATTGGCGTTTTTGGAGTGACTCACTTGTTAGAAGAATTTCCACAACACCTTTGGGGATTTTTCTTTGGTTTAATAATCGCTTCAGCAATTTATATTGGCAAACAAGTTTCGAAATGGGGAGCAACAGAAATAGTTGGATTACTAATCGGAACAGCGGTGGCATATTATATTACAATAGCAAGTCCTGCGAGTGGAAATGAAGCATTGTGGTTCGTTTTTCTCTCGGGAATGATTGCCATTTCAGCATTGATTTTGCCAGGAATTTCTGGAAGTTTTATTTTATTATTGATGGGAATGTACACTTTTATTTTACCGAATGTGAAAGAAGCGTTGACTACTTTTAGTACGGAGAGTTTAATCATCACGGGCGTTTTTGCGATGGGATGTTTGGTAGGAATTACTTCAATATCCAGAGTGATTTCCTGGATGTTTGAGAATTATAAAAATACCACTTTAGCAGTTTTGACTGGATTTATGGTAGGGTCTCTAAATAAGGTTTGGCCCTGGAGAAATACGAGTCAATGGATTGATAAAGAGTCTGGAGAAATTCTATCGAATATTGAAAATTATGCAAACCCTGATAATTTGAAAATATTAAAAGAGTTGAGTGTCTCGCCAAATAATTTTATAGGAGAACCTCATATGATGCCAGTTTTGATTTTGATGGTGGTGGGATTCTTAGCGGTTTTGGGATTGGAAAAATTTGGAAGTAAAAGCGCTTAAAGGAATTTATATTTGTTGCAAAAAAAAACTCGAATCAAATATACTTGATTCGAGTTTTTTTATAACAATGATATTACATGCTTTTATTCTGTAATCTTGAAATCTAAATCTTCTTTTTTATTACCCTTTCTGTTCTTCTTTTTTATCCACTAAGTGGTCAATTATCTCCATATTGTTTCCAGCTTGTTTCTTCTCAATTTCTTGTTTTCGGATTAAATTTTTCTGATACCTTCCTTGTGCAATATCCGTCAAAATCAAAATGATTAGAATAAAATAGAAAGTCGATTTATTCATTTGTTCTACTGGATGCCCTCCGATTTCTAGATGTGCTAGATGCCCACCTTCTGTGACTAACATGATTCCAACTAAGAATAAAATAAATAATCCCAATACTTCATACATTCTATTTTTGGATAAAAAGTCTGAAATTTTATCTGCTAAAACAATCATTAAAATTCCTCCAATGATAATAGCAGTAGCCATCACCCAAAGTACATCAGTCAAAGCAATGGCACTCAAAATAGAATCAAATGAGAATACTAAATTCATTACGACGATCATAAATATGACTTGGCCAACTGACTTTTCTCTACCTTTTTTCGATTCATCACTTTCATCTGGAAGGGCAATCATGTGCCAGATTTCCTTGATGGCAGTATAAATAATAAAAGCTCCACCAGCTAAAACAATTAAACTATGGCCATTAAAATCTCCATGGAAAAAATTTCCTAAATCAATCTTAATTAATGATCCTTGGAATAAATCAATTAATTGAAGTAGAACAAAAAGTAAAATAATTCTTAAAACTATCGCCATTCCAATTCCCACTTTTCGCACATAACTTCTCTTTTCAGCGGGAGCGTTTTTCGATTCTAAAGAAATATAAAGCAAGTTGTCAAAGCCTAAAACTGCTTGAAGTAAAACAAGCATAACTAGTGTTCCAAGATTTTGGATAAGTGTTGGTTCCATTTTTTATAATATATTTTTTCTGATTTTTTTTAATGAAGCCCAAACATAAGTAATCTTAACTGATTACTAAAAAAAAAATGTCAGCAATTAGTCTAATTTTTTTTCGAGAAAAACAATTTATCAAAAATTGGATGCGTTTAGTTCTCTATAAATTTTATCATACTCATAAAAAATCCATTTTATAAGCAGCAAATTTTACGATTCATAAACAGTTAATATTCATACCTAACTACCTATTTACTAAATTCTAAACATGACAAAAATGAATCGTTTCCTAGTAATTTGCATTGCAGCAATGTTTCCCTTTTTATTAAATGCACAAGATTCCGAAGTAGGTTTAATCTTCGGAGTATCAGGCTATTCAGGTGATGTGACACCCAATACTAATTATTTGAGTACAGGTCAAAGACATGCTTCACTTGGTATTTTTTTACGAAAAGATTTGAATCGTTTTACCGCGGTGAGAGGAACATTTACCTATGGAAAATTATCTGGCGATGATGCTAAATCTAATATTGACGGTATACAAAATCGAAACTTAAGTTTTCAATCTAACCTTCTTGAATTATCATTAGTAGGTGAAATAAATCCCTTTGGAACAAACTCCACAGGCAAGAGATTACAACCATACTTATACGCAGGTATTGCGGTATTTCATTTCAATCCCGAAGCAAATTTTAATGGTCAATTGGTTGATTTACAACCTCTAGGTACAGAAGGTCAAGGCATGGAAGGCTTTGATAAACCATATAAATTGACTCAGATTTCAATTCCGCTAGGGGCAGGAGTGAAGTACCAAATTACCGAACGAATCAACTTAGGAGTAGATGTAGGCGTTCGAAAAACGTTTACGGATTATCTTGATGATGTGAGTGGATCCTATGTCAATTACAATGATTTGTTGGCTGGAAATGGTCGATTGGCGGCTGGACTAGGAAACCGATCTGGAGAGTTAAACCCAGAAGGAAATATTCCTGCCATTGTTCCAACTGGAACACAAAGAGGGAACTCACTCAAAGATGATTGGTATTTTACTGCAGGAGTAACTTTGGGATATAAGTTTTCTACGAGAACTAGAAATTACAAAGGTCGAAATCCTACAGGCCGAGAATTCGGATGTCCAGGGAAAAATCTTTAAATACTGAATAAAAAACAAACTTTAAAACAAACGAGTGCTTCGAAAGAGGTGCTCGTTTTTTTTTGCTAATTATCGAGGTGATTTAAAATGAAACTGGTCTAGAAATTTAAAACCAATCCAACCCCATTGCCGGTATAATTAAAATCTAGTTCTATTTTATTCAAACCATATTTAGGAGCAGACTCCGTATAAAGTTTAAAACTTTTCACCGACTTTTTATAATTCTTTCTAGAAAGAGGAAGAGAGATAATGGTTGCTAATGCAGGAGCCCAACTTCCCAAAAACATAACTAGCCCAACTTTTTGGTGTGGACAAAATTCATAACATGGATCTCCTTCCCCTTGATTTGGTGGTCCTTCATCTAACAATAAAATCAATCCACCACCTCCCAAAACTAAAGTTGTAATCCCTGAGGCTATAAATACTTTTCTTGCTCGTCTATGTTTTTTATAAAATTTAAAAGCAGTATCATCTAGTTTAAATAATTGACCTAATTCACTTTTTTTGTAAACTTTATTTTGGTAGTAAAATTTGCCTTTAGATTCTATTAAAGCATCTTTATTAATTTGAGAAAATCCATTTTGCTGAAAAAATAGAAAAGTAAGACCGAAGAGTAAAAAAAGATTTTTCATAAAAGATTTTTGTAGTTGCAAGAAATATTTTACCTCCCTCTCTCATAAAACTGAACAATCCGTTCATCCGTCATCACATCTTTCGGTGTAATTTTATTTTTCAAAACAATCCCTTCGAGTGTTCTACATCGACTAAGTGCCACATAAGTTTGACCACTTTCGAAAGCACCTTTTCCCATGTCGATAATTATTTTGTCAAAAGTTTTCCCTTGGCTTTTATGAATGGTAACTGCCCAAGCGAGACGAAGTGGATATTGTTTAAAACTACCGGTGACCTCAGTTTCGATTTCATCTTTATCATTGATTTTATATTTCATGATTTCCCATTCGAGCTGTTCCACTTTGATGATTCGTTGCGTTCCATCAGGATTTTCCAAAGCCACTTTTATTTCATCAGGTTCGAGGGCAACGATTTTTCCAATCGTTCCATTGACGAATTTTTGGTCAGGATCATTTTTGATAAACATGACCTGAGCATTCATCTTTAATTGCAAAATTGGTTCAGTAGGAAATCTTCGTTCTTGAAAACTACCAGAAACTTTAGCCATATAGCTTCTTTCCAGGGTGTTCAATTTTTTCAATTCTCGATTATTGATAGCATCGACGGTAGCATTCCGAGGAGAAAGTGTGATGTAGAAATCTTCTGATTGGAAGTCAGGTAAATGTCTTTCATTCAAATCATCTAAATCATCATAATCAGCTTGGTTCAATCTGACTGCATCAAGCAAACGAATAAAGTGTCGCGAGTTTTGTCGGTATGTTTGATACAATTCCAACATCTCCATTTCAAACCCATTTTGGAAAATTTTCGCGGAGAAAAAATAAGCACTATCATAAAATGTTTGGAAAAGTTGCCGCTCCGCATTCGAACTCACTACCGGCGGTAATTGAAATAAATCACCAAAAAATACCATTTGCACTCCTCCGAATGGCAACCCTGGTTGAGTTCCATTTAATCTTAGAAAGGCATCCATATTATCAATCATGTCAGCTCGAACCATTGAAATTTCATCAATGATTACCACGTCTAATTTTTGATAAATTTTATTGTATCTAACTTTTTTGACTTCAGATCGCTGGAGTGGTTTTCCAGGAAATCTAAAAAAAGAATGTATGGTTGTACCCTGAACATTTAATGCTGCAATGCCTGTAGGTGCTAAGACGACGCACTTTTTATGAGTCGTATTTCGGAATAATTGTAGCAAAGTACTTTTACCCGTTCCAGCACGACCCGTTACGAAAACATTATTACGGGTTTTTTCCAAAAGATCTAGCGCCGCTTTAAAATCGCTATTAAGTTGTATGGGGTGGAGGTCATTTTTCATGTGGGGCGAAATTAGGGAAAGTTTTTTTAGTTTATCAGTTTAATGAGAAATTAGTTGATTTGGAAAAAGGGCATAGATTGAACACTTGTCCCAAATATCAGATAAAGCTGTAGATCGAAGTCCTAAACTACCATTTAACTGTTATAACTAATTACCTGACCAACGACAATTCATTGAAAATTAACATTCGGAAACACTTGTTTTGTTTCATTTTATATTAATTTTGTGCAACGAAAAGCAACTCATGTTCTTTTTTTGGAATATGAGTATCGAAACATCGAAAACCTAACTTACCTATTTTTTAACCGATATTTTTTCAACCAAACCATAAAATTTTTTCTATGAAAAAAATTATACCTCTAATCATTTTTACATTTACTACACTTGGGCTTTTTGCACAATGTGATGAACTATTTATTTCTGAATATGTCGAAGGATACGGAAATAACCGAGCATTAGAAATTTACAATCCAACGAATGCTGCTGTTGATTTATCAGCTTATTCAATCGGAAGATTTTCAAATGGTGGTGTTTCTTATGTTGGAATAGCACTTCCAGCAGAAAATTTAGCACCTTATGAAACTTATGTAGCCGTATTGGACAAAAGAGATTCATTAGGATTTGGTCTAGAAACTCCAGTTTGGAATGGATTCCAATTATGGGATTACTGTACAGATATTGACACAGGTGATACATTACTTTATGCTGATGGCGATACTATCTTTTGCGTACAGTATAATGCAGATGGATTACATCTTTATGGAACAGAATATAATGACTGGTTAGATTTAGAAGGAAAAGCGAATGGTTATTTTTGCCCAGTATATAATGTAAATAATGCCATGTATTTTAATGGTAATGATGCAGTTGCTTTAGTAAAAGGTTTAACTATCAATGGAGATGGTTCAAATGTAATTGACGTAATCGGAGTAGTTGGTGAAGATCCAGGTGATGCTTGGGTAAGTGCTGATGGAGGATGGTTAACTAGAGATAAAACCTTAGCAAAAAAGTCAGGTATTCAAATGGGATCTGGTCCGGTGATCGCAGCCTTACAAGATACTTTTCAATATGAAAATTATAATATATGGGGCAAAAATAGTTTCATTGGAATAGGAACTCATGAGTGTACTTGTGACCCTGACTTTATGACTTCTACAGAAGAATTAAACCAAATCGCATTTAATCTTTTTCCAAATCCAACTTCTAACGAGTTATGGGTAGAAGCTCAAGTAAATATCGAGCGAGTAGAAATTTATAATTTACTTGGAGAAAGAATGTTAGTACAAAACTACGGGACAGACGCATCAAACAAAACGAATATTTCAGTAAATAATTTAGAAACAGGGATGTATGTAATTAGTTTGTTTTTTGATGGTGAACATCAATCAACTCAGAAATTTATTAAGAGATAATAATTTTTTACTACAGTAATAAGGAAAGGAGTTTTCACAGACAACTTGGAGTTATTTTTAAATATTCCAATCTCTGAGAAAACTCCTTTTTAGCTAAATACAAATTCTAATTATTCATAATTTTTGAACTGAATTTATTATAACTAAAATTGTGAACCAGGTATTCGATACCTAAATAATCAATATCAAAAAGAAAAACCTTCAGGACTATGAAAAAAAATTACATTCTTATTTTTCTTTTTCTTTCAATTACTTTTTCTCTTTTTTCTCAAAACTCTCTTGTTGGAGTTTTAACTGATTCAGATACTGGAGAAGAATTGATTGGAGTAAATATCATTTATTCTGGAGGTGGAACGACTTCAGAAGTGGATGGAAGTTATCGTTTAGATTTGCCAAAAGGGGAGCATGAAATTACTTTCTCCTATGTTGGATATCGAACTGTGATCAGAAACGTTTCGATGAAATCCAAAAATATAACATTGGATTTAGACATGAATTCTGGAGAAATTTTGACCGAAATTAGCGTAACTGCGGATATCGCCATTGCACGAAAAACGCCAGTTGCCTTTTCAAATATTCCTACCTTAAAATTACAGGAAGAGTTGGCTGCACAAGATATTCCGATGATCTTGAATTCAACACCAGGTGCTTATGCAACTGCTTCTGGTGGTGGAGATGGAGATGCTCGGATTACTATTCGTGGATTTAACCAAAGAAATGTAGCTGTAATGTTAGACGGGATTCCTGTCAATGATATGGAAAATGGTTGGGTATATTGGTCAAACTGGTTTGGATTAGACTTGGTGACTAAGACCATGCAAGTGCAACGTGGTTTAGGAGCCTCTAAATTAGCCATTCCATCTGTAGGTGGAACAATTAATATTTTGACTAAAGGAATTGATGCAAAGCGAGGAGGAAGAATTAGACAAGAAGTTGGAAACGACGGTTACTTACGAACTACTTTTGGTTTGACCTCTGGAAGAATGAAGAATGGTTGGGGCGTTTCAATTGCTGGATCTTATAAGCGAGGTGATGGATGGGTTGATGGTGCTTTTACCGAAGGTTATTTTTACTACTTGCGGTTGGATAAGCAAATTGGGAAACATTTAATTAGCTTCTCAGGTTTTGGAGCACCGCAGGAACATGGTCAGCGACCATTCACTCAAGAAATAGCAAAATACGACGCAGCAACTGCGCTCGAATTAGGAGTTCCACAAGATAGAATTACAGCACTTTCTAACTTAGCGGATAATGGAAGAAGGTATAATGAATTTTATGGTACGCTTAACGGAAAGGGGATTAATTCAAGTGTAAATTACTACCACAAACCTCAATATAGTGTTCGCCATTCTTGGCAAGCATCTGATAATTTTTTCTTATCAAATGTTGCTTATGTATCTGTTGGAAATGGGGGAGGAGCACGAGTAAATAATCGGTTGTATGATGAAGATGGACAGATGAATTTGACAAAAATGTATGCGGATAATGAACCTAATGTTTTTAATCAAGGTCGATCTTCTTTTTACCTTCGATCAAGTGTAAACAATCATTTCTGGGTTGGAGCATTATCTACTTTCAAATATAATATCAATAAGGAATTGACACTTTCAGGTGGTTTAGATTTAAGACAATATCGAGGAGGTCACTACCGAACTGTTTATGATTTAATGGGAGGAGAATTTGTACAAGAAGCAGGAGGAAGGAATGCAAGGTTGAATAACCGAGAAAATGAACTAGGGGTCGAAGACAAATTTGGATACCATTATGATGGAGTAGTTAGATGGGGTGGTGTGTTTGGATTGTTAGAATATTCAAAGGACAAACTAAGTGTCTTTGCTAATTTATCTACAGCAATGACGGGTTACAAGATGGAAGATTATTTGTGGGATAAAGTAATAACTATTGATGGAGAGAAACGATATGTTGGATATTTTGAAAATGTTCCTGGAGATTCTGAATTATTAGAAAGAGTAGTAGTAGATGGTAACACGATGTACACGGTGGATTCTCCATCCTCTGAAGCGATCTCTTATGCAGAGGCTAATGGCTTGATGGTTGATTCTACTTCTGCTCAAAATCAAGTGATTGATTTCATTTGGAAACCTACCTTTACTATTAAAACTGGTGCTTCTTATAATATTGATGATCATCATACGGTCTTTGGAAATCTTGGATATTTCTCTAGAGCACCTCAATATAATAATGTAATTAATCGGTTATACACGGATCGTTTTCCGATCACAGATGTTAATGATGCTGTAATTGGTCATGTGCAAGAACAAGGGAAAATTGTTGAAGCAGCGAATACGGAAAATGAACAAGTTTATGCACTTGAGCTAGGTTATGGTTTTAAGAGTCAAATATTTTCTGCCAATCTTAATAGCTATTATACAGTTTGGAATAACAAACCACTTGATCGTTTACCGACTGTTTTGGAAGATCCTACTGATCCAGAATCTCCACGAATTCCAATTAACGTTTCTGGAATTTCCGCTTTACACAAAGGAATAGAATTAGATTTCGCGCTTCGAGTACACCCTTCTTTGACTATTGAAGGATTAGCTTCTTTAGGAGATTGGATTTGGAATTCGGCGGCAGAAACAACTCTTCCAAATGGTACAGTTTACGATTTTGATGCTAAAGGAGTTCATGTTGGAGATGCTGCGCAAACTCAATTTGGAGGAATGATTCGGTATGAACCAATTAAAGGGTTATATATAAAAGGTAAAGCAACTTATTTTGGAAGAAACTATTCAAGTTTTGCTCCCGAGACGCTTCGAGGCGAGGATGCAGGGAAAGAATCTTGGCGGTTGCCTAATTATACTTTATTTGATTTTCATACAGGATATCGATTTAGAGTTAAGGGACTTAAGATGAATTTAAGATTTAATATTTTAAATATTTTAGATGCAACCTATATAAGTGATGCTCGGAATAATGATAATTTTGTGTCTTCTTTTAATGGAGGATTCAATGCGCAATCTGCTTCTGTTCATTTTGGTCAGGGTCGAAGATGGAGTACTGGTTTAACCGTTTCTTTTTAAATAATAGCAAAGCTCTAAATACCCACCAGGTGACTTTAAGTCACCTGGTGGGTAAAAAACGTTCTCTAAATTTTTACAATAATTTTATTAAGCTGACCTCATTCAATTGAATGTTTGTCTTCTTTTTTCAAATAAAAAAATTACTAGAAAATGAGAAAAATATTTGCCATCACCTTATTGTTATTTTTTCAAATTACTTCCCAGTTTGCTCAAGCTGACATTGCGGAAGCTAGAACATATGCAGAAGGATTAGGGGTAACCGTAACTGGAATCGTTACTAACGATGATGAGTTAGGCCCGATTAGATATATCCAAGATGCGACTGGTGGAATTCCATTTTATGATCCTGTCATTGCTGATCTATTAAATCCAGGGGATGAGGTAACGGTAACTGGGGAGATTGGATTTTTTAATGGGTTACTTCAAGTAGTAAGTGTGGTGAGTCATACCATTAATTCTACAGGTAATGCATTGCCAACGCCACAGGTAGTGACTCCAAATCAATTGAATGCAGATACGGAGGCAGAATTAGTAACTATTAATAATTTGATTTTTACTGATGGCGGAGGAGGTTCTCAATTTACGGGAAACACTACTTTTGGATTTACCTCAAATGGAGAAGCTGCCGTAATTTATGTTCGAACGGGAAGTCCTTTGGTTGGTTTTACAATTCCAGAAACGCCTGTTAATTTAACGGGAATCGTTTCTCAATTTAATGGAACTTATCAAGTTTTGCCAAGAGGAGAAGCTGATCTTGACGGTAACTTTGTTGACAATTTCAAACAATCAAATATCACAAAAACAAGTTTTGATATTTCTTGGGAATCAAACTTTGCAGGAAGTTCTAATTTGAAATATGGAACAGACCCAACTAATTTATCTCAAGAAATTAATAACGCTGGTTCAAATACTTCGCACTCTATTTCTTTGACGGGCTTGGATCCAACTACTTTTTACTATGTGCAAGTTTCAACTGAAAATGGAACAGACGAAGCACAAAGCGCTGTTCGGATTTTCTCCACCGAGTCAAACTCAACAGGGGAAATGAAAATATTTTTTAATCGAGCAGTTGACATTTCATTTTCTACAGGAGTAGATGCTATCTACAAGCCTGGTTCAGAAATCATAGCGGAGATCGTAAGTTACATTGATAATGCACAAACTTCAGTTGACATGTGTGTGTACAATATCAATAATTTATCAATTGTAGTGGCTTTGAATGCGGCAATTACAAGAGGAGTTATTGTTCGATATATCGCGAATAACGGTACTTTGAATAGTGCGTTAGATGGAAGTATTGTTCCAGTCGAATTTCCTAATTTAAAATTAAATGGATCAGCATTAATGCATAATAAATTTATGGTTGTCGATCAAGATTCAGAGAATGACTCATGGGTAATGTCTGGTTCAATGAATATGACGAGCAATAATATTAGTGATGACTTTAATAATATTTTATTTATCCAAGACCAAGCATTGGCAAAATCTTACACGCTTGAATTTAATGAAATGTGGGGAGGCTCAGACCCAATGCCAAATATTTTTTCCGTAAAAGTTGGAGATCAAAAAGCAGATAATACTCCTCATAATTTTATCATCGGAGGCGATTTAGTGGAAAGTTATTTTTCACCTTCTGACAATACGACGAATGCCATTGCAGGTAGTCTTTTGACTGCTGATAATGATATTCAATTTGCGGTGCTTTCGTTTACGATGAACGATATGCGAGATGCGTTGATTGATCGAAATAATAATGGAGTTGCTGTTCGAGGTTTGATTGAAAGCATCAATGATATTGGTGGAGATTTCGATGCATTAGTTGCAGCTGGAGTAAATGTGAAAGCACATCCTGAGACTTATGATATTCACCACAAATATGCAATCGTTGATGCAAATGATACTTCTTCTGATCCTCAAGTGGTGACTGGTTCGCACAACTGGTCAGCAGGTGCGGAGAGTTCGAATGATGAAAATACTTTGATTATTCATAGTCCAATCGTTGCAAATATTTTCTTGCAAGAATTTGAAGCACGATGGGATGGATTGTTGGAAAGTGTAAAAGGAGTGAAATCAATCCCAGGATTCGAAGCACTAATTTTACCAAATCCAGTTCAAGATATTGCGACTATTCAAATGGATTTAGAAAAGACTAATGATATTGTTCTGACGCTTTGGACATTGGATGGACAACAATTACAATCTAGAATTTTAAGAAAAATAAATGGAAAAGAATTGGTAGAAATTAATGTGAACAATTATCCAAGTGGTAATTACTTATTGACTTTCCAAATTGGAAATGCGATCACAGCGAAGCAAATGGTTATTCAGAAATAATTTTTTTCTAATTTTCTTCTAAGCGGTGTTAGGGCTCAAAACCCTAACACCGCTATTTTTTTATTTTTCCAATACCATTTATTGCCCTTCGTGCCCTTCAAAAATAAATGGAATTTCAGTTTCTCTCATTTCCCCTTCATCATTTTTGTAATGCGATTTTAGGGTTAAAATATTTTCCATTGGCAAACAATCTTTAGTTGAAATATAAGTAAGAAATCCAACTGTACCATTTATAGAATGGTGATGTTGGTAAAATTTCTGATCGGTTAATATTTTTCCATTTAGGGATAATTCGAAGTATTTATTACTGCACTCCACCGCATGTTCAATCTTCGCAAGTTTCTGCTCACTTCTAGTCATATCTGTGTCTTTAATAAATTCACCACATAGTTCATCGGCAAAAGATTGTTCTCGATGTAGCCAAGGGATAAATAGTTTAATCGTGGCTCCTTCAATAATATCAGATTGAATAAAGGGAGTTATCAAAGTAGGATTTTCAGAGAAAAGATTTTCATATTTTGTGGCTTTCAAATGAGATGAATTGGTTCGATAACTAAAATAATTCTCTTGTTGGAAGTATCCCATATTGCTTTGTTTTAAAAGAGGGAAAACTAAAAGTATTGAAAAAATAAAGGTGAAAAAAGAAGCAACGAAAGTTAGAGAGAAGATCGAGGTATCCTTATTTTTTGAGTTAGTCAAAAAAATCATAGAGATATAACTAATCGGTCTCATTGCGAATAAGTAGACCATCTTACCAAACATTTGTGTAAAGGGAAAATGAATTTTCTGTACCCACTTTTTTTCTCTTAGATTTTTTAAATTTAATAAACTGGCAAGCAAAGAAATTAAAAAGAAAATTCCTCCAAGTACTAGAACTATTTTCAAAACGCTGAGAGAAGGGAAAATAAAGTTGATAAAGGTTGCAATAATTAAAATAATACTAAGCGTAATACTGATCATAACCATCACAATTGCAATGGAAGCACTAGATGCAAATATAGTACTACAAAGATCATCTAATTTTTTATTAAATAGATTTACATCAGGGTATTCCTTTAAGAATTTCTGCATATAATCCTTTGAGAAAACTTCATGATCAGGATTAATACCATTAGGGTATACGGAGACTAAGCCGAGCATTCCTATCCATAATGCTCTTAAGATTAAATGAGCAATAAAACTAAAAATTAAGATAGTCGCTGCGAAGTAGGGATAGATAAAAAGGAAAAAAAATATTTCCATATACGGTTCTGAAAAATTGAACAAAGAATAATCTACCAAATTATTTAATAGACTCGGTAATTGTAATGAACCAAAAATGGCTAACCCTGAGATAACTAATTCGGCTTGCCAACTTTGAGTTTCAAGTGCACGTAACCATTTTGGTTTTTTATTTGGTGAGGATTTGGACTCGATATTTTTTTGTTCTTCCATGCTTTTAGTTTGTGTAAATATAATGAATTGGAAAAGAATTCGAAATTTATTTTTTTTTGAAAAAAAAACAAGAAACTACTTTATTTCTTTTTTATCCAATGCCGAGATTGATTAGCTTTGCACCTCATAATCAAATTATTATTTTATGAAAATTATTCAAGTAGAGATGACTCAAATCGACCAAGTGGTTGATTTATTTGATGCATACCGAGTTTGGTATCGAAAAGAGTCTAACAAAGAAATGGCACGAGATTTTTTGACCCAAAGAATCAAGAATCAAGAATCAATTATTTATGCTTGTAAAAATGAGAAAGGAGAGTTAGTTGGGTTTACACAATTGTATCCAATTTTCTCCTCCACACGTATGAAAAGAATGTGGTTGTTGAATGATCTTTTTGTTGATCCTAATTTTCGAGGTCAAGGCATCTCAAAAATGCTGATAAATCAAGCCAAAGATTTATGTAAAAAGACCAATGCTTGTGGTGTACTTTTGGAAACCGAAACTTCAAATGATATCGGGAATAATTTATATCCTGCTACAGGATTTGAATTGGAGGAAAACAATTTTTACTTTTGGACCAATTCGTGATTTTTTGAGAGAATTAGTTATTAAGATTATTGATCTAATAACTCAACAGCCAAATAAGATTAAAAATAATAAACTAGCCAAATAAAATTAAATATGACTAAAATAAATGTGTCTTCTGAGATAGGACAATTAAAAAGGGTAATCGTACACCGCCCTGATGAAGGTATCGAACGAATTTCTCCTAAGCGAGCAGAGGAGTTATTATTTGATGATATTGTTTATTTACCTCAAATGCAAGAAGAGCACGATATTTTTACAAGTGTGCTGAAAGCTTTTTTGGGAGAAGAAAATGTTTTGGAAACCCAACAGTTAATCTTTGAAGCACTCGAAAATGATAGCGATGGACGAAGTGAAATCATTGATATGATTATTGACTTTGAAGAGTTACCTCTAAGCTTTAAGGATAAATTATCAAAGATGCCAAATGATCAATTAGCAGAAGTTATGATCACCGGTTATGATGAAGAAAATGATCATATTTTGTTTGATCCAATTCCTAATTTTATTTTTACACGGGATATTGCGATTACGGTCAACGATCATGTGATCATTACCAAGGCTGCCAAAACGGCAAGGGCTAGAGAAAATTTTCTAACTCGATTTATTTTTTGGTGTCATCCAATCTTTGAAGAATTAAAAAAGAATAACCGAATTATCAACTTAAATTATAAAGAACAATTTCCCCCTTCTAAAAAAGGAGAATCAGTATCTATCGAAGGAGGAGATGTAATGATTATAAATGAAGATTATTTACTGATCGGTTGCAGCGAGCGGACGAATCAACACGCGGTACATTCACTAAGAGATATTTTGTTTGAGAGAGGGGTTGTAAAAAATGTGGTACAAGTGAACATTCCTAATGATCGATCTTGCATGCATATTGATACCATTTTTACTCAAATAGATAAAGATTGTATAGCAGCTTTCAAACCAATAGTAATCGATGGAATGAGTTCCAATGTTGAAGTACATAAAATAAATGGAACGAGTAAATTTTATAATTCAGTAAAAGAATTTTTCCTCAATGAAATTAATCCAAACATGAAGTTTGTTTTAAGTGGAAAAGGGGAGTCTCCATATCAAGAAAGAGAACAATGGACTGATGGTTGTAACTTGGTTTCAATAAAACCTGGAGTTGCACTGACTTACGATAGAAATACCAAAACTAGCGAAGCATTCGAAGAGGCTGGTTTTCAAGTTATTCATGCAAGTGTATTGTTAGAGAAATTTAAATCAGGTGAATTAAAACCTTCCGAGGTGGAAAATACAATCATTACTTTGCCTTCTAATGAATTGTCGAGAGCACGTGGTGGATCGCATTGTATGACTTGCCCGATTGAAAGAAGCTGAAAAATAATGGTTAATGTTTAACGGTGAATGATTAATACCTCTATGTAATTTCTCATCGGTATTAACCATTCACAGTTAAAGAACACGAAGCGGTATTAACCATTAACCGTTAATCATTCACAGTTAAAAAATTATGTTTACAACAGAAACACAGATCAGAGTTCGTTACGGAGAAACCGATCAAATGGGATATCTATACTATGGCAATTATGCTCAATATTATGAAGTTGGGCGAGCCGAAATGATTCGTTCCGTGGGATTGACTTACGCTTCGATGGAAAAGGAATATGGAACATTAATGCCCGTTATGAGTTTAAATATGAGATTTGTTCGACCAGCATTATATGATGAATTGATGACGGTAAAAACAACTTTACGAGAATTGCCGGGTAGTACAATTACATTCCATCATGAGATTTTTAATGAGAAAAATAAATTAGTCAATGGAGGTTCTGTCAAACTATGTTTCGTGGATGCAGCGAGTAATAAATCAATACGAGCTCCAGAATTTTTGTTAGAAAAATTAAGACCATTTTTTGAAGCAACTACCAAATCAGAAATAATTTGAAGATACCCTCAGCTCAAGAAATCAAAGATTTCATTTTTAATTTACCATTAATATCATTTTTGGTAAACTGGTCAAAACAGAATTCACTTCCAGGGTTTTTTCATGTTCCTCTTTTTGATGTCATTAGTTTTATTCTGGTGGAAATCAAACAATTTAATTTGACCATGCGGGCTAACTCCATGGCCTTTAGTTTTTTCCTTTCGTTATTCCCTTCCATATTGGTGATTTTCACATTGATACCATTTATTCTTCCCTATTTTTCTAGCTTTATCATTCCATATATTCCAGTTGATTTATTAGAATATAATCCTAATGGCTCGATCAATTTTAACTCAACAATTCTGGCTCAAATAGAGGATCTTATAAATGAAGTCAAAATACTGCCAGACAATGCAAGAGATCAATTGGTAACTTTTATTAAACAAGTGACCACACAATCCAGGTTTGATGTACTATCTCTTGGATTTTTATTAGCCTTGTTTTTTGCTTCCAATGGAATGATAACCATGATGCGAGGTTTTGAAAAATCTCATACTTCTACTTTTGTCAAACGCTCTATATTCAAAAAAAGAATCATTGGATTTTGGATAACCACCTTACTTGGGTCCTTAGTGGTGGGCTCCTTGCTAATAATTATTCTTGGAAATACTTTGTTGAGTTACCTTTTTGAATATTTGGATACAGATACTTTTACTGAATTTAGTATCCAATTTTTGAGATGGATTATTTCCTTTTTCCTTTTTTATTTTGCGATCGCATTGATTTATCATTTTGGAATTTCTACCAAGCAAAAGGTGAAATATTTTTCTCCGGGAGCCACCTTAGCTACATTTTTATCTATTGCCACTTCTCTTATTTTCGCATGGTATGTCAACTCATTTGGCGCCTATAATAAATTATATGGAACGATTGGAACATTCATCGTAATCATGCTTTGGATTCAAATTAACTGCTTTATTATATTAATTGGATTTGAATTGAATGCAGCAATTGCCGTCAATAGAGACCTCAAAAAATTCATCGTAAAGAAAAGTAAAAAAATAGAGAAGGATAAAATATAAATTTGTAAATGTATTGTTAAAGCTTACTTTAGATGTTAAATAATTATAATAGGATAATATAGTATAGATTAAATTTAAAATATATTTGATTTCTTTTGAAAATGTCAAATCCTTTTGTAAATTTACCCATAGACGAGTGAATCTTACACACTTCTTTTTAGTTTTCCAAATAACTACATTTTAACTAATTTATACTTTACCCTAAATATTGGTGTAAAAACTAAGCTTGTATGCTTATGTTAATTTGCAGATTATCAATCTAATATTTTTTAACCGTTTTTTATTTTTGAAAATTTCAATTTTGATGCTTTTATCGCGTCACAAATTATATAATATTGCTTTGTTAATATTATTGTTATGCTTAATTTAATGTTCTAAGTAAACCATTTAATTTTCACTTAGAATAGAAATATATCAAAAGACTTAACCCCAATTAACAATAAATAAAACTAATATACATCATAAGAAAAAGTTTAGAAATTCGAATCCCATTTACTTAGAAGAACAAATTGAATTTTTCCATGAAACACTATCCACAACAGCCTGAGAACAGGTTAAAAACTCTTATTGGCAAATTTGAAAATTTGTCACAAAATCAAAAAGACTGCTTTTTAACGAAATCAGAGTTTTTGCTACTTACCGATTATTTCGAGTATGAGAAATTTCTAGACTCTGCTCTTGAGGCCATTAATTTGGGAATCTCGAAATTCAAAAATTCACCAGATCTATTACTAAGAAAAACTCGATTGCTTATTTACAGTTTTGGAAATAAGCAAGCCATCCAATTTTTAAACGAGTTGGCTGACTCTTGTATAAAACCTTTCCAGGTTGATATCTTAAGGTTAGAGGTATTAATTGCTCAAGGTCAAATAGACATGGCTTTTTCAGTAATTTCAACCCTAAAATATAAGTATAAAAAAACTGGAAAAATTTTAAGTGAGGTGTTTTACTTAGAAGCCTTAGCATACGAAAAGCTTGATTATTTTGATAAATCTTTTGAGGCATTGAGTGAAGTTTTGTGGGTAAATCCTAATCACCAAGATGCACTTGGGAAAATTTGGATGACAACAGAACTATCTCGGAAATCAAAAGAAGGGATTTTATTAAATAAATTTTTACTTAAAAAAGAACATTATTCTGCGATCTCTTGGTTCAATATTGGACATGCTTATTATTCTGAAAGAGAGTATGAAAAAGCAGTTGAAGCATTTGAATTTTGTATCATCATCAATGAAGATTTTGAAATAGCGTATTTTGATTTAGCGGAAGTTTGCATGTTGTTGGGAATGTTTCAAAAGGCAACTCAATATCTGAAGATAGCTTTTGAAAGATTTGAAATTACAGATCTAGAATGCTTTATTCAATATGGTGAAAGCTCAATTAAAAGTGGTGAATTTAGAATTGCTCGGGTTCCATTACAAGCAGCATTATTAATTGATGATGCCGATCCAGATCTACTTTTTTTGTTAGGGGAAACTTATCGATTGGATGGAAAATATGAATTGGCTTTACAAAATTATGAGATGGCTTTAGATATCGATTATTTTCGAGATGATATTCATAGAAGTCTAGGCAAAACTTATTTTTTGATGGCAGAATTTGAAAAGGCACAATGTCATTTTGAGATGGCTATTGAAAATGACCCTTATCATAGTGGTTATAGATCTGAATTGGCTAGTTTTTATTTAAATATTGGAGAGGTCGAAAGTTGTGAAAAAGTACTTGCTGAAGCGGTGGAAGAATTACCAGATGTGGAATTGATTTATCATCATGCTGCGATTCTTTTAAATATAGGAAAAGAAGAAGAAGGATTGGAACTTTTAGGAAATGCGCTACAAGAAAATTTTTCTTTGCGAAATGAAATATATGAGTTTGCTCCTGAATTGTATGAAGATCCTAAAGTGGAAGCAATTATTAAATATTATAAAGGAGAACAATAATTTATCTTTTAAAACAAAATACTGCCTTCAAATATTAATTTATTTGAAGGCTTTTTTTTTGTAAAAAATCGATTTTTAATTCTTTTCTTTGAAAAAAAGTAAATAATGTCGATTAATCGAAGACCTGAATCCAACGAATATAACCCTTATTACGAAACCTATATTGGCAAAGTAAAAGGGAATAATTTTATTCAAAATTTGCAAGAGCAAAAATTTGACACACTTGCGATACTTTCCAAACTTTCTGATGAGAAGTGGAATCACAAATATGCTCCTGAAAAATGGACGGTCAAAGAAGTCATGATGCATATTATGGATACCGAAAGAATTTTTGCTTATCGAGCACTTCGAGTAGCTAGAAATGATCGCACACCAATGCCAGGATTTGACCAAAATGATTATGTTCCTTTTTGTAATGCTTCACAAAGATCTGGAAGTTCAATTATGGAAGAATATGAATCATTAAGAAATTCAACTATAATTTTATTTGAAAACTTGAGTGAAGATGATTGGGGAAGAATAGGCGAGGCGAGTGGTAGCCCTGTTTCCGCATTGGCATTGGGATATATGATTGCTGGTCATGAAATTCATCACGTTCAATTATTACATGAACGTTATTTTTAATAATCTTTAAAACAAAACGAATGAGTATCATCGCTAAAATCGCAATCGCAATTATTGCCATAGAACATATTTATATCCTATGGTTAGAAATGTTTGCTTGGACGACAAGAGCTAGAAAGGTTTTTCCGTTACCTAAAGATTTATTTGAACCAACAAAATCTATGGCAGCGAACCAAGGATTATATAATGGTTTTTTGGCAGCAGGGTTGATTTGGTCGTTATTGATAGCGAATGTTGAGTGGGCTCAAAATATTGCTTTATTTTTTTTAGGTTGTGTTTTTGTGGCAGGACTTTTTGGTGGCTTAACTGTGTCCAAAAGGATTTTGACAGTTCAGGCAGTTCCGGCTATGGTGGCGATTTTAATTGTTCTATTTTTATAAATTAACCATTGAATTTGCTTGAAAAAGGGATCGGACCCTTGCAAAGGATCCGATCCCTAACTGCACTTATTTAAAACAAAGAAAGCTGAATACTCCTTTGAGTATTCAGCTTTCTTTGTTAATTCAATTATACAATTTTCTCTTAATCGTTAGTTAAAACCTTTCGATATCTTCCAGAGTCATAGTAAAAAGTTGTTCCTGTTTTTTCATAAATATTATAGTTGATTCCATTGTATTCCAAACCAACTTCTTTATTTCCTCCGTAAACAAACCCTGGTTCTTCCACATCTAATCCAGCCCCGAGGAAGCCACTATTCCCTTCTTTTTGGAGCTCATACTTTTTGTAGCCAGAAGCAGTTTTATGAAATGCGAATAATTTTATTTTACCTTTTTTATCCATTAAAAAAGTAGCGAAATCATCTTCCCCATCTCCATTAAAGTCTCCTTCTACTAAAATGTCATCTTTGTAAAGTGGACGCATCGATTTAGACATACTTTCCAGATATTCCTCTGAAAGCCATTTTTCTTTTGGAACAATTTCGTAGCCTGGCATTTTATTTTCTAAAAAGTCAGCAATCTCATCTGATAAAACTAAAGTGTCATCAATTTCAATTTCCTCCTTTGTATCATCAGTTGCTACATTTGTAGGAGTATTGTTATTTGGATTGGCCGCTTTTTTATTTTCTTTTTTGCAGCTTGTAAAAAAACATAAAATAGTAAATACAATTATTAAATTCTTCATTGTTGATTTTGATTATAAGATGATCTGTAAAATTGTAAGATAAAGTGTAAGGTGTTGATTGTCAATAGGTTGAACGAAAAAGTATGATTTTAATTTTAAAAAGTGTCATTATTATCATTAAGTATTTTTTATTTGGAAGTGAACTTTAATTTTGCAGAATTTAAGAAAATCTATTTCAAATTTCTATTTTTGTCAAAAATAAACTTTATGAAAAATAGGTTCACTTACTTGATTTTTATCTTAGCATGTTTTTTAATTTTTTCTTGTTCCAAGAAAAATAAAGTTGTTGTGGCACCATCTCCATCCTATGATATTGAAGTAAATTCTCCAGTCATAGAAGATAATGTAATCAACGAAAAATCTCCAAAAAATATTCCTGAACTTTCGAAAAACTACCGAGTAGTAACGATCCAAAAAACGGACTGCTATGGTAATTGTCCTGAATATGAATTTGTTTTACACTCAAATGGAAAGGCAACTTATATTGGGAAAAAGAATGTTTCCCGAATAGGTAGATATTCTGCTCAAGCAAAAGCGGGTTTTATTTTTGCCATAAAAAGTGAAATAAGTGATGGGGAGTTTTTTCAGATGTCCACAGTTTATCCTTCTAATGAAAAAATTATTGAAGACTTGCCAGATACGTATATTATGGTTAGTGATAATGTACACCAAATAATTATCAGAAATAATCATGATGCACCAGCCAAGCTAATCGAATTTCAAAATAAAATTGAAAGCATGATCGAAGAATTGGAATGGGTGAAAAGGTAGGAAACGTTTTACGATGGACGTTTTGCGTTGGGAGCCGTAAAACGTTCATCATAAAACATAAAACATCTTTCATTTTTTCCAAAATCGTAAAAGTAATGTTATCACAAAAAGTAAAACTAAAGGAATATATTCATAAGAACCATTCATAACTCTTTTGGCGTAGCTAATCATAAAAATTAGCCAAATCCAATATCCTCCTGAAGTATGTAAGATTTTCCAATTTCTACTTGTTATTTTTTTTGCAAAAAAAGGAAAAGAAGTAAGTAGCATCAGGTTTAAAAATAAATAAACTAATCCGCCTGCCATCAAAGAAGTTGTCGCTGCTTGTTCAAATACAGGATGAAAATATTGTTGCAATGAAACTAGAAACCCTAAATGAACCAAGTGCATCAAGGCAAATGAAATTCCCCAATATTTTCGATTCATAAAAAACCACCAAGAAAAAGAATTTTTAAACCAAGCATGAATTGCCGATGCTCCAAAAGCAAAGCAAAACAAGATTCCACTCATCCGAGCAGTCAATCGAATGGCCAATCGATTACTTTCTTCATTAAATCCTTGTGAATAAAAAACCCCAAAGAATAAGATGATTGAAAAAAGAGTGATTATTTTTACGATATCCCAGGCCCAAATTCCTCGATTTTCGCTATTTGTAATTTTTTTTTTCATAAAAAAAGAATGTAAACTGCTGATTATCAATTAAATAAGAATACTTGAAAATAAAATTTACTTTTCGCCCAACCTATCTATATAAATGCTCGTGATGGTAAGTAAGAATAACAAAATCAATTAATCTAAACAATAATTTCGTTAAAAATGAAAAAAATAATCTTTACACTAACTCTTATTTTAGGATTTATTTCCGCTCAAGCAAATTTCAATAATTACGGCCCTGATTCACTTTGTGCTGTAACCATCGATACTATTCAAAATGGAGCTTGCTTACAAGCAAATCCAACAGGAACAGCACCTTTTACTTATATGTGGAGCGATAGTACTTTTTCAAGCTCAACTTGTATCAATGCCATTTTTAATACCTATTGTGTAACAGTAACTGATGCTACAGGATGTGTGGCAATCGCTTGTTCTGTGAATAATGCTCCGGTTTGTGATGTATGGATTGATGTAACTCCTGATACTAGTGGCTATACATTAATGGCCAATTCAACTGGAACTCCAGGATATACTTATTTATGGAGTACCGGTAATTCTACCACGCAATCAATTAATACTCCTGTTTCTGGAACTTTTTGTGTAACCGTAACTGATGTAGATGGATGTTCCGACTCAGCTTGTGCAACTGTTCTAGTTAATACTCCTCCAAATTGTTCCGTTATGATCGCTCCTGTGATAGGGACTAATTGTTTGGAGGCAATTCCAACAGGAGTGGCGCCTTATTCTTATTATTGGAGTGACGGAGTTATTGGTAGTACCAACTGTAATACTGTACCATCCGATTCTGTTTGTGTTACGATTACAGATGCCAACGGATGTATAGCAACAGCTTGTGTTCTTACTGTAGGTGGATCTGATTGTGATGTAGTCATCAATCAGAATGGAAATTCGATTATTGCCAATGCAACTTCCAATAACCCAAACCAGGTGATTACCTACACTTGGTCGACAGGTGAAAATACTCAAATTATAACTCCTCCTGGAGATGGAGATTATTGTGTAACTATTTCAGATGGAAATGGATGTACTGCAGATGATTGCTATTATTTCTATGCAGATACTTCTGGTATTTGCGAGGTGTCTATTTATTTAGTTGGCTCTGATTTATATTCTTATGCATCAAGTCCTAACTCTAATCAATTCACTTACTTATGGTCAACTGGTGAGACAACTGCTAACATCGGTCCAGTTTCTGCTGGAACTTATTGCTTGACAGTAACTGATGGAACAGGATGTACGGTATCAACTTGTTACACGATTGCTTCACAAGATATTGTTGAAGGATATATTCTTTTAGATTCCATTTCTTCAGGTGGAGGATGGATCAATAATGGCGTAAATACGTTTAAAGTTTACTTGATAGAACATGATGTAGCTGCTGGAACTTTAACAGCATTAGATAGCCAATTGGTTACTTCTACCCCTAATAACTGGGGAGGATTTTATTCTTTCACAGGAGTCGCAGATGGTGATTATTTAGTCAAAGCTGCTGCCGAAGTAGGATCAGATCAATATGATAATTATCTACCAACTTATCATGTGGACGCTTTATATTGGGATGAGGCAACGACTATAACTGTACCTGGAAATGTTGGTGTTTTATATAATATTGATATGGTTTCAGGAACCAATCCTGGAGGTCCAGGATTTATTGGAGGATTGATTATCGATGGTGCAAACCTTACTTCTGGACAAGTTGAAATAAGAGGTGATGGTGATCCATTGGAAAATGTAAGTATATTGTTATTGACTGAGGATGATATGCCAATTACTCATGCTGTTTCTAATGCTCAAGGAGAATTTGAATTTCCAAATTTAGCTTGGGGAACTTATAAGTTAGTAGTTGAAGTATTAGGAAAAGAGCAAGGGATTAAATTTATTACGATCGGGCCTGACAATCAATCTGGTTATGTAAACTTTGAAGTGAACGAAACGTATGTAACTAGAATTGAAGATGTTTTAAATGGAGCATCACTTAAAGTTTTCCCTAATCCAGTTGATGACAACATGAATATTCAAATTGAAATTCGTCAAAATACGAACTTGAATATTTCCGTCAATAACTTGTTAGGAAAAACCATCTTTATGGAAAATAAAGATTTGAATGAAGGAATTCAGACCATGAATATTAATTTGAGAAATCTTCCTTCAGGAATTTACTTTTTAAATTTGAGTGATGGACAAGAAATTATTTCTCATAAGATTATGAAAAGATAATTTAGAAGATTTAGGATTATGGATTTAAGATTCAGGAGGATAGATTAATTTACGATGATCTGAATCCATAATCTTAAATCTATAATCTATTTTAAAAAACCAACAAAGTATTCAATGAAGATTAGCGCTCAATTATTGGCTGATTGTCAACGGGGTGACCGACGTGCTCAATTTCAACTTTACCAAAGTTGCTTTAGCACGTTAATGAGTGTTGGTATGAGATATAAAAAAGATGAATCAGAATCTGCCGCAGTCGTTAATGTAGCTTTTTTAAAAATATTAAAAAACCTAGATAAGTATCAAACGAAGGCGCCTTTCCAAGCTTGGATTCGACGGATTATGATTAACACAGTAATAGATGAATTTAGAAAAAATAGAAAAGTTAGAGAACTGATTGAGCATACGGATTTTGAAGATTTTCATAATCATGATGACCTAGTCACCTTGAATGTAGCTGACTTAAATTTTGATGCAGAAGAGTTGGAGAATATGATAAAACGACTTCCTCCAGTAAGTCAAAAAGTTTTTAATCTTTTTGCTATCGATGGATTTAGTCACAAAGAAATAGGAGCAATGTTGGAAATTTCAGATGGAACATCCAAGTGGCATTTGTCCTTTGCTCGAAAAAAATTAAAAGAATTTATTGAAGCAGCAATGAAAGAAGAGGTGCAAAGAAGAGCACATTAGTTTCGTAAGTGATTGAATATCAATTTTTTACGATGTAGAAATAAGAATATGTTATTTATTAAAAGTTAAGATATGGAAAATAACTTCGACAAGATTTTTAAGGATAAACTCGAACATCGACAGTTCGAGATGAAACCTGAGTATTGGGAAGGGGCGGAGGCATTGATTGATGCGGATAAGAAAAGTGGTGATTGGAGAAGGTTTCTTATTTGGTTTGGAGTTGCCTTGATGGCAGGTTTGGGGGTGTTTTTTATTTGGAAAAATGATAACTCCAATCCAATAGTTGAAAACGATAAAACTGAAAATACAGCTCTTGGAAATGTATCATCTCCAACGATAGAAAATGATAAAAGTGAATTTGAAATTTCTGACAAGAACGTTTCTGAAGCGGAAAATAAATTAACAGAATTAAATGATACTAATATTGCTGAAAATGTTTCAACACCAGCATTAGGAGAAAATAAAAAATCAGAAAAAAATATTGCAGAGGTAAAAAGTACAAAACCATTAAATCAAAATACGGATCTTTTTTCTAAAACAATTCCAAGTAATCCATCTGTAAATAATTTAGAAAATAACAATAACTCAAACGAAATAGAAAATAATAATAACGCTAGCTCTAGCTCTAATTCTAACACACCTACATTTACTTCTGATGAAGGAATTCAATCTAATCAACCAATAGGAAATATTAATTCAAATACTGGGGCGAAAGAAAATGAAGAAAAACTGATTCCGATTATAGACAAAGAAATTTCTTCCATTAGAACTGAAGATGTAATAAAAAAAGAAGAAACAAGAGTACAACCAATTGCTTCCTCTTCCACAGTAATGCTTCCTTTTTTAGAATTATTATTGGCAAATAATAAAAAAATAGAGAAGTTAGATTTGGAAGCCGTATGTCCATTTACTCCTTCAAGAGATAAATTTACTTATGGTCTTTTTGGAGGGGCAGTTGGTTACCCTTTAATAGAAAATAGTTCAGAGACACCATTTATTGGTTTTAAAGGTGGATTATTGATGGAGCGAAACTTTGAAATTGGAAAAGCAAAATTGGCTGTAGGAGCAGAATTGGCTTACCATTATCGAAGTGGGAATTTTGTAGCAACAAAACAAAATGAAGTCACAAGTTATAGTTTTGGACGAAGCATCGCACAAGCCAAATTGACTCCTGAGAATTTACATTATTTAGAATTGCCGATTTATTTAAAATATCAAAAGAATAGAATGACCCTTGAAACGGGAGCTTCTTTTAATTATTTATTAGGAGTAGGAGGAAAAATTATAGAAGCAGATAGGACTGAAAACTCAGGATGGGTTCCAAGTTTAGGTTTTAAAAAGAATCATGTAAATGTATTGTTAGGATTCCATTATAGAATTAGTGATAATTTACATTTTGGCGTTCGAGCGAATTATACACCAGGTGGAATTTTGGATAAAGGAGTTATTCTTCCTGATGGATTGACAGTTGCACTTCAAGAATCAAGACCATTTTATGTAACCTTTAGAGTTACTCAATATTTGAAATTAAAAAGATGAAAAAAGCACTAATTTATATTTTCATAATTGTCTTTGCCATCGGAGGTTGCAAGAAAGTAGATTTGGAAGAGGTTCCATCAGGCGATCCTGTTTTTATTACAAATGCTACCTTGGACGGAGTTCAATTAAACTTAGTAGCAGGGGATGATAATTTTTATATGTTTTCGGAATTTTCGAAAGATAATTTTGATGTACATACCATGACTGGACGTTTTGCAAAGGATACAAATTGTCAGAGTGATTGTGAGGAATCGTTGAGTTTTTCAATTCGAAGTAGTTTTCCAGACTCTATTTCTAACATACCATTTGATATTGATTTAGCTATTCTCGAAGGAGTTAATTTAAATTATTTTACAGATAATAGTAGTAGTTCAATTGGTTATAATTATTCCTTTAGTGCAGAGTATTTTGATTTCATTTCTTCAAGCCAAGCAGATAGTTTTTATTGGGAAATATCAAGTGACAGTTTTTCTCTTAATTCATTTTCAGATTCTTTCACCTTTACTTATTTGGGGAATACTGATATCGATGTAAGATTAGAAATTACTTCTTCAGGAGGTTGTACAAGTTATATTCAAAAAACAATTCCTGTAGGATTATTAGATGATTGTGATTTCCTTATTAACATCGAATCAGATTCACTTAATTTTCCAATGTTTTATTTGACCCCTACATTTGTAAATAATGCTACTCTTCCTATCAATTGGATCAACTTTAATAATCCCTTTGGTGATACCTTGATTATTGATACAACTTTTGTTTTACCTCAAAGTGGTCTTTTTGAATTGATTGCCTCTAGCGGTAATCAGCAATGTGTTGTCCAACTTGGAATTTGTCCAGAGATATCACCAAACCTTAGTTTCCCTGAATCTTTTTCATTTCCAAAAATTAATTATACAGTAGATCCTTTTATAATTGGAAATCCAGATCAACAACTATCAGCAGTCACCATTGAATATCAAGATGCAACTGGAATTTATAGTTCTAAGTTTGCTGGTAACTCTGATCCTAACAATACATTTACAATTACAAAAATAGAAGATTATGATAACAATGAAAATGGAGAAAAGACGAAAAAACTAACGATTGATTATAATTGTATTTTAGGAGAAGAGGGGAGTGGAGATACAAAAAATATTACTGGTACAGCTGAAATTGCAGTTGCTTATCCAAATTAAAGATATTGTAAATTCAAATATTAATTTACAGTTAGGTAGTTGTAGAACCGTTTCATCTTTTTTAGTGAAACGGTTTTATTTTAATAATTTTTTCTTTAGTTATCAGATTTAAAACATGTTTGTCTATTCGCACTTCAAGAATTGAAGCCATTTTATTTCACACTTAGAATTACTCAATATTTGAAAAAAAAAAAATGAAAAAAGCACTACTTTATATTACCATAATTGTCTTTGCTCTCGGAGGATGTAAGAAAGTAGATTTGGATGAAGTTACATCAGGAGATCCTGTATTTACTGCTAGTGCCACATTAGATGTAGTAACTCAATTAAACTTTGTAGCAGGGGATGATGATTTTTATATGTTCTCGGAATTTTCAAAAGATAGTTTTGAGGTGTACTCGATGACTGGACGGTTTGCAAAGGATGCTAATTGTCAGAATGATTGTGAGGAGTCTTTGAGTTTTTCGATTCGAAGTAGTTATTTAACCCCTGATGTGTCAGATTTTATTTTTGAAAATGCTGTTTCAATATTGGACTCTAACTATTATTTTTCAACTAATAACAATACTGAGATAAATGGGCATATATATTCTTTTACTGGTGAATTAATTGATACAGTTGGAGGAGTTCCAGCTAGTTCTTACACTTGGACTATTTCAACAGACCAAGTAGAAACGTTTAGTGGAAATATTGTCGATTTCGATTATTTCGGCTCCGCAAATTTAGATGTATTACTGACTGCAAATACTCCTAATGGATGTGATAGTTATTTCAGGACAACAGTTACAAATGGTGGTCTCGACTTTTGTGATTTATTTGTTGAGGTGATAGATACCTTTGGTAATTTTGTGGAGTTAATCCCGAGTTCAAATAATGGCCTTGATAGTTTCTTTTGGAATGATAGTTTATTTACACAAGGTTCTTATGTAATTAGCCCATCCCAAATTCAAAACGGTCTGATCAAATTAGAAGCACTATCACCCAATTCTAATTGTAATGCTGAATTAGGTATTTGTGTTGATGGATCTTTCAATGGAATTTCTTCAGTTGCATATCCTCAATTTGATTTGGAAATAAATGATACTACTATGATTGTGGGAAATGGAGAACAATTTTCAGCAGTCACCATTGAATATCAAGATGCAACTGGAATTTATAGTTCCAAGTTTGCTGACAACTCTGATCCTAACAATACATTTACAATTACAAAAATCGAAGATTATGACAACAATGAGAATGGAGAAAAGACGAGAAAATTAACGATTGATTATAATTGTATTTTGAAAAAAGAGAGTAGTGGAGAAGAAAAAAAAATTACTGGTACAGCTGAAATTGCCGTTGCTTATCCAGATTAAAGATATTGTAAATTCAAATATTAATTTACAGTTAGGTAGTTGTAGAACCGTTTCATTTTATTAATGAAACGGTTTTATTTTTATTATTTATGACGTTTGTTCTTAGTTTTTTGCAACTTCATTTTTTGACTTAAGTTTTCAGAATTAGCCACTAGTCGCATTAACTTATCCACTTCCTGTTTCGAAAAATTTCTCCATTCACCTTCGGGTAAGTTTCCCAACTCAATATGCATGATTCGAAGTCGAATCAACCTCGTCACATGATAACCAAAATACTCGCACATTCTTCTTATTTGTCGATTAAGTCCTTGTGTCAAAATAATTCTAAACGTGTAATTACTTTCTTTTTGGACAAAACAACGATTGGTTCTTGTATCCAGAATTGGAACTCCGTTCGCCATATTTTGAATAAAAGAATTGGTGACGGGTTTGTTAACGGTAACTAGATACTCTTTTTCATGTTGGTTTCCAGCTCGCAAGATTTTATTGACAACATCTCCATCGTTAGTAAGAAATATTAACCCTTGAGAATATTTATCAATTCGTCCCACGTAGAAAATTCGTTTAGGATAATTAATAAAATCGATGATATTATCTTCTACATCTTTATCGCCTGTGCAAGTGATCCCAGGTGGTTTATTGAAGGCTAAGTAGATAGGTGCTTCCTTGCCTTGAAGAGGTGTCCCATCGATTTCTACAACATCGCCTTCAGCTACCCGATTACCTTTTTTAGCAATCACGCCATTGATCGTGACTCGTTGTGCATCAATAATTTTGTCAGCCTCTCTTCTTGAACAGACACCAGAGTCACCAATATATTTGTTTAAACTAATTGAATTTGAATTGTCAGTTGACATATTTTTTTTTGCAAAAGTAAGGAAAAGTATGGAAAGGTTTTTATTCAATATGGAGATTAAAATTATTCAGTATGTTTATTTTGTTATGTATAAGTATTTTAAAATGAGTTAGTTATATATGGTTAAATTCATACTATGTTTTGGGCTATCTAAATGTTTGCTAACTAATAATTTAAAACTATCAAATTATTTAAATTTAAATTAATTAATATATTTTAATTTGTTGATTATCAATAAGTTGCAATAAAACATTTGGATAGATAGACTTATTTTGAAATTTATTTTTGGGTATTGAAAAATTATTTAGCATTAGTTTTTATTTTCAATTTAATTATCAATCTTTGCAAAAAGAATCTAAAAAATATTCAATTTTTTGAAAATTACACTCTGTTCAAAAACATTTTTTAAGACTAAACCAGCTTTGGGAAACCTAAAAAAAATGATAAAAGTCACCCCTTAAAATGAGAAAAAATGATTGACAGAAAAATTGTGCAAGGAAAAGTATTATTAGCAGAACCATTCATGTTGGATACTAATTTCAAACGTTCGGTGGTTTTGATTTGCGAACATAAGGAGGACGGAAGTTTAGGATTTATTTTAAATAAATCATTGAAGATGAAAATAAATGAATTGATTTCAGGTTTTCCTGATATTGAATCTATTGTATATTATGGTGGGCCGGTGCAAACTGATACCATTCATTATATTCATAATGCAGGTCATTTATTCGAAGATAGTCAAGAGATAGCAAAAGGAATTTATTGGGGGGGAGATTTTGAG
>JBGCCY010000137.1:0-27112 GCA_045104975.1 Saprospiraceae bacterium
AACAAAGGATTTGAATATACTTTCCTGAATGAAACTTTAAACGATACTTACTTAGCTGAAAAACGACTTTCAAGTATGATTGGCTACTTTGCTTTTGTCGCTATTTTTATTGCTTGCTTTGGTTTATTTGGTTTGGCTGCCATGTTGACGCAACAACGATTTAAGGAAATCGGCATTCGAAAAGTGCTAGGTGCTTCAGTCACTCAAATCTTACAATTGATTTCCAAAGACTTTATCAAACTAATTGGTTTTGCTATGATTTTAGCTGCACCGATGACTTGGTATTTATTGAAAGATTGGTTGAATGGATTTGCTTATGGGATTGATTTCCCTTGGTGGACCACCATCGCAAGTGGTTTGGCGGTGATGTTGATTGCGTTTATAACAATAAGTTTACAATCTGTCAAAGCGGCTATTTCTAATCCTGTAGATGCGATTCGAGATGAGTGATTTCTAAGTAATTAGGGATCGGATCCCTTGAAGGGATTCGATCCCTCCAAAACTTAAAACCAACCCATTTCTCAAAAAAACAAGCCCATTACAGTAATTGTAATTGGCTTGTTTTAATAAAATAACAATATATTTACAAAAATAAATTACTCCTTTAATTCAGTCGTCACTTCTTCCAAAAAGTCAAACCAAGTTTGATAAAAAGTAACCGTATTTTCTAGGCCCTTGATTCCGTGACCTTGTCCTTCGAAAGTAACCAGTTTTACATTCTTATCATATTTCTTCAAACTATCAGCCATCATAGTACTCCCTGCGATTGGTACCCGACTATCATTCGTTCCGTGAGTTAAAAGAAGATGACCTTTCATTTTATCCGCATGATAAAGAGGCGACCGATCATTCAGTTTTGCTGCTTCCGTTTTTGGATCACCGGCTTCGAGTGTTACCCAATCTGGAATATTACAGTTTTCATAAAAGTGAATAATATCTGAAAATCCTGCATGACTTAATCCAAATCCCCAATCAAATTCAGCTTTATTCCCATTGATCTCTCCAGGGAAAGTTAAGGTTCGCATAGTTGCATATCCTCCATGACTTCCGCCGAATACGCCAATGTTTTTTGCTGGAATATTTAGCTTTTCAGAAATATATTTTGCTGCATAAAATACATCAATGATTTCATTACCACCTAAATCCTTATCATTCAACGCTGAGAAATCTTTCCCAAATCCACTACTCCCACGAGGAGAAGGACTCAAAACATAAATCCCTGCATCAGCTAAAATTTGATATCGAGTGCTAAAATTATTTCCACCGCCATAGAAAGATTGAATCATCACAATTTGATCTTTAGCAGGAAGTGGGTTTTTAGGTTTGTAAAGATATGCATGCAGTTCACGCGTTTTTCCAGTCTTTTCGTCTATGTCAAAAGTAGGGTAAGTAATCCGTTCAGGAGTAGCATTATAAATTTTTTCCTTTAATTCTTTTGGAACATCAACCACAGTTTTAGAAACCAAATTATCTTTCGAAACTGTCATTTCATCAATTCGAAACATCGAAGCATTTGAACCAGCAGACACCATCATTTTGTCGCCATCAGAATCATACACTCCAATGGATACATCACTTTTCTTTTGCATGACAATCTCGCCAGAAGGCAAATCCAATAAATAGATTTGAGTTTCAATTGGTGATGAAGTAGTAGCAAACATATATTTTTTTCCTTCAATCGTAATAATCTCAGAGGTACCCAAATCCGTAGTGAATTTTGTCAACTGATTTGATTTTTTTGTTGAAATATTGTAGCTATAAATATTTCTAAAACCATCCTCATTTGAAACATACATAAAAGTATTATTGTCCAACCACTCTTTGAAAATCCCTGGAAAACTTCTTTTTTTCGAAGCATCAGTTAATAGCGTTTGAGATTTTTTATCGAAATCAATATATACGATATTTCCATACGTTCGATCAGCATCTTTGAGTGCGGTGACTGCTACACCTTTCCCCTCTGGTTGCCAACTTGGCGTTCCCCATGTATATCTCATGTCAGCTTTGTCCTGAATAATTTTAGTTTCTTTATTCGTTTTTAAATCTAAAATCCTCAACTCACTTAACCGATTTGCTTTGTCGCCTAACCGAGCAATGTAGGCTACTTTTGTCCCTGCTTCATTCCAACGGTAACCGAATATATAAGGAACGTCAGTTAGTTTTTCGACCTTACCAGTTTTAGGATCAAGGCGGGTTAGATTGATGACTTCGTCATTGATTTCATCGCCTGTCCAGTAAAGTTGGTTATCATTTTTATTGTATCGTATTCCCCAAACGTTTCGAGTTGCGTAATCAATGTCAGAGATTTTTTTCCCTTTGGTCAAATCAGGGTTTCCAGTAAGGTCAAGTTCAAGAAGATCGGTAGTCGCCCCTCTTTTCATGTAATATAATTTTCCGGCAGCATAATATGGATTGAATCCACTATAGGGAAATCCTTCTACATAAGGGGTTAGATCAATGGTTCTTCCTTTAAAGGAAACCATTCGAGAATTATTTTTTTCTGTAGTTGTAGGAGTATCAGTTACAGCAGGTTCTGTTTCGCCTCCGCAGCTAAGTATTCCGACAAAGAAAAGATTAAGTAAAATGAATTTGAGTAATTTCATGACGAGTTATTTTTTTAAGAAATTGGTTAAAAAAAATTGGTTTCAAATTAAAGTGTAATTCAGAAATAGAAAGTTGCTTAAAGATAGGAAGGCAATTTTACTTATTATCTTTTTGATGATATATTGTATCTTGATATTTTAAATTTAGTTGCACTTGATTTATTAGTAGGTGATTGGGTTATGATTTGGATTTGTATAGGGTGTGAATATGTAACTGGTGTGTTTATAAATGAATTAGCGACAAGCAAAAAAAAGAAAAAAGTGAAGTTCAATCAAATATCAGATAAATTTCCAATTGAAAATAAAGACATTTTTTTTTGGAATCTAATTGGCGCGATTGGAATAACAATTATTCTTATTTTCATCCAGAAAAAGATTCAGTTTTCAAAGATCATGTTAATTCCAATTGTTCTAATTGGAGTTTTCATTTTACGAAGAAGCAGAAGACTTTTATCAGATTGGACAAAGAACAAGCATTATATTGGAGAGCTTGAATTTAAAGCGGAAATAATATATTTCGATAAAGGTAGTAATCAAATAAAAGTTAGTGAGATTGAATATATTTATTTCAGATACAATTTTATTAAAGGAAGAAACTTTGCACCGAGAGACATAATCCACAACGGATTAGCAGAGTTGAATTTGACAACTAAAAATGGGAAAGATAAAACTTTGAAATTCGTCATCGAAACAAAGGAACAATTTGAATATTTAAAGTCCATATTCAAAAATTGGTATCAACAAGGAATTGAAATAAGAGAAGAATTTACAAATCAAAAACTCAAAACAATTTGCCTTGATGTAATTGGAAATAAATCATTCAAAGAAATTCAAGAGTTGAAAAGTCAAATAAAAAAAAATGAAAAAAGCAATTTTACTAATCATTAGTTTGCTCTTAAATTCCCAAGCTAAGTCTCAAATTGAGGAAAATTGCTTTGGCATAGAGTACATCGTTGCAGCAGAAAATTTAAATTTCAGAAGTCAACCAAATCCTGAATCAAAAATCATTGGAAAACTTGCCAATGCTGAAAAACTCACATTAATTGAAATAGATAATCAAAATGGAGAAGATAGGTATTGTTGCTATCCTTGGGTTGAATGGTTGAAAGTTAAAAGAGAAAAAAATGGTGAAATTGGATATGTTTCAGGTCAATTTGTTAAGCCTCAAAATATTGCATATTTAAATGGTCAATCTTGTGATAGAATACAAAACGGCTACTGGTATGGAATTTATAATGAGGAAGGTAAAGCCAAAATAGAAAGAGTGAATCCAAAAGTAAAAACAGAAGTAGATGGAAGTAAAAATTTATCCGTTGAATCAAAAAAATATAGATTAATAGTTGGTTCTCAAAAAGAATTTAAGGAAGGTATGATTCAAGGGCAACTTTTTAAATATCCAAATGAGTATATTAAAATAGGTACAAACAGAAAATTATTGAGAATAGGTGGAAATGAATTTAGATTGATTTGTACAGGAGAAGTAAAGTTAGAACCTCCCTATGAATTACAAAGAGTACACGAAAAATTAGAACTTTTAACTATCAAATCATATACAGATTTTAAATCCCAAGAATTAACAAATTGCCTTTTTGGCTTTGGCAACATTGGTTATCAAATTCATTTTATTGGGGATTTAAATAAAGACGGTTTTCCAGAATTGATACTATCAGAAAGTGGAGAAACAGAAGGAGGTATGTTGTATTATTTTATGAGTAATAAAGATGGCAAATTGGAATTAAAAAGTCTGGTAAATGAAGAAAATGGTTGCTAATAAAAAAGAAAAACGTACTCTTAAGTAACAGCAATCACTCCATGTAGTCGGAACGATGCATAAACAAAACCAATCATAAAAATCTCGCTCGCGCCATGCCTCTGGCTGGTGTGAAGCATTCCAAAAGCCTCTGGATTTTATATAAAAACAGTTGGCAGAGCCAAATCGAATACTAGACACCATATAGAACCATCGCACCAGCGAGTTCTTCTTCCTATTTTCAATTCTTATAAAAAAATACTCCCCCATTTTTCGGTTGCCTACCAAAATTCATCTTCTCATTTTTACAGAAAAAATAGAAAATGAATTTTAAAAATTTACACCAACAAAAAGAACCTTTATTATTAGCCAATGTTTGGGATGTCTCAAGTGCTCAAATCGCTGAAAAATTAAACTTTAAAGCTATTGGAACTTCAAGTTCTGCGATCTCCAATTCCTTAGGCTATCAAGATGGCGAAGAAATGAGTTTTGAAGAATTAGCATTTGTGGTGAAACGAATTTCTACAAAAATAAAAATTCCATTGTCTGTTGATTTGGAAGCAGGGTACAGCCGAGATCCAAAAATCATTGCTACTCACATCAAACAATTAGCTCAACTTGGAGTCGTTGGAATTAACTTAGAAGATAGTATTGTCGAAGATGTAAGAGTATTGTTATCTCCTGAAGGGTTTTCAAAAACCATCTCGGAAATAAAAAATATTTTAGAAAAAGAAGGCATCAATATTTTTCTAAATATCCGAACAGATACTTTTTTATTAAATCATCCTGATCCAGTTGCCGAAACGATTCGACGAATTCGACTTTACGAAAAAGCAGGTGCAAATGGTATTTTTGTACCTTGCATCACACATGAGGATGATATAAAATCTATAGTAGAAAATACTCCGCTCCCCATCAATGTGATGTGCATGCCTAATCTTCCAGACTTTTCAACGCTTAAAAAACTGGGCGTCAAAAGAATCAGTATGGGGAATTTCCTGTACGACCAAATGAATGTTTTTCTTGAAAAAAATCTTAACACTATTATTCAACAAAATTCATTTCAACACATCTTTCAAAAATGATAATCAACGATAAAAATAAAATTGACACTTACTATCAAGCATTACTTGACAGAGATCAAAGTTATGTTGGGATTTTTTATGTAGGTGTAAAAACAACTTCGGTTTTTTGTATTGCCACTTGTCGTGCGAGAAAACCTAAATTGAAAAATGTAGCATTTTATCCCAACTTCAAAGAAGCATTAGATAATGGTTTCCGACCTTGCAAAATCTGCAAGCCAACTCAAAATGCGAATCAAGCTCCTGAACAAGTGGAACGAGCAATCGAAATGGTCAAAAAAAATCCAAAAGAAAAAATTACAGATTTTCGACTGAAAGAAAATAATATTAGTGCTGACTTAGTTCGAAGATGGTTTAATAAAAATTACGGTTTGACCTTTCATGCTTACCAAAGAATGTATCGAATCAATAATGCATTTATGGAATTGAAGCATGGAAAAAAAACAACGGAAACTGCCTTCGATACTGGCTACGAATCATTAAGCGGATTTGGATATACTTATAAAAAACTATTAGGAAAATCACCTAAGAAAAGTGGGGAGAAAACGATTATTTTAATCAGTCGGTTGACTACATCTTTGGGGCCAATGTTTGTTTGTGCGACAGAAGATGGAATCTGCTTGTTAGAATTTGTTGATCGAAAAATGCTGGAAACTGAATTTAAAGATTTACAAAAACTACTTAATGCAAAAATATTAGTAGGTGAAAATAATCATATCAAACAAGCCAAAAAAGAAATTGCAGAATACTTTGCGGGGAAGCGTAAAAAATTTGAAGTCAAAATTCAGTTGGTCGGAACTGATTTCCAAAAATTAGTTTGGCAAAATTTATTAACTATTCCTGCTGGAGAAACTTCGACTTATCAACTTCAAGCTCAGGCTATCGAAAAACCAAAAGCGATTCGAGCTATGGCATCAGCTAATGGGTATAATCGTATTTCGATTATGATTCCATGTCATAGAGTAATTGGGAGCGATGGGAAGTTGCGAGGTTATGGAGGAGGGATTGAACGAAAGAGATGGCTTTTGGATCATGAGCAAAGATTTTAATCAAGGATGAGATTTAGACAAAACTTATGGCAGAACCATGGCGCCAGCGGCGAGCGGAGCGTTTCTAGTACTTTATTTTAATTCCCCTTTATAAATAACTGATAGGATATAATCGGATTCTATATTTATATTTATATTTATATTTATATCCCGCTCGCGCCAAGCCTTTGGCTGGTGTGAAGCATTCCAAAAGCCTTTGGCTTTTATATAAAAAAAATCTCTCAACAGTTGGCAGAGCCATGTCGCCAGCGAAGAACCACCACCCTTCATAACAATACACTTACAAAACCTCCAACACCTGCAAATCCCTTCGCAACTGCTCCCCTGATTTAAAATGAATTCCTTGCATTCCGTAATCTTCACACCCTCTAATATTTTTTAAAGAGTCATCTATAAAAACTGCCGTCGCAGGATTGATATCAAATCGTTGACAAGTCAATTCATAAATCTCTCGTTGTGGTTTCATCATCTTTTCATCACCTGAAACTAAGATGCCTTCGAACCATTGCAAAAAATCATAATCCCGTAATGCAACTGGAAATGTCTCTGCACTCCAATTCGTCAAAGCATAAACTCGATGTGTTTGCGCTTCAATCAATTCCTCCAATATTGCTACCGTTGGTAAAATCGCACCACCCAACATCTCTTCCCATCGTCCATAAAATGCTTCGATTTGAGAAGTGTAATTGGGGAATTTGTCTACTAAAATTTGAGTCGCTTCGGCAAGTGGTCTACCAGCATCTTGCTGCACATTCCAATCAGGCGTACAAATATTATTTAGGAAATATTCCATTTCCTCTTGATCATCAAATATTTTAGTGAATAGGCGACGAGGTTCCCAATCAATTAAAACACCTCCAAGATCAAAAATTACTGTTTCGATTTCCATCTATTTTTACTTTTTTAATAAAAAAACAAAGTTAAAATGTTGAAGGAAAAAATAGGTATTTAACGATTTAAATATTTTAAAACTTAAGCAGGTAATTCTATAAATTAAAAACATCTTCTTTACCGAACACTTTTTATATTTCGCACTTTCAGCGCTAAAAACGTCCCAATATCTTGACCTTGGCGATGCCCAAGGCTAATATCTTTAAGCCTTTCAGACTTTTGTTGCTTAAACCTAGCTCTGAAAGAGCGAAATATTCTAGCTTTGGACATCGCCCAAAGTCATCCAAGCGGTTGTTTTAGCGCTGAAAGTGCGTAATATAAAAAGTATACCGTAGAGAAAGAACATACTATTATGAACATTTTATCCCCTATTCCCCTACTAACATTAAGAATAAATATATTTCAAAGAATTCACTATTTTCTAGGTCAAATAACTAAAAATAGCGAAATTCGTAAGTCAAACTTGATTCTTTCCCAAAACCCGAACCTAAGTAATTTATCTTATCCAGTTCCGAATTTTCCAAAAAATTAACTTTTACTGATTATTCAATAATCTTTTTTTGAACTAATCTGCCTAATGGTAGAAAGTTAAACGCAACTTAGTAACGATGAAACATGAACTTAATCGTTACTTAATTAATACGATCAACATGAACTTTAAGCTCCCAATTATTTTAATGCTAATTTTTAGCATTGGATCAAATGCACAAGTGAATTATACTGCTAACGATGTAGTGCCAGAATACAATGACTACTTTCGGATGGGAATCAACCCTGGAAGTTATAATAATTGGACAGATGAACAATTGGCTGATCTCTCAGCGGGGAATCCTTACATGGGAATTCCTGGAATTGGAACTCGTGCAATTCGTCCGAGTCTTCCCGAAGTTTTTTTGGATACTTATGGATATGATGTTCGATTAGGCGCATTTCAATATTATCAAGATTTGGGAATGGAGGAGAATGTTTGCTTCATGGGTTATCCAAATTTACAGCATCGAGATACAACGGTTTATTGCCAAGGGGCATCAATTGGACATTTATTTGCCAATATGTATTTACCGATTTGGGATGGAGGTTTGAATGGAACGCCTTACAATGATGATAATTATTTGGCTGCTTACACTTACGAAATGGTCACGCTATATAAAGATTATGTTCGCTTTTGGGAAATTTGGAATGAACCAAGTTTAGATAAATCAAATTACCGAGCGACGCTTCCCCCAGGTCATCCTGAAAGTTGGTGGGACAATGATCCTGATCCTTGCGATCTTGACATTCAAGCACCGGTGTATCATTATATCAGAATGCTGCGAGTGACTTACGATGTAATCAAAACAGTTGATCCTGATGCATATGTGACACTTGGTGGCGTGGGGTATTATAGTTTCTTTGATGTGCTTTGTAGAAATACAGACAACCCTGTGGATGGAAGTGTTACACCTGAATATCCTTTGGCAGGAGGTGCGTATTTTGATGCCGTTGGAATCCATACTTATCCGCATTTTGATGGAAGTACGATTTTCTTAAATAATGGTGAGCTGGTTTATGAGCGTCATTCTGATGCAGCAGCGGATGGAATTGTTTTGGCCAAAAATGGTCGTCAAGCCATCATGGAAGGTTACGGTTATGACGGGGTTACTTTTCCAAAAAAGGAATTCCTCATCACCGAAATAAATGTCCCTCGATTATCTTTTGAAACATTTATGGGTTCAGCGGAGTCTCAAAGAAATTTTGTTACCAAGGCATTAGTCACTTCGATGTCAAATGAAATTAACCAATTACATTTTTATAATTTAGGAGATATTGAAGAAGAAGCGGATGCAGATTCTTGGTTTGATGTGATGGGTTTTTATGGAAATCTGGAAGCTACCCCACCCTACAATCAAGAGAGAAATGAATCAGGAATTGCTTACAAAACAGCAGCCGATATTTTATTTAAAACAGAATGGGATTCCTTGCGATCAGCTGAATTAAATTTACCTCCCGACGTTCGAGGTGGTGCTGTTATAGATGAAGCAGGCGAATACACTTATATCCTTTGGGCAAAAACAACCATAGATAGTTCAGAGGCAGCAAGTGCGGTTTATAACTTTCCAGCTTCGCTAAATATTTCTAATTTATATAAAAAAGAATGGGACTACTGTGAGACTCTTTTTGAAGAAAATATTAGTTCTCAAGGCATTGCTTTAAATGCCACACCAACTTTCTTTTCAGTCAATCCTACCGTACTCGATACCACAGATTATGACATTTCAGATTGCTCTGAAGCAGTTGATGGATTCAACTATATCGGTCAATTTTTAGGACATAAATATTTCCGTTCTAACGTTGCTCTTACCTGGGAAGAAGCGAAAATATTTTGCGAAGATAGAGGTGGATACTTAGTTGAAATAAATGGCTATTCAGAAAACGACTTTGTTAAAAACCAGCTATCAGCTCCCGTATTCATTGGGTTGAGCGATGGTGAGGTAGAAGGAACTTTGACTTGGGCCAATGGCGAACCATTGAGTTTTAACAACATTGACAGCTGTAATATTTGCGCTCCTAACTCTGATGAGAATGATTATTTGATGTTGCATTCTTGGGATGGAAAATGGAGTTATAATCCAGCTTATGTTGCTAAAAATTTCGTCATGGAATTTGATTGTATTAATTCAACTCCTCCAAATAATGGCGGTGGCGGAATGGCTAATTGCGCTGATCCAGTTCCTGGTTTTGCTTTACTAGGAGAACTCGGAGGAAAACAATATTTTATTTCTGACGGAGCCAATAATTGGAATGATTCCCGTGCACTTGCACAAGCACAAGGCGGCGATATTATTGTCATTGATGATGAAGTAGAAAACCTTTTTATCCAAGGTAAAATAAATGAAATGGTTCATATCGGTTTGTCCGATAGCGAAGTAGAAGGCACTTTAAAATGGGTCGATGGAACCGATGTGTCCTATGAAAATTATGACGTTTGTAGTTTTTGTCAAGGCAATACAGAGGGTAACGATAACCTAGTGATGCATCCTTGGAATGGAGGATGGAGTTATGCTACTACGATTCAAAGTTTTAGATCTATCATGGAAAGAGAGTGCGATAACATGAATAGTGGTGGCGGAGGAAATACTGGAAATGATTGTGATATTAATTTTGCCCTCAATCAAACAGCAACTCAATCTGGGACACAATTAAATGCTGAAGCTTCCCGAGCTGTTGATGGAAATACAGATGGAAATTTCTGGGGAGGAAATTCTACTTCTTTGACTAATTGGGTAGCACAACCATATCTTGAAATTGATCTTGGAGAGGTAAAAAATATTGAAAAAATCGAAGTATGGAATAGAGAAGATTGCTGTATGGATTTACTTTCTAACTATCATATTTTAGTTTCTAACAATCCTTTTACAAGTACTGAATTAAACACAACCATCAATCAAGTTGGCGTGACAGATTATCTTCAATCAACCACAGCAACTCGACCGACTACTCAAAGTGTTGGTATTTCAGGAAGATATGTCAGACTTCAATTAGCAGGTGTTTCCTTCTTAGCGGTTTCTGAAATAAAAGTAATTGGCTGTGAAGGTGGAGGTGGTGGAACAGGAGGTGGTTGTCCAGATGCAGGAACTCCTTGTGATGATAATGATTCAACTACCTTAAATGATGTTGAAGATGGAAACTGTAATTGCGCAGGAACTCCTGACACAGGAAATATGGGTTGTGTGACAACTAGTAATTTAGCATTAAATCAACCTACTAGTCAATCTTCTACCTTGAACGCAGGAGGAATTGAAGGTGCTGCAAGCAAAGGAGTAGATGGAAATACCAACGGAATATTTTTCACAGGACAACCATCTGAGTCTTCTGTTGCTGCTACTCAAAATACTTTTCAACCTTGGTGGGAAGTTAATTTAGAAGGTAATTATTTAATCGAAAATATCAATTTTTTCAATCGAACGGATGGAAATGATCGTACTCAAAATTGCTACGTACTTATTTCCAACAATCCTTTTACATCTGACGATTTAGCAATTGCTAGAACTGAAGCTACCTACGAATATTATATTTCAGGCTTGGTTGGTTCACCTACCGAAATTTTTCCAAACGTAGAAGGACAATATATTCGAATCCAAATGGAAGGCTCAGGTTACCTACTGGTAGCTGAATTAGAAGCCTTTGGATGTCAAATTATTAATACTTCAACCTTTGTCGTTCCTAATCTTTTAATATTTAATGCAGGAAAAACAGGGCAATCATCAGATATAAATTGGACGATGTTTAAAGATGAATTTGTGGATAAATACGAAGTGGAAGTTGCTTCTACTCAAAATGAATTTACTCATTTAGCAACCATCGAATCACTTAATTCTAACAATTCTAGTCAATATCAACTCTTCGATCGAAAACCTTCAGAAGGGCAAAATTTCTATCGACTTAAAGTGATTAAAAAAGATGGAGGTTTTTATTACTCGACTCCTCGTCAAGTTAATTTTAATTTCGATTTTAAGTCCATCTATCTATTTCCGAATCCTACCAATAATCTAATTTACTTGACGATGCGAGATTTTGCTGGACAAAAAGCAACCGTCGAAATTTACAATAGCATTGGGCAAAAAATGGAAAGTCGCAACTATGAATCTTTCCCAGCTGCGCCTTCTATGTTTGACGTAAGTAATTACGTTAATGGAATTTATTCGATTGTTGTGAAGTTGGAGAATAAGCGAAGTGTCGCGAAAAAATTTGTGATAGGAAAATTATAAGAGTAGAGAGTAGTAAATAAATAACCTATCTCCCTTAAAATAATTCGAACCATAGGGTTGTTAGCACTTTGAGTGCTAGCAGCCCTTTTTTATAAAAGATAGTTTTAACTGATCTTTTCGCAAAGAATTAAGAAAAACCATGAAGTGGTTATCAAAATAATTTGCTGGAGTAACATCAGTTATAAAGAAAAAATTAGCCGTGACTAATCTTTTCGATTTGAGTCTAACTATTAGTCAAAAAAAAATTAAATTTACAGTTCACCAAAACCCATAATTCAATGAGTTCTGAAAATGAAAATCCAAAAGAAGAGATAAAACCTGAAGACGATAAAAATATGTTTGAAGAGGCTGCTGATTCTTTAAGCAAAGGGTACGAAGAGAAAAAAGAGGCCGTTAGTAAATCAATTACCGAAACCAAAGAATCCGTTAGTAAATCAATTGACTCTGGGGTCAAAAAAACAAAAAGTTTTTTCAAGAAGGTTCTTATCCTTTCAACTATTGGTTTAATCCTAGCAGCCGCAGGTTATATGCTCTGGGCAAATTGGACTTACAGCGAAGGTACTCGAACTGGCTACTTGATGAAACTCTCCAAAAAAGGTTATGTTTTTAAAACTTACGAAGGACAACTCAACCTTGGTGGTTTGCAAGAAGATAATGCTAGCATTCTTGGAAATGTTTGGGATTTCTCATTAGACTACGATGGACTTTCTCATAAATTAGAAGACTTGGAAGGAAAAAAAGTAATGCTTCGATATAAAGAAATTAACAAAGCTATGCCATGGCAAGGAGATTCTAATTACTTTGTTTACGCAGTTGAAGAAAAATAATGAATAGATAATATTCAACCTGAGTCATCCCGAATTTTCAAATTGAAAGTTCGGGATGTTTTTTTTCAAAGAGGAAGTATTAAAACCTACTGTTGAAATGTTTTCACTTCGCTAATTGTTGAACTCTTAAAATTCGGGATGACTTATATTCAAGATTGATTATTCCTAGTCCTCCTACTCTACTCCTATTTTTCCCAAAAGAGCATTGCCAGCTCTTTTTATAAAAATATAACTTCCTATAATCTTATTGTTATAATCTCAAATTAGTTTGCGGAGTACAAAAAAAGCACTTTCCAAATTAATGGAAAGTGCCTTTTTATTATCTATATAATTTAAATTTTATCCTTTTTCAATTGCTTCCATGTAACGAGCCAATTGTTTTTTAACAACTGGATAGAGTAAGAATAATCCTACCATATTCGGGAATACCATTGCAAAAATCATTGCATCTGAGAATGCCCAGATCGAACTCATATTTGCAGAAGCACCAATAACGATAAACAAACAGAAAATTATTTTATAAACCATATCAGCCGTTTTGCCTCTACCAAATAAAAATTTCCAAGATTGTAATCCATAGTATGACCATGAGATCATAGTCGATACTGCAAATAAAACAACTGCAATAGTTAAGAATATATCAGAGTATGGAATATATGCAGCGAATGCTTGAGACGTAATTCCTGCTCCTTCATAAGCTACACCATCAATCATAACTGCTCCATCAGCACCACCATATTCGAATGCTCCACCTGAGTTAAAAATAATAATTACCAAAGCAGTCATTGTACAAATTACAACGGTATCAATAAACGGCTCTAACAATGCAACCAAACCTTCCGATGCAGAATACTTAGTTTTTACAGCGGAGTGTGCAATGGATGCAGAACCTGCACCTGCTTCATTGGAGAAGGCAGCTCTTTTAAATCCAATTAATAAAACTCCGATCATTGCACCTACTCCTGCTCGTGGAGTGAATGCTTCAGAAAAAATTTGACCAAATGCATCATCAACTAAAGTGATATTTGAACCAATAATATACAAGCATGCTAACATATAAAGACCAGCCATCAATGGCACAACCTTCTCAGTAACAGAAGCAATTCTTTTGATTCCACCAATAATAATGATACCTACTAGAATCGCTAAAACAACTCCAATTCCAAAACCTGCACTTGCACTTTCCAAGCCCATCAAATCTTTTAATACGATAGTTGCTTGGTTAGATTGTGCAGCATTTCCACCACCAAAAGAACCTCCGATACAGAAAATCGCAAATAGAACTGCTCCTATTTTTCCTAAAGTTTCAAATCCTCTTTCTTTTAATCCTTTACTTAAGTAGTACATCGGCCCACCGTAAACTGTTCCATCTGGTCCAATATCTCGATATTGAACACCTAATGTACATTCAACAAATTTTGTTGACATTCCTAAAAGTCCACAGAGGATCATCCAAAATGTTGCCCCTGGTCCACCGAGTGCAATTGCCAAAGCAACTCCTGCGATGTTTCCATTTCCAACTGTTCCAGAAACAGCTGTTGCTAAAGCTTGGAAGTGAGTCACCTCTCCTTCTTTTGATTCATCACCAATCGTATCGACGATATCTCCTCCCACAACGTTTACTTGTGCGCCTGGATCTACACTATGATGATCGATGTGGTCATATTTTCCACGAACTACATTGATCGCTGTTCCAAATTTTCTAATGTTGATAAAGCCAAACATTATAGTAAAAAATGCCGCTGCAAAAACCAACAACATCAATACAAATGGTACCCCTCCAATATTGAAAAATATAATTGCGGAAAAGAAATCAGAGACCGGTTGGAATGCCTCATCAATCATTTGATCAATTCCTTTTTCGGCGGTCTCTTGTGCGAAAGTGAAAATTGGCAATAGAAAAACTGCCATTAAAAGTAGTAATCTTTTTTTCATATGTAAATAAATTTGGTTAAACGTTGTGTAGAAAATACACACTCCAATAAATGACGTTTCAAATAATTGAACTGCACGGCATTTATTGTTTTTTGTAAAAAATGAATAAGCAATCTTAGAATCCTTAAAATTCAGCACGTTAAAGTAGCACCTTATTTTTAGTTATCAAAAAAATGGATAAGAATTGTTGGCCAACTACTATTAAACTATTGATTATGAACGTTTTATATCCTCAAAAAAAGCTTTTATATCTTTTTCTTTTCGGAAAATAAATATCTGTTTTTCCTTCTTCCAACTTTCTAATTTTTTCAAATTGGATTTTCTTCTCATCAAATTATAGACCAATACATAATGAAAAAATTCTAAATCAAATCGTTCTGGGCAGTCTGCTGTCATATCAGGTCTAGTTTTTCCATAGTTGGCAATTATTCTTTTTGTTACTCGATAGAGACAAACATAGGTTGGTTGATCTAAAAAAATAATAGTATCAGCTCGTGGAATTCGGAGATCCCAAGTCCCACTATAATTTCCATCCATGATCCATTGATCCTTTTTCACCACTTCCGAAATAGTTTTCCGCCATTCTTCCTCCGATGATTCTGTCCAATTAGGTTTCCAATATTTTTGATCTAAATGGACGATGGGTATTTGAGTTAGCTCATTTAGTTTCTTAGAAAAAGTAGATTTCCCAGAACCGCTACAACCGATGATCATGATGCGCTTCATGTTTTTTTCTACAAACATAAATAACTCCTAACCTAATACTAGAATTAGGTTAGGAGTTATTTATACAAAAAAAAATTTAAACCAATGGATGTATACAAGTAATCCGAATCAAATTTGATTCCCTGCTGAATATATTATTCCTTTTTAACCATCACTTTTTGTGTCCACATTATACCATCATTTGTTTTCGCCCGAATAATATACATGCCTTCAGCATATCCATTTGCATTCCATATTTTATTATTTTCTGCTTTACTTTTGGCTACCAAGACTCCTGCAGTATTAAAAATTTCAATTGCCAAAACTTCAGTTACTTTTTTGGAGTCTAAGAAAAATTCGGTTCCCACAGTTGGAAGAATAAAATTATTTTTTTTTTCAATCTCTTTAACTGATACTGTTGATGTCTCTCGTAAAATAACAACATTGGGTATATCCATTTCTAAACTTCCTGATGGAACAATGTCTATGATAAATTGACCATCACTAGTATATTTTTTCACAGCATCAGTTCCGCCATTTCCAATATAAATATTTCCCTCTGAATCAAAATCGACTCCTTCGGGTAAATTGAGTCCAGTTATAAAATCATTTAAATAAGCCCCTGAAGAATTAAATCGTTTGATTCTATTACTATTATAATCTGATACTAATAAATCCCCATTTCCACTTGGATCAAACCAAATATTGGTTGGGCCAGCCAAATTTGTAGAACCGATAAAGTTTCCTTGATCGATTCCTTGAGTATCATATTTCCGAACGAGCGTAGGAATGGATGGAGATGTTTGTCCATAAGAAGAGACATAAAGATTTCCCTCTGCATCCCAATCTAATCCAATGCTCCTTGGGACTCCGGTATCCGTAAACGCTCCTAAGGCTATTCCTTCCAAAGTAAACCTCATGACCTTTCCGTTACCATTCCATTGGAGTACATAAAGCGTATCATTTCGAATTTTCATTCGGGTAGGGCCTCCAAGTCCAGTTGCAAAATTGGAAATATAATCTCCACTATCTGCATGATATCTTGTAATTCGACCACTATTTAAATTTGAAATTAATACTTCGTTTTTATCTTCAAGGAAGACGATATCTTGAGGCCAAGATAAATTCTCTGAGATAAAAATTTCTCCATTCATTCCACTACTATCAAACTTTAAAATCCTTGGATCGGGAGTGGTAAAACCGCCAATGTCACTCACATAAATATCAAAATTTTGAGCGAATAAACAGGAGCAAGAAAAGAACAAAAGCAAACTAAAAATCATGTTTAATTTTTTCATAGATAAAATTATTTTGGTGGATTAATAAAACCCAATATTTAAATTATCTAGAAGTGTAAAGTTTAGATTTATAATAATTTACCTTTTAAATAGGAATAAAATTCTTTACGTTACATTTTTTATGCTTTCCATCAATTTTCTCGAATTACACGAATCTTGAGGAAATGTTTTTAAAAATGCAATAACATCTGACTTGTTAGAATAATTTCGAGTAGTATACCTTTTGGGATTTTCGTGTAATTCGAGAAAATTCGTGGCAAGCATAAATAGGTAGGAAAAGAAAAACAGAAAAAGATATTTAGAGCATTTTTAGATTTTAGTATCGCTCCAAAATTTAGCAGTTGAACGACAATTCTTTTTTTACAAAAAATCAAAATGGACAAAGCGCTTTACTCAATCGTATTATAAGTAGTGTATCTAAATATTTTTTACGAAAAAAAATAAACCAACTCATCATGCAAGGATCTTTTGACCAATGGACTTCTCTTTTTTTGTTGGTAAGCGGTACTGGGATTTTTCTGTTTTTTATATTAATGACAACTTCTCCAACTAAAAAATCAAATTTACCTATTGCACTTATTGTACTTCTTTTCTCTTTGACTATTTTTGAATATGTTCTCTATTGGACCAATCATCAAAAGACTTTTGTTTATACTTCCTCTGCTCCTGCACTTACCTATTTTTCCGTTGGGCCATTATTATATATTTATTTTTTAAGCATTTTTAAAATTCCAAAAAGCAGAAAACAATTTCTCCATTTTCTTCCCGTACTTGGAATCCTCTTGCCCGAATTAATCGTTTGGTTTTATTATGCAACAGGAATATTTATTCTAGGTGAAGTTGGAGATTGGATTTTTAATTTACGGAAATCACTTTTTAATCCTTATCTGCAGATTGGTCATATGAGCATCTATGCCATTATTTTATGGCGTATGATTTATCAACGACAGAAATCTTCTACACTTGAAACCCATCAGGTTACCATAAAGTGGACGACTATTTTAGCTAGGCTTAATACCGTTTTTATTCTTGCCTTATTGAGTTATTATATTTTAGTTCAGTTTCCATTTTTTAATAAACAATGGGATTACATGATTTGTATGACCATGAGTTTTTCCATTTATGCTATTGGCTTTATGGCTTTTAAACAACCTGCAATTTTTAATGGAGAACTTTTCAAACCTTTATTTTTACCAAAAAAAATAGAACAGACTACCCTTCCCGATTCCACTATTGATGTTTTTTATGCTCAATTAATTACTCATCTAAATAATGAAAAACCATATTTAGATTCAGAACTACGATTGACCTCCTTGGCAGATCAGGTAAGTTTTTCTTCTCACTTATTATCACAAATAATTAATAAAAAGTCTGGAAAAAATTTTAATCAATTCATCAATGATTTTCGATTGCAGGAAGCAGAAAAATTATTGATTGGTTCTCAAAAATTAAATATCAAAGACATTTATTTTCAAGTTGGATTTAATAATAAAGCAACTTTTTATCAAGTGTTTAAGAGTAAACATCAGGTAACCCCTTCCATTTTTCGAAAGACTCACCAAGAGAAATGAAACATTGACAAAGTTTCTATTGAAGTTGTTTTAAAATGTTTGCTGAAACCGAGCGGAAAGCTTTGTGGCTATTGGCGAAGTTCTTTTTGAGTTTCAACCTCAGCGGGTTGGGGCGAAAAAAACTGAAGTTCAATAGTCACAATGCTTTTCGCGAAGGTCAGCAAGGCATTTTAAAACAACTTCATTAATAAAAGGTCAATTATTATAAAAGTTGACTTCTCAAATTATCTTTTTACTGAAATTTATGATGGAATAAAAAATACTTCCAAATTGACCAGCGGGTGTTTTTTTTATCAACACAAAAAATAAAAAAGATTTTGTTCGGTGTCGTTATACAATTCTATCAACCAACTCATTTTAATATAGTGATACGATCTTCTATTTCTAAATTCTATTGTATAGATGATGGGGAGGTAATTAACCAATAAAAGGAAGATTGGAAATTGATTAAAAATGGTTTTAAAGATATTGTTTCGACCTTGGCAGTTGTTCTAAAATTTAGAGCAACTGTTTTTTTTTTACCGTCACAAATAAATGATATTTTAATATTCTCTCCACAATGTTGCCCGATTTTTGCATCAAAGTAAATAACTGCTGCTGTCTAACAAACCATCCAACATAACCAACCTACAAGAATTTTATTTCACTCCATTTTAATATTTAAATTGACACATTATGAGAAATGTAATCACACTTGGTTGGATATTTTTTTTGCCTGTTTTAATGGCAGCCAATTCTACTTATTCTAGCGAAGATAATTCATACCTATTTTCATTTAAAAATGATTCTACAGCTATTGTTCACTCCGATTGTCCAATGCTAAAACGAAACTGTTCTGGCAAAATAACATGGGCAGACGGAACTATTTATGTGGGTGATTTCAAATTTGGGAAACCTCATGGAGAGGGAAAAATTACTTATCGAGATGGAGAGTTTTATAAAGGAGAATTCTTTCGTGGATATCCTGAAGGTCTTGGTATCATGGAATATCAAGATGGTGGTTTTTATGAAGGCGAATGGTCGAATGGAATAAAAGCAGGAGAGGGAGTCTACACTTTTCCAACTGGACATGAGTACACCGGGGAATTTGAAAATGATGTCATGAATGGTTTTGGAAAAATAAAATTAATGACTGGCGAAATTTATGAGGGAGATTGGAAAAATGGATTAGCAGATGGAAATGGGAAATTTACTAGAAAAGATGGTAGTCGTTTTATTGGAAAAAGTGAGAATGGATCTCGAAATGGAGAAGGGTTAATTGTTTGGGAAAGTGGAGATACATTGATGGGGAATTGGGAAAATGGATTGATGGTAGAAGAGGCGACTTATGTTTTTGCAGATGGCACTCAAATGATTAGTTTTTGGGAAAATGGAGAATTGCAAAATGATTTAACATATATAGATTCTCAAGGAAATGAGCTATTGGGGAGCCTTGAATTAGTGTCACATATTACGACTCAAACGGACTCTAAATTCCTTACCTCTGCTAGTGAAAAATTACCGTTAGTCTTTTATGGTTTCGCCATGGAATTCCATGCAATGCAAAATTATGAATTGGCAGAAAAACATTTGGATATGGCTTACTTGATTGATTCGCCAGCGAACGAAACTCCTTATCGAGAGATGGTCGTTCAGTTGACTGCCAATATTAATTCGGAACGAGTGAATCAGATTTTGGGGAAAGGGAATGTTTTGTTTCGATTTTAAATAAGAAGATGATTGATTTTTAGGATATGTGAAAAGCGGTGACCTTGATTGGTTGTCGCTTTTTTTTTGATTATTTTTTATAAAAAAACGGTTGCCGAATTTCTCCGACAACCGCTCAATTTGTTAACTAAACTATTATTCCAAAACTATTTTACTCTGTAATTTTCACTACTCGTTCTACATCTTTTCGGTAGTCATTATATCGTACCCAAATCAAGTAAGTACCTGCTGGATAATCTGCTAAACTAACTCTGTAAGTTCTAAAACCATCTGCCACAACCTGAGTAGAAAGTACTCTTCCTGTCATGTCTACCACCTCAATTGTTGCGTCTTCTCTTAATTCTGTAAGGAATTCAACATAAGTGAAATCTTCAACTGGATTTGGATATACATGAATATCTCTTGTTCCATTATCAAAAACCACTACTTCTACTTTTGAGTAAGTTTTTTGACCATTAGCATCGACATATTTGATTCGGTAGTAGTTTACTCCGTAATATGGCTCAGCATGAATCGCTTGGTAGTTATTAATCTGTTGAGCACTTCCGTTAGCATTTCTCACTTCGAATGATTGGAAATCATCTCCATTCTTAGAATGCTCTAAGAAGAAACGACTTTCATTTACTTCGTATTGAGTTGTCCAATCTAGTAAAACTTCTGTTCCACTTGGTTCAGGCTGTACTACGAAATTAGTGAATACAAAATCGTTTAAGCAGTCTGTTACTTCAAATACATGAGTTGTTGAAATTGAACAACCCATATTTTCAACGGTCAAGGTAACTGTCTTGGTTCCAGTAGAACTGTAAGTCAAGTTGTACACATTTCTTTGTGTTGAAGTTTGAGGTGAAGCATCTGCTCCGAAGTCCCATAAGTAAGTTGCTGTTGCACCTGCGAAAGCAGCTTGGAAACTTGTTGACTCACTTAAACAAAGACTAGATGGAGCTTGCTCTATTTCGACACTTGGTAAAGGTGTTACCAAAATCGCCACTATATTACTTTCTCCAGTATAATCTGTACATCCTGCTCTTCTTGCACATCGAACAAAATAAGTATTCGTATAAACTTGTCCAGGCTGATAGAATTCATTAGTTGCTCCTTGAATGATAGTCCATGAAGGATCAGTATTTGAGAATGGACTTCCTGTCGTGTTAACCAACCAGATATATTCCAAATCTCCACCACCACCTGTTGGGTAAATGCTATTCACTAATAAGTCTGGAGTTTCTCCTGCGCAAATAGTTTGCGTAGCTAAGATTGCTCCTCCTGTAGTTACATTGTTACATTCTGGATGAACACCTGCATCAAAACTTAGGTCATCCATTTGTCCTGCCACAACTGTAAATGTTGATGTTCTTCCTGTCAATGCATTAGCATCACTATCCAAATTATCATCCATTCCTTGGTTCGCCAATGATAACATATAATCATTAGGTAAACTGCTTAGCATGAATTCAATTTGATAAGTTCCTGCTGCTACATTTTCAAATAAGTAGTAACCTGCAGCTGTATTCGATGGATTATTAGATGTCGTTTCAGTAGCAACGATTTCATCATCTAATGTTCCGAAAATTCCATCTTGACCTGATGTGAATAATTTTACCATCACATTATTAAATCCTACCTCGTCAATATCTTGAATTCCATCTCTATTGGTATCGAACCAAACATAGTCTCCGATATTTACATCTCCAGTTGGAACCGTAGTATTTACGTCTATCTGATCTATTGCGAAACATCCATTACCATCAATCACAGTTACGGTATAATTACCTACTGATAATCCAGTTGCAGTTTGAGTCGTTTGACCGTTACTCCAAATGTATTCGTAAGGAAGTGTTCCTCCTGTCGCAGTTACTGTTGCAGTTCCATCATTTCCAATTGGAGTTACTTCTGTTGCAACTGTTGTCAATTGTAATTCTGGAGGAGAGATGATAAAGATAGTTTGAGTACCTGTACATCCAGCTCCGTCAGTAATTGTTACGGTGTAAGTTCCAGCTTCTAAGTTGATGATCGTAGCATTTGTTTCACCATTATTCCATAAGTAAGTGTAGTCTGGTTGTCCACCAATAACACTTGCTGTTGCCGTTCCATCAGTTCCTAAATAACAACCTACATCAGTCTTATCAATCGAAACGATTAAGTTAGAACTAGAAGAAATGGTTACTTCATCTTCAATCGTACAACCATTATTATCTGTAATAGTTACGGTGTAAGTTCCTTCAGTTAAATTACTGATCGTTGAAGTTGTTTGACCATTAGACCAAGCGTATTGGTAAGGCATCATTCCACCATCAACATTTGCTGTTGCTGTTCCAGATACTCCTGCACATCCACCACCATCTGAATCAATTGTTAAGATCAATTCTTGCGGTTGGTTAACATTTGCACCTGTAGAAACTGAACATCCATTTGCATCAGTAATCGTTACGTTGTAAGAACCTGCTGTCAAGTTAGTTGGATTTGGAGTGTTACCAATTCCACCTGTCCAATCGTAGGTGAATGGAGCTAAACCATTTACCATTGTAACATTAATACTTCCATCATTTCCATCGTAACAGTTTACAGCAGTTGCTGAAATATCAGCTTGCAATGCACCTGTTCCTAGAATTTCTATGGATAAATTAGCAGCACATCCTGATCCGTCAGTAATTGTCACTTCATAAATTCCTGGAGCAAGACCAGTCTGATCTTCTATGTTACCTACCCCATTTGACCAAACAAATGTAATTGGTGCAACTCCACCTGAAACTGTCAAATCAATGCTTCCGTTGTTTTCACCACAAGATGCATCAGCATGAATTTCAGAAACATTTAATCCTCCGATCACTTCGATAGTTTGTGTAGCAGAAATTGTGTTGCCACAATTATCTGTAGCCGTCCAAGTTCTTTCTAAAGTATAAGTACAACCACTTCCTGTTTGAGTTTCTTCAAATGTAACATCTACATCTGTATCACAATTATCTGTTCCAATTAAAATTGGCGCAGTAGGAATCGTTTGTCCTTGAGTCAAATCAATGGTCAAGTTATTTGGAACACCAATCAAAGTTGGGTCTGTAGTATCTTGAACAAAGATCGTTTGAACTGCTTCTGTGGTGTTTCCACAATCATCCGTTGCAGTCCATGTTCTAGTTAAAGTGTAAGAATCTGCACATGCACCTGGTGTGTTCGTTTCACTAAATGAAATTTCCACATCTGCATCGCAGTTGTCTGTAGCTATTGGATTATTTGCAATCGCTGGAATATCGTTACACTCAACTGTTAAGTTAGCAGGTACACCTGCAACTACTGGAGGTGTGTTATCTCCTACGTTAATAGTTTGTGTAGCTGAAACTGAGTTGCCACAATTATCTGTAGCGGTCCATGTTCGAGTTAAGATGTAACCACATGCAGCAGGAGTTTCCACTTCATTAAATGAAATCTCAACATCTGTATCACAGTTATCTGTTCCTGTTACGATTGGAGTAGTTGGAATCATTCCACATTCTACATTTACATCAGCAGGTACTCCAATCAAAGTTGGATTAGTATTATCTTCAACTGTTACTAATTGAGTATGAGAAATTCCATTTCCACATCCACTTGACACACTCCACGTTCTTTCGATGGTGTATGAATTTTCACAAGTTCCTTCGATAATATTTTCTACGAAATCTAATACTATAGGATTTCCTGTACAACCATCGAATGCAGAAAGATCAGCCGCTACTGGAATGTTAGAACATTCAACTGTGATGTCAGCTGGCATTGCTGAAAGTGTCGCTGGATCAGCATTAACTGTGATCGTTTGAGTTTCAGAAACTTCATTTCCACAATCATCAATTGCAACCCATGTTCGAGTAATGATTGTTTGACAACCATCAACAACAGATGTTTCAGAGAAAGAAACATCAACATCGTTATCGCAGTTATCAGTTGCAGTTACCGTTGCTGGAGTTGTAACTGTTCCACAATTCACGACTTCATCAGCAGGTACTCCGATCAAAATTGGATCTTCTGTATCTTCAACAGTAATCGTTTGTGAAGCAGAAGTTTCATTTCCACAATTATCAGTTGCTGTCCAAGTTCTAATTAATTCGTAACCACATGCTAGTGGATTTTCAATTTCATTAAATGAAATATCTACATCCGTATCACAATTATCAGTTGCAACTGGATTCGCTGGTGCTGGAACATTTCCACAAGCCACATTCAAGTTAGCAGGAACTCCTGCTAAGATTGGTGACTGTGTATCTTCAACTGTAATCAATTGAGTATGAGAAATTCCATTTCCACATCCACTTGCCACACTCCATGTTCTTTCGATCGTGTAATTATTTTCACAACTTCCAGCGATAATGTTTTCAACAAAATCAACTTGAACTGTTCCTGCGCAATTAGACTGCGCAGTTACGATTGCTGCTACTGGAATATTATTACATTCAACAGTAAGATCAGCTGGTGTAGTTGAAAGGATTGGTGCATCAGCGGTTACCGTAATCGTTTGAGATGCTTCTGTAGCATTTCCACAATTATCAGTTGCTGTCCAAGTTCGAGTCAAAATATATCCACAACCATCTGCTACTGAAACTTCCGCAAAATTAATGTCAACATCTGTATCACAATTATCAGTTGCAACTGGTTGAGCTGCCGTAGGTACATTGTTACAATCAACGGTTAAGTCAATTGGAACACCTGCCAAGACTGGTGATTGAGTATCTTCAACAGTAATGTATTGCGAATCAGAAATTGTATTTCCACAATTATCAGTCGCAGTCCATGTTCGAACGATGATATAATTCTCAGCACAATCTCCTGCGATATAACTTTCAACAAAATCTAAAGTCGCATCCGGATCACAATTATCTAACACTCCTACTCCTTGATCAATCGCTGGAACATTTCCACACTCAACCGTTAAGTCAGCAGGAATTTCCCAAAGCGATGGAACTTCTGTATCGGTAACAGTTACTTCTTGTGTTCCTGTAACTTCATTTCCACAATCATCCGTTGCTGTCCAAGTTCTCGTGATTAAATATCCACAAGCCAAAGGAGTTTCAACTTCCGTTAAAATTGCTTCCACATCGAAATCACAATTATCTGTCGCTCCTACATAAGGTGCTCCTGGAATAGATGAACATTCAACTGTAGTGTTCGCAGGAACATCAATCAACGTTGGAGGCGTGTTGTCTCCTACTGTTATATTTTGCGAAGCAGAAACTGTATTTCCACAATCATCTGTTGCAGTCCATGTTCGAGTTAAAGTATAACCACAAGCTAATGGTGTTGTAGTTTCCACAAAATCAATTGAGATAGTTGTTGTGCAATTATCCGTTACTGTAACATTTGCAGCTACTAGAGGAATGTTATCACAACTTGCTGTTTCGTCAGCAGGCACTCCTATCAAAACTGGGTCTTCTGTATCTTCAACAGTAATTGTTTGTGAAGCAGAAGTTTCATTTCCACAATTATCAGTTGCTGTCCAAGTTCGAACTAATTCATATCCACATGATAAAGGTGTTTGAACTTCATTGTAAATGATGTCCACATCTGTATCACAATTATCAGTTGCAACTGGCTGAGCAGGTGCTGGTACATTTCCACAACCAACATTTAAGCTAGCAGGAATTCCTGCTAAAATTGGTGACTGTGTATCTTCAACCGTAATTGTTTGAGTATGAGAAAGTGTCGTTCCACATGCTGAGCTTGCATCAATTGACCAAGTTCTTTCTATGGTGTAACTATTTTCACAAGCTCCTGCAATGATATTTTCTGAGAAAATAACATCTATGTTCGCAATACAATCAGAACTTGCCGTTACCGTTTCTGCAACTGGAATATTATCACATTCCACATTTGCATCTGCAGGAAGGCTTGAAAAAACTGGTTCTGATCCCGCAACCGTAATTGTTTGCGTTGCTTCAACTGTGTTTCCACAATTATCTGTCGCAATCCATGTTCGAGTAACAATAGATCCACATCCGTCTATCACTATGATTTCATTAAAATCTAAGTCAACATCTGTATCACAATTATCCGTTACAACTGGTGTTGCTGCCGCTGGAACTAGATCACAAGCAATAGTTACATCAGCAGGAATTCCTGCAATGATTGGCTCTTGTGTATCTTCAACTGTTATAGTTTGAGTATGAGAAATAGTAGTTCCACATGCTACACTTGCATCAATTGACCAAGTTCTTTCTATCGTGTAACTATTTTCACAAGCTCCTGGAATGATGTTTTCTACAAAATCCACTTGAACTGTTCCTGCACAATTTGATTGAGCAGTTACGGTTGTCGCTGTAGGAACATTATTACATTCAACGGTTAGGTCAGCAGGAAGGCTAGATAAAACTGGCTCATCTCCACCAACAGTAATTGTCTGTGAAACAGCAACTGTGTTTCCACAATTATCTGTCGCAGTCCAAGTTCGAGTAATAATAAATCCACATCCATCTACTACTGAAGTTTCGCTGAAATCTATATCAACATCTGTATCACAATTATCATTTGCAACAGGTGTTGCTGGTGCAGGAACTAAATTACAATCAACCGTTACATCTGCAGGAATTCCTGCAAGGATTGGATCTTGTGTATCTTCAACTGTGATGATTTGAGATTGAGAAACTTCATTTCCACAGTCATCAGTTGCTGTCCAAGTTCGAGTTAAAGTGTAAGAATTTTCACAAGCTCCTGGAGTTAAAATTTCTCCAAATGAAACTAGTGGGTTCGTATCACAATTATCTGTCGCAGTTATGTTGGTTGCAATTTGAGGAATTGCAATACAATCAACTGTTACATTAGCAGGTACATCTATCAAAATAGGATCAGTCGTATCTTGAACTGTAATAGTTTGAGTATGAGAAACTGCTGTTCCACATCCTGCATTAGTAGTCCAAGTTCTTTCTATTGTGTATCCATTTGCGCAAGCTCCATCAATAATCGTTTCAGAGAAATCAACTTGTATAGT
>JBGCCY010000138.1:0-42032 GCA_045104975.1 Saprospiraceae bacterium
TTTCATAAATTGCTTTCATGTAATCGAACATCGCCATCTCATCTTCTTCATATAAATCCGCTTTGTTAAAAACAATAACCGTCGGAATACTGTAAGGTTCCGTCATCAACAAAAAACGATCGATAAAACCTTGTTTCAACATCGGTTCTATAACCGTAACGATGACCATAGCTTGATCCACATTCGCAGCGAGCAAATGTAAAAAATGTTTTTTTCGAGGAGATTGCCGAATGACATAATTTCGACGAGGTAAGATTTTTTTAATGATAGCAGTTCCTTCGACTTCGTCTTCGATTTCAATTTGCACCTCATCACCAACAGCGACAGGATTGGTCACTTTCATTCCATCCAATCGAAATTTCCCCATGATCCGACATTTCCATTCCTTCTCGTTTTCGAGTCGGACTTGGTACCAACTTCCTGTTGATTTTATGACTGTTCCTTTTTGCAAATTTTATTTTTTTAAATAATCTACGTATCGTTACGTAACATGGTTGAGTTCGTGAATTGCCGCTGCCATTTCTTTAATCAAACTAGGGTCTTTTTCAATTGCATTTCCAACGACAATTACATCCGCTCCAGCTTTGACATTTTCATAAGCTTTCTCAGGAGTTCGAATCCCACCTCCAACAATTACTGGAATTTGTACCGCAGAACTGACTGCATGAATCATTGATTCCGAAACTGGATTGATCGCACCACTTCCTGCATCCATGTAAATTAATTTCAATCCAAGCATTTCCCCAGCCAATGCCGTACACAATGAAATATCATCTTTCATTGCTGGAATCGGGTAAGTGTTGCTGATGTAAGAAACACTTGTTGGGATGCCTCCATCGATTAACATATAACCGGTAGAAATAATTTCCAAAGGACTCATTTTTAAATATGGAGCGGAGATTACATGTTTTCCAATTAACAAATCGGCATTCCGACCTGAGATCAAGGAAAGAAAAAGTAAAGCATCTGCTCGATAACTGAGTTGTGTAGAATTATTTCCAGGGAATAAAATCAATGGAATATCACACGATTTTTTAATCGTTTGAAGGGTATGATCTAACATATTATTGACCACGAGACTTCCACCGATAAAAAAGTAATCAACCTTTGCTTCGATAGAAAGGTTCACGGTGGCTTGCAAATTTTTAAGACTACCTTTGTCGGGGTCAATTAAAACCACGAATTTTTTTTCGCCTTTCTGCTTAGCTTCGGTTAGAGATTGATAAATTTGGTGTTCCATGTAATCGGTAATTGTTTGCGTAAAGATAGAGTTATAATTTTGATTTTTGAATGAATGAATTTCAAATGTCAAAAAACACATCGAATTTATTGTTATTTAAAAATCACTTAATCAACATTTAAAACGTGGAAGAGAATAAAGATTTTACAGAAAAAGCAACGGAACTCATCGCTAGAGATTTCGAAATGGTGCTTGGTGATAAAAAACCAACAGAGCAGGAATTGTTTGAAATGTTGGCTGATCAGGTGGCGTACATGATGCAATATCGATTAGATTTTTTGTTGAGTTTGATGTATCGATTGGATATTGATGAAGGAAAAATTAGAATGGCGCTTTCACCAAAAGCATTGATTGCGCCAAATATTGGTTTGGCGCATTTGATTTTGGAAAGACAAAAGTTGAGGATAAAAATTAAACAAGAATATGGGAAAACAGAATTGGAAGATTTGGAGGAAGGTCTTGAGTTTTAGCGATGAACTATGATTTATAAATGATGAGTAGTATTCGCTAAAACTCATCATTTATAATTCATGGTTATCACTACTTATTGACCATTTTCCGAAATTTTATTCTCTCTTCTTCTGTCAATCTATATTTTTCTCTGAAAAATTCTTCAGAAGGTCGAACTAGCAAAAATACTCCCAATCCAATAAAAAATAAAAGCAAGAAAAAATAGTTTTGTTCTAAAAAATAGAAGATAATACAAGCCAAATTTACTCCTTCTATAACTGCACTCCGCAAAATAATAGCACTTCGATAATGCGCTAATTTAGAAAAAAGTCCTTTGATGTTTTTGGCTTCCTCCATTTTTTTAGTGAATAAAAATGAACTCATCGAGATAGAACTCAACATCAAAATCGGAGCGATCAAATGAAATGGATTACTCATGTCCCAACCAAAAGTTATTTCATTTCCCATCATTAAAAAACTTATGACAAGAGCAATTAAAACTTGGCCTGCAACAAGTGCATAATAAATAATGTAATTTCCTTTGAATTCATTTGCGGTGGATACTCTTTCCGTTGCCATGTTTTTTGATTTTTATTTTTGGAAAAAAGAAACCCCCAACGGGTGGGTTGAGGGTTTCTTTTTTTATATAAAAAAGAAAATTTTAATCGATGCCATGCATCATTTTCTTCATAAATCCTTTTAACAAAATTAGAACAACACCTGCTCCAATTGGGATAAGTGTAAAGATCAAAAAGAAGGTTGACATACTTGTTGATTCAACAATTTGATCAATATAACTACCTGTCATACCACCTGCCCAGTTAGCAATAAAGTTGGCGATAAACCAAACTCCAAACATCAATCCAATCAATCGAACTGGCGCTAACTTACTTACATAAGAAAGTCCAACTGGAGATACACATAACTCACCAGCGGTATGGAAGAAGTAAGCAAGAACTAACCAAATCATACTAACAGAAGCAGTTTTTGCTCCTTGAGGAATACCGTTCGCTCCCCATGCTAAAATTCCAAATCCTAAACCTAGAATCATTAAACCCATCGCAAATTTGATTGGCCCTGAAGTGATGATTCCTTTTTCCCAAAATTTAGAAACCGCTGGAGCCAAAGTAATGATAAAGAAAGAGTTAAGAATAGAGAACCAAGAAGCAGGAACCTGAGCTTTTGTATCTTGAAATTCTCGACCTAACATCCAAATCGCAATTCCCCAAATGATAAGAAAACTAGTCCCTAAAATAATATTAGAAGTACTAATTTGACTAAAGGTAACATTGAATAGTTTAAATAAAACCCAAGTAATTACACCAAGTGATCCTAGAGTTAAAACAGTATTGACAACTTTAAAGATCATAGCACCACTTCCTACTAAATCTCTGTTGGTGTAATCACCCGCAAAAATTGTCATAGAACCACCTGCTTGCTCAAATGCCCACCAAAAGAATATAGTAAAGAAAGTTAAAATGATGATTACCCAAACTCTATCTTTTTCTACTTTAGTTAAGGAAGGATCAGTAACAATATAACCTATGATTGCGGTAACTGTTCCAAATAGAAAAGGAGGAATATAATTTTTATTAATAGTACTTAGTAAAGGTGCAGCAGCATCTTTTGGAAGTAAAAAATATATAACTGCGGCTATTACTAATCCGATAGCTGCCCACATTCCCAATCTTGAATTTCCACTTTCTGGAGTATTTGTAGCTGCAGCTTTTTCTTCAGCAGTTTCTTTTTTTGGTGATAAACCAATATCTCCAAAAATACTTTGAGCAAACCAGAATTGTAACATTCCTAATAACATAAAAATACCAGCAAGTCCAAAACCGTAACTCCAGCCAATATTTTCACCGATATATCCACACAATAAAATCCCTAAAAATGCACCTGCATTAATTCCCATATAGAAAATGGTATAAGCAGAATCTTTTTTAGATTCATCATCTTTATAAAGTTGACCAACCATCGAAGAAATATTTGGTTTGAATAAACCATTTCCAACAATCAAACAAGCTAGACCAGCATAAAAGAAAGCAGGAATAGCTTCAATGGCCATGCACCCATGTCCAACGGCCATAATAAACGCACCTAAAACAACAGCTTTTCGATACCCAGTTATTTTATCAGCAATGATTCCACCTAATAGAGGAGTCAAATAAACTAGTCCTGTGTAAAGCGCATAAAGTTCTAATGCATTACTTCTTTCCCATCCATATCCTCCATCCATTAGAGAAGCTGTTAAGAATAATACTAATAAAGCTCTCATCCCATAATAGGAAAATCTTTCCCACATTTCTGTGAAAAATAGTACAAATAAACTTGCTGGATGATCAAGGATGAGTTGATCCTTAACTAGCGAGTTTCCAAACTTGTCTGCCATTTTTTTAAATTTTTAATTATACAAAAGTTGATTCGTCGGTCTAAAAATAGATTTTTTAAAAGAAAAATATGTAAGAATTACTAATCTATTTTTTTTGAAGAAAAATCAACAATTTTGAAAATGAAATTTATATCAAAAAAAAGCGAAAGATAATTAATTCTCTTTCGCTCCATATATTAAATATTTTTAATTAGTGTCCTACCTCTACTTCGATATCTTCCGCTCCATGAATTAATCTTTTTAAAGGTTTTAAAATTGCAATAAATAAAAACCCAATTACTACTGTGAAAATAGTAATCCCAAGAAAAATAGTATACTCACCATAATCACTTGCTGCTTCTCCAACAATCCCAGCAACTTTATTTCCCAAACCTGATGCTGCAAAATAAACTCCCATCATTAAGGAAGCATATTTGACTGGAGCCAATTTTGTAATAAATGAAAGTGCTACAGGAGATAAACATAACTCTCCAATGGTATGGAATAAATAAGCCATCACTAACCAGATCATACTAGAAGATCCATCTTTTTCAAATTCCATGGCTGCAAAAACCATGAAGACAAAACCAAGCCCCATGATAATAATTCCAGTTGCCATTTTAAAAATAGAAGATGACTCTTTATTTTTCAATTTTCGTTTTGCCCAAATATTAGCTACTCCAGTTGCAAATAAAATAATAAAACCAGCATTCAAACTTTGGAACATTACAGTTGGGACTGTCATTCCGAATATTTCTCTACTAGTTTTTTCATCTGTGTATAAATTCATTAATCCGCCTGCTTGCTCAAATGCTCCCCAAAAAATTATGACCATGATAAAAGAAAGCAATAAAACCAGAAACCTATCTTTTTCAACCTGAGATCCTAAATCTTTGTAAATCATCATTAGCATTGCAATGACTCCTGTTAGAAAGAAAAATAAAAGCCCATAAGCCCAATCTAATTTGTACCAGCCAAATGCTGATACTGCTAGTAAACCAAATGTAATATATAGTTGAGTAGGTGCTTTTGTTAAATTCGCAAAAAGCTGAGGAACAGAAGCTTCGGTTTTTCTATCTTCTTCAGGTAATAAATTCCCTACATGAACTAAATGTTTTTGTCCCCAAACATAAACAATTAATCCAAAGACCATCGCAATTCCAGCTAATCCAAAACCTGCATGCCAGCCATATTCTGCTACAACACCTCCTACAATTAAAGTTGCTAATAACGAACCTAAATTAATTCCAATGTAAAAAATACTAAATCCTTTATCTCTTCGAATGTCTCCAGGTTTATATAATCCTCCTACCATGGTAGAAATATTCGGTTTCAATAATCCAACTCCAGCAATTACGAATCCTAATCCTGTATAGTATGCCCAAATAGCATCAATGGCTAAAATTCCATGTCCGATACATAAAACAACTGCTCCATATAAAACTGCCTTTTTTTGCCCAACTAATTTATCTGCAATAATTCCTCCTGGAATAGATGCAACATAAACTAACATAGTATACCATCCATATAATGCGAGTGCTTCTTTTTTAGTCCATTCCAAACCGATCCCATTTTCATGAGTTGCCGTCGCTGTCATATATAAAACTAAAAGTGCTCGCATTCCGTAGTAGGAAAAACGCTCCCACATTTCGGTAAAAAATAAAACATAAAGGCCCACAGGATGTCCCCATAATTGCTGCTGATTATCTAAATCTTTTGTATTCATTTTCAATATTTAAATTTGTTAAAGTTGATTCGTTGGACTAAAAATAGATTTTTTAAAAGAGAAACCTGTTAAAATAGATGTCCTATTCTAGTTAGAGGAAAGTTAACTACATTAAAAAGGAAAGGTTAAGAAGTGAAAAGATGCATAATTCCTTGGGAAAGATTATAAAATTGAGCTTCAGGAAATCGAATGGCTAATCGTTGGATCGCTAATTGACTTCGAATTCCTCGCTTGCAATAAATCACAATTGGTTGAGAAAAATCTAATAAATTAGTTTTCTTAAAAATCGATTGGAGTGGAATTAATTGACCACCAATATTGTACGCTTCATGCTCGTCAGGTTCGCGAACATCGATGAGTTGGAAAGATTTTTTTTCAGTCTTCCATTCTTGTAATTCTGAATAAGTCAATTGATTCATGTCACTGTCCTCTGAAGGGGAACGATTTGAATTAGATTTGTTATAATTTAGATAAATTGGTATTTCAGCGCAAAGATATATTTTCTCTTTTGAAAGAAAAATAACAAATATTATGGAAACTTTTAATTGGTCGTTCCAGGGGGTCAATCATTAATAGAACGTGCCCCTTCAGGGGACAGGGGCGTAGGCAAAGGTTGTATTTTTGCTTCCCAACCAAATCCTTTTGCCATAAATTGAATTACCCTTAAAACTTCATTTCCTTGTTCTTCTGCTCGATCCAATAATTTTTCTTCGATGGCTTTTTGTTTTAAAACAGCCTTCGCACTTTTATTCAATTGAGTAAAATCTTGTGGCGTAAATTCATTGAAGAAACTCTCATCCAAACTTCGATATTTGACATCATGTTCAATCGAAATAATTTCTGGACTTGGTAAATCTCTGATATATAAAACCTTATTGGCTGAGTCTACATCTATCGTAATTTTTTCCAAATCATAACCTACCAAAACTTTTCCAAATACTTCAATACTTGCCTTTTTCGAAAAAGTAAAATTGGTGGGAAGCGGCAAATAAACCGTTACATTTCGATTACTTTTTTCATCATAAATTTCTTGCAATTCCGCTTCAACCGTAACTAGTTTACAAACGTCTTTGATATTTTGAATCAAAACCGTGGCATCCGTTTCTGTTGTAATTTCAGGTTCTTGATAATACAATCGAGCGACCCAAGCACCAAAAAGAAAAATGCCTAACAATACAATTACATTTATTAATTTCTTACCCATTTTTTTTTATTTTTTATAAATGTAAAACAAAAAGCTGCAAGAAACCTATTTTATTCCTTGCAGCTTTTCGTTTTTCGACAAACTGATGTTTTAGTATTAACGACTTGAAAAGTCGTACTACGGAAAATTAATTCTTCGCAGTCATCTCATATTTTAATCCTTTGTAACTTTTTAAAACTGCTTTTACAGATCCAACACTAACTGGTGATTCAATCAAAAGTGGAATTCGGTTTTTGTCATCAGAAACGTAAACCATCATTTCTTCCCCTTCTTTGAATACTCTTCCTGAGACAACTTGAGGACTAAATTTGATAGTATTAAATTTCCCTTTTCCTTTTATTTTTTTCTTACTTTTTTTCCCTTTGTATTTTACATTGAGTGGCCAAACTTCCTTATCCATAAAAATTTTAACTGGAAACTCTTCTCCCTCATTGTAACTTTCAAAATCAATATTTCGAGAATAGTAAATCACAGAAAGCATATCGTGCATACACTCTCCCATATCGTATTCCTTTTTAGTTGCTTCTTCTCGAGTTTTACCTCGTAAGCTACTTGCTTTTTTATTTTCTTGGTCAAAAGTAACTTCATCGTAGAGCTTATATTTTCCTTCACTTACATCCCGAATCGAAGTTTTTGGCAACAAGGAATTCTTATCAATATAAGTATCATAATAATCTCTCACCTTGAAAAACCATTCGTAAGATTTGTAGGTTCGACCTGCGACAGCTACATGATATTGGCTCCCCATATCGTTTACTTTAAAAGTAACCTCTCCAGCTGAGAGCCACATGATTCCCCAATTGTAATATAATTTATAAGTGATTTCTTCACCTCCTTGAAAGGTCTTGTTTTCCATAAAACAAGGCTCGACAATTTCTTTCTTAGCATCAATATGCAGTAAGTTATTTGAAGTAGAATCAGTCTCAGTTGGAGGAACTGTAAATGCCATTATGCTGAAAATCAGCATACTATACATTATTTTTTTTATCATTGATTTTTTCATATCCTAAAGATTGAAGTACATTAATTCTAACGATAAAGATCGTACCAATTAACGCAGGGATGATTAAATTTAGTACCCAAAGGGTAAAAGTACTAGCTAAAATGCCGATTTCATTATCACTTGAAAAACCCCAAATTTCGAGAGCGATTTGACCTCTTGCAAATAAATCCCAAATTGGAGGAAGAGGAATACTTGTTTGTAATAAATAAATAGTGGCAATTCCTGCAAGTCCTTTGATAATTGAGACGTTGATTCCAAAGAATTGTAACATAAAAAAATATTGTAAGGTGTAGGTGATGTATCTCAAAAATGAATACATCAATGCGGAGGAGAGAATCGAAGAAGAGTAATTTCTCAAAACATTTACATGTTTGACAAATCGTTTTAATTTATGTGCATAAGGAACTCTCTTAACAATTGGAATGACCAAATCAATATTGTAAAAACAAAATAACATCAAACAAGTAAATAGGATTCCTACAAAAAAAATACTCAACCAAATCCATTGATCAATTTCTAAAAACAAATAAATAAAAAAGAGCAAGCCCAGAATTCCACAACTCAACAAAACTAATAATTGACTAAAACTTCCTACGAGTGTAGCAATGACTGCTTTCCAATTATTTTCAGGTTTGACCAATAAAATTCGCCCACCATATTCTCCAATCCGATTAGGTGTAAAAAGAGAAAAAGTGATACCTGATAAAATGGCTTGATACGATTTTCCAAAAGATAATTTTTCAAAATCTTTGATGAGTACTTGCCATTTTAAAGTTTCAAAAGCCCAGTTGACAGGAATTAAAATGATTGTAATGATGAGCCAATGAATATTATCGAGGGTGAGGTTTCGAATAAAATTTTCCCAAATCTTATCTGCATTTTCTTTTGCAAATACTTGCTGATAAATTACATAACTCAGTAAAAAGACGATGACGACTTTTATAAAAATGTTGAAGTAATTTTTGCGATTTTTTTTTTTCAAAAGAAAGATATTAAAAAAAGTAATTTCGAATAAGAACGATAACAATATATTTACGGATTAATTAAAATGTTTTTTTCGATAGTATAAAATTCCGTTTCAACTAGAATTACTAAGTTCGGTTTTTGCTCTGCTTTTGATTGTTTACGAACTAAATAAATTTTTGCAGTACCCAATTCAAGTTGGCTTAAATGTTTACTCGCAATATCAATTTTTGATGCCTTCGTTTTTCCTTTTAATTCAAAACTTCTCGATTTGTTCTTTATATCTTGGATTAGAAAAACCAACGTTTCATTATTGTTGAGTGGAGGCCCGTTCCAAGATAAAGTAGCTCCTTTTGATTTGCTGACTTCTCCTTCGAATGAAAAATTTGAAATGGGATTCATTGCAACAAGATGATCTGTCTTTCCTTTTAATGGATCTTCAAATTGAAATCTGTAAGTTTCAGAAAATGGACCATCGTAGGATGCCTGATATCTAGTTCCAATTTTAGGAATCGTTCGTTCCGACATATTTCCATTATGAAAAAATACGCCCTTTTCGATTTTGAGTGGTTTGGCATTTTGTTGGGTCGTCCCATTTTGGAAAGTTGCTGTTGCTTCTGTATGATTTTCTTTTTGTAAAAATCGAACATATAGATTAGCAAAAGTGGAAGGTTTAGATTTATCAGATTTATCTATTTTTGGGGCTTCTGTTTGACAAGACATCAAAAAGGCGATGATTCCAAAAAGTAAAAAATGTTGTGTTCTGTTCATATAAAAATCGATATTTTTTTTTGGAGGTAAAGATAAATTTACTTTGATGAAAACTAAAAAGTATTATATTTTTTAGGAATATGATTCTATAAAAAATAACAATAAATAATTGGGCCTAAAATTCATTTTTTGAAATATAATATTCTTGTTACCTTTGAGCGCAATTTTTTTATCGAGCAAAAAACTAAATGAGGAAAGTACTAGTTACGGATGGTGTTCATCCAGTTTTGTTGGAAGGTTTAGCTACATTGGGTTTTCAATGTGACTATCATCCTAAAATAGGTTTGGATCAAGTACGAGAAATGGTGAGTGATTACGAAGGAATCATCATCAATAGCAAAGTTTTAATGGATAAAGAGATGCTGGATGCAGGAATAAAACTTGAATTTATTGGACGGTTAGGTTCAGGAATGGAGATTATTGATTTGGAATACGCTGCCGAAAAAGGAATTGCAGTTCATGGAGCACCAGAGGGAAACTGTAATGCAGTAGCGGAACATGCGCTAGGAATGTTGCTCACATTAGCCAATAACTTTCTTCGATCAGATCGAGAAGTCAGACAAAAAAATTGGCAAAGAGAAAAAAATCGAGGTTTTGAGATCATGGGACGCACAGTTGGAATTATTGGTTTTGGTCATACTGGAAGCCAATTTGCCAAAAAACTGAGCGGGATGGGCGTAGAGATTTTAGCATACGATAAATACAAAACGGACTATACCAATAATTTTGAACAGGTACGAGAAACCACTTTGGAGGACATTCTAGCCAATGCAGACATCATCAGTTTGCATTTACCCTTCACACCTGAGACCAAGCATTTGGTAAATTCTGATTTTTTAAAAAAATGTAAAGACGGAGTCATTCTTATCAATACCTCGAGAGGCCATGTGGCCAAAACGAAGGATTTAATCGTTGGGTTAGAATCTGGTAAAGTTGGAGGAGCATGTTTAGATGTTTTTGAAAATGAAAAAACAGCTACCTTTTCTCAAGAAGAACATGCGATGTATGATGAGTTGTATGAATTTGAAAATGTGATTTTGACCCCTCATGTGGCAGGTTGGACAAAAGAATCTCTGAAAAGACTGGCTGAGGTACTTTTAAGAAAGATAACGGGGGGACTTCAAGGAAAGGATAAGAATTGAAACCTGACTTATAAAAAAAGTCTGGTGAGAGAAGCAAGAGAAAAGAAAGTAGATTACATACAAAGGGAGCAAACGCCCTAAAAATGGCGTTTTTTTAAGAAAAAGAAAACATAGAAAAAGAAAACCATACTTTAAGTTAAATAGGAAAAAAATATATTTTGGAAAAAATATATTTGAAACTACAGTATCGCTTTCCAATAGAAAGCTGACTTTTAATAGATTCTTTATGTCATTTCGTTGACATGGGATTTCTATTTTTTTCAGAAATGAGACGTAATTTATTAACATTGTGGGCTAATGTAGGAATGGACGATTCTATTTTTCCATTAATCACGAAAAGCCAATTTTTTCGCCAATAACATTTTAAAAAGAATTACTTATGGTACGAAATTTTTTACTTACACTTTCATTACTATTAGTAGCTTCATTCACCTTCGCACAAACCAGTATTACTGGAAAAATATCTGATAAAGATACTGGCGAAGATATGATTGCTGCTAATATACTTATATCGAAGAAAGGTGTTTTCATTCAAGGGGAAACAACCGATATCGATGGGAATTATAGTATCAGAGTTGATCCTGGTACATATGATATTGAAGTATCCTATACGGGGTATCCTACTCAGAAAATTACAGGCGTAGTTGCCAATGCTGGACAGACTACTAAAGTAGATGTTCAACTTTCAGTTGGAGCAGGAAACGTTATGGAAGAAGTCGTAGTAACTGGATATAAAGTTCCACTTATTAAGCAAGATGAAACTTCCACAGGTGCAACTGTAACAAGTGAGCAAATCCGAAACTTACCTACTCGTAATATTAATGCCGTCGCAGCAGCAACTGCTGGAACAAGTTCTTCTGATGAAGGAGGAGCGATCAGTATTAAAGGGTCTCGTTCAAATGCAACGGATTACTATATTGATGGTATTCGAGTAAGAGGAAACTTGCTTCCAGAATCTGAGATTGAGCAAATGCAAGTGATCACAGGTGGTATCGGAGCAAAATATGGAGATGTAACGGGAGGTATTATCTCGATTACAACGAAAGGTCCATCTGCAAAATTCTCAGGAGGTGTGGAAGCAGAGACATCTCAATATTTAGATGCTTTCGGTCATAGCTTAGTTGGAGTAAATTTAAGTGGCCCACTTTTGAAAAAGAAAAACGAAGACGGAAGTTCTACTTCTATTTTAGGTTTCCGTTTTTCAGGGCGATATACTCATCGAGAGGATAATAGTCCAACTGCAACAGGTGTATATACTGTAAAACCTGAAGTATTGGCTGCGCTTCAGGCGGAACCAATCTTAGATAGATTTGGAACGCCATCTGCACAAAGATTAACAGTAGATGATGTGGAGTTATTAGAAACACGTCCTAATGAATCTTTAGAGCAATTTAATGGAACACTTAAATTGGATGCAAGATTGAGTAATGCAATAGATATATCATTTACAGGAACTTACTTTACAGGGCAAGATTACTTTACTCCAAGTAGAGCTCGGACTACATTTAATAGTCAAAATAATCCAAATGATAGTTATAATAGATATAGAGGTAATCTGAGATTTAGACACCGACTTGGTGGTTCAGGTGGAGATGTAGCGAAGAGTTCAATTGTATCTAATTTCGAATATATTATTCAAGGTGGATACGAGTATAATGATTTCTTGAGACAAGATTCACGACATGAAGATCGATTATTCAATTATGGATATATTGCTTCTATTGAAAAAGAAACTGTACCGACAATTGATTTTGCATTTGATGGAACAGGTTTAACTTTAACTCATGGTGGATTTAGTGAAAATACACTAGGTTATGAGTTAAATAGAGATATCAATCCTGTTTTGGCTAACTATAATAATGGAATTACAGATTTTCAAACAGAGGATGATTTGTTTGCGCAAAATGGACAAACATTTACTAATTCAGGTTCTATCTTTGCATTCCATACTAATGTAGGAACAGTATTTAACCGATATCAAAAAAGTCAAGCAAGTTTAATTACAGCGAATGTATCAAGTTCATTTGATTTACATCCAGGAGGAACAGACAAAGGTCGACACTCTATTGAGATTGGATTATTATATGAGCAAAGAGAAGAAAGAGCATATACTGTTGCTCCTAATGGATTGTGGGAAGTAGCTGACTTTAATGATAATCGACACATTATTGGTGTAGATACCAATATTATAGTTGGTACTCAAATTGAGGACACACCATTTGGTCCAGTAGAAGTAGATATATATCAAACATTATTACAAAACGATGATGGATCATTATTCTATCGATCATTAAGAGAACTTACAGGAAATACAAATAATGAATTTGTAAATGTAGATGCGATCTCTCCAGATCAGCTTTCAATAGGTATGTTTGCTCCAATTGAGTTAACAGATCAAGGACTAGTCTCATTTTATGGATACGACCATACGGGAGAAGTAATTGGTGCAGGAGTAACTTTCGATGATTTCTTCAGTTCAACTCGAGTGACAAGATTTGGAAATACGATCCGAGATTTTCCAGTAGCACCTTTCCGACCAAACTATACTGCAGCTTATATTCAAGATAAGTTTACTTATAAAGATATCATCTTTAGATTAGGTGTACGTGTAGATAGATATGATGCAAATACTAAGGTATTGAAAGATCCACTTTCATTATATGATATTAAAGATGCTAACCAATTTTTCTCTGAAGATGCTAATGCTAATCAAGTTAGACCGCTTAACGTAGGAGATGATTACAAAGTATATGTTAGTGGACCGGATGATAATACAGTAAAAGCATTCCGTAATGGAGATGAGTGGTTCTTCGCTGATGGTAGTGCATCTAATGGAGGAAATGTAATTTTTGGAACTGCTCCAAGATATGTCCAATACAGTAACCCACTTGCTAATGGTAACTGGATTAAAGAAAATACTTACGATCCAAATGATGGATTTGAAGATTACAAACCACAGATTAATGTAATGCCACGTTTAGCATTTTCATTCCCAATTTCAGATGTAGCGAACTTCTTTGCTCATTATGATATTTTGGTTCAACGACCTCCAGGGAATAATATCGCGACAGCTTTGAATTATTTCTATTTTGGAGATGCAGGAAGAACGCCAGAGAGTAACCCTAATTTGAGACCAGAAAGAACAATCGATTATGAGGTTGGTTTCCAACAAAAATTGACTAACTCTTCTGCTTTAAAAGTATCTGCTTATTATAAAGAAATGAGAGATATGATTCAAATTAGAGATTTCTTGTATTTACCATCTGATTTGAATATTACATCTTACACAGGTTTTGATAATCTTGATTTCGGAACAGTAAAAGGTTTTACACTTCAATATGATTTGAGAAGAACTAAGAATGTTACTTTATTAGCAGCTTATACACTTCAATTTGCAGATGGAACAGGATCAGATTCTGAGTCATCAAGAAACTTAGGAAGTAGAGGAAATATTAGAAATCTTTTCCCATTATCTTTTGATGAAAGACACCGATTCAATATTGCGATGGATTACAGATATGCATCTGGAAGAAATTATAATGGACCGATTCTTTTTGGAAAAGATATTTTAGCAAATGCAGGTGCCAACCTTCAAATTATTGCTGTATCAGGAAGACCATATACTGCTAAATTAGTTCCTTCATCATTCGGTGGTGACGGAACAGTAGGAGCATTAAATGGAGCAAGATTGCCTTGGAACTTCACCGTTAACTTAAGAGTAGATAAAAGTTTCAGATTATACACTCCACAAGAAGCAGGTAAAAATGCAATTAACTTGAATGTATATGTAAGAGTTCAAAACTTATTGGATAGAAGAAACTTACTAGGAGTTTATTCTGCTTCTGGATCTCCAACTGATGATGGATTCCTTACTTCTCCAATTGGAGAATCTGTATTACAAGGTGTTGTAGCTGATGGATTAGAAGAATTTTATGTTCCTTCTTATACTTGGAGAATGTTGAATCCAGGATTCTTTACATTGCCAAGAAGAATTTATGTAGGAGCAATTGTAGATTTTTAATGAAAAATTATTTAGTTCTGTAGTCAATAAAAATTGACTACAGAACTTTAATAATTGACAAAAAATTATAAACGTAAAAAAAATATAGTCATGCGTAATTTAAAATATTTACTTTCTGTGGCTTTGTTACTAGGAATATGGAGTATTTCTTCCGCACATGTTGGATCTAATCATGGTGGAAAGAATGCAACAGCTAGTACCACAGCAACGCTAAGAATGGATTGTGCCCAAGGGACATCCAAAGTTATTCAATCCATCAATAATGTAAGAGCTATGTTATTGAATGGTGGAGATATCTGGTGGGATTTGACTGATGGACAATATATTGTTCCAAAAGTAGAACCAGGTCTACCTGAGGTATCTTCTATTTTTGCTGGAGCGGTTTGGATTGGTGGATTTACAGGTTTACCTGATAATCCTGTTTTGAAAATGGCAGCAATCGATTACCGAAATGGTACAACTAATGATTTCTTTCCTGGACCTCTTACTGATGTAGGTACAGTTGGATTTGATACTTGTGCTAATTGGGATAAACACTTTAAAGTGTTGGGTGAAAATATCGCTCTTCATATCAAAAACTGGGAAATTGCTAAAGCTGAAGGAAGAACAGAATTAGAGCAAGGAGAAATTCCTACTGACGTTTTAGGATGGCCAGCAAAAGGAAATGATTTTTTCTTTCAAGTTCATGGATTTGACTTACCAGATGAATCTACTAGTTCTCAAGGATTTGGATTTTTCTATGATAATGTAGATGGTATTACCCCAAATCAAATAGATGTATATGAACCACACTTAGGAGATTTCCCAAGAATTGATATTACTAATTGTGATGTTGAGTCGATCAAACAAGCACAATATGCAGATGAAATGTATTTCTGGATTTACAATGATGCAGGTGGAAACCATACTTCATCAGGTGGAGATCCAATTAGAATGGAAATACAAGTTCAATCATTTGCATGGAAAACCAATGATGAAATTAATGATATGACTTTCCAAAGATATAAGTTAATTAATCGAGCACAAGATCCGATTGATAGTACTTTCTTTGCTGTTTGGGTTGATCCAGATTTAGGATGTTATACTGATGATTATATTGGAAGTGATACGACTAGAAGTTTAGCATACGTATATAATGAAGATGCATTGGATGGAACTACAGGATGCCAATGTAATGGAGGGGTAGCTACTTATTGTGATAAGGTTCCATTGTTAGGAATTGATTATTTTAGAGGACCTAATGCTCCAAAAGTTTTTTGTTCTACAGGTTTATGTAATCCAGCTAATGGACAAGCACCAGATACTCTTGTTCCTTTAGGGATGTCTTCTTTTACCTATTATAATAATCCACAAGTAGGAAATCCTGCTAACGGAACAACGGATCCAAATCAGCCAGCTGAATTTTATAATTTGATTTCTGGTTCTTGGCCAAATGGAGCTCCATTAACTTTTGGAGGTGATGGATTTAACTCAGGGGGAGAAATTGTTAGATATGCTTTCCCAGATGCTCCAGATGATCCATCAGGATGGTCTATGTGTACTACTAATCAACCTTTTGGAGATAGAAGAACACTACAGGCATCAGGTCCATTTACCTTAGTTTCTCAAGCAGTCAATGAGTTGATTGTAGGAGTAGTATGGGTACCGGACGTAGCACATGCATGTCCTAATATATCACCACTATTGTCAGCAGATGATATTGCACAAGCATTGTTCGATAACTGTTTTGACATTACAGATGGGCCAGATGCTCCGGATGTAGATTTCGTAGAATTGGATGAAGAGATTATTATGATCTTAACCAATGGGGATGAATTATCAACTAATAACCCAAGAGAAGGTTATTCTGAGATAGATTTACAAGCTCCTCCACAATTACCAGAGGATGTTAGATCTTACAAATTTGAAGGATATAGAATTTATCAATTGATAGAACCAAACGTGAGTCCTGCTGAATTCACTTCAAATCCTGAGAAATCAAGATTAGTTACTTCTGTAGATATAAAGAATGGGGTATCTAAAATTTATAATTGGACTTCAGAATTTAATCCAAGTGATCCAACAGATCCAATCTGGGTTCCAACACTAGAGAATGAAGGTGTTTTAGAGAATGGAATTTCGCATACATTCAGTTTCAAGACAGATCAATTTGCTGATGGAAATAATTCTTTAATTAACCATAAAAAATACTATTTCACAGTAGTTGCTTATGCTTACAATAATTACGAGCAATTTGACCCAATTGATGTAACTGGACAAAGAAGACCATACCTCGAAGGACGTAGAAATATTGGAGATGGTGATGCAACATCATATACTGTTATTCCACGACCAATAGTTTATAAAAACTTGAATGCAGGTTATGGTGATGGACCAATAGTTACTAGAATTGATGGAATAGGTGTTGGAGAAAACAATGTAGCTCTTACAGCTGAGACAGAAACCGCAATTCTTGACGGTTCTTCTACTGGTGAACTTACTTACCAAGCTGGAAGATCTCCGATCAATGTTAAAGTGATTAATCCACTAGAAGTAGCAGACGGTGAATTCCAATTGACATTTACTGATCTTAATGGAAATAATGATGGCAATGGTGATCTTGATTCTGAGATGTATTGGCAATTGACTAATCTTACAGATCCTTCAGCTCCAATTTATTCTGAGAAAACTATCGAAAGATTAAATGAGCAAATTTTGAGAGAGTATGGAATTTCTATCAAAGTAGGTCAAACTGATGATGCAGGAGATATTGCTGATGAATCAAATGGTGCAATTAGCTATGAAGAAATCTATGCTGAGAATGATAATTGGTTTTCTAACTTTGCTGATGGACCATTCCCTTTCAATTTTATACAGACAGAAGCAGATAATCCTGTTGATCCAGTAGCTATAACGATGGATCCAGATCAAGCTTATGGTTCATTTGGAGCATTTACCCCTTATACTTTAAGTGTATATGAAGATCCAAACTATATTGGAGCAGGTGAATATTGGTTTACTCCAGCTCTAAGAGTGAAGGCCGTTTCTGGAGTTGCACGAGGACAAAATAAATTGGACGAATTAAACAATGTTGATATTGTTTTTACAAGTAACAAAGACCTTTGGAGTAGATGTGTAGTTGTAGAGACAGCATTACCTGAATATTATGGACCACCAGCAATTGGAGGACTTGAATTAGAAACAGAAGGAAACGCTCAAAATATTAGATTGAGAGCAGGAGAATCAGTAGGGAAAGATGGACAAGTTGATAATTCAGGAACGGGGATGGGATATTTCCCTGGTTATGCAATAGATCAAGAAACTGGCGAACGATTGAATATTTTCTTTGGAGAAAATTCAACTTATCACCCAGGTGGATTTGCTGCTGAAAATTACCAAGCTAATGGACGAGACATGATTTGGAATCCTACAAGTGAAGTAGCATTTAATGGAGCACCATTCCCTTACAATTTTATCATGGGAGGTCAACATTATATTTATGTGACGAAACAGAAGTATGATGAATGTGCTGAAATAAAAGAGCATTTTGAAGGTAGTCTTACTAATAGTCGTAAAGCATTAAGAGAAATTACTTGGACATCAATGCCAATACTTAGTGAAGGATCAAGTTTAACATCTATTGAAGAGGGATTAATTCCAACTGATTTAAGAGTTCAGTTGAGAGTAGATAACCCTTATCAAGTAGAAGCAGGAACAAATCAATTCCAAGGTTACCCTACCTACCGATTCAAATTAGACGGATTGGGTGCTGAAGATGTTGTTGCTGGTCCTGATGTAGAGACTGCTTTAGATAATATCAATGTAGTTCCTAACCCATATTATGGATACTCAGCTTATGAGATTTCTCAATTCTCAAATACAGTAAAAATAACTAATCTTCCTGCGAAGAGTACAGTTACGATTTACTCATTGGATGGGAAATTCATCAGACAATATAACCGAGATGAAGTAGGAACTTTTATTCCACCAAGTAGACCTAGTTCAGGAATCAATACTACTCAAGTTTCTCCTGCACTAGAATGGGATATGAAGAATAATAAAGGAATTCCTGTAGCGAGTGGAGTTTATCTCATTCACGTAGATGCAGATGGATTGGGCGAACGAGTGATTAAATGGTTTGGTGTGGCACGAAAATTCGATCCATCAGGATTATAAAATTAAATCACAAGGAAGGTTGGTTTTTTAATGAATCAATTTTCCTTGTTTTTATTTCAAAAAAAATTAGGTTCTTAGAAAGACTCTGCTATTAAGTTAAATTGAAATTAAAAACATCCAATGGAAGTGTTAAGTTTAATTTTAGCTGAATTAGAAAAGTAGATTTTTTATAAGAATTAAAACTAGTAGAATTTAATTATGAATAAATTTATATACATCCTATTTACAGTTGTTTTGTCACTTGCAATGTGCCAATCAGCTTTTGCAGGAAATCCTGATCGACAAGGAGAGGCAGGAGCCTACGAACTTTTAATGAATCCATGGGCACGTTCTGCTGGACTCCATACTATGGGAACTTCATTTGTAAGTGGTGTAGAAGCTATGCGATTAAATGTTGCAGGTCTTTCTAGAGTAAAAGGAACAGAAGTGGTAGTAAGCCATGCTAGATATTTGGAAGGTACTGATATCAAAATGAATGCATTTGGACTAGCTCAAAAAGTTGGAAAAAATGGAACATTTGGATTAAGCCTTATGGCGATGGATTTTGGAGATATTCCAGTAACAACTGAAAACTCACCAGAAGGAACTGGTGGTACTTTTTCTCCAAATTTTTTCAACTTAGGACTTGGCTACGGTCATATTTTTGAAAATAAAATTTCTGTAGGACTTTTGTTTCGAGCAGTTTCTGAAAGTACTGCTGATTTGAAAGCATTTGGTTTTGCACTTGATGCAGGAGTTCAATATGTTTCTGGACCACAAGATAATTTTAAATTAGGATTGTCTTTGAGAAATGTAGGATCTCCAATGAGTTTTGGTGGACAAGGTTTATCTCAACAATTGAGTGTGCCTAATTCAACTTACCAATTATCTTATGAGCAAAGACCAGCAGCATTTGAATTACCTTCTGTGTTGAATATTGGTGTATCTTATGATTTTATTTTAGGAGATAAAAATAGATTAACAGCTATTTCTAATTTTACTTCTAATTCATTTTCAAGAGATCAACTTGGAGCAGGTTTTGAATATGCATTCAATGAAAAATTTATGCTTAGAGGTGGGTACAAATATGACCTTGGTCAGAGTGATGCTCCTGATGAGAAAAATGTTTATACAGGTCTTGCTGGAGGATTATCAATTCAAGTACCAGTTAGCAAAAAATCAACTACTACTTTTGGTATTGATTATGCATTCAGAGCTTCTAACCCTTGGGGCGGAACTCATAACCTTGCAGTTAGATTAGGATTCTAGAAAAAGAAGATCCTTAAAATATATTTTTTATTTGCTTGATTTTTACTATATTTAAGCAAAGTTCACTTCAAGAACGTTTCTATCAATTTGGTAGAAACGTTCTTGTTTTTTATTTATTAAGCGTGGGAATGAACTCATTTTTTGAAAATATTGTTTTAACTAACTCATTTGGTTCATTTAAAAAGAAAGGTGGAAACGAATAAAAGGAGAATTGATTTTTATTCTAAATGAACACAGAACAAATGATTTTTTAAAAAACAATAAATTAGTTGTTGTTTTCTTACCTACACTCCGCGAAGCATTTTTTTTAAAATAACTTTATTATGAAATACAATTATCTGACACAAGAAGGATACGATAGATTACAAGCAGAATTGGAAGAATTAAAAACTACGGAAAGACAAAAATCTTCTGCTGCAATTGCTGAGGCAAGAGAGAAAGGAGATCTTTCAGAAAATGCAGAATATCATGCAGCAAAACATGCGCAAGGTCTTCTAGAGTTGAAAATAAATACTATGGAAAAAGAAATGTCTAATGCTCGAGTATTAGATGCGAGTCAATTAGACAATTCAAATGTAGTAGTACTTTCAAAAGTGAGAATGAAAAATTTGAAAGTCAATAAGGAAATCACTTACCAATTAGTTTCTCAATCTGAAGCAGATTTGAAACTCAAAAAGATTTCAGTCACCTCTCCTATCGGTTTAGGCCTTTTGGGAAAAGCGGTTGGAGAGGTTGCAGAGATTCAAACTCCAGGAGGAGTCATTAAATTTGAAATTTTAGAAATCTTCTTTTAGATCATGGCAAATATTTTTACTAAAATAATTAATGGAGATATTCCTTGTCATAAAATTGCCGAGTCAGAAAATTACTTTGCTTTTTTAGATATTAATCCTTGGGAAGAAGGGCATACTTTAGTTATTCCCAAAAAAGAAGTGGATTATATATTTGATTTGGATAATGAAACCTATGAAGGCCTTATGGCTTTTTCAAAAAAAGTAGCACATGCTGTTGAAAAAGCAGTTCCATGTAAACGGGTAGGAATATTAGTCGAAGGATTGGAAGTGCCACATGCTCATGTTCATCTGATACCGATTGTCAAACATTTTATTCCAAAGCAAAAGCCAAAATACTCTCAGGAAGAATTGGCTAAAATTGCAGAAAGAATTAGAGCAAATTTTAAATAAATAAAAAAAGCAGAACTCAGCAGTTCTGCTTTTTTTATTTTTAAAACAACTTGATAATGAAGCTTAATCATTTTATTCGACCAGGGTTATCCTTAATAAAACTTGCCCATCCACTATGCTTCTTTCCTCCCCCTAAGACACTACTAGATTGATAATGATGACAAATAGCTGTTGCTAATGCATCCGTAGAATCTAAAGATTCCGTATCTAATTTTTGATCCAAAATATTGACTAGCATAGCAGCAACTTGTTCTTTAGAAGCATTTCCATTTCCAGTTACAGATTGTTTGATTTTCTTTGGAGCATACTCAGTCATCTCAACATCCATCGTAATTGCTGCTGCAATCGCAACTCCTTGAGCTCTTCCCAACTTTAGCATAGACTGTACATTCTTTCCATAAAAAGGAGCCTCTACCGCCATGTGATCAGGACTATATGCTTTGATAATTTCTTGCAATCGTTCAAATATCTTTTTCAACTTTAATTGATGTGAACCAAGATGCTTCATCGAGACGACTCCAATAGTCAACAAACTAATTTTATTTTTCTTAGTCTCAATTACCGCATAACCTAGAAAGTTAGTTCCCGGATCTACTCCTAAAATTCGCTTGACTTGATTCTTCAAATTAAAATGTAATTAGTTTGTTATAAAAAAACCGCTATGCTGACAGAGGCAAGACCGGTCGCTATGCTCTCAGAAAGATCGCTTCGTAGTCAAAACTCCAATCGTCAGTCTGATCTTAGACAGTCGCCAAAGGCGACGATCTGTCCTTTGTCAGCGAGGCAGTCTATAAAACAAAAGGACAAAAATCAAAGATAGATTTTTGCCCTTTTGTTTTATAAATTATTTTTTCATTAGGAAGCTTCTTCACTATTTCTAACGAGTAGTTGAAATCCATTTCCATGAATATTGACAATTTCAATATTAGGATCAGGAGCCAAATATTTTCTCAACTTAGTCACAAATACATCCATACTTCGAGCCGTAAAATAATTATCCTCTGACCAGATTTTAGTCAAAGCTTCAGATCGAGGTAAGATATCATTTTTGTACATGCAAAACATTCGAAGTAATTGGGCTTCTTTTGGCGACAATTTATTTTTACTATCCTCTCCAGCACCATTGCTAAATGTCAAAATTCTCAAAGGAAAATTAAAATGGAAATTTCCAATTTCAAATTCTTTAATTTCTTCCCTAGGATCATCTTTCGCTTGACTTCTTTTTAGGATTGCTTGAATTCGGTACAACAACTCTTCCGAGTTGAATGGCTTTGTGATGTAATCATCTGCACCAATCTTGAAACCTTGAAGTACATCATCTTTCATTGTTTTTGCAGTCAAAAAGATGATAGGCATTTCAGTATCTTTTTCTCTAATTTCTTTTGCCAATGTAAAACCATCTTTTTTAGGCATCATCACATCAAAAATACAAAGGTCGTATTCTCCTTTATTATAACTTTCTAAGCCCGCTTCTCCATCAGTTGCCAAAGTCACATCATAATCATGCATTTCTAAATAAGAACGCAATACATCTCCAAAATTCCGATCGTCTTCAACTAGTAGTATTCGATTGTTTGCTGCAGTCATTTGTAATTTTTTAATTCCAAAAAATAGGATGTTTTAGTTATTGCTGATAAAAATCAGCGTTTCATTTCGTTTAAATAATAATCTTAACATATGTTAAAGTTAAGGATAAATCAGTTCGTGTTCAATAGTCTATGCGAAAAATGTTAAAAAGTATTTAATCATCCATTTCGATAGTTTGTAATTCACTATTATAAGGAAATGTAAGAATAAAAGTACTTCCTTTCCCTAATTCACTCTGCACATTTATTTGTCCTCGATGAGCATCCATCAATGCTTTCACATAACTCAAACCCAAACCAAATCCTTTTACATCATGTCGATTACCGGTATGGACTCGATAAAATTTATCAAAAATATGCTTTAATGCTTCTCTACTCATACCAATTCCTTTATCCTGTATAATAACTTCAACTCCTTGTGCCACATTGCGTGTAGTTACAGTTATTTCAGGTTTTTCAGGTGAATATTTATTAGCATTATCCAATAAATTATTAATAATGTTAGAAACATGGGTCAAATCCCCATAAACATATGGATTCGTCGCTTCTTTTTGAGTCGTTACTTTCCCATCTTTTTTCTCTACTTGTAAGTTAGAATTTTGTACCGCTTGATTGATGATATCATGCAAATTGATTTGCAGCATATTGAGTTTATATTCTCGCTTATCAATCAAGGCCATTTGCAAAACCTTTTCTACTTGATTATTCATTCGTTTGTTTTCTTGACGAATGATATCTGCAAATCTTTTCACTTTATCGGCATTTCCAGAAATCATTGGACTTGTAATCGAATCGGCAGCCAATGAAATTGTCGCAATTGGAGTTTTGAATTCATGTGTCATATTATTGATGAAATCCGTTTTCATTTCTGAAACTTTCTTTTGCTCAAAGATGACTAAGATGGTATATGAAAAACAAAACAAAATCAATCCAGTAAAAATAATCGAAGCCAAAAGTGTTTTCCAAGATGAACTCCAAATGACACTTGTTCGATTGGGGAAATGAACCATCAACAAACCAGGTGATTCTAATGCATAAGAATTAGAAAATAATTCAGTTTGATAACTGGAATGATAAAGATCAGAATCTACATTATCTATAGAAGAAGAGGTCTCATTAATTACTGCATAGGAACCATTATTAATAACGAACGAACCTTTCTGGTGTGAAAAAACACCATATTGAAAATTTGCTTTAATTCCTCTTTTCTTTTTTAATTCTTGCTCCAATAATCCATGCAACACCTCCAAATTAATTCGTTCTTCCAGAGGATGCATATTGAGCATTTTTTGTACTTCTTGATATTCCATCTTATTTTGGAATTGTGAAAATCCCGAATCGTTAGTTATAGAAAGTGGACTAACCGACGCAGGAGTTAACTGTACATTCCGAAAATTTTGAGTCATAGACATATCACTCAAGGTTTCACCAGACCGAAATGGTTTTCTAATTCCTCCAGAAGAATAAGAGGTAGGAGTATTTGCTCGAGAATTAAAAGCATTCTCATAGGTTTCGTAGTCTTCCCACACCTCTAACCGTTCCGCAACTTGTCTGATTGCAGCTTTTACATTACTATCGAATTGTTGTTCATTGAGTTTGATATTGAAATTGATCCAATACAATTGCAATAAAATAATTCCAATCATAGCTGCACTCATAAGACCAATAATCGCCCAAATCGCTTTTTTATTCATTGATGTTTAGTATTGGATAATTTTAAAAAAATCATTCTCAGAGAAATCCTTTGTCAAGCTAAAATTGAAATTAAAAAAGCCCAAAGAAGTTATCTAATTTCAATTTTAGCTTGACTTCGAAAAAGGATAGTTCTAAGAACCAAAAAGTGAATAGTAATCTGTAAATTTACAAAAGAAAAGATGGTAAAATAAGCACAAATTTCTATCCGACTCTTACAAATTTAAATAATCAAAAGGTGCTTTGGGAATGTTTAACTAACCTTTAACGATTTTGGAAAAAAACAGAAAGTATTATTGGAGAAAAGAATACGTTCTGCTAATGAAACGTTAAAACGGATTGAAAATTATGAATCACATCACCATAATATTCACCTCATTATCAAAAATTATTTTTAATAAAATCAAATAAATATGAATCGTTCAAGAATACAAATTTCATGGATTTTACTATTGTTAGGATGTTTTATTTTACCTAATAATTCTTTGGCACAAACAGAAACAAAAGAAGAAAAGCAAGTCGTGATTGTCAAAAAAACAATAGACAAAGATGGTAATGAAGTGGTAGAAAAAATTGTCAAAGAAGGAAAAGAAGCCGAAGATTTTGATGTGGCCAAATATCTTAAAGATGATGAAAATGGAGCGACCAATGTCAACGTTGAAGTTAGGGTAATAAAAGAAGGAGAGGAAAAATCTGCTGGCGAAGAGAGAGAAATCGAAGTAACTGTTACAGGGGACGATGTGGTCATCATGGAAGGTGATGAAAAAACGATTATTAAAATTGATGGTGATACGAAGAAAAAAGAAATCACTACTGAAGATGGAAAACATATTATCATCATGAAGTCAGAAGGAGGAGATGAAAATACTTTTGAGTTCCTAGAAGATATAGATGTGAAAATGGATGGTGATAAAAAAACAGAAATCCGAATCATGAAAACTCGAAAAGGCAATAGTGCTTTCTTTGGTGTAATGATTGATCCAAGTGCAGAAGGAATGGAATTATTAGATGTCGTAAAAGATAGTCCTGCAGAAAAAGCTGGCTTAAAAAAAGGAGATATTTTGCAATCAGTCAATGAGCATCAAGTTTCAACTTATGATAAATTGACTAAAGCATTATCAAATTATAAGCCTGGAGATTCCATCGTAGTGATGTATAAGAGAGATGGTCAAGTTAATAAAGTGCAAGCGAATTTGGCTAATTCAAAAGATGTTCCATCGAGTAATAAAACGATTTGGAAAACAGATGATGGAAAAGTAATTGAAATAAAAGAAGGTCAAGAAATGCACTTCGAAGAAGAAGGAACTGATGGCGCTAAAAAAAATAAAATTATTATTAAGAAGGATAATTAGATTTCTTTAAGGATTAAAAAGAAAGGTTCATATTTATATAAATATGAACCTTTCTTTTTTTATTCACACTCCCAAAGCATATCCGACAACTCATATTGTTCCCCTCGATAAGAATAATGCCACCACTCTGTCGTAATCGGATGTAACTCAACCGCTTGCATTGTCTCTCTTAATAATTTCCGATTTGCTAAAACTTCCTTAGATAAATTGGTATAAGCATGATGTGCTTCTTTCCCAAAGTAATCAAAAGTAGTTCCCATGTCTAATTGTTTGCCTCCTGCATCGATAATAGTTAAGTCAACCGCAGCACCTCGATTGTGCATCGAACCTTTGGCGGGGTCAGTCACGTAAAGTGGATTTTTAAATTTGTCCCATAACTTTTGCTGAATTGGGCGAGGACGAAAACAGTCTAACATTTTTAAACCAAGTCCTCCTTCTTGCAACATCAAATGTGCATCAACTATTTTTTGAGCAACTCTTGGACGAAGAAAACAACGACTACAATCGTACATTTTTTCTTTGACAAAATTATTCGTCGTAGCATATCTCATATCAATAATGATCGTAGAATCTAAGTGATGTAAGTCAACCCATTGAGTCGTATCGTAATCAAAAACGATTGTTTTAGGAGTTTCCTTTTTTGGTAGGTCTTCTTGAGTTGGAATTGCAAGGGTATCAACTGAAGTGTTATTTTTTGATTCCCCTGAAGGTTTTTCATCACACGAAAAAAAAAGTAAAAGAATCAAAAACGGAAAAAGGTGTTTCATAGTTTTTGTTTTAATCTAATAAAAAATAGTCCGAGAATAATTTAAGCACAGATAAAACAGAGTACTCAGTGAGCTCTGTGTCCCTTCTCTGTTTTTAAAAAATCATAATTAACAAAGATTTTAGTTTACTAAGAAACTACTCCCCAAATAACTCTTTCAACTTCGCATCTAAATCTGCACCTCGTAAATTTCTCGCTAAAATTCTTCCTTCTTTATCTAACAAAATGGTATGTGGAATTGATGTGACAGAATACTGTTTGGCTACTTGATTTTTCCATCCCTTCAAATCACTTACATGACTCCAAGTTAATTTATCCTTAGTAATTGCTTTTTCCCATTTTTCTTTCGTTCGATCCAAGCTAACTCCGAGCACTTCAAAACCTTTACTTTTATATTTATCATACAACTTCACCACATGTGGATTTTCTCTTCGACAAGGTCCACACCAACTCGCCCAAAAATCTACCAAGACAACTTTTCCTCGAAGAGAACTTAATTTCATTGGCTGGCCATCGAGGGTATTTTGCTCGAAGTCAGGAGCAACTCCTCCAATCACAAAATTCTTAGCGTTTTCAATATTTTTTTTCAACTCAACCATGTAGGTATGGTTTTCAGCACCATACTTTTGTAGATATAAATTTCCATATTCAACATATGAAGGATGGTTTTTACTTTTTAAAGTTTGCACGATGGCTCCCAAAGCAAAACGGTAAGCTTGACTTTCAGCATTCATTTTTTTCAAAACATTATCTAAAGTTGCATTCATTTTCGTTTCATCAAATTTGACTGCCGCTAAAGTAGTGGTGTAATCCCGAAACGTTTCGAAGAGCGCAGGCATCCGGTCCATATCAGGATCTTTTAAATCTAAATGCGTAAAAAATTCATTGACGTAATAATCGACCTCATTGGCATAGCTACCTTTGTTGTTTGGAAAACTTAAATACATTTTAGTCGCCACAATTTTTGCAACAAAAGGGTACTTGGATTTCATACTTTTCAACAAAGCTATCTGAGCATCGTCGTTCGCTTTTAATTGCTTGGCTATTTTTGTTTGAGCAGTAGGATTATTAGCAGATTGAGCAAATTGACGATTTAAACTTGTAGCTGTTGATTGGTAGCCTCTGATTTGTTTGATGGCCATTTCGTAATTGGTATTGAGTTCAGAATTGACAAATTCAGATTTTCGAATATTGTTGCATTGTCCTTGCATCGTCAAGGTTTTTTCTGTTCCCAAAATGATTGGTTTGGTTTTACCTTGTTGCGCACCGACGAAATAGAATTGATGTTCCGATGCAGGAATTCTAAATGTAAATACATTGTTAGAATCTGCCATCGCTGTTTTGAAAATAGAAAAATTATATCCATCAAAATGATATAAATAAAGTGGTGCGTTCATTTTGCAATCAGTTAATTCGCAATTGAGAGTGACTACTTCATTTGTTTTTTCGATTACTTGTTGTGCAGTTTTTTGCTGCGTTTTGCAATTAAAAAAAAAGAAAATAGAAAGGAATGAAAATGCAATAAGAACGTTGTAATTTTTCATATGATTTTTGTGTAGCGGCATTCTCCCGAATGCCGTATTAAAATGGTGCAATAAAATGTCGGCACTCGGGAGAGTACCTCTACGGTTACGAGGAAATTAAGTCTATAAAATCTTGTTCGGTCAATATTTCAACAGTTCCTAAAGCTGTTGCTTTTTTTAATTTGCTTCCTGCTTTTTCTCCTGCCACGAGAATATTCAAATTAGAACTAACGGCTGAAATATTTTTTGCGCCCAACTCTTCCGCTCGACGTTGTGCTTCTTTTCTTCCCATTTGAGTTAACGTTCCTGTGAACAAAATAGTTTTGCCAGAAAGCAAAGCATCGGCAACAATTGCCTTTGGAATATCATTTTTAGTTTGTAGCATGTTGACTCCAAAAGATTCCATTTTGTCGAGCAAAGCAATGTTTTCTTCTTGAGCAAAAAATGCCATTACATTTTCTGCAACTTTAGGGCCAACATCTTTTATCTCTGTAAAATTCTCTTCGGTCCAATTTTGTAAATCTTGTACTTTTTTGATTTCTGCCGCCAAAAGTTTAGATACTTTTTTTCCTAAATGATGAATTGATAGACTATGTAAAACTCGATGAATCGGATTTTTCTTAGCCTTATCAATCGCAGCGTTTAACTTCGAAGCGGATCGTTCACCGAAGCCTTCCAACTCCGAAATTTTTTCATAATCCAAATTATAAATATCAGCCAAATCCTTTAACCAACCTTCGGCATAAAAACGCTCCACGTACGATTTTCCAAAACCATCAATATCCATCGCATCCTTTGAAACATGAAAAATCATTCGTTGAACAATCTGCGCTGCACAGTTATTTGAATTTTCGCAACGCCAAGCTGCTTCATTTTCTGCCCTTGTAAGTATAGTGTTACAAGATGGACAATGAGTTGGAAAAATAATTTCTTGTTCGCTTCCATCTCGCAAATCTTCCATTGGTTTAACAATGTAAGGAATCACATCACCTGCTCGCTCAACCAAAACAGTATCTCCCAAACGCAGGTCTTTGCTCGAAATAAAATCGGCATTATGTAATGAAACCGAAGAGATCGTCACACCAGCCAAAGCCACAGGATCCAGTTTTGCGACAGGCGTTACAGATCCAATTTTACCAATTTGATATTCAACATCGATTAGTTTAGTGGTAGCTTGTTTAGCCTTAAATTTAAAAGCTATCGCCCAACGTGGATGATGATTTGTGAAACCACATTTGTCTTGCAATTCCAAACTATTTACTTTGACTACCATCCCATCAATTTCATAATCATAAGCTTCTCTTTTCGCTTCCCAGCCTAAGCAAAAATCAATTGCTTCTTGAATATTTTTACAAACCTTTTTTTCTACTGTTGGAATTTTAAAACCTAAAGAGCCTAGTAACTCAATCGACTCATCATGTGTCGTCAAATTTTTTAAAACATTATTTCCTTCTTTGTCTAACGCCACTCCTACTTGATAAACAAATGCTACTAAATTTCTTTTCGCCGCATCTTTTGGATCTTTTACTCTAAGTCCTCCTGAAGCTGTATTTCGAGGATTCGCAAAAAGTGTCAATCCTTCTACTGCTCGTTCCTTATTCATTTTTTCAAATAAATCTTTCCGAATGACGACTTCACCCCGCAACTCTACTTTTTGAATATTATATTTTTCGAAATCAGCACGCAAAGGAACAGATGGCATTGTTCGAGCATTGGCAGTCATCTCTTCTCCCTTTGTTCCATTGCCACGAGTGGCGCCTCTGACCATTTGATTATTTTCATAAACGAGTGCGATACTTCCACCATCAAATTTTGGTTCGACAACATATTCGATATCCACGTCCTCAGGCAGATTAACTAATTTTTTGATTTGAGTATCAAAGTCATTTAAGTCATCTGCATTATAAGAGTTACCTAATGAAAGCATCGGAACTAAATGTTCTACTGATGGCAAATCTTCCGTCAACTCATTAGACACTCGTTGGGTTGGAGAATCAGAAGTGATGAGAGAAGGATTTTTTGCTTCGATCGCTTCCAATTTTTTGTACAAAGTATCATATTCAAAATCACTAATCACCGGATCATTTTGAATTGAATATTTCCATTCATGGTACACTAAGGTTTTTCGCAAATCATCAATTTGATTTTCGGAAATATCTTCTGCTAAAATTTTTTTAGATAAATCAAAAAGGATTCGTTGCTCGGAAGTGGAGTACATATTTTTTTTAATTGATTTTAAATAATTGACTAGCCGTGTTAGCGCTCAAAGTGCTACACCGCTTTTTTATTTGACTGTAAAATTAAAAAAAGCTCTTGCAAAAATGAATCTGCAAGAGCTTTTTAAGTAGGTAAGACGGATTTCTAAATCCGTCGGTTATTAAAACTTGAGAGTCAAAAATTTTATGACCCTAAGCGGATTTGGAAATCCACCCTACAGTTTCAACATTTTTTTAGCGATTTGATTTTTTCCATCAGATAAAATCAAATTGTAAATTCCCATTGGTAAATTAGTTACTTCAATTGGAGCAATATTTTCACCAGAAGGAATCATTAATCTTTCTGTTGAAACTTGTCTTCCGTTTTGATCAAATAATTGCAAATCATAAGTATCAGTAGTTTGCGCATTAGTTCGCAAGTTTAATACATCACTTACTGGATTTGGAAAAATATCTAAAGCAAGAATTTTTTCTAATTCATTAATCGAATTAGGATTAGCATCAAGTGACATAGACCCCATGATTGCATTGTCTCCATTGGTATTTCCATTGTCATTAGTAGCATTTCCGCCATAGTAAAAAGTAACCGTTCCATCAGCAGGAGCAGTCCATTCCATAGTGAATTCATTACTTGAACTTAATGCACTTTGCTCTGCATATTGTCTTCCTGTACCAAGAGTGGCAACTTGAACATTCGCACTCCCATTTGCCCAAGTATTGACAGGAGTTCCGTCAGCACCAGCAGCAGCATTTAAAGCAACAATTTGGAAACCATATCCAGCAGGAGAACCTGTAGCATCAACAGTCATCTTTACATTGTACGTTTCGCCTGGATCAAAATTATCAGTAATAACAGTACCTGCAGCATTAGTAATTTCCAAGGTAGGAGTTACGCCAAATGATCCATTATTATGACAAGTTTGACAAGTTCGATTTCCCATACCATTGTCATTTGGAGCGGCAGTATTTCCTTCTGATTGTGAAGAAGCTCGGCCGCCAGCATTACTTAGGAACAAAAATGCTCCAACCATTAAAGCAAAAAAAGTGTAGATAATTCTCAATTTCATAGATTGTGATTTTAGGTGAAAAAATTATTTAGTTATTTAAAAATAGAGAACTCAAAAAATGTTCTCTGATTATATCATACATCAAAATGGCAAAAAAGGCTGCGTTCAATTTTTATAAAAAAAATATGGCATCGAAATTAACGTTAAAAAAAAAGATCATTTGATTAGGGGAGAAATTAATTGTCAGTTGAAATACAAAAAGAGTATTCGGTTTTTCTAGAAGCGTAGTTATAAAAGACGCTAGAGAAGTGAAAATTAAGAAAATAATTAATATATCATTTTCTTTTTTTGATAAAAGGGAATACAATTTGAATTTATTTAAAAAAAAATAAGTTAAAAAACTACCCAAAGATTAGAATACCTCCGAGTTCATTAGAAAAAAGCTAAAATATGCATAAAAAATAATATATTTGTTTTCTTAACTTTTCCCTTACCTTTTCGTAAACCTTGAATAATCTAAAAGTAGTGCTTATTTTGTAGTGCTTTTACTAGATTTTCAATGGATTATATTCATTTGAAAAACGGTATTAAACAAATAAAAATACTTTTTTGCGAGAAAAATTACTCATATTACTTCTTGTGGGATTATTCCAAATGAATGGATTTTCCCAAAAAACTTCGGTGAAGGCTAAGACTTTGGAGCTTGAATTCTCTACCAAAGGGGGATTTTATAATGACTACGTAATCTTAGAATTACGTTCTCCTGGTGCTCGAATTTATTATACAACCGATGGTTCGAAGCCAACTCGCCGCTCCAATGTTTATGATAAACCTATCGTGATTAAATCAACTACGCCTATTAGAGCTATCGCTCGAAAAGGTAGAAGAAAGAGTAATATCAAAGGACATACTTTTTTTATTGATGAAGAGTCTTCTACTTTTCCAGTAGTTTCAATGTTAGTACCTCCACGAATTTTGTTTGACGAAGAGAATGGATTATTTATAGATGGGCCTGATGCAGATTCATCTTATGCAAAATTAGGTGCGAATTTTTGGAGTAGAAAGGAAGTAAAAATCAATTGTGAAATTTTCGAAACAGATGGAACTTGTGTTTATCGAAGTAATTCAGGTTTTCGATTGTTTGGTGGAATGAGTCGTTTATTTCCCCAAAAATCAATTGTCCTAGTAGCTCGTGATAAGTATGGAAAAAAGCGAATTAAGCATAAGATTTTTGGAAAAGGAACGCCAAAAAAACATAAATATTTAGTCCTCCGAAATTCAGGAAGTGATTGGGGTAAAGCTCACTTGCGTGATAAATTTATGACGAGTCTGGTGGAAGATTGGGATTTGGAAATTCAAGATTCTCGGCCATCTCATGTTTATATCAATGGACAATATTGGGGGATTTATAATATCCGAGAAAAAGTAAATCGCTTCTTTTTGCAAGAGCATACCGATGTGGACAAAGATAGTCTTGACTTGATGGAGCATCGAATGAATCGAAAAAGAGGAAGTGCTATCCATTATCAAAAAATGCTCAAATTCATGAGGGAAAATGACTTGAGTGATCCTGCCAATTATGCTTACCTCAACTCATTAATGGAAGTTGAAAATTTTATAGATTATAAAGTTGCTCAGATCTTTTTTGACAATCAAGATGCAGGTGGAAATATAAAATTTTGGCGACCACAAACTCCTAGTGGAAAATGGCGTTGGATTTTATATGATACTGATTGGGGATTTGGATTGCATGATGAAAAAGCCTATAAAAATAATAGCCTTGCTTTTCATACAAAAGAAGATGGCCCTGCTTGGCCGAATCCAGAGTGGAGTACTTTTATTTTGAGAAAACTATTCGAGAATGAAGAGTTCGAGAAAAAATTTATCAATCGATTTTGCGATGCATTGAATACATCTTTTGAAAAAAATAACGTGGAGGCAAAATTGGATGAACACATTAGTATTTTGATTCCTGAGATTGACAAACATTTGAAGCGATGGAAGTTGAGTAGAAGAAAGTGGGAGTATGAATTAAAGGTCATGAAAAAATTTGGGAATGAGCGACCAAATTACACTCGAATGCATTTGATGGGAAAATTTAATACAGGTGCAATTGTTAACTTACAAGTAGAATCTCAAATAGGTGGTTATGTAGTTTTGAATGAAAATGTAAAAATTGATAATGGGGTTTTTGAAGGGAAATATTTTGAACGAATTCCAATTGCTTTGCGAGCAGTCCCAAATTTTGGATACCGTTTTTCTCATTGGGAAGGTATGAGTTCTGAAAATGCTGATTCTGAATTAATTATTAATTTGAAAAAAGGAAACCGAACCATATTAAAAGCAGTTTTTGAAAAATTCGAACATCCTCTAGCTAGTCAAATTATGATTAATGAGATTAGTGCGAATAATAAAAAAACAGGCGATTGGGTAGAAATTTATAATGCTAGTGAAGAAATAATTAATGTAAATGATTGGATTTTTGCAGATTCAAAAAATGGATTTAAACTTCCTAATGTGAATTTAGATCCCAAATCTTATCTTATTCTTTGTGAGGATTCATTGGCATTTCGAAAAACATTTCCTGATTATAAAATGCCAATTATTGGAAATTTAGGTTTCGGTATCAAAAAGAAAAAAGAACAATTAGGTTTGTACACCGATGAAGGAGCTTCTGTGGACAGTACTGGTTATCATATTGTTCCATTGGATTCTACCTATACGATGAGTTTGATGTTACCTCATTTGGATAACTCGGATATGGAAAATTGGGAAATCGTACGAGGGTACGGAACGCCAAATGCAGAGAATCCATTTTATTTACAAAGTTTAATTAAAGCACAACAAGACTTGTATTTACGGATAGGAGTAGCAGTAGGAATTTTATTAAGTTGTTTTATTGTTTTAAGTTTTAGAGGGCGAAAGCGAAAGGAGATGAGGGGAATTACTTAATTTTTTTTGGATTAATTTTATAAAAAAGAGAGGATGAAAATAGATTTTTCATCCTCTCTTTTTTTTGTTAAAATCTTTTTTTAAAAAGGTTTGTTTAATTTTGAAATAAAATTTTTCACAAAATGGCGAAGAAAAAAAAAGAAAAAGATGCGCTAGAGGATTTAGGATTTGGTTCGGAGGTTCAATCTAAAAAAAGATTTATTAATAAAGATGGAAGCCTCAATGTGGAACGATCTGGTTATTCGAATTGGACACTTTATCACCAATTGACGGAGACTTCTTGGATAGGTTTTTTTATGCATGTAGTGTTTTATTATGTTTTGGTGAATAGTATTTTTGCCGTGATTTATACGTTCCTTGGAGTTGAATCATTTGGAGGAATAGAGTCAGGAAATGTATGGGAAGATTTTAGTCATATGTTTTTTTTTAGTGTACAAACTTTTACGACTGTAGGTTATGGAGCGATGAGTCCGATGGGAATGGCTGCTAATTGGATAGCTTCATTGGAAGCTTTAGTTGGATTACTTTCAGCAGCAGTTGCTACAGGATTGTTGTTTTCAAGATTTTCAAGACCTGTTGCGCAAATTCTTTATAGCAAGCATGCAGTCATTGCTCCTTTCAAAAAAGGAAATGCTTTTATGTTAAGAATTGCGAATACTAGAGATAATAAGATTATGAATTTGGAGGCAAAGATAAGTGCGACTTGGCATGAAGAAGTCAATGGGAAAGAGATTAGAAAATATGCTTCTTTGAAATTAGAACGAAATCGTGTTTTTCTTTTTCCATTGAGTTGGACCATTGTTCATCCATTAAATGAAGACAGTCCTTTTTATTCGAAAGGAGAGGAAATATTACAAAAAATGGATGTAGAATTTTTAGTGATGTTGGAAGGATATGATGAGTCTTATAATCAAATGATTTACTCCAATACATCTTACACCTGCGAGGAAATTATTTGGAATGCAAAATTTAAAATGATGTTTTATTCCGATGATGAAAAAGGAACTGTTCTAGAATTGGATAAAATAAATGATGTTGAAATAATGGTTAATGATGAACTGTTAACACCATAGTGGGCATGTTAACCGTTCACAGTTAATCATTCACCGTTTTTTTGAAAGCATTCTGACGGTTGCCATTTCACGATAATATTGTCGTGCTTCGATGGCTGGTGCTCCGAAGTAAGTTTTACCACCTTCTAAAGTTTTTGAAACCCCTGACTTGGCTAGGACAACTGCTTTTGCTCCAATGCGAATACTTTGCGCCACTCCTACTTGTCCATAAAGGGTAACGTTATCTTCGATAATTGTTTTTCCACCAATTCCTACTTGTGCTGCGAAGAGACAATTCTTTCCAACAACAACTCCATGACCAATGTGAACTAAGCAATCTAATTTTGATCCTTCACCAATAATAGTATCACCAGAGACACCTTTACTAATGGTACAATTAGCGCCAATATCAACTCGGTCTTCAATAATTACTCGTCCACCCGATCTCCATTTTTTGAAACCGTCTTTATTTTTCTTAAAATAAAATGCATCAGTTCCGATTACACTTCCAGAATTAATGACACAATGATCACCAATGATAGTGTGTTCGTGAATGACTACATTAGATTGAATGTAAGTATATTTTCCAATTTTCACATTGGGTGCAATAATGACATTCGGTTCAATAATCGTCGAAGGATGAATGATTGCTCGGTCGCTAACATCTTGATTCAAAGGTTCGAAGGGGCGAAAACTTTTGATGATTTTATTGTAAACCTCAAAGGGGTTTTTACAAAATAACAATGCTTTTCCGGAAGGACAATCTACTTTTTTATTTAAAATAATAATTGAAGCAGCTGAGGTGAGCGATTTTTGAAAATATTTTTCGACATCGACAAAAGTGATATCGCCAGTTTCAACTTTGTGAATTTCATTAATTCCGGTAGCAACGAGAGAAGTATCTCCAATGATTTCGCAATGGTATTTTCCAGCGATTGCTTCGAGGGGAATAGGAGTTTTGAATTTCATGTTTCTATTTTAGAAAAGTTCTTCCAGGTTTTAAAAATCTGGAAGAACTAAATTTGCAATTTAATTAATGCGCCTCCAACCAATCTTCGCCAGTATCCATTCCAACTAGAATTGGAACTTGCAAATTAGGCATAGCGTTTTTCATTTCATTTTCGATGATTGGTTTTACCTTCTCCAATTCAGGTTTGTATACATCAAAAACCAATTCATCATGCACTTGCAAAATCATTTTAGTTTTGAAATTTCCATCTTTCAAAGCTTTGTGAATATTAACCATAGCAATTTTTATCATGTCGGCAGCGGAGCCTTGAATTGGCGTATTGATTGCAATTCGTTCGGCATTGCTTCGGATTAATCCATTTCTAGAATTGATATCTCGCAATTTTCTTTTTCTTCCTAACAATGTTTTTACGTAACCATGTTCACGTGCAAATTCAACGGTCTCATCCATGTAATTTTTCAGGCCATTGTATTGTGCGAAATAGTTCGAAATCAATTCCGTAGCTTCTTTTCGTTTGATGTCCAATTGCTGCGAAAGGTTCGTTGCACCTGCTCCATAGATGATAGAGAAGTTAACTGTTTTGGCATTTCGTCTTTCGTCAGGAGTCACCTCTTCCAATGTTTTTCCATAAACTTTTGCAGCAGTTGCTTGGTGAATATCATGACCAGCTTGGAACGCTTCGAGCATTGCTTCGTCTTTACTAATTTCAGCAATAAGACGTAATTCGATTTGCGAATAATCCGCAGCTAGCAAAATATGATCTTTGTCACGAGGGATAAATGCCTTCCGAACTTTTCGACCTTGCTCTGTTCGGATAGGAATATTTTGCAAATTTGGATTGTTGGAACTCAATCTTCCAGTTGCTGCTAAAGCTTGATTAAATGATGAATGAATGCGTCCTGTTTTTGGATTAACCATATTTGGAAGCGCATCAACGTAAGTTGATTTTAGTTTTGCTAGACCTCGATATGCTTGGATTTTAGCAACAAAAGGATATTCCTTGGCAAGTTCTGTCAACTTAGATTCGTCAGTAGAGAATTGCCCAGTTTTGGTTTTTCTCCAACGATATGGAATTTCCATTTTTACAAAAAGAACCTCTCCTACTTGTTTTGGCGAAGCAATATTAAATTCAACTCCAGCTTCTTCGTGGATTTCTTTTTTCAAACTCTCGACTTCTGTTTCTAGTTCTTTTGAATAATTATTTAAAAAACCTGAATCCAATTTTATTCCTTCGTATTCTAAATCGACGAGCACATTGATAAGTGGTTCTTCCAATTCATTATATAGTTTTTCTAATTCTTCTTCTTTCAAAAGTGGTTGTAATTCATCTTGTAACTGTAATGTTATATCAGCATCTTCTGCAGCATACTCGCCAGCCTTTTCAACTGAAACATCTCGCATGGTCAATTGCTTTTTTCCTTTTTTCCCAATCAAAGATTCGATAGAAACACATTCATATCCTAAGTAAGATTGAGCGAGATAATTCATATTATGACGCAACTCAGGTTCTAGTAAATAATGTGCGACCATTGTATCAAAATATTTTCCTTTCACTTCTATGCCATACCATTTTAGCATCAAAGCATCGTATTTTATATTTTGTCCAACTTTCGCAATATTTTCATTTTCAAAAAGTGATTTGAATTCATCGACAATATTTTGAGCTTCAGTTTTGTCAGCAGGAACAGGAACGTAATAGCCCTCATACTTTTTTATGGAAAAAGACATCCCCACAAGTTCTGCTTCGTTAGCATCAATTCCAGTTGTTTCGGTATCAAAACAAATGGATTTTTCTTTGGATAAAAGCGCAATTAGTTCAGCGCGTTTTTCCTTAGTGGCAACCAATTCATATTTGTGATCTACATTTGTGATATTCTTTTCGGCTATCGAAAATTTTGGAACAAAAATATTGTTATCAGTATAAGTATGTTTTTTTAGTTCAGCTTCTCCAAAAAGACTTCCCTGTTTTGCCTCACCTTTACCCTTTGGTTTCCCCACGGTAGTTGGCATATTCGCATCTTCAATTCCTAAAATTTGTTTACCTAAAGTTTTAAATTCTAGTTCTCTAAAAAGTTCGGTTAGTGCTTCTCGATCAAATGGTTCAACGATATATTTTGTTGCATCAAATTGGACAGGAACATTTATATCAATCGTAGCGAGTACTTTTGATAAACGTCCTTGCTCTTCAAATTCAATTACTTTTTCTTTTTGCTTGCCTTTGAGTTTGTCTGTATTTTCAAAAAGTCCTTCCATCGAGCCATAGAGCTTGAGTAATTTTACCGCAGTTTTTGCGCCAATTCCAGGGATACCGGGAATGTTATCTACCGCATCTCCTTGTAATCCTAAAATGTCAATTACTTGGTCAACTCGTTCGATATCCCATTTTTCAAGCACCTCTTTTTTTCCTAGTACTTCAACATCACCACCTGATCGAGCAGGCTTGTACATAAATACGGTATCCGAAACGAGTTGGGCATAATCTTTATCAGGAGTCACCATGTAAACTTTGAAACCTTCTTTTTCTGCTTGTTTCGCCAATGTTCCAATTACATCATCTGCTTCAAAACCTTCTTTGGTGACAACTGGAATATTAAATGCTTCGATAATTTTTTTGATGTAAGGAATGGCAATTGAAATCGGTTCAGGTTGAGCTTCTCGATTGGCTTTATATTCTTTAAACATTTCATGTCGAAAAGTTGGACCTTTCAAGTCAAAAGAGACAGCAATGTGAGTAGGTTTTTGTTTGGCTAAAATATTCCACAAGTAACGAGTAAAACCAGTTACCGCCGAAACATCCATTCCTTTGGAATTTACTAATGGACGGGTAATAAAAGAATAATGCGCTCGATAAACTAGGGCGTGACCATCAAGAAGGAATAGTTTTTTTTCAGACATAGTAATTAATGATTAGTGATTAGTAGAAAGTAAATTGTTTTCTACCTGCTGTTTCATTTTGAGAAAAATAATACAGAGCAAAACTAATCAAAATGAGAGGGAAAAAGAAAAGAAGAAGAGTTGTAGCTATGGGTTTTTTCCATAAAAAAAACCCACTTCAAAAAATGAAGTGGGCCTGTAGTGAATTGTGTTTGGGTTAGATGCAAAATAAATTGCTCCCCGTAAGGGTGCTGTTTATCTTGAAATATTATAAGTCAATCCTAACAACCAATAGGTTTGTAATGGATTATCACCGTCATTTGTACTATCATCAAAATCATCAATTGCAATTGTTTCTGGCATGATAGAATTAGCAGTAAGGAATGTATTATAACTCTCTTGTCTGTTTCTTCTCAATCCAAATTCAAATCCAACTCCGATACCTTTCCATGCGGTAAAGTTTAATCCGTTTACCCAAGTCCAGTTAGAGAAATTATTAGGATCAGAATAACTAATAAAAGAAGAAAGGTTAGATCTCCAAGCAACTCCCATAGGAAGAGATTGAGTATAATCTGCTACGATCTTACAACCTAGAGAAGATTCGTAACTTACGTCACTATCTGCCATTACGATATTGTAATTAAGAGGGTGGAAAACAACTACAAGGTTCGACATAGGCGTCCAAGTTGCCCCAGCTCCAATATCCAAATATCCAGGGTTATTGAAATTATTTAAGAAAGTAGAACGGTACTCACCCATAGCAGAAAGAGCTATTTTTGGTGTTAGTTTGTAACCGAATAAAGAAACTAAATTAATGGCATCTGCAGTAGTTTCCCAATCAGCTTGAAGCTCATCTGGTAAAGCAGAATTAACATCACTATCAGGAATTAATTTAGTTTTAGCAGCAGCAACATTTAGAGAATTTCTCCAAAAATATTTTTCTTGATCAAGGTTAGCAAATGCACTTCCAGAGATTCCAAAAGAATTGGAAGAAGCATTAGGATTTCCTGCACCCAACCAATTATTAAAATTACTTAAGTTCATCCCAAGTGTAGCTAATGCTCCTAATTTCCACCCAGGGAAAGTAGCAATATTAGCTTTTATGGCATTAACTTCTCCTTGAATTGCAGCTAGTTCTGCTGATTTTGTAGCTAGTTCTGCTTTGTACTCATCTAATGTTTGAGCTTGAGTAGAATTAGTGAAAATAGATACTAATACTACTAGTAGTAATGTGATTTTTTTACTCATTGAAATGTTTTTTAATATAATAAGTGTCAATAAAAAAAATAAAAAATTGTTTTGGGTTAAATTATAATAACAAAAAAGTATGTTATTGCTTTATTCAAAAACTTCAATTTTTTCAGAAGCAAATTTATATAGGGGAATAATAATTTTACTGTTTTCAGTTTTTAAAGTAACAGATGATTGATCGATATCTAGAATTATTCCTTTAGTGCCATCGATAGAAATTGTATCACCAATTTTAAACTTATTATCATTTTGTCGAGAAGCTAAAAAGTTAGACATTGTTCCTTTTGACGCTAAGCCATATCCTAAAGAAAATGCTAAAACAATTCCTCCTAAAATAATGGTAATCACCGTAATCATAAAGTTAGTTTCAATACCCAGTTGACTTAAGGCACTAACCAACACCACAATTAAAATCAAAAAGAAAACAACATTTCCAATCATCTTGGCAGATGGAATATTAAATGATTCGCAAGCAGTTTGAACCACACCTTTAATTGCATCAGCGACTAAAAGCCCAATTCCAATTAAAATCATTGCCACTAAAACATTAGGCATATAAGTTACTAAATCACTCATCAATTTAGATACTGCTTCAACTTGCAAAACATCAGTTGCTAAAACTGTAACTAAAAGTAAAATGATATAATAAAAGACTTTGGAAAAAATAGTACTTGGAACGATCTCAATATTGTTATCTTGAACAAGGTCAATTGCATTTAACTTATCGCCAAGTTTATCAACCCCAATTAATTTTAAGGCTCGTTTAATTATTTTGGCTACAATTTTAGCAATCAAATAGCCAACTATAAAAATAATTAAGGCTTTGAGAAGGTTCGGGATTACAGACATAAAGTCCATAATTAGCCTGTTGAAATTTTCTCCAAGCCCACTAGACATTTGAAATAAAAGTATTCTCATTTATTGGGAGTTATGTATAAGTAAAAAAATGTAGATTGTTTATTAGATTGTTTTTGACTTTTTAATGACGCATAGGAGGAACGTCTTCGAAAGGATCATTTCCTTGATCTGGTGGCGCTTTTGGTCCTGCCGAATCACCGCCTGAAAAAGTAATGAACATATCCATTGCTCTTCCTAAGAAATGATCGACCACACTTCCTACATGTCTTAGAAAAAAATAATTTGAGGAAACCTTTTTCTCTTCGAAAAAACCAGGAAAACGATCTTCGTTTTCTTCGCCTATTTTTTTAAAATTATTCATGACATAAAGCTTTACTCTTTAGTTGGGAAAAATATCCCGATACACTTTCTGTGCTTTGTGTTTGGCTCGTTTGATTTTCATCTTTATGGCACTT
>JBGCCY010000139.1:0-21363 GCA_045104975.1 Saprospiraceae bacterium
AAGCACGAGTTGCCCAAGTATGACGGCTAGTATGAAAGCTAATATGTTTTTCAATACCAACTTTCTGAGCAATGATTTTTAAGTTCTTATTGGCTAATGAATTTTTAGAGTTGATTTTTTTAAATAACCTTTTATCCTTTATAACATCATCATCAGGGTCGAGGATAGGAAAAATAAAATCACTAGGAGATTGATTTTCGGTGCGGTATTTTTCGATTATTGTTAATGCTTTTTTAGGTAGTTTAATAGACACTTGACTACCCGTTTTCTTAGTAGATATAATGATGTGTGTACCATTAAAATAAAGCCATTTCAATCGGAGAATATCAGATACTCTTAACCCACCAGCATAACAAGCGAATACAAAAATATCTTTATGAACGGCTCGAACAGTTCCTTCATTGACTTGATAATTCTCAATAGCAGCGAGTTCATTTTCTGTGAGATAATTCTTTTCGGTGCTTTCCCATTTAATTTTGAATCGATGAAAAGGGTTTTTTTCAAATGGAAATAATTGTTCATTGATTGCTTCATTAATGATACGTCGAAATGATTTTAAATCCTTTCCAACTGTATTCGGTTTGTTGTTATATCTCTTGATGAGATAACTTTCATAATCTTTCAAGAAACTGACAGTCATATCATCAAAAGTAAATACTCGCCCATCCAGATACTCTTCTAATTTGTTGAGCGTAGAATTATATCTTTCATAAGTTGGGTCTTTACCTTTATCTAAATATGCACGTTTGATATACTTACGTGAATACTCTAAAAAAATAGGAGATGCACTTCCTAGAATAGTTTCTTTAATATCTTTTGTTCTGACATTTCTATCCTTCTCTTGAAGGTCGATAACAGTATTAAGGGTTTCTGAAACTTGCGTTTTTAGCCATGCATTTAGTCTCGTAGAATTTGGGTAGGAGCGTTTGATTTTTTGCTCGTCATGACTCCAAGATTTTGGAGGTAACCTAAAATTGAGAGAAATGTATTTAGGTTTTCTATCTTTAGTTATTCGAATATAGAGTGGAGCTTCGCCAGCTTTATTGACTCTGTTTTCTCTTAGAATGAGTTTAATTGTTGCCATATTGTATGTTTTTTTTGCGTTATAAATATACGCAAAAAATGGATAATGGCTAAACATTTGGTTAAACAATTTGATGATTTATTGACGTTATTTTGCTTTATATGTTATTGTTTGTTTTGTATAGTATTGATTGTCAGTTAATTAGGTGAATTAAAAAGTATCATTATTACGATTACATAAACCTTGTGGGGCCACGTACATAGAGCGTAACTTGTTGGAAGATAACTTGTTACGCTCTTTTTTTTAAGGGCAAAAAATAAGACAAACATTCCGATTTTTTTTCACTTTCTTTCCACTTCTTCATAATTCAAGATAAAAGGATTGTGAATATCACTCTACTCATTTATCATATTTTCTAGCGTTCAAAAATAAGTTCGCTAAAAATTTAGTTGAGAAACCATTTTTTTTGCATAAAGGTTTCGTAAAATCGAATTTAAGGAACCGTAAAAGAAACGCACTTTACTAAACTTCGCTCTTCTCGAATACCTCACTAGATTCGTCAATTTTGGAGTTCCTTGAGAATAAAGAATTTATTTCTTCGCCACACTCGTAGAAATCTTATCGACAATAAACCAACCATCTTTTAACTTCATCAAATTAAAATAATCGGTATAAAACCATTTGGGAGTTTCCAATTCCACTTTTGCAGCAGCAATTGGTCCTGTGATATCGATGCTAATAATTCTACCATGAGCATTTTCTTTAGGGGGGCCAGGTTTGAAAAATCCTAAATAAGTTGCTCGGTCATAAATCACAACTTTATCTTCTTTGATGTTTTTGAGTTGGCAAGTAATATCCATGGCTGACCCAATTTTAGAAGTGTCATTAGATATCCAACCTGTAAAATAATTTTCAATAGTTTGTTCGATTAGCACTTCATCTTCTGATTTTTCCATAGATTTTTGTTGCTCACAAGAAAGCATCAAGAACAGTAGAGGAAGTAAAAAAGTAAATGACTTCATAATTTAATTTTTTTGAGTTTTATTTTTTATTTGAATAATTCGACCATCATCTTCATCAGTCAAAATGTATAATTTTCCTTGAGGACTTACTTTTGCTTTTCGAGTTCGCACTCGGTCATCAACAAAAAGTTCCTCAGCACTTTTTACCGTTTCGCCATCTAGTGTAAATCTCCAAAGACTTCCTCGCGACAAACCGGGAACAATCAAATTATTTTTCCAAGAAGGAAAATCATTTCCATGATAAAACGTCAAGCCAGTTGGAGCAACGGTGTGTCGCCAATACCATGATGGTATGGTAAAATCCACATTTTCCATATTGGGCGGAGTGTAATCTTTGCCTCGATATTTTCCAGTCGTGATAATTGGCCAACCATAATTGGCTCCTTTTTTTAATAGATTTATTTCGTCACCTTGGTAAGTTCCATGTTCAGAAAACCAAATTTTTCCAGTTTGTGGATGTGTGATTATTCCTTGCGCCGCTCGAATTCCGATAGCGTACATTCCTTTCACAGCACCTGTTCCAAAATCAGGATTGTCAGGAGGAACACTTCCGTCAGTGTTGAGGCGATAAATTTTTCCACGCTTATCTTTTAGGTCTTGAGCAATTGGAATTTCGGGTTCTAAAACTTCATTAAATAATCGTTCGCCAATCGTGAAATATAATTTTCCATCATCGCCAAAAGTCATTCCTCCACCGTAATGAAAAAGTCCATGTGAATAAGGAGTAGCCACAAATAAAATTTCAATTTGAGAAAGTTGATCATCTTTTAGTTTTGCTCTAATGACTTTTGTTGTGGATTTTTCTTCTTCATTTTGTGAAACATAGGAAACGTAAATCCAATTATTTTTTTCAAAATTAGGATCCAGTAAAACCTCAAATATCCCTGCATTATATTTGGTTTTATAACCGTCTGCATCACGTGGAAAAATACCATATTCGAATTTTCCTTTGACCATTTGAATACTGTCAGCAAGATCATTTGGAAAACCTTGGATAAGGAATTTTTCTTTAGTGGATAAATTTACTCGTAATAAGTCACCATCTTTTTCAGCTACAATGACTTCATTTTCTGAAATAAAATCCATGCTCCATGGACGTTTTAAATTTTCGATAATGGTTTCTTTGATAGGATGAATTTCAACAATATTTGTTGGAACATCAGGTGAGGAACAACTTCCTAAAATGAAAATTGCCATTGAAAAAGCGAAACAGATTTTTAAATAATTAGATTTAAACATTGCGTAATTAATTTTTTGCAATGTCCTAATAAACCTAATAAAATCAAGTGTTTTTAGAGGGTAAACAGTACGGAATTATAAAGTTGGAGTAGAATTGTTGCTATTTTGAAATTGATGCTTGAATTGTGAAGGAGTCATTCCTTCCATTTTCTTAAAGGTGGCGAAAAAAGTAGATTTAGAACTAAAACCAACTTCTTGTCCAACACCTTCCAAAGAGAATTGATGGTTCGTGACTAATAATTTTTGAGCAGCTTGGATGCGATATTCATTGATGAATTTGGAAAAGCTTTTGCCCAAGTTATCATTGAGTAACTGGGAAAGTTGATGTGGAGGAATTTCAATTTCGGCAGCGAGGTCTTTTAATTTTAAGTTAGGATTTTTGAAGATTTCTTTTTCTTGGATCACACTTTTTAGTTTTTCCAACAACTGATTTGCGGTATCGTCCTCTATTTTTTTATTAGAATATTTTTTCATGGAGGAGGAGGAAGGGGCGTGCTTTTTTTTCTTTTTTAATAAAAAAATCATAGCAATAATATAAATTGAAAAAGAGAAAATCAAAGCTCCTAAAATATAAGACGTATGTGAAGAAGTAAAAAATGCTAAAAAAATAAGTGCATTAGAAACATAAATTCCCATCCACCATTTTTCCATAGAGGTGATTTTAGAAAAACCAAAAAGGAGGTTTTTAAAACTATTCCTCAATACAAAAAACGATGCCAGCATAAAAACTAACCATTCCCAATAAATACTTTTTACATAATATTGATTCCAAATTTCTGGATATTTTGGATAAGGATAAATGGTGCCAGCGAGTAAAATTATACTAGTGAGCATAATGAAACTAACCTTCCATTGAAAGTTTATTTTTTGAATGTTTTCTGTTTCTGATTTTAAATAAAAATACAAAGCGGGGCCGATGAAAAAACATCCTGTCAATCCAATTTGCAGGATGACTTTAGAAAGTTCAGGATTGAAAAAGAGTAAAACAGATTTTCCAATTCTTAAACTTAATGCTAAAATCAAGATGCCCAAAAAGACGTTTGACAGCTTTTTGGGGCGATAAAAAAAGAAAAAATAAGCACTTAACAAAAAGCCGTTAAATGCTCCCAATGCGCTAAAAAAGAAAAGTAATTGTTGACTAACATCCATATTGTACAGATAGTTTTATAGTCCAAAATTACTTTTTCCACCTCACATTTCAAAAGGTTTATTTTTTCAGTTAGAACCTATTTTTGTTCACTTGTAAAAAATAAAATGATGAAAATATTTTTATTAATTCAAAATTACTTTTTGGACAGACTTTCCATTTTGAGTTTCTACTTCTAAAAAATAAATACCTCTTTCCCAATTTTTTATGTCTATTTCCAATAATTTCTCATTTGATTGTTCTTCAAAAGTTAGTTATCTAAGGAGTGTTAAATCACCTGATAATACTTCTGTTCTTCCTTTCGAATTAGTCAAAGTGATTGTATAAATATAAACACCTGTTGGAGCTTTTTTTCCATTAAAAGTTCCATCCCATTTTGGTACATCGAAAGAATCAACATGATTTTTTTGGAAAATTAATTCGCCCCATCGGTTAAATATTTTCATATCAATGATGCGTTCTAACATTTCAGGATTTGCTTCTGCTTTGAAAAGATCGTTTTTGCCATCACCATTTGGAGTAAAAGCATTTGGAATGTAAATGCCTTGTTTTTCTTTGACTTCAATGAAGATTTCGTCAGAAGCTTCACAACCATTTTCATCTACTGCAGTAAGAATATAACTTGCTGGAAAGGTCGGAATGACTTGTATCTCTTCACATGTTTGGCAATTAATAATAGCATTAGATGTCCAAAAATAATCCTGAGGTGTAAAATTTGAGTCTTCTAAAAACAAGTGAATTGATTGTCCAATTTCAATAATAGTATCTGATGGAAGTTGGATAAATAAATCTGATAATTTATTTTCTATAGAAACAGAGGTAGATGTTTCGCAACCAGAATTATCCGTAATTATAATGTTATAATCTGCTTCGGATAGGTTTTGAAAAAGATTATTATCTGTAAAATTATTTCCGCCATCAATGGAATAGGAAAATGGAGGTGTTCCAGAAATAGGAAAAATTTCAATCGAACCATTTCCTGCTTCCTCACAATCTGGATTTTCCATTTCTATTGAAAAATCAATTCCCAAAGCACATGGATCTGAAAATGTTAAATCCAAATAGGCAACACTATCACAGCCATTTGTTGCTACCAAAACAGCTTCATACCATCCAGTTGAATCATAAGTTGTTCCATTAAAGAGGTATGATGTTCCAATCATCTGGTTGATAATAGTAATCTCACCTTCAATTGGGGGAAGGAAAGAAATATTCAATGTAACAATACTATCACATCCAGTAATTAGAGAAGGAAGGGTATCATAAAATATTCCGGTAATAAAAATATTTTGATTTCCAAATGCAAAAAAGTCACCATCACATAATTCTTGTGTGATAGTGAAATCAACATTTTCATTGACCGTCAATTCAAAAGTAACGATACTATCGCAGCCTAATATATTTTGTAAGGTATCAGAATAAATACCTGTTGCAGTTAAAAATTCATTGCCGAAAAAATAAGATTCTCCCTCACAAATTTCCTGAGAAAAAGAAAATTGAGAACTTTCATTAATCAATATATTTAGTGTAACAATACTATCACATCCTTCAATAGTCTGAAGTGAATCAATATAAATCCCAGAAGTATTTATATTTTCTCCGCCAAAAAAATAAGTTCCATTGTTACAAATAGTTTCTTGTAAATTGATTTGGGAGGTAGGATTCACAACCAAATTAAGTGAAATAATTGAATCACAGCCAAATACAGAAGTTTGTGTATCTTCATAACTTCCCGCAATTGTTAAGCTCTGATTATTAAAGAAATAACTTTCTCCTTCGCAAATTTCTTGAAAAAGAAAAGTTGTTGTTTGAGCTAGAAAATTTAAATTTAAAGTAACTATACTATCACAATTAAAAATATTGGTAAAGGTTTTTGTGTAAATACCAGCCATTGAAATTTCGTTGTTTCCAAAAAAATAAGTCTCCCCGTCACACAAGGATTCTGAAAATGAAAATTCAGTATTTTCATTAACTGTCATATTAAGTATAACAATACTATCACATCCATTAAAAGCTTGAAGTGTATCAATGTAAATTCCTGAAGCGGTTATATTTTCGTCACCAAAAAGATAAGTTTCATTATTACAAATAGTTTCTTGGAAAGAAGTTTCAGCAATAGAATGAATAACCAAATTAAGTGAAATGATCGAATCACATCCTCCGAACGAAACCAAGGTATCTTCATAAGACCCTGATATAGTTAAAAATTGATTATTGAAAAAATAAGGTTCGCCTTCACAATTTTCATCAAAAAGATAAGTGGTTACTTGATCGGTAAAATTTAAAGTTAGGATAACAGTACTATCGCAATTGAAAACATTGGAATAAGTTTCTGAATAAGTTCCAGAATCTACAAGTTCATTTCCATTGAAGTTAAAAGTTTCCCCTTCACACAACGTTTCTGAAAATGAAAATTCAGTATTCTCATTAACCGACAATTGCAGCATAACAATACTATCGCATCCTTCAGAACTGTGTAAAGTATCAGCATAATTACCAGAAGTAGTTAAAACTTGATTGCCAAAAAGGTAAGAATCATTTTCACAAATTTCTTGGGCATAGGAAAATTGAAAAACTTCATTGACCGTCATATTAAGTGTAGCAATACTATCACACCCTGTGATAGTTTGAAGTGTATCAATGTAAACTCCTGAAGCGGTTATATTTTCTCCACCAAAGAAGAAAGATTCACCTTCACAAATATTTTTAAAGATAGAATTTTGATAAACTTCAACTGTGACCAAATTGAGTGTAATGATACTATCACAACCATGAACACTATTTAAAGTATCTATATAAGTACCTGCTGCATTTATATATTCGCCGTTAAAAAAGAAATTTTCATTTTCGCAAATAGATTCATTCAAAGTAGATTGTAATTCACCTTGAGTATAGGTATAAGCACCTATTAGTTGACAATCTCCATCCTGATCCAAAACCCACACATGATAATTTCCTTCACCATTTTGTGCAATATGAGCATTAGACAAAATATTTGAAGTTGCTCCTGTTATTGGCATTTCATTAAAATACCATTGGTAAGTGTTGGTGGAAAGATTTGTTACAGAAAGATTAAAAGAAGGATCGCAAGGAAACCCATTCGGAATGATTTCATCCATAGTGACTGAAGGCGTAGTTTTTTTAATACTGAGATTGTCCAAAAAATAATAAAAAATTTGTTGCGTCATAAGATCATCACTACAATCTCTGTGAGTATAGATTGCTTCAATATTCATGCTTGGTGTTACTTCAATTTCAACATGATTCCACCCAGAATTAGAGGGGAAGGCACTTTGAGAAATTAGGTTTTCATTGGGCAAATTAGTACTACATAATTCGGTATCTATCAAACTCGTTAAATCCGAACAATTTGAAATCCCTATGATTGAAAAAATAATTTCACCTGTAGATCCAATTACCCAAGACGGATGATCAATGTCAAAGGAAAGTATATAAGTATTTCCTGCTATCATTGGTTCTTCTAAACATACTCCATAAGATTCAGGATTTGAGTTTTCGTTTGGAGTAATATAACTTCCGAGAATTCCACTATTCACCTCGTAACCATAAAGTAATTCAAGAGCTTCAAGTTCTTGGGGATCGGTGCATGAATCATTGTAATAATCTGGAGATCCGTTTAACACCACCCAATCACTTAAGCAATTTGTAGTATTAGTTAAAATTAGATCACAGCATCCATTTAATTCTTCAAAATCACCGTTTGGTACTAATTCAATGGTATCTGATATAACCATACATTCACAATCTTCATCAAATGCATCAATTAACCCATCGCCGTCATCGTCGAGGTTGTTATGACAAATTTCAATTAAAGTATTTGATTTGTTTTCTAATTGGATTGAGTGCGAGTTAAAATTACTGGTGATTAGCAATATCAAAAAAGATATTGTTGAATAAGGGAATTTATTCATGAGGTTGTTCATGGTTTAAGTTAGGGTATGTCTTAAAATTCTAACATACTCTGATATGTAAAAAAGGAAAATGAAAAACGGAGGGATAAATCTTGTTAGTAAAAGATTATAATTTGTTTTAAGTTCTTTTTCTGGAATCAAAGATAAGATCAAGTATCTTCTTAAATAAGAACAAAAATAGGCTTTTGTTGACCGTTTTAGATGTTTGTTAAATTGTAAAACAATAACAGTCAGTAAGTTATAGTAGTTTTATTGTTTTTTTTGTTGAAAAGATGACGTTTAAAATAATTTCAAATTGTCAAAAAAAGGATAAAAGAAGATTTTTTTAGAAAAAATAAATTAGCGGCATGTAGTTATTTCAAAGATTATGGATGGATATAGAATTAAGTACTTTCCACAAGGTGATATGAAAACACCTTTTGGATTTTAGAACTTAAGTAAAATAAATTTTATCCAAACTAAATCCTCTCACTCATATTCAGTTCGACTCTGTTCTTTTTTTTTTTGAAAAACTAGGAAGGTTTTCCTCAGCATACTTTTTTTTATCAAAAATGAGAAACATTCTCATTTTGACATCAAATAAAATAAATTGATATTCGTAAATGGTTGGTATTTAAGAGATTAAATTTCGGTACTAATTTTAGATCATTCAGGTGAAATCTAATTTTTAAAAAATAGTATAACCATGAATACAACTCAACAAAATTCACTTCAATCTTCATCTACAAAAGAGCCAGAGGTTCCAAATTTGTTTATTTTCATTTTAGGAATGATTCTAGTCTTTGGGAGCGGCGTAAAAAATAACGGACAAGAATTTAATTTTAACGATTCAGTTTCAACTGAAGTTACGATTCTTGATAATCAAGAAAATTTTACAAGCGAATTTATTAATACTACTGATGCTAGATTAGAAGATGTATTGGCAGAGATTCCAGTTAAGATGAAAAATTAAGAAGCAATCGATAAAACACAATTCCTCAATATTTTATTAGAAATATTTTCAAAACAAATTCAACCTTCAAGAGAGGTGAATTTACGCGTATATGTTTTGTAAATACATTGTTATGGAAAAAAAAGTTAACCTCTTAGTTTTATTTTTTAAGAAAAAAAGTCTACTGTTTCATAGAATAATGTTTCAATTCTTTTTCCAACAATGGATAAGCAACCTTGGAATCATTTTTTAATCGTAGAACTTTTGACTGAATTTCGTCATCGTTAAAGTTATTCATCTTGATTGATTTTTCAATATCAAGCGCATTATTATTTTGAATATTTAACCCAACCATCATATAATTGGTTTTGATACGATGAGCGATTTCTGCTACAGCTTGCCAATTCTTATTTTTTAATTCTACTTCCATTTGTTTCATCGCCATTGGGATTTCCTGTAAGAAAATTTCAATCATCTCTTTTACAAATACATGATCCCCTTGACAAGACTCTAACAAATAAGTGAGATCAAGATAGACCAATTCATTTTTTGAAGACTGAGAATAAGAGTGAGATGTAGAATTTTTGGTTTTGATATTTAGCCATTTTCCCAAATGTATTTTAAGTTGTTTTGGAGAAAAAGGTTTAGTCAAGAAATCATCCATTCCAGCATTCAATGCTCTATTTTTTTCATCTAATAATGCAGCAGCAGTCAAAGCGATAATGGTCGTATTTTGGTTTGGGTTTTTAGCATTGCCTCTGATCTCTCTAGTTGTTTCACAACCATCTATATCAGGCATGTGTATGTCCATTAAAATGATATCAAACTTTTCTTTCATTGATTTTTCTAAAGCGATATAACCATTGGAGGCTATCTCAAAAGGACAATTCCATAGTTCCAAAATGTTGATAATCAATTTTTGGTTCATTGGATTATCTTCTACCACCAACAATTTAATTTCCTTTAATGCTTGAGAAAACGGATCCTCTGAATCCTCTGTGATAGATGTTTCAGTTTGCAAAATTCCTGAATCTTTAAAAGGAAGTATAGTAGTGAATGTTGAACCTTGACCTTTAATACTTTCTACTAAGATAGATCCACCTTGCAATTCAACAAGCTGTTTAACAATAGTAAGACCTAGTCCTGTTCCTCCAAATTTCCTTGTAATTTTTACATCAGCTTGTTTGAAATTTTCGAAAATCTTATTGATGTTATCTTTCTCAATTCCAATTCCAGTATCATGTACTTGAAATTGAATGATGTATCGACCATCATTATCATTCATTAATTTTGCTCTTACGCCAATTGTTCCTTCAGTAGTAAATTTACTAGCGTTACCCAAAAGATTAGTCAAAATTTGATTAAGCCGAACAGGGTCTCCAATTAGGTTGTTTTTAATTAAAGGATCGATATCAAGAATAACATCTATCGATTTTTCCCTTACTTTAAATTGGAAGGTTTGCTGTAGCGATTTTAATAGTTCAAGTAAATTAAATGACTGTTGTTCAAACTCTAATTCGTTGGCTTCAATCTTTGATAAATCCAAAATGTTAGAAATGATTCCCATTAAACTATCTGCCGAAAATTTTAAAGAATCTAAATATTCTTTTTGTGGTTCAGTTGGGTTAGTTTCATAAAGTAAGTGAGTCATTCCGATTACAGCATTCATTGGAGTTCTAATTTCATGACTCATATTGGCTAAGAATTGTTGCTCTGCCAGTTGAGCTTGTTCGGCTGCTTGTTTAGCTGAAATTAATTCTTGTTTAGCTTTTTTTCTTTTAGTAATATCTCGAATGAATCCACTAAAAAAATATTTGTCATCCATTTTGATGGGCGAGATACTTAATTCAATCGGGAATTCTCTACCACTTTTATCAATGCCAGTAATTTCAATTCGGTGATTAAGTACAGGTCCTTCACCCGTTCGTAGGAAATGTTTCATTCCTCTCTCATGAGCTTCTCGATGTTGTGGAGGAACGATAAAATCTCCCATCTTTTCACCCATGGTTTCTTCTCGTGTGTATCCAAAAATTTTAGTAGCTTGGTCACTCCATGCAATGACATTTCCGTCAGCATCAATATTGATAACGGCATCAAGAGAGGCATCTATTATTTTTCGAAGCATTAATTCACTTTCTCGTACTTTTAATTCGGCAAGTTGTTGGGTTGTAATATCTGTGATGGCTCCCATCGTTCCAATTATGATTCCTTTCGAATTTCTGTAAGGAGAAGTTTTAATTCTTCCCATCCATTTTGTCCCTGACTTATGAATATATTCGACAATGTAATCGTTGGATATTCCTTCCGTTCTATCTTCAATATTCTTTTTTATAACATCACGATAGTTGGGACTAACTAATAATTCGTTGGCAACATATCCAATTAATTCTTCATTAGAATAACCAGTTAATTCTTCAATACGTTTATTGGCAAATGTAATTTTCCCTTCCAAATTGGTAAGTAGAATTCCTTCTGAAAGATTCTGAACAACGAAACGATGCTTCTGCTGACTAGCTTGCAATGCTTGTTGTATGAATAGTCTATGCTCTTGTTCCTCTATTAGTTTTTCGTGAGCGATACATCCGGTAAGGAGTAAACTAAACTTATTAATTACATGAACCAATTGATTGACTTCTTCAATTTCATCTCCATTGAAATCGGATTTATATAATTTTAAAAAACCAATGTCAGCCAATTTGAAAATACCAAAAGCACCACTAGTTATATTTTTCTCTTGAACACATTTTTTAAAACTAGGATGATCATCGCTGATGAGAAACTTTTCCTTTGATTGTAGTTTTTCCCAGATGTAATGGTTTAAATCTATCTTTTGATGATCAACAATATCGAGAGAAGTACTATAAATTAAATTGATGTGATGGTCATTTTTTATCCAAACACTTGCTAAGGTTAAGTTTTTTTTAGCAATGAGGATATTTAGAAATTGCTCACAATTCTGTTTGATGTCAAGTGAATTTCCAATCGATAATGATAGCTCATAAAGGAGAGAAATATCTTGAATTATTTTTTTTGTTTCCATAATTATTTGAGGTAAAATTATGTAGAGATTTCTTTATTTAATCTTAAAAATTAATTTACGATACTTTCTTTCTCATTCTTAAGCATTCGGTAAATAGTGGATTTTCCAATGTCTAATTTTATGGCAACCTTATCTATATCGTCATCATATTTTTTTAAGAAATGAGTGACGATGAGTTTTTTATATTGTTCAAAAGTCATTTCATTTGCTAGGAAATTTCCTCCTCTTTTAGGACTATTAAATTGAATATCATTTCCCGATATTTCATCTTCATTTGTTAAGACTGCGGCAAGCTCAATGATTGCTTTTAATTCTCGAACATTTCCTGGGAAGGCATAACTAAGTAATTTACTTTTAGCTTCTTTGGAGAATTTCATGGAGTTGAGATCGTTGTTATTGGTAAAGCCTTTGAGGAAAAAATTGGCTAATAAAATAATGTCATTCCCTCTATCTCTAAGTGGCGGAAGATGAATAGGCAAACCAAGCAATCGATAAAATAAATCTTCTCTAAAATTTCCCTCGCTAACTTCGTCTTGCAAATTTCGATGGGTTGCAACGATCACTCTAGCATCAAAAGGAATAGGCTTCTCGGCACCCACTCGAAGTATTTCTCTTTCTTGTAAAGCACGTAAAACTTTTGCTTGTAAATTAATATCCATTTCTCCAATTTCATCCAAAAATAAAGTCCCTTTATTGGCTACTTCAAACATACCTCGCTTTCGAGTATTGGCTCCTGTAAAGGCTCCTTTTTCATGTCCGAATAATTCACTCTCCAACAACTCTTTGGGGATCGCGCTCATATTGACTGCTACGAATGGTTCTTTTTTTCGAGAAGAATTATAATGGATACTTTTGGCTATGACTTCTTTACCTGTTCCCGTTTCACCAGTAATAGAAATGGTGATATTAGTTTTTACCGCTTTTTCTAACAATGAAAATACATTTTGCATGGCATTGCTATCTCCGATAATACTCTTGTCTACTTTATAATTAACTTGTAGTTCTTCCTTGAGTGAACTCACTTCCTCTTTGAGTTCGTTTTGTTGTTTGATTCGATTGATAGTATGTAATAATCGATCGTTAGTTTCACTATCTTTTGTGATATAATCATATGCTCCTTCTCGAAGTAATTTTACTGCGGTCGATACATCTTGTTGACTTGATAAAATCACAACTGAAATATCCTTATTGTAATTTTTTATTTTTTTCAAAACATCTTCTCCTGTCATGTCAGGTAACGAATAGTCTAACGAGACAATGGACGGATTCAAGTGGAGACTTTGAATGCACTCTTGGCCAGTAGAAAAAACATGAATTTGATGATCAGGATTTAATTCCATGACATATTTGACCATACGTTGATACATAGGATCATCTTCCACCACAAATATGCAGGAAGGTTTGAATTTAGATTTCATAAATACTTATTTGAGTAAAGTAATAAAGTACTGGGCATCACAATTTATCTTCTCGTGCTTAAACGATGAATAATGATGAGCTAAACTTATCTTATTATTTGTGGCGTGGTGAGTAAATATGGGAGTTAACACATATATAAATATAATTTCAACTAATTGTATGCCAATATTCTCATTTTGAAAAATTGATCTCATTTTGAAAAAAGATATATTCCAATTTTTCTTAAAATATCTAATGAAAAAGGAGGTTTCGTAAAGTAAAGTATGATAGGTGTTTTTTTACATTTTGTAGTATGATAAAGATCAAACTCAATAATGATTTTTGTCACCATGCTGTTTTTCATTTTAGAATAAATTTGATAGACAAGATTGTTCTAATTAAAAATTTGAGAAATGAAAAATATATTAGTAGCTACCGATTTTTCAGGCTGTGCGATCAATGCCATGAATATGGGATTGGCGTTGGCGGAGTACTTTGATGCAAAGATTCATTATTTGACTACGAAGGATGACAATAGAAATGGAGAAGCTTTGGGCTTTTCACTATTGGCAAATTCTGCTGCTGAAAAAGAGTTTGTAGAAAATGTAAATGTATTGTTTGAAAAATGGAATAAAGAAGCTAGAGTTAGAAATGTAAAAATAAAAACGACTTGCACCTCAGGTAAAATATTACCCACTCTAAAAAATTATGTTGATAAAAACCAAATCGATTTTGTTGTCATGGGGTCTCATGGGCATAGTGGTGTGAAAGGTTTTTTTATTGGTTCCAATTGCCAAAAAGTAGTGCGAGCCTTGCATATTCCCGTTTTTATAGTAAAAGATCAAGCAATAAAGTATGAATTTAAAAATGTAGTTTTTGCTTCTAGTTTTAAAGAAGAAGAGAAAAAATCTTTTCAAAAGTTCTTAAATTTTATTCAAAAATTTAAACCTGAAGTTATTCATTTAGTGGCGATAAATACCTTAAATAGTTTTGTCAAATCTACTGAAGAAATAGAAAAAAACCTCGATGAATTTGCCAAGCAATGTAAGTTCATAAAATGTGAAAAACACATTTATCCAGATTTATTTGTAGAGGCAGGAGTTCGACATTTTTCTGAAAAAGTTAATGCAGATTTGATTGTCATTTCTAATCATAATCGTCATCCAATCAAACGAATATTTTCAGGAAGCACAGTTGAAGCCTTAGTGCAGAATTCTAATTTACCTGTTTTGAGTATTGATTTTTCTGAAGATGAAATTTTAATTTAAAATCAAAAAAAATAGAAATAAAAAAGTCCCTGAAAAAAAGATGCTTCAGGGACTCCAACAAAACAAACGAAAATTTAATCGGGTGGTGTTCTATTTTTTACTTCAATTTTTAATTAGGAGCGTGCAAATGTTTGGAAACAAACCCTCGGAAATTCTTTTTTAATTCTTCAAAATTAACAATGAACTCGTCTAGTTTTTCTCTGGTTTCCATATGTCCCCATAGATCTTCTTCATTGAAAGAACTGTTATCTGCGAGATGTCTTTCATGCAAAATAATTTGTCTACGAAAGTGACTCACTTGACTTAACTTCTTAAAAAGAATTTTTTGATATTCATCTACATGCTCAATGATCGAATACAAATCAGGAAATTCAAATAACACTTTTTCCAACTCTTTTTGAAAGATGTGGATTTGATCGTGGTAAAAATCCAAAGAGCTAATCCAGTCTCGATGTTCTTGATGATGAAATTGAATGGTGTTTATGGTTGACATATTTTTTTGTTAAAAGTATGGTTTCCTCTTTTATTAAAAAATGATTTTCGTCATACGCGGGATTGATTTTTATCATTGATAGAAATCAATAAAAACTATTGATAAAAGTCATGATTCCTCTTTTAGTCTTCGCCTAAATTTGAAGTAAAAACATGAAAGATATGTTGAAAAAAATATTGCTATTTAGTTTATTCTTGTGTTTTAGCGGGGGTGTTTTTTCTCAAAAAACTATAGCTGAGCATGTAGATGATTTAGGGAATAGATATGTCAAAAATCGAAAAAATCATGGACTCGTCGTCGGAATTATTTATGGCGATGAAACTTCGGTTAAGGCATTTGGAGAAATGAGTAAGACGGATAAAACTGTTCCTGATGTGAATTCTATTTTTGAAATTGGAGCAGTTACTTCTGTCTTTACGACAACTTTGATGCAACTCCAAGCAGACAAAAATAAATTCCAACCACATGATCCTGTTCATCTCTACTTGGATATTGAAACTAATATTCCAGCTTACCATCCTTTGAAATGTGTCAATGTGGATTTGGTTCCAAATATTAATGATGGACAACGAGTAGGTGGTCAGCGAGAAATATATCGATGTTTTGAAGATCCAATGGGGAAGCCAGAATGTATTACTTTTTGCGATTTGGCAACTCACATTTCAGGGCTTCCACATTCACCTAAAGGATGGTTTAAATGGAAACCGATTGGAAGAAATAAATTAGGAAATGACTTTAAAGATTTTGCAGTAGACAAATATTTCACTCGATTGCAAAGTCTTAAATTAGAATATGTACCAGGGACAAAATATATCCATTCTGATTTTGGAATTGCATTGTTAGGAAATGCCATGAGTAAAATTTCAGGGCTTTCATACGAGCAACTTTTGACCCAAGAATTATTAGAACCATTGGGGATGAAAAATACTAAATTGACTTTTTCTGATCGAACTGATCTAAATATTGTTCCTGGTCATAATCGAAAAGGAAAGCAAGTTGAGCCTTGGGATTTTGATGCGATGGCTCCGGCTGCTGGATTAAAAACTTCTATGAATGACTTGTTAGTATTTGTCAATGCAAACTTAAATCCACCAAACAAAAAAATTGAAAATGCTTTTGCTGAAGTTCAACAAAGTAAAGTAGATGTGATGTTTGGCAAAGGAGTGAGGGCGACTTCGATGGGGTATGGTTGGTACACGAGCACGTTGACTGAAGAGAGTAATTTGCCGGTGGTTTGGATCAATGGAGGAACAGGTGGCTTTCGATCTTTTATTGGATTTATCAAGGACACAAATACAGCCGTTGTGATTTTATCCAATTCCTCAAAAGGAGTAGATGAAATGGGCTTTAAAATTTTGGAAATATTAAACGCTCAAAAGAAAGTAATAGTAAACAAATAATCAATTTATTTAGAACTCAAAGTATTGATTTTATTATACCGTATTTAAACTTTAAATAAACAAATATATGAATATTCAAGCTCCTATCTCAAGTATTATGTCAACAGATTTGATGGTGGTACAATCTGAAGATAAAGTCGTGATCGTAAAAGACATAATGGAAGTGAATGGAATTCATCATGTGCCTGTGGTTAATTTTAATAAATTAGTTGGGATGATTAGCAAGTCTGATTTATTACATTTTCTAAAAGGGATGAACTATAATTCTTATCAAGATTTAATGAATGATGTTCGATTAAAAAATTATACAGCAGGAGAAATCATGACCGGTGATTTGGAATGCTTGGAGCCAAAAGACACTATCGAAAAAGCAATTATATTATTTCAAAAAAATAGATTCCATTCTATTCCAATCATCGAAAAAGATAATTCGTTAGTTGGAATCTTGACTACATTTGATATTATTAATATGATTGTGGAAAAGGTAGATGCTTAAATTCAAAGTAATTTTTTTAAAAATGAAGTTGACTCAAATTATCTGTTGAAACCGAGCAGGTCAGTAAGACATTTTGAACCAATTTCAGTAACAAACATAATTAGATGAGTAAATACTTTTCTTTAAATTATTCAAGACTTCGTTTGATTTCTTTTTAAAATAATTTTACCATTGTATCTTTATAAAAAACAAACGAAAATGGATAATCAAAGAATGCTACAAGCAATGTTTGTAGAAGCGACGATTGGAATCATTGTAGTGAATGGGCAAGGGGAAATTGTGCAGGCAAATCCCTTCGCAGAAAAACTTTTTGGTTATGAAAAAGGAGAACTAATTTCAAATCCGATTGAAATATTAATACCCAATTCTTTCCGAACTCATCACGTAGAATATCGAAAAAAGTATCATCAAAAACCGATTCCTCGAACGATGGGAGCAAATCTTGATCTGCATGGGCAGCGAAAAGATGGTTCTCTTTTTTCAATAGAAATTAGTTTGAGTCATATGGATATTGATGGTGAACGATTTGCGATTGCTTATGCAAGTGATGATACTTTGCAGCAAGAAACATTGAAGAGCTTAAAAGAAGCTAAAAAAATTAGTGACGATATTTCAAATATTGTAGAAGAATCGTTGAGTGAGATTTTTATTTTCGATGGAGAGACGTTGAAATTTATTCAAGTTAATAAAGGTGCTCGTCAGAATATGGGATACTCTTTGGAAGAAATGCAAACCATGACTCCCATAGATTTAAAACCGGATTTTGAAGAGAAAGAGTTTCTTGAATTAATTGAACCATTGAAGGATGGAAGGGAAAATAAATTATTATTTGAAACCCTTCACCTTCGAAAAGATGGAACTACTTACCCTATAGAAGTTCATTTGCAATATTCAAGATTAGGAACCCAGCCAGTCTTTGTTGCTTTTATTTCTGATGTTTCTCAACGAAAAGAATATGAGCATAAAATCTTGATGCACTCTGAGGAGTTAGAGAAAAAAGTAATCGAACGAACAGAAGAACTTCGAGCAAGTGAATCAAAACTTAGGGAATCTTACGAAAAAGAAAAACAATTGGGTGAGTTGAAATCTCGATTTGTTTCCATGGCTTCTCATGAATTCCGAACCCCCTTGAGTTCCATTTTATCATCAGCCAACTTGATTGGACGATATGAAAAAGGGGAACAACATGACAAACGGATGAAACATGTCAATCGAATCGAATCCTCTGTTCGAAATTTGACTTCGATTTTAAATGATTTTTTGTCCTTGGAAAAACTAGAATCTGGCAAAGTAAGATATCATCCAGTAGAAATTGAAATAGAAGAATATATTCAGCATGTGATTGATGAAATGAGTTTGATTTTGAAAAGTGATCAAAAAATTATTCATATTCACGAAGGTGATAAGCAAGTAGTTGCAGATGAACATTTGCTAAAAAATATCATGATCAATTTACTCTCCAATGGAATTAAATATTCTCCCGCAGGGAAGAATGTAGAATTGCATACTAAATATGATGAAGGAAAAATAAATATTCAAGTCAAAGATTATGGGATTGGAATTCCTGAAGCAGACCAAAGATTAATGTTTACGAGATTTTTCAGAGCACATAATGTGACAAATATTCAAGGCACAGGATTAGGTTTGACAATTGTGAAAAGGTATTTGAATTTGATGGGTGGGAAAATCTGGTTTGAAAGTAAAGAAGGAGAAGGAACTACTTTTTTTGTAGAAATTCCAAATGTAAAAAATGACAATTGATTATTAGAGTTTTATTCTAAATGAAATTGTATGAGACCGTAAAACGTTCAACGTCAAACCCGGTGCACTTAAAATGCATCGGGTTTTTCTTTTTCAAGGAAATGATAAAAATCATATCAAGTAATGATAATCGTCACTCCATCTTTTTCGAAGTGACGATAATTTTGAATTAAGAAATTCATTAGTTCAAATAATTATTAAGATGAAAAAGAAAACCAAAATTTTAGTTCCCTCTGATTTTTCTGAATGTGCAGAAAATGCATTAGCGTATGCTTTTTGTTTAGCTGATAAAATTGATGCAACGATTGAAGTACTTCATGTTGCTACTTTTGAAACGCCACCTTTGGATTATCCTTCATTTGTAGCAGTAGCTACTGATGAAAAAATTAAGATGGCAAGAAGCAAAATGAATCAGTCAATTGAAAGTGTTCGGGAAAATGTAAGTTCATTATTAGAGTTTTTTCCTGATGTAGAAACAGATATCGAGGTTGGTATTCCTGATACAAAAATTCTCGAAGTTGCTCTTCGAGACAAAGTAGATTTTATCATCATGGGAACCCAGGGAGAGAATAGTGTATGGGATAGATTTTTAGGAAGTACCACAGCAGATATATTGAAATTTGCGGAATGTCCAGTTTTGGTAATTCCCGAAAAAGCGAAATTTAGGGAAGAGATGGTGATTGGATATGCTACTGATTTCGCAGCAGCAGATCCTTTTGAAATATGGAAAGCGAGCAAGTTGCTACAACCAATTCAATCAAAAGTTATTGTTGTTCATTTGAATGATAGGAAACAATATTTGGAGGATGAAATTGCAGAGTTGGAAATGTTTTTTAAAGAAAATGCACCAACAATAGACATTTCTTTCCATTGCATTTTTACTGAAGATATGGTGAAGGATTTAAATGTTTTTATCGACAATCAGAACATTGCCACTATGGTCATGTTCAAGCCCAAACGAAATTTTTTCGAAAGGCTTTTCCATAAAAGTTTTACCAAGAAAATGGCCATGCACGTAAAAGTGCCTTTGTTGATCTTAAATGAAAAATAAAAATACCCTCATTATATAGATTTTATTTAGACGATATATCCGTTAAACAACCTTTTGTTTAACGGATATTTTTTTGAAAAGGGGAAGTGATTAAAATCATAGAGGAGAAGTGACAAAGGTCAATATTTAGATGGTGAACGCTTTGTAACTTTATAAAAACTTGATCACAATAAAATAAAACAAGATGTACACGGAAGAGATTAAGACTAAGAAAGTATCAGATTTGATGTCGAGAAATATATTAGTTGGGCATGTGACTAATTCATTTACTCATACACTTCGAATATTTGCAGAGCTGATTTTTCACCATCTACCAATTGTTAATTCCAAGCGTGAAGTCATCGGAATGATTAGTTCAAATGATATGCTAAAATCATTAACGATGAAATTGCCGATGCTAAAGCAGTCCGATGAAGAGACACTTAATATGATGTTTGATATTCGAGAGTTGATGACTCGAGATCCTCAAGTGATTTCATCTGGAGCATCGGTAAGTGAAGCTTTAAGTATTTTTTCCAAACACCATATTCATGCTTTGCCTGTAGTTGACGAGAATGAATTAGTTGGAATTATTACCAGTAACGATGTGCTTGCTGCGCTCAGTAAATGAAAAATAATTTTCAAAAAATCTAAAACCAAAAATCATGAAAAGCAACATGGGATTAATTGACAGAATCATCCGAATCATTTTGGTAGCAGTAATTTTTTATGCCTACTACATTGGATGGGTTTCAGGATTGGTTGCGATGGCCGCTGCCGTTGTTGCTGTAGTGTTTTTAACTACTGCTTTTACTGGTGATTGCTTTCTCTATCGATGGTTGGGGTTGAGTACTAAGATGAAAAAATATTAGATTTTAAAAGTATAGATTTTTCTCAATATAGCCTTAAATGAGCAGAGGGCGATTGTGATATTCAGTCGCCCTTTTTTAATTAAACAAAACTAAAAATAATGAACGTAAATTATCATGCAACATTTTCAATCAATGAATACTTCAAAAATCAGATTGCGGAAAAAGTAAAAAGATTGGATGAACTTAATCTCCGATTTTCAGAAGCAGATGTCTATTTTAAATTAAAAGATGGAGCAGAGTTGACTTCAGATAAAGAATTTGAAATTAAGATTCAGGTTCCAGGGCAAGTGCTTTTTTCAAAACGCCATTC
>JBGCCY010000140.1:0-63162 GCA_045104975.1 Saprospiraceae bacterium
ACATTTGCAAACACCTCTTCGAGGAGGTGATCTCATAATTGGGCGTATCGCTCAAAGTGATTTGCAAAAACTTACTGCTTCACCAATGGTTGCGCATGTAGATGCAATCGAACCTGCGGTAGAGCGACTTAACCATGAAAATCGAATTTTACAAAAAGTGAATGTACTCCAATCTAATGTTCCTGGGGCTCGAAACCTAAGAGGAGAAGGCATCTATGTAGGAATAGGGGACGGAGGCGAGTTGGGTGACCACATTGATTTCAATGATCGGGTAACCAACTACGCCAACGGAACTTATTCTTCATTCGGTGCCCACGGTGATCACGTGGCGGGTATCGTAGGCGGTGCAGGAAATGTTGATCCAGTTCATCGCGGAATGGCGCCATCTTCTAACTTGATTATTCAAAAAACTACTTCAATTATTTCTAATGCTCAAACTTATTATGACGATCACGGAATGGTGATGACTAATAATTCTTACGGAGTAGGATATAATTGTGAAACCAATGGTACCTATAATTACAGTAGTAATTCATTGGATTGGCAAATGAGGCAGATGCCAGAGTTACTTCATGTTTATGCAGCTGGAAATAGTGGATTTTCAGTTTGTGGAAATTATCCAGATGGCTACAAATCTGTCTTAAGGTATTATCAAAGTGCAAAGAATGTTTTGACTGTTGGAAATGTTCGACAGAGTAGGGAATTGAATGGAGGAAGTAGTAAAGGGCCAGTTGCCGATGGACGACTAAAACCTGAAATAGTAGCAATTGGATCAGATGTAATGTCTACTGGTAGAAATTACGATTATTATAATGGAACAGGGACGAGTATGGCTTCTCCATCTACAGTTGGAACTTTGACTTTATTAAACGAAAGATACCGAGAATTGAATGGAGGAGATGTTCCTCAAGGTGGATTAATGAAAGCAATCGCTTGTAATACTGCAGATGATTTAGGAAATACTGGACCTGATTATGCGTATGGTTATGGATTGATTAATGGAAGGCGAGCAGCAGAATGTATAGAGAATACAAGGTATGATGCTGATTCAGTTTCTGATGGAGAAACAAAAACCTTTGATATCACGATTCCTTCGGGATTGGGACAATTAAAAGTAATGTTATACTGGCATGATGTGGAAGCTCCAGCTTATTCTGCCAAGACTTTGATTAATGATTTGGATTTAAAATTAACTACACCAAGTGGCTCAGATTATCTGCCTTGGGTACTGAATCATGATACCACATATGTAACTGATCTAGCTACTCGAAAAGTAGATACTCTTAATAATATTGAACAGGTAACGCTTGATAATCCAACTGCTGGTACTTATACGATTACTGTTGATGGAAGTAGTATTCCAACTGGACCACAAGAGTTTTTCATTGTTTACGATTATGTATCTACTGATGTAGTTTTGACCTATCCTTATGGAGCGGAAGGCATAGAACCAGGTTCAACCCAAATGATTCAATGGGACGCTAATGTAAATAACACATCTAGTTTTTCTTTAGAATTTTCAGATGATGGGGGAGTTACTTGGGATTTAATTGATGCAAATATAGCTGCTGGAGATCGACAATATTCATGGGTAGTATCTTCTGCCACAACGGAAGAAGGAGTGATCAGGATTTTGAAGAATAGTGGTTCTGGAACTAGCCAAAATTTAGTTCCTTTTTACATCTTAGAAAGACCAACGAATCTTTACTCTGCGGTAATTTGTGAAGGACATTTACAACTAACATGGGATATAGTTCCAGATGTAGATCTTTATGAAATATATACCTTGGTCGGGCCAGATATGGTTCCAATTGATACGGTTACTTCCAATACCTATCTAACTGAAACTTTAGTAATAGGAGAAGAGTACTGGTATGCCGTGCGAGGAATGACTAATGGAGGAAGTAAAACAGAACGTTCGATTGCTCTTCAAGTTACTGCTCAATCAGGAGGCGTTTGCTCTTGGGATTACGATGTGAGTTTGTTGGAGATTTCAACAACTCAGGTAGGACGAGCAAATACTTCTCTAGCATTATCAGACGCAGAATATATTCAGTTTAAAGTGAAAAATATAGGGATCAATACCATTGATAGTTTTGAAATGTCCTATCAAGTAGATGGTGGAAACCTAGCAACAGAAATGATTTATGAAACACTCCTTTCTGGTGATATATTGACAAAAGTTTTTACGACCACCGCTAATTTTTCTAGTCCAGGAACATATATATTAAATGGGTTTATCAGTATTCCAGAAGATGTGGATGAAACCAATAATGAGATTGTCGGATCCTACCAAGTGACTCAATTGGCAAATCCTCCGATTGCTTTACCATATGAAGAAAATTTTGAAGGCATTTCGGTTTCCACTTTTACTGAAGATATTGTAGGACTGAATGGAATAGTAGAATGGGATTTTGCACCAGATGCTGAGGGGAAATTAGACTTTGTTAATGAGGGAGCCAATAAATGTTTAGAATCAAAAGATTTTTCTAATAGTGGAACAAACGAGGGATTAACTGTGACTTTGAATATGTCTAACTATGTTGGAATCGAAGAATTAGAATTAAGTTTTGATTATAAATATAGTTCTCCCAACATGTTAGGAGATGGAGATTATGTTTACCTCAGAGGATCAGATACCGATACATGGATCGAAGTCTCAGAATTAATTCTTGATAGTGACTGGTTGAGTTCAGGGCAAATAGGTTTGAGTAATTTACTATCAAGTAATGGACAACAATTTAGTAGCAGTACCCAAATTCATTTTTCCCAAGGGAGAAATTCAGGTTATGCTCTAGACAACTTTAAAGTAATTTCTTTGGCTCCTTTGCCAATCGAATTGACTTCATTTACTGCGGAAAAAGACGGAATGGACGCAATACTAAGGTGGGAAACCGCATCAGAATTTAATAACCATAAATTTGAAATACAGGTAGCAAAATCACCGCTACCACTTACAGACGAGAATTTTAAGCAAATAGGAACGGTACTCGGTAATGGCACAACAACAACTAACCATCATTACACTTTTACTGACAACTCCCCATTGAAATCCGGGTATCGTTACTATCGCTTAAAACAAATTGACTTTAATGGAAATTTCACTTATTCAGATATTCGAAGTGTTAATTTTGGAACTTTTAGGGATGTTACCATTTTTCCTAACCCATTTGTTGGGGAAATCAATATCATGAATTTACCAGAAAAGGGAGTTCTACAAAACATCCAAATTCTAAATACATTAGGACAAGTTGTTTTTGAATCTGTTCAATTTGAGGATTTAAAAGATTTGACAATTGAAATTGATGAAAAATTGGCTTCGGGTACTTATTACTTAAGTATTCAAACATCTGAAGAAACTTTAACCTTTCCAATTATGAAAACCAAAAAATAGAGGAATTCGCTTCATGTTATGGTTCTGAAATTGTTTTTTCGATTTCAGCATCGTAACCATGAAACTCATTTTTTATTTCATAGAATTATTGAGCATGATTTTTTAATTAAAATCATGCTTTTTTTTTGTTTTTTTTAAAGAAAAATAACACTAAAAAATTCACAAATAGTAATGTTTTAAAAGTGGATTTAAATTGTTAATTAATTGATTATCAGTAGTTTAGATAAGTTGAATGAATGAGAATGAATGAATAAAATAATTTGAAAAAGTTCACAATAAGTGATTTTTGTCTTTGTCTAAGGAGGTGAGCCGCTCTATATTTGTTATGTAATCGGGAGGAAACGTAGAGAATGAAAGGAAAAAGGTTAAAAAAGTTAACCTTCAAAATTGACAAAAAGGATATGTTCATGGGATTATAATTTGTTGTAGTTAGTCAGAATCCTAGTCAAATAGGATTCTGACCTACTTCTTTTTTCTCATGGTAAAAAATATAGTAGAGGCGGAAAGAAAAAGAGAAGATTGCAAAATGATGCAATCAAAGTTGAAGGATCAGCAAATAAAAAAGGATATGTTCATGGGATTATAATTTGTTGTAGTTAGTCAGAATCCTAGTTAAATAGGATTCTGACCTACTTCTTTTTCTCATGATAAAAAATATAGGAGGCGGAAAGAAAAGAAGGATTGCAAAATGATGCAATCAAAGCTGAAGGATCAGCACTTAAAAAAGGATATGTTCATGGGATTATAATTTGTTGTAGTTAGTCAGAGTCCTAGTTAAATAGGATTCTGACCTACTTCTTTTTCTCATGATAAAAAATATAAGAGGCGGAATGGAATGAAGGATTGCAAAATGATGCAATCAAAGCTGAAAGCTCAGCACCTAAATTTGGATATGTTCATGGGATTATAATTTGCAACATAGCAAGTCGGATCTTTAAAAATCTGACTTGCTATGCAAATATTTTTTTCCTTCACATAATAAACAAAGTGTTAATATAGTTTATTAAGTATCCAACTTACAAAAAAGAATTAAACAGCTAAAATTTTAGCTTGTCTATAAAGAATATGTTCATGGGATTATAATTTGTTGTGGTTAGTCGCGTATTGCAAATACGCGACTTTCTATTTTTTAGGAATAGATAAAAAGGAAGAGGTTGTCTCATAAGTGAAAAAGGAAAAAACATTTCAGAATTTTTATTAACACATAGGCTCATAGGACACATAGTATTTTGTCTATGTGTCCTATGAGCCTATGTGTTAAAATTAAATATTGCTAATTTTTTTTTAAAGTACTTATGAGACAGCCTCTTCCTTTTTTGTTAATAGCTCAAATTAGTTAATAAGGAAAAAGTATTCAGCCAAAATGGTGAGATTATTATAAATTCCTTATAAAATTCAATTTACATCTCTACATCTCTTCTTAGATTTAATCCTACGGTATTTGTTAGCCCTGTCATAAATGAAATTTAAAACCATGCTTTCATTTATATAGGGAGTACCACCTGATTGCATGGCGACTAATGCACCTGTAGCACAAGCGAATTCCAAACATTGTTGCCAGCTAGAGCCGTTTAACATTTTAAAAAGAAAGGCTGCTAAAAAAGAGTCTCCACTTCCTACAGTATCTTTCACCTTTATTGGAAAACTTTCTTGTTCAAATAATTCTTTCTCGTGCATACATAATGCTCCTTCTTTACCTTGAGTCATGACCAATGTTTCAATTCCAAATTTTTCCATAAGAAAAATCATTTGCTCTTTTAAATCATATTTCTTTTTGTACCAGCCTACTATTATAGTTAGTTCTTCATCATTCACTTTTACAATATCTGCTTTCCGCAATAAGATTTCGATTAACTCGGTAGAATAAAATGGTGGACGCAGATTTACATCAAAAACTGTTTTTCTTGCTTCACTAATTAGTTGAAATAGTGTATTTAAATTTTTCTCATTTCGACAACTCAAACTACCAAACACTAAAAGATTCGCCAACGAAACCGCTTTTTTTCTATTTTCATCTGCATTTAAAAAATCCCATGCAACAGGCTCAACAATTTCATAACTGGCACTCCCTTTTTCATCTAAAGTTACGGGGACTGTGCTAGTTGGGAAATCATAATTGGTATGTATTAAATCTGTTGATATACCCTTCTGGTAAAAAAAAAAACGTAATTCTTTACCTAAATTATCATTCCCAACTGAACTTATCAATTGAGCATCAATACCAAAATTATTAGAATGGAAAACCATATTCATCGGAGCTCCACCTGCCATTTTCTGAGTAGGTAACACATCCCAAAGGACTTCTCCAAAACAGATTATGCTTGGTTTGTTTTTTTGTAAATTCATTGAAATATGAGGTTTTTATTGGACAATAAAGGACTTCAGTTTCTTTTATAGAGATTCTAAAATGATTCATAAAGAATAGTACTCTTTACTGATTTAAATCAATATAAAAAACTTTGGAAAAAGTAAAACTTAATTGGTTTGGAGCTGCATCCGTGTAGGGGGCAATACATAATAATCTATTATTTTTGAAATCCGTTATAAGTACAGTAAGACCAAAAAGGTTTTTATCCTTGAGGATAAGACTTCCATTTTTTCCATTTGATTCCCAAGGGCCGTCAAGTGATGAAGATTTATAGAGTCGTAAACTTTTATCAACTTCTTCATCCGATTGCCCTTCATACAACCTATTACAAGTTGAAACAATCAAATGATAGCAGTTTTTTTCAGCGTCATGATAAATTTTCGGTAGTTCCAACTGTGTAAAATTTTCTCCGTCAGGAAGTGTGGTAGGCGGGAAAAGTTTAGTAATTCGGAATAAGTCGCCATCTTTTTCTAAAAGCGCATGAGCCATAGCACTTTTATGACTATCAATTTTTGCAGCCCAAAAAAGGTGAATATTTTCTTCAGAGTCAACGAAAACAAAAGGGTCACGCCAAGCCAAAATTGGCCCTTCTTTTTCTCCATCTTTATGCCCCAAGTTGTCTGGTGGGTCTAAATAATATCCTACGTTAGTGATAGCATCCCAATCTCTTTTAGGACAAGACAGCGCTTCATCTCCTTTTATATTTATTTCAAATCCGTCATTTGAAATCGCCAAAGCAATGTTCTGCAAAAAGCAAAAGTTTTCATCTTTTTGATAAATGCCTGTGTATGCCACCAGCTTTTTACCATTGGGCAAACGCTCTATTGAACCACTCCAAACCGTTCTTGAATCATGCTTATCTTCGCCTAATCTTGGGGTTAAAGAACAGCCTTCGTCTTTCCAGGTTGTTCCATTATTTTTAGATGAAAAGTGCCTAACATGAAAAGGGTAACTATTACGTTCTGTTGGATCTAGAACTGTACCATCGGGTTTTATACGTGATATAGCCAGACAATACAAGTGTAAAACACCTGATTCTTCATAAGACCATGCATCCCAAAGATAAAGTAGGGGATGATGGATTCCATTTTCAAATTCGCCTTTGTAGGCAGGTGGAATTTGTTGCATGAATTTTTTTTTATTTTTTGACAAAATTTCCATCAGTCATTTTTTTAGAAGATAGTTAGTTTTATGAAATTTCCCCTCGACGTTCGAGCAGTTCTTGTTCTACTTTTTCCATCATCTTCCCATCCAATTTATAGAAAATCATCAAAATGGCAGTAAGCAGAAAGAAAACGCCCGGTACCACGCTCCACATCATACTGATGGCACTAAGTACCTCCTCCGTTTGTGTTTGGTCTTTCACAAAGCCGTACCATCCTAAAATATAGCCAGGTATAGCACTACCAACTGCTGATCCAAACTTCAAGGAAAACATAGAAGCTGATACTGTCAAACCAGCGCTGTTGTGACCTGATATCCATTCTCCATATTCAGCACAATCGGTATACATGGCAAACAGCAAAGTAATGATGACACCAAACGCAAAAATACCGATAGAATACAAAAATACCGTAAGGTTATATTGATCCGTTGGGATAAAATAGGTGGCAAGGATTGATACACCGAATAAAATATTCATAAAGATCATTAGGATACGCTTATCCACAAATTTCAATAAGAAAGGTGTAATTAGTGCGCCTATTAATTGCCCAACAAAACCACAGGTGATGATAAGGGAGGTATGATCCATCCACCACAACACCTTCTCATCTCCATACAGCATATTGTATTTGGTGAAAAATGCTGTTGATGAAATTCTTGCTACCAAACCGACCACAATTAAAATGCTGCACACAGCCAAAATAATCCATGATATATTTTTCCGTAACACATTCATATCTTCTTTGATACTGGTATTGTGCTTTTTAGGACGAATACGTTCTTTTGTCGAAGCGAAAGTGAAAAAGAAAAGGATTAAAGCTAGTACGGCAAAAAGAAGAATGGTCAAACGAAAGCCAAGCACTTCGTCTCCACCACCAAAAAAATCAACTAGAGGTTTGGCCGTCGCTCCAATGGTTAGTGTTCCCAATGAAGCAAAAATGAATCTATATTGGGTAGCTTTGGTACGCTCAGTTGATATAGGGGAAATGACTGCTAACAGCGCAGAATAGGGAACGTTGATTGCTGTATAGACCAGCATAATTAGGGAGTAGGAAACATAAGCAAAGATGAGTTTTCCCGTTTGAGAAAGATCAGGCCCTAGAAACAAGAGGTAGCCCAAAAGGGCATAGGGAATCGCCATCCATAGGATATAGGGTCGGTACTTACCCCATTTTGTTTCTGTTCTGTCCGCCAGTAATCCCATAGCTGGGTCGCTCACCGCATCAATTACCTTTGTCGCCAAAAACATAGTCGCAGCTCCAGTAGGGGAAATGCCCCAAACATCCACATAATAATAGAGCAAGAAAATATTGAAAAACCCCATGTAGAAGTTCGAAGCCATGTCTCCAACGCCATAGCCGACTTTTTCGAGAAATGACAACGGGGCTGTATTCGAGTTTTGTTGTGTTTTTCCTGCCATTGTTAAATTATTTACGTTTACATCTTAAGTAGTCGGACATTCTACTTTCAAAGATCTAGTTTTCACCACGCATTAAAAAGTAGAGGGCAAAAAAAAAGGAGGAGATTTACTCCCCCTTTTCAAATGTTGTATGAAATTTTGTTCAAAAAGAACCATATTTTAGAATTAGAAAGTGTATCGAACTGTACCAGAGATAGACCTTCCTGTAATAGACCTTGCACGAAGGTAATTTACTTGTCCTTCTGTAATTGATCCTTCTTCTGATTCAGTAATCCCAATGGTATCTAACAAGTTATTTGCATTTAGAGAAAATGATAATCCTTTAGTAATTCCAATATTCACAAACGCATTAACTATTACATAGCCTGGCATAACCAAATCATTTCCGTCTTGCGCAAAAGCTTTAGTATTACCAATAAGGCTTAATCCTGCAGATGAATTTTTTGCAAAAGAATAAGTAGGGATGACATTAAACATTAAGTCAGGTTGTCTTCTTGGAGTGTTTCCTTCGTTGTCTCCAGAAGTAATTTCTGCTTTGGTATATGTTAAGGCACCTCTTACATCAAAATCACCAAAATTAAAAGCTCCTTCTACTTCAAGTCCAAATGCACTATAGTCGTTTTCTATTACAGTTTGAGTAGTCGCTTCAAAGCCACCTTCTTCTGTAGTACCCGCATAGAAAGCAGTAACAAAAAGACCACCTGTTTTAAACTTTTGTTTCCATCCTAATTCTCCTTGAAGAATAACATCTTTGGGATTTCCTACAAACAAAGTAGCGTTTCCTGGTGCAAGAATTCTATCTGCTTTTGCAGAAGCCCCCTGGCTAATTCTTCCAAAAACTGCCTGATTATTATTCAGCTTATAATTAGCACCTAAAGAGAAAGAAGCATAATCATAATCATATTGTACAGGAGCCTTTTTAGCATTATTAATTACCGAAACACTTTCTTCGATTTGTGAAATAACGCCATCGTTATTTACATCTACTGTACCTTGTGTACCTCCTGAAGTAACACCATTGACCTTACCAAAGTCATATCTAAAACTTCCTTCTATGTTTAATTGGTCATTCAGTTCTATCGCCACTTGAGCATAAGGTGCTGATACATCATATTTGGTATCGTACAACTGTTGGCAGCAATTTCCCCAAACAGGAACACCATAAGCAAATTTCCCATTTTCAGATAAACTTGTTCCTGCAGCATTCTCTATATCAATTAGTCTAGCGTCTTCACCTTTAACTTCCATGAAGTAAGAATTCCAAAGCCAAGCCATATTAATATTTTGCTGACCTTTAAAATATCCTGCAGTTACAGTTACTTTATCAAAAGTTTTAGAAACTTTTGTATCACTAAAAACAGTATTAAAGTTTTTCAATTCGGTATCAAACATATGAATGACTTGTGATACTCCACCTGTATAAGGAGTTCCGTCATCTGCATAAGTCAATGTAGCTCCTGCCAAACCTGTAGTGTCTCCTATTCCTCCTGCGATTACACCTAACATATCATTTGTGGTACCAGCTGCAGAAGGAAACGGTGCTACAAATCTTCCTGAGTTGTCAGCATATCTTGCTCGACTTTCTATACTCCATCCATCACCTAAGTCAAAAGAAAATTCTGCTCCGATTGCATTGCTCAACGCACGCATTCCATCCGTAACATCTGCATCTCTACGTTCTCCTTCAGCTCCAATTCCAAAGTTGGATTGTAGAAATACACTATGAGGAGTTCCTTGTGTTGCACTAAATCCATCTATAGATTCCCATGTAGGATCAGCATTGGTTCCAGATACTTGGATAGGCATTGGCATATAAGCAGTTGTTCGGTCATTTAAGTGTTTGAGATAAACACGAGCATATCCATTCTTGAAATTCTTAGTTAAGTTAGCTTTAACTTGCCCTCCACTATTTCCAGTATAACCAGTTGTTCTTGGCCCTTCACCTGTACGGAAAAAACCTCCGACATGAAAATTTAAACCATTTCCAATGGGTGCACCATACTCAAAATCAGAACGAAAACTATTATAATCCAATCCAAAAGTAGAAGCAAAACTTCCACCTTCAACTCCACCATTTTTACTAATAAAATTAATAATACCTGCTGGCGAGTTACTAGCAAGAGTAGAGGCTGAACCTCCTCTAATAGCTTCGATTCGACCCACACTTTGGTCAGCTCTCATGAAAATATCTGAAGTTGCAAAAGCAATATCTCCAAATAAAAATACGGGAAGTCCATCTTCTTGTAATTGTAAATATTTAGAACCACCTGAAGAAATCGGTACTCCACGAACTGTAATATTGGTATTACCATCACCCCCCGATGCTTCTGAACGAATACCGGGAATCGTTCTAAAAATTTCTGCAGTAGTACGTGGAGATGATTGTAAAATATCTGCTGCTTTTAAAGTAGTAATAGATATACTTGATTCTAATTTAGACTTGGCATTAACGACGCCTGTTACTACAATTTCATCTAAGCCCAAGGCATCCATTGAAAGAGTAACGTCATATTGACCAGATCCTGTAACCTCTATTGTAGAAGGTGAAAAACCAGTATAAGTAACCACAATAGTAAAAGGAGCTGATTGTTCAACTTCGAGTTCATATTTTCCATCGAAATCAGTTACGGTTCCTATATCTGTTGTTCCTTCTACCATAACAGTAGCTCCAATTAAGGTTTCGCCACCTGTATCTGTAATAGTTCCAGAAATTGAAATTTGGGCAAAAAGGTTAGTTGCCAAAGAAAAGGCAAGTAATGTTGCGATTGTAAGTATTATTTTTTTCATATAGTTTTGATTTAAAAAATGAATTTAAAAGATGTGTAATTCTAGGTTTTATTTTTTTTATTAAAAAATGGGAAAACTCCGCAAACGTTTGCGGGAAAGATTGCTGTTGGTAACTTTTTGATTTTTCTTATCTTGTGCTTGATGAAAAGAGTAACTATTAAAGATTTGGCTAAAATATTAAGCCTTTCGACTTCTACCATTTCGAGGGCATTATCTGACCATCCAGATATCAGCGAAGCCACAAAAAATAGAGTGAGAATTGCTGCTGACGAGTTTAATTACACCACCAATGTGCATGCTCGTTTTTTCAGAAATCAAAATTCAAGGTTGATTGCCTTAGTCTTACCTGAACTTAATATGTTCTTCACTCCGAATCTTATAAAAGGAATTAACAAGACTATAGTTTCTTCCAACTATTCGCTGATAACTTTTTTATCGAATGATAGTTATAAACGGGAGAAAGAAATCATCAAACAATGTATGAGTTGGGCAGTAGAAGGAGTGCTTATTTCTTTGTCAAAAGAAACGATAGACCTTAGTCATTTAGAGGCATTAACTAAAGCAAATATTAAATGTGTTTTGCTAGACAAGGTTTTGGATAATGAACAATTTCCATCCGTAACAATTGATAGTACAGATGCGAGTTATCAGGCACTTTCTTATTTGATTAAAAAAGGACATCGAAATATTTTAGGCATATTCGGAAACCCTAATTTCAATATATCACAGGAAAGAATTAAAGGGTATGAGAAAGCGATGAGGGAAAATAACATCCCCATTTTGAATGAGAATATAGTTTCTGTCGAAGAAAGTAAAAACCTCGATTTCATTCTTCCTCCAATATTAAATCATAATAAAAATATAACGGCTATTTTCACCATGTCAGATGAATTACTAGCTAAAAGCTTGTATCATATTAATTCTCTTAGGCTATCCATTCCAAAGGATATTTCAATTATATCTATAAGTGATGGAGATTATCCTTATTTAACACATCCTCAAATCAGCCATATCAAAGATTCTGGGAGTAAGATGGGGAAAAGTGCTTGTAAGTTTTTACTTAATTCTATTACTAAGCCCTCGTTGAGTCAGGATTCTGGGTTAATCGTTTCGACTAAATTAGTTGAGTTGGAGTCTGTTTAGAATTTGGGTATTAATAAATATTACAATTTAGGCTGAGGGAAGTAACTATAAAAAATGACTTCTTTTTGTTTCTTGAATTAATCTTATTAAGTTTTGTGAATCTTTAATCCCTTGGATGGTGTTAGTTATTCGTATCTCTTCATTCTTCTTCCTTAACTTCTTTAGGTAAAAAACTCAAGCAATTTTTCTGCAAATCTACTTCCTCAGATGCCTTATTAAACAAATAAAAAATATAAACTATTCCTTTTCCTTCACGATACAGCGCCAACATTTTACAATGATCTTTATCAGAAAAAATTCGCTTTGGCTGAAAAAAGACAATTGCTCCCCAATCTGCTTGATAACTTTCCAAATCTTCTTTTGACATCATTTCATGGAGCACCATTCTTGCTTCTTCATCTTCATTAGTCGCTGCCGATAAAGCCATATTGGAAGCCATAATATGGGGGAAAGTCATCGCATTGTTTTTCTCAGGGAAAAGAACGAAACCAATTTTCATATCTGCTTTTCTAGCTTTAATCTCAAAGTCAAAATCAACAATTATACTTTCGCTTGCTTTAATTTTTTTATAAGTATTTTCTAATGGAGGAAAAAACTCCAAATCCATTTGTACTAATTTTTTAGTAAATGATTTAGTCATTTTTACCTGCGTAAATACATTGTTAGAAAAAAAGAGAAATAAAAGACAGAAGGAAAGTAATCTTATAATGTTTTTCATGATAAAAAATTATTAAGTTTGATTCGTGTAAAATGCATTCCGAATTTAACGAAAAAACATTTCAATCATGAAAAACCTTTCTTTTTTAACGTTTATTCTATTCTCCATTTTCCTTTTTTCTTGCGAAGAAAAACAACTTACAGAAGATGAAAAATTGGAAATACAAGCCAACGAGATTGCCCACAAATATATCATCACCGATGGCCATGTAGATTTACCTTACCGATTAGATGTACGAAATTTTAAATTAACTAAAGAGTTTATTGGGATTCCAATCGAAACTGACAAAGGTGATTTTGATTATGTTCGAGCTAAAAAAGGAGGCTTGGATGCACCTTTTATGTCGATTTATATTCCAGCAAGTTTTCAAGAAAATGGTGGAGCTAAAATGTTTGCCGATTCATTAATTGACATGGTTCAAAATATTATCGAAGCGCATCCAGATAATTTTACCAAAGGAAATACTCCAGCGGACTGTGAAAAAGCATTTGCCGAAGGAAAAATTGCTCTTCCGATGGGTATGGAAAATGGCGCACCAATCATGGATGATTTAGCGAATGTTCAACATTTTTATGATCGAGGAGTTCGATACATCACGTTGACACATTCCAAAGTAAATCAAATTTGTGATTCTTCTTATGATACGATTCGAACTTGGAATGGCCTGAGTCCATTCGGAGTAGAGGTGGTAGAAGAGATGAATAAAGTGGGAATCATGGTGGATATTTCGCATGTGAGTGATAGTACCTTTTATCAAGTGATGAATTTAGCAAAAGCCCCATGTATCGCTTCGCATTCTAGTTGTAGAAAGTTTGTTCCAGGCTTTGAAAGAAACATGGATGACGATATGATCAAATTATTAGGTAAGAACAATGGAGTGATTTGTATCAATTTTGGATCAACTTTCCTAGATGGAAAATTGAGAAAAAAACAAGATGAAGATCGGGAAAAACTTTCTGGGATCTTAACTGAAAAAGGATTGGAGGCAAATGATTCTCTTGCAAAACCTATTATTGAACAATTCAAAAAAGACAATCCTAGACTTTTTTCTGATGTGGAAATGGTAGCTAACCATATTGATCATGTGGTAAAATTAGCAGGTATCGATCATGTTGGACTAGGATCTGACTTTGATGGAGTAGGGGATAGTTTGCCAGTAGGGTTGAAGGATGTATCGCAATATCCAAATCTTGTAAAAATATTGTTACAAAGAGGTTATTCTGAAGAAGATATTGCAAAAATTTGTTACCAGAATGTTTTCCGAGTGTGGAGTGAAGTGGAAAAAGTGGCGGCAAGTATGTAGTAGTTAGTATCGAGATTATGGGTATTGAGTACTGGAAGCATCCCAATACTCAATACCCATAATCTCAAATCCCAATCTCACCCTTTCGAAAAAAGCATCAACTCCTCTTTCTCAAACGGAACCATTTTTTCAAAAGCCAATCCTATTTTTTCCAAAAGTCGCTGCGAACCTTTATTCTCTAAAGTGGTGATGCCTATAATTCGTTTTATTTTAATTTCATCAATTGCCATTTTTAAAGTTGCACTTGCTGCTTCGTAGGCGTAACCTTTTTTTTCAAATTCTTCTAACATAGCGAAACCAATATCCACATCTTCCAACTGAGGCCGCTTAATTAATCCACAAGTTCCGATAGAAACCCCATCCTCTTTTCTTTCCATGATAAACATCGCAATATTACTTTTCCCATAATCAGGTAGTAGTTTATTGGTGATGTATTGCTGAGCGTTTTCGATCGTTCGAATACCTCGATCTCCTATGTTGTCTAACCAACCTTTTGAGTTGAGTAATTCAAAAATAAATTCAGCATCATCAAGATTGGCTTCTCGTAAATAAAGTCGTTTGGTGGTGATTATTTTTTTCATGGAAAATGGAATTGGTGAAAATGATTTTTAAAGTTACAGATTTTTATTTCCGATACTTTAGGAATCATTTAAAAATGCCCGTCTCGAAAGACGGGCATTTTTATTTAGTGACTATGTCCTTCATGACTATCATGGTCGTGTCCCTCGTGAGAATCAGTTTTAGTTGCTTTCTCATTTGCTACATAATCCATTTTACAAACTGGACAAGTTCCAGCTGCATCACTTCCACTTCCTTCGCAATGCATCGGGCAAATGTAAGCTGATGTGTATTCTTTTCCTTGTTCAGTTTTATCAGCATCACCTTTTGAAGCACCATCGCCACAAGCAAATACTAAAGTTGCTAACGCAAATAAAAATAATGGAAGAACTAATTTTAAATTTTTCATAATAGATAATGTTTAGATTTTAAAAGTTTATTTTAATTATTTGAATTTCCAAAATGCGGTATGGACAGTTGATTTTTTTTCATCAGAAACTGTCCAAGCGAAGATCAATTGATCTTCTGATTTTTCTATCTGAGGAAAACCACTTCGTCTGGAAGTACTTGATTTAGAGAGTGTTACGATTTTAGTTTTTTCTTTATTTGAAAAAACTTGTGCTAGTTTTATTTCTGCATTTTCTCCAACTTGTTCCAACCAACTGACCATGGCAAAATCATCAAATAACTCAATTCCAACTCTTCCCAAAGGATTGCCTTTATCAATTCTAATTGGTTTTTCAAAATTTGTAATTTCATTGTTATAAAATGAAACATTTACTGTTGGTTTTTCTTCAGCACTTGTAAACCATGCGATGGCAATATCATCATTATGATTCGCTAAAGCTGGCCCGTTGACTGGACAACCCGCAATCTTCCAATTATCAGCATGAACTAAGGATGGACTAGACCAACCTTCATTAGTCTTTTGGACAAAAGAAATATCTCGAATTTCATCCACCGAGCGATCTCGATAAGCCACTAAGCTTTTGTTAGGGGTGACGATAGCAGCAGTTTGACAGCAATCGCAAATTCGATGATCCAATTCTTTTTCATCATAGAGTTTTCCCTTAATATCAAAAGTAGCAGTTCGCAAAGTCATCGCACCACCGGCACCATGTCCATGATCGTCGTGCGAGTCATGAGCAGTTTCTTCACCTTCCACTTTAGTGAAACGACCATCGAGCCAAGTTGCAAATACTTTTCTATCACTCTGCGGGAGCATTGTTACAAAACCATGTTCTGCAGCCACACCATCAGTATGAATGACAAATGATTTACCCCAAGTTTTTCCACCATCTTTGGATTGAGTAATGTGAACATCATAATCATAAGTTCCTGCTGCTCGTTTTTGCAACCAATGAGCAGCCATGTGTTGTTCATTATTTTTGTAAACGACCAACGATGGAAAGTCTGCCCAATTGACAAACCAATCTGAACCTCTAGCAATTTCTGTAGGAGTCGACCAAACATCATTTTCGATTTTGGAAAACATCAAAGCATCAGTTGTATCATTTACATATTCCACCCAACTTAAATAAACGTCTCCTTGCTCAGAGACAAAAAGATTCGGTTCGCCTCCTGAACCAACTGGACTTTCTAAATCACTTAAAATAAAATTATCTAAGTCGAAAGAAAGATTAGAACTATTTGAATCTTGCTGACATCCGAAATGTAAAAATACTGTTATTAGTGTTATGGAAAAAAGGAAAATTGAATTTTTCATTTTGTTTTTTTGAAAAAAAGAAATTATAGTACAAAACTAAATGACCTTGTTAAGTATGATTTTTTAAACACAGAGAACACGGAGAAGAGACACAGAGATTACAAAGTACGCTCTGTGTTCTCTGTGTCTTTTCTCTGTGTTCTCTGTGGTTAAATTACTATAGTTCTATTTGGTCTTATACTTAGAAATCAATTATTTAATAGAAAGTGTGTCGGTCACCAATCCACACTTCATCATCTTATCTCCGAAATAAGGATTTCGAACTTCATTGACATCACTAATCCAATCAGCTCCTTTGTTATCAAAAGCCATAGGGCAAAATTGCACAAATAATTTATTTTTTGTACCAAAAGCAGTTACTGAATTAATCATGGCATCTGACAAAAAATCAAATTGTTGTCGTTGAATTTCTACCTCATCAAGCGTAGTTATTTTTTTTCCATGTCCTTGGAGAGCAGCTAATTGTTGCATCCAATACTGATGAGCATCGCCTTTTACCAAAGTCATATCTACGTTTTCTAACTGCTTTAAAAAAGTCGTTGCTGCATCTTTTGCAACTGCTGAATTTGTCTCAACCAACGCATCTTTTAACAATAAATATTTATCGGAAAGTGAACTCAATTGTGTTTTGAAATTATTAGGTGAATCGGCTGTAAAGTCAGGAATAGCAGCCGTTCCAGCATGTTGAGGTTTTATGTTTACATTTTGATTCATCATAGATTTTTGGTTGTTCAATTGAGAGGCTGCATCAATCACAAATGCACCATTGGTCACGACTTCATCACCTAGATTTAATCCATCTTTTACTTCGTAAAATTCCCCCAGATTTTCGCCTAACGTGATTTCTTGATAGCGAAAACTAGGAATCTCAGATGCTTGATCTTTGAGATAAACAACAGATCGAGGCCCTGTCCACAGTACGGAAGTTTTAGGAACGGTAATCTTTGATTTGGATGAATTGAAAGTTTGTAACATTCCTTTTACAAACATTTCTGGTTTTAGAAAACCTCCTCGATTACTAACTTCAGTTCTAATGGCTACAGCTCGAGTGGCTGCATTTAAAATCGGATCGATATAAGTAACTTTAGCTGAAAATGTTTTTCCGGGAGCAGCAGGTGTCGTAAATTTTATGACATTGCCGACTCGAATGTTCGACATGTTTTCTTCGTACCCATCAAATATTACCCACAATCTTTCGAGTCCAATTGTTTCAAAAAGCATACTTCCTTCTGTGATATAATCGCCAACCGACACTTTTTTATCCATCACAATTCCTCCCTCATCGGCATAAATATTCATTAGACTTTGTACTTCACCCGTTTGCTCAATTTGCTCAATAGAACTTTTAGGAATTTTCCAATAAGCTAATTTTTGTCGAGCGGCAGCGGCAAGAGTAGGGCTGATATCTTTTAATTTTAAAGCCTCCAACAGTTCCCGTTGTGCACTCACTAATTCAGGCGAATAGATGGTGGCAATCTTTTGACCTTTGGTGATTTTCTCACCGGTGAAAGTAACGAATAGCTTTTCAATCCTACCTGGCAAATGACTAACGATACTTGCAGAGCGTCTTTCGTCAGGTTTAATTTTACCATTGAGCATAATACTTTTACCTCCACTTTTTGAAGAACCAATAATCGTAGTTTGGATGTTGGAAATTTTTACGGCCTCTTCCGTCATTTGAAAAACCAAAGGATCGCTAGAAGCATTTGTTTCTACAGGAATCAGATCCATTTCACAAATAGGACAAATACCCATTTCGTTTTGACGAACTTGAGGATGCATCGAACAAGTGTAAATCATTTCTTCCGCTTCACTTGGTTCACTCATCTCGGCAGAATGATTGTGTCCTTCCATTTGAGTAGCTCCTTCATTGTTATTTTTTCCAAAAACAAAATAACCAATCCCAACCCCGATGATCACAGCCAAAAACAATACAATTACATTTTTTAAATATTTCATATTTTTTTAAAATTTAAAACATCAACGAGAAAAAATTAACTATTAACCGTTAATCATTCACCATTAGAATCTTATTTTTTCAATCTTCGCTACCGCTAAATGACTCATCACAATGGCTTCTAAAATCATCAGATCATAATCCACTAAATCCATTTGCATTTGTAATAAATCTTCAAAACCTTTTCCAATTGTACTGAAATTTCCTTCCAAAATTTCGATAGCAGAACGAGTCAATCGTTTTTGTTTTTCATACAAATCAATTTTAATTTTAGCCGACTCATGTTCTGCTTTGGCTTGTTCTATTATCATAGAAAACTGGCTGGCAATTTCCTTTTTTTGATGATCAATGGCAAGGATTCTCTGTTCTTCTTCTTGCGTCTTTGCTCGATATTGTTTGGTGTAAAGAGGAAGACTAACTCTAGCTAATGCTATCTTCATATCACGACCATTTGCATCAAAACTAATGTTTGGATATTTCTGAACATAGGTCCATTGGAAACCGATTCCAAAGGTTGGCTTTCTATTTAAGTCGTTGATTATCAATGATTTGCTAGCGACTTCCTGTTGAAGGTTCAGTTGTTGGATAATTGGATGAGGTTGATTCTGTACAATTGATAAATCATTTTTAATAATGGGAAGGACGGCAAAATTTAGCGTTGAGTTTATATCAATGGCTTGTTTAAGATCAGATTGTAAAAGTTGATTAAACGTAGCTAGTGGAGCAATTTTTTGATTTTCCAAAAGTGCTAATTCTGTTTTTATTTTTTCCTTTTTTAAATTTATTTTTACGACATTAATAGCAGAAGTTTTTCCAGTTTCGATATTGGAAAGTGTAACATCTTCTAATCGATCTAAAATTTGTAAGTTTATTGTTAGAAACTCTTTTTTCTTTTCCAGTTCATAAATCGTTAACCAAGATTTTTTTAGTTGAAAAATAATTTCCAAAGACACGATGGGAACATTTTTATTCTTCACTTCCGCTTGAGCGAGTGCTAAATTTTTCTTTGCCTTCAATGTTCCAAACCATGGAAAAGATTGCATCGCTCCAAAGTTAAATCTATTGATACCGGTGTGACCTTGCATTTTTGGAACCATGATTCCTAAATTTAATTCAGGGTCTGGCAAAATATTGACTTGGTCGACTTTGGATAAAGCCACTAAATAATCCTGATGTAATGCTTTTAAATTTTCATTCCTTTCAGCGGCTTGCCGAATGTATGGTTCTAATTCTACTTGCGTAAAAGCATTGTTATAGAAAGCTAAAAAAACGAATACCCAAATTAATTTATTGGAAAAAAACATAATTGAAGTCTTATTTATCTTCTTCATTTTCTTATTTTTTAAAATTTTTAACTCGCCAATCCCACTCTTTCCACATCGAAAATAAAACGGGAACGGTAAACATCGTGATCACCTGAAACAACATTCCACCAAAAGAAGGAATAGCCATCGGCAACATAATATCTGATCCACGACCTGTCGAAGTCAGAATGGGAAGCAATGCCAAAATCGTAGTTGCCGTTGTCATCATCGCAGGACGGACTCTTCTTTTTCCACCTTCAACAACTGCATCTCGAATTTCTTGAATCGAGTCTGGCGCATTTTTTTCAAAAGAATCTTTAAGAAAAGTAGCAACCAAAACACCATCGTCCGTAGCGATTCCAAAGAGTGCTAAGAATCCCACCCAAACGGCAACACTTAAATTGATGGTCTGAACTTGAAATAAGTCACGCATATTTTTTCCAAAAAATTGCATATCCAAAAACGCTGGATCAGTATACCAATCTAATAAAATAAATCCTCCAGCGAAAGCAATAAATACTCCTGTGAAAACCATCATCGAAATAAATATGGAACTAAATTGGAAATATAAAATCAAGAAAATTAAAGCCAATGCCAAAGGAATCACAATAGCTAATCGTTGATTAGCACGCACCTGTTGTTCGTAATTTCCTGCAAAAGCATAACTGGTTCCCGCAGGTATTTTCAGACTTCCTTTTTCTATCTTTTCTGCAAAAAGCCGTTTAGCATTTTTTACAATTTCGACTTCGGAGTAACCATTTTCTTTATCGAACAAAACATAACCGACTAAGAAACCGTCTTCACTTTTTATAGATTGTGGTCCACGAACGAAATTTATTTTCACCAAATCCCCCAAAGGAATTTGAGCGCCAGTTGGAGTCCCCACCAAAATATTTTTGATCACTTCTGGATTATCTCGCATCTCTCTTGGGTAGCGTAGGCGGATGGCATATCGCTCTCGCCCTTCTACCGTTTCTGACATTTTCATTCCACCGATAGCCGCTTGGATATGATTTTGAACATCCATGATCGTTAGACCATATCGACTAATCACATCTCGTTGAATATCTAATTCCATATATGGTTTTCCCACAATTCGCTCTGCAAAAACAGCAGCATCTTTGACTCCATCGACATCTTTTAATTCATTTTCTAACAATAGTCCTACGGATTCGATGGTCGCTAAATCGGTTCCTTTTACTTTGATTCCCATGGGAGCACGCATACCTGTTTGGAGCATGATGAGTCGTGTTTCTATGGGTTGCAATTTTGGAGCAGAGGTAACACCAGGCAATTTGGTTGCTTTGACTATTTCATTCCAGATGTCATCAGGCGATTGAATCTCATCTCGCCATTGTCGAAAGTATCGACCACTCTTATCTTCGATTAGTTCGCCATTTTTGTCACGAACATATTCATTTTTATTATCGACTTCAAAGCGAATTCGATGACCATTTCTATCTGTTTTATATTCGCTTTTATAATTGATAATATTCTCGTACATCGAGATCGGAGCAGGGTCAAGCGGAGATTCTACTCGACCTAATTTTCCCACTACATTTTCAATTTCTGGAATGGCGGTGACTGCCATGTCAAGCATTCGGAGAGTTTTTACATTCTCTTGCATGCCTGAGTGAGGCATCGAAGTAGGCATCAAAAGAAAACTTCCTTCGTTTAGCGCAGGCATAAATTCTTCCTCCGTTTGTTGGAAAGATTGGTAGCCAAAAAATAAAATCAATGCTGGAAAAATGAAAAACAAAAACTTGAATCGTAAGCAAAATCGCAAGATGCTTTCATAAAAATAAATCATCAAATGAAAAAATAATAACAATACAATTACAATTATACCAATGAAGAAAAAATTAGCCATCAAACTTTTATTAACTCCCAATGGCATCCATATTTGAGTTAAGAAATAAATGACAATACCTGCGTAAATAATATTTTTAAAAATATTGAATCCACGATAAATTCGCTCTGATGTATATTTCTTTACCAAAAGACTAAGTAGGCCAAGAGATCCAATAGCAATGATTACATTTCCAGAAATGGTGTTTTTATAATAAAATAAAACAAATAAACCTGCTCCCAAAATGAGTAGGTTGATGATCCAAGTTCTCCAGTCATGTCCACTCTTATTTTTTTTGCTGGAAAAAATAGAGTGGGCGAGAGGTGGTAAAATAGTGATGGCTACAATGATTGATGCCACTAGAGCAAACGTTTTAGTGTAGGCAAGTGGTCGAAATAATTTACCTTCCGCAGCTTCCATCGTGAAGACTGGAATAAAACTAATTACCGTCGTTGCCACCGCTGTCAAAACGGCTGAAGCAACTTCTGTTGTTGCTTCGTAAATGGAAGTCAAAGTACTTTCTTCTGGCGGTGTTTCTTCTAGTCGCTTGACCATACTTTCAACCAAAACAATTCCCATGTCAACCATGGTTCCAATCGCAATTGCAATTCCTGAGAGCGCCACGATGTTAGCATCAACTCCAAAATATCGCATCGCAATAAAACACATCAAAACCGAAATCGGCAAAGTTCCAGCAATTAAAAGACTACTTTGAAAATTTAATAACATTAAGATTACAACTATGATCGTAATCAAAATTTCCAAAGTTAATCCTTCTTGCAAGGTACCCAAGGTCTCTTGAATCAATTGTGTTCGATCATAAAATGGAATAATTTTTACCTGAGAAATGGTTCCATCAGGTAAAACTTTGCTAGGCAAACCAGCCTCCATTTCGTTGATTTTTTCTTTGACATTTTGAATTACATCCATCGGGTTTGACCCGTATCGAGCGACGACTACACCTCCAACTGCTTCTGCACCAGATTTATCAATTGCGCCTCTCCGAGTGGCTGGGCCGATGTTGACTTTGCCAATATCTCGAATTCGGATTGGCACATTTTCATTGACGGCAACAACACTTTCTTCGATATCTTCAATGTTTTTGACATAGCCCAATCCTCTAACAAAATATTCTGCTAAGTTGATTTCGATAGTTTGTGCTCCCGCATCAAGATTACTATTTTTGAGAGCACTCATCACTTGATTGAGATTAATTCCGTTGGCTTTCATGGCATCTGGATCGACATCAACTTGGTATTCTTTGACGTAACCACCAATAGATGCAACTTCCGAAACACCTTCCGCAGCGTTCAATCCAAAGCGAACATAGTAATCTTGAATAGAGCGCAACTCATGTAAATCCCAACCACCGGTTGGATTATTTTCAGCATCTCGACCTTCCAAGGTATACCAAAATATTTGCCCTAGTCCTGTTGCATCTGGGCCCAACATTGGACTTGCGTCTGAAGGCAAAGTATTGGGAGGAAGTGAATTTAGTTTTTCCAAGATCCGAGATCGACTCCAATAAAATTCTGCATCTTCCTCAAAAATGAGGTAGATACTGGAGAATCCAAACATGGAATTGCTCCGCACACTTTTTACTTTTGGAATACCGAGCAAGGCGGTGGTCAAAGGATAAGTGACTTGATCTTCTACATTTTGAGGCGACCGTCCTGGCCATTTAGTAAAGACGATTTGTTGGTTTTCGCCAATATCAGGAATAGCATCGACAGCTACAGAATCACGGGGCAATTGTGAAATTCCAAAATCAAATGGAGCGGTGACCAATCCCCAACCGACGAAAAGTACGAGTAGCAATACGGCTACCAATTTATTTTCTAGAAAAAATCTAATGGTTGATTTTAACATAAATTAGTTAAGTGATGAGTGATAAGATATGAGTGATGAATTTTCATCAAACATGTTCAAACACTTTAGCCCATTTTCAAAGGGATGAAAATGAGCAAATAATTATGTCAATATTTTAGATAAGGAAAGTCTGCAATTCAGCGGTGTAATCGCAGACAATGAGTGGTGGTTTGTAGTTGAAATAATCAGTTGATTTTTTATCAGCTGAAGGTAATTCAATAATTAAAAGAGTAAATAAAATTGCAGTTAAAAAATTGATATTCAACGGTTTGAATGTCGTTGAAGCAATTTGTTGGTCAAGGTCAAGTTGATAAAAATCAGACTTACTTTCACAACATCCTTTTTTGCAAGGTTTAGGTTTTTCAGAGGAAGTTTTATGACAACTTTCTTTTGCTACCTGAAGTTCACCACATGTTTTTGCTTGGCAAAAGAACTGCAAGTCTTGCAATTGGTTTTGACAAAAATGTGTGCTTATTGAAAAACCAGAAGTACTGATTAACAATAAAAATGCAAGGATAATATGTAGTGATTTTTTTAGCAAAGTCATTTTTGAGTTCTTACTAAGAACATTATTTCTTCAAAGTTAACGTTTTTTTTGAAACGTAGCTTGACTCTCTTGGGGCAAGTTTTTTATTTCTTCAAATAGATAACGAATGTCTTAGAGGGAAATTTTATTTATTACGGGACTCGGAGAGTCACGCTGCGGACTTTACCTAGTAAAAACTATATCTCGCTCGCTGCTTAATTTTTCGTTGTAAGTATATCTGTCATAGTCAAAACCAATCAAGTGCTCAGGTTCTGTTAATTTATTTTTGATAATATAATGGCACATCATGCCTCTTGCTTTTTTTGCGAAAAAAGCGACGATCTTAAATTGATCATTTTTCTCTTCTTTGAAATGTACATTGTACAAATCTGATTGTAGCAATTTTGGTTGAACGGCTGAAAAATATTCTTTGGAGGCTAAATTGATAATCGCCTTTGCTTTAGATTTTTTGACATCCTTATTAATGGTTGTGGTGAGTTTGTCATCCCAAAATTCATAAAGATTTTTGCCAGCATCATTTTGCAATTTCGTTCCCATTTCCAATCGGTAAGGTTGCATCAAATCCAATGGTCTGATCAAACCATAGAGTCCTGAAAGAATTCGCAAATGATCTTGAGCAAATGCTAAATCTGCTTCATCAAAACTGTCCGCATCCAAACCGGTATACACATCTCCTCGAAAAGCTAAGATCGCTTGCTTCGCATTTTTAAGGGAAAAAGGTGTTTTGAAATTATGGTAACGTTCTACATTAAGGTTGGCAATTTTGTCGCTGACCTTCATTAATTGTTTGAGGTCGCTAGCTGATTTCTTTTTTAAAATATCAATCAATTCTTGACTTTCTGAAAGAAAACGGAGTTTGGTTTTTTTCTTTAAATCAGTTTGGTCAAAATCTAAAGTCTTGGCTGGCGAAATTAATAATAGCATATTTTATAAAAATTATTTTTGTCAATGTTGAAATTAGAACAAGTGCAAAGTTGATAAGTTTAGGTTTCTTTTGAAATTTTTATTCAATTAATTTCTTTACCACTAGTCGCTGATGGAGAAAATTGAATTAGAGTTGGCCTTCCCACTCTTGGTAGAATTGATCTAGATAGGTTTCCATAAATTGATGTCGTTGTTCTGCCATTTTTTTTCCAGTTGGGGTATTCATTCGATCTTTTAGCAAAAGCAATTTTTCATAAAAATGATTAACTGAGGGAGCGGTGCTTTTTTTATATTCTTCTTTGGTCATGTTGAGTTGTGGCGGAATATTAGGATTATAAATTGCTCGGTTTTTAAAACCGCCATAATTGAAAGTTCGGGCAATTCCGATAGCGCCAAGAGCATCCAAACGATCAGCATCTTGCACCACAGCTAATTCTAGTGAGTGGAATTTTTTCTCAAAATTACCTCCACCAAAAGAAATATTTTGAATAATTAAAATAACATGATCTATCGTTTTTTGATCCACTCCGATAGAAGATAGAAACTCACTAGCCTTGCGAGGGCCGACAGTTTCATCGCCATCATGAAATTTAGAATCTGCGATATCATGAAGCAATGCGCCTAGTTCAACTACTTGATGATCAACAGGTTCTGACGTTGCGATTTGTTTGGCCGTTTTCCAAACACGATAAATGTGCCACCAATCGTGACCGCCTTCGGCATTTTCTAATTCAGATTTTACGTAGTCGATGGTTTGTTGAATCATGTTGTAAATGTATTAGCGTTATTGATCTTTCTTATTTAGTTTTGATTTAGTAATTTTTTCTTTACTCACTTTTATCTTTTTGGTGAATTCTGATTTTAGCCAAAAAATATAAAAAACGGTTACTTTAAATTCCCAATATGTTTTTAAGTAAGAATGATTAAAAGTTGGAGGAATGTTTTCTTTTGGGAAGTCAAAAATAAAGTCATAAGTAATTTCAGGGAAATCTAAAATTTCATCTGTGTTTTTCTGGATGTTATATTTTTCCCTAGTCTTAATCTTAGATTTATGTAAATCGTAATTGTACACGAATTCTCCTGATTCGCTACTAGTTAAATTTTCTGCAAAAACACCATATCCTACTTTTACACTTCTGATACGATTCCAAGTTTGTGTCAGGTTTAAAAAAATCCCAAACTGACTTTTCCCATGTTGTTTTACAACTACTTCAATACTATTTAAAATATGTTCTTTGTAAAGTTGAGGAGCGATAAAAATTAAAAACAGGCAACTTAAAGAAACTCCTACGATTTGAAATTTATAAATAGATCCAAATATTGAAATAAAAATAAAGGTAAAAATGGAACCTAGCAAAAAATAAATCCAAGGTCGATAATTTGTATCACCTAAATCGTGATTTTCTTCTTCGATAACATAATTTACTTTAGAATGATTGATCGCAAACTTTCTTTTATACCACAGCAATCGATTGGTGTTGGTATCAACAGTCAACTTTTTTTTATTAAGAAAGTCGTTTCTTACTTGTAAATAACTATCCGTTTGTAAATTGACAATTGATTGAACATAACAGTCTATTTCTAAATCTTCGGAAATTAAAGTAGAAGGAAAATCTGGTTCGAATGTAATATCATACTTATAGGTGGATCCTTTTTTCATTTTCTTATTACGAAAAAAGACCTCTTTGTGTAAAGGTATTTCTCTAGCAAAATGCTTATTTGTAGTTACTATAATTGTTCGATAACCAAGTTCTTGTACAGATAAATCTATTTTTGGAATAAAAATTATCTGACCAGAGATTGACTTTCCAAGTGATACTTGAAGATCATCTTTATTCAATAAAATTTGAGTATCGAGGTAGCCGTTTCGCATTTATAAGACAAGTTTCAATTTTAATATTTTAAATTGATGGATTCCAATTCATATCTTTTTGTTCAACAAATATTTTTTGAGCGAAAGTCGATTCTCCTCCATAATCAAATTCGATAACTACGTTCACTTCCCAGTAAAAACTTAGGTTACCTATTTCAAATGAAATCATAGTATTTGTATTTCGGTTAGGAAAATCAAAAATAAATTCTGTAGTTTTTTCAGGACTACGTTTTTCTTTGGTAGTTGATTTGAAAATGTTGTAGTGATAAGTGGTAGTATTAGTTCCTCTGTCATCTATAACTTTTTCTACGATTTTATATTGAACTTTTAATTTGGATATTCTTTTCCTTTCGTCAGGTAAAATGAAATTTAAAGAAAGTTGGTTATTGTTGGTAGTATTTGCAATGAATTCGATTTTGCCAAGAATTCTTGCTTTGTAATAATAAGGAACGACAAATGAAAATAACAATACAATTGCAAATAAGATAATCGCTCCAAAATTATAAGGAGAATCGAAAAGCCAAAGTGAAAAGAAAGAAAATAGCATGAAAGCACTTCCAATTTTTTCTGGAGAAAACCCAGTTAGATTTAAAACGGACGGGGTTGGATTTACCGAGTAGGGAACATCTGGAGTTTTAAAATATACACTTTTAAAAGTTGATAATTTTTTATTTGGATTAACAGCCGCAAGGAGTTGAAATTTTTTAAGAAGTGAATTTCTAACTTGATTATAGGATTCTCCTTGTAACTCAATAAATGTTTCTACTCTCCAATAAAGACTAATATTTTCACCTGCATAACTTGGAGGAAGGGCTCCAATAATTTCAATATCGTATCGATATGTTTCCCCTTTTAATAGTTTGACATCTTGTATTAAGATAGTTTTATTGATTGATTTGGTTATGACCGCAGTCTGTCCTCGACCTTCCATTGCAACGTGAAAACCAAATAAATGCACCTCTAAATCTATTTTGGGTTGTAGGATAATTTCTCCTTTTCCAACTTCTCCAGGAAAGAGATTGGAATTTTGCTTAGAGAAATTAATCTGAGTTTCAAGAAATCTGTGGGGCATTTTTAGTATTTAAAGTTTTCATAAAGATGGTTTAATATTTCTCTAAAGTTATCTTTAAAAGTAACGATTAATTGAGAAAGATAGGCTTCATTGATTTGTATTTTTTCTTCTGTTGGATCAAGCAAGGCCGATTGAATCCTATTTTCGATTACTTGTTGTAAGTCTTCTTTTTTCAATCCTCTAAAATAGAAGTTGGTATATTTTTGTCTTGCCCATTTATATTCTAAGATACGAGTTTGATGAGTCGTTAAAATTACTTTATCAAAGTGACGATAAATTTTTATTCTCTTTTGGAAAGAAAGATGATGAATACTATCTAAAAAAATAATTTTTTCATTAAATAAATTATCCGTAAGTGTATTGTTATTTTTAGTAAGGTGAACTATGGGGAATTGAAGGAATATTTGTTGAAGCAAAGTGAGGTGAGTCGTTTTTCCTCTACCTTTCTTTCCCACTAATTCAATAATCATGGGAGTCGGAGATTCAATGAGATTTATAATTTTTGGAAAAAAGGATTTTGGAACAATGATTTGATTTAATTCTTCAGGGGTAATTCCTCCAAATGGATTAAATCGAAAGGTGAGATTGTTATTGAAAAATATAGATTGATTATTTAACAATGGTTCGTTTATGTTTTCTTTGTCAATTGATTTTCGGATTTGTTACCGCATAATCCCAAATGGATACAAGGTAAAATTCCCACCCATCAATTTATTATATTTTTGATTTAAAGCTCGAATCCCAAACTCCTCCGAAACGATGGTCATATAATTATACAACACATATTTTTGAATGGAAGAAGGTGGGTGATTATTTAATTCTGCGTCAATTTCAAAGAGTAGCGCCTTGGCTTGTGCTTTTAAATCTTTCATTGATCCACCGAATAAGTTCTCGTTCGCCAAAACAGAATCCCAAACCATTTTTAAATAAACGGTCTGATTGACTAAAGGATCGTCCGTCAAACCATCGATAAATTTTTCAATAACTTCCAAATTACCGCCCCATTTTGGTTGGATGTTTTCGGCATATTCGATATGAGCCCACAAATGATTTGGATTGAGGGCTAGACATTTATCAAAATAAATATCTGCACTTTTGAAGTCTCCAGTCGTTCCAGCAATTCGGAGTAATTGAGAATAGGCTTCTGCTTTCAGTTCTGGATCCTCATCAATTTTTCCTAACAAGTCCTTCGCCATTTCAGAATTCTCAAAAAACAATTCTTCCTGTTTGGCAGGTAATTCTTCCATTGGTAGATTACCTCGATTGAGTGAAGCTTGATGAATATAATAAACTCCCAAAAACAAATTTGCTAATTGAGAATTAGGCAACGCTTCTTTCCAATCCAAAATGGTTTTTTCATTTCCATTGAGCGTAACATGATCGATTGCTTGGCGCAAATCATCGGCATCTAATTGATTAATTAGAAATTCAGCAGAGGTATATTCTAGTTCTTCTAATTTGGATTTTATTTTTTGAACGGTAGGATCTCCAAAAGAATAGTCTACTTCTTTACCTGCAAAAGTCGGACGCTTTTGATACAAATAATAAGTAACTAATCCGAAAAGTATGATGGTAGTAATAATGGGCATCTGGGGGATTTTGGTTTAAATTCTATCTAATTTGATATAAAGTTAATCATTTTAAGGGAGCAAAAATAGCCTAACAACTCAATGACTTAATCATTTATTTTTTCTCCGGTTTAACATATTCCATTCTAATCATTTCACTTTCATTCAAGTTAGAATTCAAGACAACTTGCTTCCTTTTTCCTTTGAAATAATAAGTGATCGCACAAGTATTGGGCGGCGTTTTTCCAAGGTTCTCGGCATGTAAAATAATGTAGTTCTCCGTCTGTGGATTTATCTTGATTTTTACTTGAAGCGGTTTGTTTTTTAAGACCTGGTTTTCAATAATCCATTTACCATTCAAATTGATAGAAATGATATCTCCATCTTGTTCTTTGTGATCAAAAATCTGCAAGGTGAATTCTGTTTTGTCTACCACAATATTTTGTTGTCGAACGACTACATTTCGATCGTTAACAACCATGGGAGCGTCTCCCACAACTGGTTGATTAACAGGTTTTTGTATTTCTTTTTCAGGGTAAATAACTTTTAAAATATGTGGTTCTTCCAAGAGGAATAAACTAAAACCTGACTCTAGTTGTATCAAGTCGTTTAAAGACCTAATCATGCGTCCAGAGTAGTTGTTAAAAGCAGCGACTAATTCGACATTATGATAGTAATATTCTTTGCCGTAAAGTTTATATTTTGAATCAAATTGATTGGAGTTTTGATATTTTTTTAACTCCGTCAAAAACTTTTTTGCAGCCAATTTAGCCGTTTTATATCGTGCATTTATATTGACAATTTCATTGAGTTTTTTAACGTTCGCTTCTAGCTTTTGAGTGTATTCAGGAAGGTTGCCTGATACATCATATCGTAACGATTTTAGAATTGGAAGTATATTGTTATGGATTTCAGTTAATACAGGTACCCCCAAACTTTTATGTGGAGATTCTTTGTAATAATTTTTTTGATAAATCTTATTGAGATCTTTACGAAGTTGTTCTTTTTCCAAATAAAAATTCTCATACAAATCCACTACTATTTCCATTTGGCGAAAAATCTCTGTCTGATTTATGGGATCTTGTAAATCTTTATTTTTGATAAAATCATCTAATTGAAATCGCAATTTATTAATTCGATCAATTATTTTTTTTATTTTATCAGCATGAGCATTTAAGGTTTGTGCTTCAGCTGTTTTTAGGAAACGACTTTCCGTCTTGGCTGCTTGATACCATTGGTAAGGAGAAATTTCGTAGAACCATTTTTCTGGATCAAGAAATATATTTTTAGGTAAATCTTTGTTTCCATAAAAGTTGATTTGCTCACTTGGATAATCTACAGACCGATTCACCTCTTGATTGATATTTTCAAAAATCCGATGCGCAATCATCATCCCATGAATACTTTCATTAGTAAATTGGACATAATTGTTGAGTGCTTTGACAGAAGCTTTGGAAGGGTTTTGAGCAAAAGTGAAGGTAGCTAGGCAAAGGAATATGCTTGCAAAAATGTGTTTCATGTTCATGTGAAATTTGAAAAATAAGTTTAATGTAAAGTGCAAAGTTAGGGAAAATTGAGAATAAATGTGAAATTCCAATACTCAACGTTTCGCTAAGGAATGTCTAATGTTCGAAGCAATTTAAATTGGAAGATGTTGGAGATTGGATCTTCAATTAAGATCTATCAACCTTCCTATTCATCACCATCATAAAACTAAAACGACGTGAATTATATTATCCATCAAACTTAGGTTTTTTACCTATGAAAACGGAGTAACTCAATTACTGATGTTACACAAACAAATTATTCTGATAACCACGAAGGTACCTAACATCAGTTAATTTGTTTTTAAATTAATAAACATGAATTTCTACAACATTCCCTCCTTTATTTGATTCTATCAATACGATTTTATTTTTTTCAAAAAAGTATTTCAATTTGCCCATTTAAAAAGTGATTTTCAACCATATTATCGAATATTTCGCAATACTCATGTGAGTACAATTTATGCATCTTTAATTCGTCGATGGATTCCAAAAGTGCGATTTCAACGGGAGCGGTTGGAGACACTAGATGGTGATTTTTTAGATTTGGATTGGTCAAGGAATGATGGAGAAAATCTTGTAGTTGTGCTCGCAGGTTTGGAAGGGAAATCAAATAGTTTGTATTCTAGATCTGCGATTCGTTTTTTTAATAAAAAAGGCTGGGATGCGTTGGCGATGAATTATCGAGGTTGTAGCGGTGAGCCTAATCGAAAATTGCGAGGCTACCACATGGGCGCAAGTGATGATGTAAAATTTACGATAGATCATGTTTTGCGAGAAAATAAATATAAGAAAATAGTGATTATTGGTTATAGTTTGGGAGGTAATTTAGCATTGAAATATGTAGGGGAAGAGGCTGACAACTTGCCAAAAGAAATTAAAGCGACTATCTCATTTTCTGTTCCGATGGACATTCAAGCAAGTGATGAACGTTTGAATAAATGGTACAATTGGCACTATTTAAAATGGTTTATGTTGCCACTAAATTACAAAGCGAATCGAAAGAAAAAACAATTTCCAAAGGCATTGGAAAGCTACCAAGGATTTTTTATGTCAGGTAATTTCGTCTATTTCGATACTCATTTTACAGCACCTGCTAATGGATTTGATAATGTGTTAACCTATTGGGAATCAAGCAGTTGTATCCCCGTTTTGGAGAAAGTAAAAATACCTTCATTAGTTGTTTCTGCAACTAATGATACTTTTATTTCTGAAAGTTGTTATCCTCGTGAAGCTGCGAAAAAGAATGACTATTTATTTTTAGAGTTGTCAAAGCATGGAGGACATTGTGGTTTTATTAGTCGGTTTTTTGAGAAAAGTGGTTGGATGGAAAAACGTGCTTTTGCTTTTTTAGAGGAAAAAATTTAGTAGAAAATTTACTCAACATTTTTCATCACATAAAACATTTCCCTTCCAATCTGTCGCACTCGTTCGTCGTATTTTTCACTTTCCAAATCTGTATTGTCAAAATGTTTTGGATCATCGAAGGTCAACGCAAATCGATTTTCTGCTCCCAATATAACTGGACAACCTACATCAGCATCCGAGCAAACCATAATCGCTGCGAATTCTTTTTGAGGATTTTCAGCATGATCATATTTTTTCGAAAACATTTTTAAAGGAGAGTGGGAAAAACCAAAAGTGGCAAAATAAATCGGGTTGTCAACTGCTGAATCAGAAGTAACAATTTCAAATCCTGCACGCCGAAGTGCTGCCACCGAACGATGATTAAAAGCGGTAGCCTCCGTTCCACCTGAAAACGTGTGTATATTGTTTTTTTTGTAAAAAAGTGCTGCCGCTCCAAGCCACAATTGTCCGATATGACTTCTGCGAGAATTGTGAGTGCAGATGACATTCAATCTAGTTGGTTGATCACTTGTTTGTTTTTGAGAAATGTATTGAGCGAGTTCTTCGAGTTGTGATTTTCGATCATCAGGGATGAGATTGAATTCATTTTCGAAGTTCTGACAATAATTTTCAAGTTGATCAAATAAGTTAGGTGATATCATGATTTTGATTTTTAAAATTTGATACAAGAAAAGAAATTTATTCAAAAAAACAGATTCATCGACATCTTCCTTGTTTTCCTCGAAAAAAAACAGGAACTCCTCCTCATTTTATAGTATCTTTTGTATAATTTCATACGTTAAAATTTATGATTAAATTTAAACCATTTATTACAAAATCAAAAATCACCCAACTATGAGTTTAAGACGTTTTTTTATCGAAGAATTTGTTGAAGTTATTGAATGGAGAGAAGAAGACCGAGATACGATTCTTTGGAAATTTCCAGATCGAGATGCTAATATTAAATATGGAGCAAGCCTGACGGTTCGAGAATCTCAGACAGCAATGTTTCTCAATGAAGGACAATTTGCAGATGTTTTTGAACCAGGTCGTTATGAATTATTGACGGAGAATATGCCTTTGTTGACCAGTTTGAAAAATTGGAAATCAGGGTTCAAATCACCTTTCCTTTGCGATGTATATTTTGCGAGTACCAAAACTTTTACGGATTTAAAATGGGGAACCGTTAATCCAATCATTTTGCGTGATCCAGAATTTAAGCAAGTAAGGGTAAAAGCACACGGAACTTATTTTATTAAAATAAAAGATCCTGAAGTATTTTTCAAAAACTATTCAGGAACGAAGGGCATCGTCAAAATTCATGAGGTAGAAGCGAGTTTGAGAGATATTATTTCTCCAAAATTTGCCGAGGCTTTGGCTGAAGCAGAAGTTTCGGTTTTGGATATGGTGAAAAGTTATACAGAATTAGGCGATCAAGTTGCGCCAATCTTGCAGGCAGATTTAGATCCATTTGGACTTGAGTTAGTAAAATTTCAAGTGTCGAGTGTTTCTCTTCCAAAAGAAGTGGAAGAGTTTTATGATAAAATGACCAATATGAATATGGTCAATGACATGAATAGATTCCAACAATTCCAAACTGCACAAGCTATGGAAAAGGCAGCGGAAAATCCTTCAGGAGGAGGTAGCGAAGGGATTGGAATGGGTATGGGATTCGGCATGGCGAACATGATGATGAATCAACAAAATGCTCAATCAGCTCCACAATCAACTCCTGCAACTCCAGCAGATAATTCAGGTAAAGCAATCACTCGAGAAGAAATTATGGTTACGCTTAACCAATTGGGTGAACTTAAATCTGCAGGGATTTTGACCGATGAGGAATTTGATGCGAAGAAAAAAGAATTGCTTGCTCGACTTTAAATCAGCTGTTTAGTTATTGAGTTAATAGGTTATGGAGTTATTTCGGAATAACCTATTAACCAAATAACACAATAACCAAATAACCAACATAGAAAAGAATGTTCAATAGCGAAGACCAACAACATGTAGAATCTGCTGTAGAAATGCCTTGCCCATCGTGTGGAAGTCGTTTGCATTATGCTGCTGAAAATCAAAAAATCTCTTGCGATTATTGTGGATATATAGAAGAAGTTAATAAGGCTAATGACAAGGTCGTGGAAAAATCTTTGCATGATGCTGTTGATAGTGTGGCAGATTTTTCACCTGAGGAAAAAGGGAAAAAGGTTTATGATTGTGGTAATTGTGGTGCCAACTTTATGGTGGATAGCGATCAGGTAAAAATCAATTGTGGCTTTTGTGGATCTACTAAAGTAAATGTTCAAGCCTACGATCAACAGTATATTGAGCCTTCGGGAATTATTCCATTTTACATCAGTCGATTTGAGGCAGATAAGATTTTTAAAAAATGGGTTCGTTCAGGTTGGTTTCATCCTAATAAATTAAAAAGGTTAGATGAACTCGAACAATTGCATGGTGTCTATTTGCCTTTTTGGACTTTTGATGCCAAAGCGGATGCGCAATGGAGTGGGGAAGCAGGGCATTATTATTATGAAACTAGGCGAGTGCGAGTGAATGGAAAAATGACCACTCAGCAAGTACGAAAAGTACGTTGGACTCATCGGAGTGGAAGCTTGAATCATTTTTTCGATGATGTATTAGTTGTTGCTGCTGATGGATTGGAGCAAAAGGATGTAGAGCGAATTCTTCCTTTTCGATTGAGTGAGGTCGTGAATTTTGATGCTCGCTTAATGGTGGGATGGGAAGCTGAAATTTACAATCTCGAAGTTGACGATGGCTATCAACAAGCGGAACAAATTATGAATTATAAATTACGTAACATGTGTTCTGCTCAACTCGGCGGAGATACTCAACGTAATTTGCATGTACAAAATCAAAAGTCTGCCCAGACTTTTAAACATATTATCTTACCTATCTGGTTGTGTTCTTATTATTACAATAACAAACTATATCATTTCACTATCAATGGTCAAACTGGGAAAGTTTATGGTAAAAAACCGATTTCTTGGTGGAAAATAGCAGGGCTTATTTTACTTTTTGCTTTGTTTATTTTTGGAGTTTGGTATCTTCGTGAAAGTGGAGTATTTGGTTGATTAAAAAATCAATTCTGTACTTCTTATTTTTAGCAAACAACTTTAGTAACGGAGAAATAATAAGAAACAAAACTATGGTTCAAGTATTCGTAACAGGAGGAACCTTTGATAAGGAATATAACTTTATCACAGGTAAATTATATTTTAAAGACACTCATTTGAAAGACATGTTTCAACGAGGAAGATGTACGATTGATATTGATGTGAAAACGTTGATGATGATCGACAGCCTTGAAATGACTGATGAAGATCGAGGGATCGTTATTCATAATTGTAAAAAATCTGCTCACGATAAAATTATCATTACTCACGGGACAGATACGATGGTCGAAACTGCAGAGAAAATAGCAGAAGCAAATTTAAAAGGAAAAACCATCATTTTGACTGGTGCAATGGTACCCTATGCTTTTGGAACTTCTTCTGATGGATTTTTTAATCTGGGGAGTGCGATGGCATTTGCACAAGCTTTGCCAGAGGGAATTTATGTAGTGATGAATGGGCGTTATTTTGATTGGAAAAATGTGAGGAAGAATCGACAGACGGGAAATTTTGAGGAATTGAATTGATGATTTTTTTTTAATAAAATTAGAACATGAAATTCATAGCATTATTTTTTGAAATAATCATTCTTGCATTTGGCGTGTATATTTATCTATTTTCTACTGGAAAATTAAAAGTAAAGGATGCTAAATTGAATGAAAAAGCAGAGTCATTTAGAAAAGAAAATAGCACATGGATGCGATTACTTTCTTTGTTGTTGATTGCCTTGATGTCGATTGAAGTTTTTTTGAATGTGAAATCTTTTTTATAAAATGATAGAACACGGATGTCGCAGATCGAGCGAATTGAAGCATCCGTGTTCCATCGCAATACTATTTATAAAATCAGAAAGATAAAACCCCTCGGCTCATTTTTCCCACAGGACAAAAACGGTTTTATCCTCAATGATACCTCCTTTGAAAAAGTCCCAAATCAATGGCTTCCTGTCATTGAAAAAATAAAAAAATCCTACCTAGATCATTTTGAAAAAAAAGTCCACAGCATATACTTGCGTGGTAGTGTCGCTCGTGGAAACAATGTTGATGGTTTTTCAGACATTGATATTTTTGCGGTGATTGATGATTTGGAGGAACGATGGAAAATGGCAGTATGGCAGCCTGATTTGCAAAAAGAATTGCAAGTAGCATTTCCATTTGTACGAGAAGTGGAAATTATGATGACTCCATATTTTGAAGATTTTTTTCAAAAAAATCCAAGACTAGCAATGATTATTAAAACTCAATCACTCTGTATTTTTGGCAATGATTTGAGTGAAACGATTCCTCCATTTTTGCCCAATGAAAAGATGAGTATCAATCTCATTTGGCTTGAAGAAGATGTCAATAATTTTTTACAAAAAGAAAAAATCACTCAACGAGATTGCCAAGAAATTACCAAAATATTGATTCGAAGCGGATTTGAATTAGTGATGGAAAAAGAACAAAAATTTACTACAGATTTATATTTGTGCTACAGCGTCTTTTCCAAATATTTTCCAAAAAAAGAAAACGAGATGCGAGAAATATTGCATTTATATTTAAATCCAATAGAAGATCAGGTTTATTTGAAAAAATCGATTGGGAATTTAGGCAATTGGATGCTTGATATGATGATGTTTTTCCAAAAGAAAGCATAACAGATTACAATTTATTTTTATAGCAATTGCTTTTATTTTCTTAATATTGCAATTGCTTTAATGCCTTATATTAAAATTCATTTATTATATCGAATATGAAAAAATTTACCTTTTTCTTTTTTAGCCTCTTTTTAGTCCTTTCCAATTCCTTTGGACAAGACGATAATGATTTGTACAACTTAGATCGGGTACACGAAATTCGCTTAGAATTTAAGCAAGATAATTGGGCAAGTGTGATGGATTCACTTCGATTATATGGCAATGGATTATTGAAAGGAGTTGCCAAAATTGATGGAAAAGAATATGTTGATATTGGGGTAAGATACCGTGGAAATCGATCATTTCGGATAGGAAATAAACGAAATGCGCTTCACATTAAATTAGACCATCAAGACGCTGAGCAAAACCATCAAGGATACCAAACCTTGAAATTATCCAATGCACTTCGTGATCCAAGTATGGTTCGAGAAGTTCTAGGATATGAGATTGCAGGTAAATATATGATTGCGCCACGAGCCTCTTATTCGCGAGTTTATGTCAATAATGAATACTATGGCTTGTTTGTAAATGTAGAAGCGATTGATGATGTATTTTTGACGAAAAACTTTCAATCTAATGAAAATACGTTGATCAAATGTACACCAGATTTGAATGAAAAATCACCAGATGGTTGCAAGCAAAATATTTTCTCTTCTTTGGAATATGAAGAAAATATGGAATGCTATAAAAGTAATTATGAATTAAAATCAAAGGAAGGTTGGAATGATTTGGCTAGTTTGGCAAATGCATTGTATAAGAACAATGGTGAACTAAGTAAGGTGCTAGATGTGGATGCAACTTTGTGGATGTTGGCATTCAATAATGTGATAGTTAATTTGAGTAGTTACAGCGGGCAATACAGTCAAAATTATTATTTATATAAAAATAATCATGGGCGATTCGTACCAATGCTTTGGGATTTGAATTTAGCTTTTGGTAGTTTTAAAAATACAGGAGAAGGTTCTGATTTGAAAGAAAAAGAATTAATCAAATTAGACCCACTTTTGCATGCTGATAATCCATACAAACCATTGATTAGTCAATTGATGAAAAATCCTTCATACAAAAAAACTTATCTCTCACACATGAGAACTATTTTGTATGATAATTTTATGGACAATGGTTATGAGCAACGAGCAAAAGAGTTGCAAAAATTAATTCAACAAGCATTCTTTAATGATCCAAACAAAACTTATACGACTGGAGATTTTGAAAGAAGTTTATATTCTACTATTGGTCGTCGAAGTAAAATTCCAGGAATTTATTCTTTGATGAATAAGCGAGCTAAGTTTTTGAAAAAACATAAAAGTCTTGGTGCAATTCCTCCAACCGTTGCTGAAGTAAATGTTTTGGGTAGAGAAAAATACTCTAACGAGCGAGTCAATGATTTTAAAATTCAAGTAAAAACGGCTAACCAAGCGAAGCAAGTAAAAGTATATTATCGCTTCCGTTCGGTGGCAGATTTCAAAATGGTTTATTTGAAAGATGATGGAAATAGTAATGATGAAGCTAAGGGCGATGATATTTTTGGAGGGATGATTGCAAGTAATGGAAATGAAACTATCGAATATTATGTGGTGGCGGAAAATCCACTTTCGGTTGGTTATGAACCATCCAATTATATGTTTGAGTTACGAAAAGCATCATTGAAAGAATTGAATAATTGATAAACGTTGGACGTTAAAAGATAGACGTTTTACGTTTTTTTCAAAAATAAATTAAGAGCCATTTCGGATTACGAAGTGGTTTTTTTTTTGAAAAGAAAGAATAATTGTAGGGTTGGATTAGTTTTATAAAGTGGAAAAGCGTTTTGTGTTTCCAATAAAAGCATTAATCTAAATTATATCGAAATATTGCATATTTACTTTTTTTCGAAAAAATATATTATTTTTGAATTCACTATCACAAAAGCTGCAAACCTATCTTATCAAGTTTGCAGCTTTTGTTGTTTTTAGAAATGATTAAATTTATTCTTTTCTTTTTTTATATTTAAAATATATTGTGTTGATTATCAGCACTTTAGGTATTATAATCAAACTATTTAGCATGAGGAAAATTTTATTCACTTTAGCTCTACTATTTGTATCGACTATTTTTTACGCCCAAGATTTATATAATTTGGAAACGATAAAAGATGTAAAATTGACTTTTAAACAAGACAATTGGTCCGAAATTTTAGATCATTATAAGGAGGAAGGAAAAGATAAAAGGTTGAAGGCAACGGTAACCATTGATGGAGTTAAATACGAATCAGTTGGAGTGCGGCACAAAGGAAATAGCTCTTATTTTAATGTTCGAAAGACTGGTTCTTCCAAATTACCTTTCAATATCAAAGCAGATCATGTCAATAAAGATCAAACCTTTCCAGGTGGCTATACTTCCTTAAAATTATCTAATGTATTTCGTGACCCAAGTTTTCTTAGAGAAGTGATGGCCTATGAAATTGCAAGTAAATATATGCCTGCTCCACGAGCTAATTATGTGCGATTATATGTCAATGATAAGTTGTTGGGATTGTACAATAGTACAGAATCCGTGGATGAAAAATTCCTCGAAGAAAACTTTGGAACAGACAAAGGAACGCTCATCAAGTGTGATCCTAATTGGCATGGGAAAACCAAAAAAGGCTGCATGAGAGGGCATAATGGTTCTTTAAATTTTTTAGGGCAAGATTCTGTTTGCTACTATGAATTTTATGAAATGAAGTCAGATCATGGTTGGAATGATTTGATTCAATTAGTACAAACGTTAGAAACTAAAACAAAAGATATCGAGAATGTATTGAACGTAGATCGAGCCTTGTGGATGTTAGCCTTTAATAATGTATTGGTAAATTTGGATAGTTACACCGGTCGACTTTGTCATAATTTTTATATTTTCAAAGATACTGAAGGTCGATTCAATACGATTCCATGGGACATGAATATGAATTTTGGTGGCTTTCGTTTCTTAGATGACAAGGGAATTTTGTCTGTGGAGAAAATGCAAACCATGAGTGTGTTGACTAATTTCAAAAATAGTACTCGTCCACTTATCAGTAAATTATTGGAAAATAGTATGTACCGAAAAATATACATCGCTCATGTTCGGACGATTGTAAAAGAGAACTTCAGTAATGGTGAATATGAAAAAAGAGCAAAGGCAATTCAAGCTTCCATTGATTTTTATGTAAAAGATGATTCGAATAAATTATATCCTTACGAAGATTTTAAGCAAAATCTTTCGGCTACGACTAAGGCTGGAAAAACTCCAATCGTAGGAATTACCGAACTTATGTCAGCTCGAACAAAATACCTTGAAGCGCATCCACTTTTGCAAAAAACACCTCCAAAAATTTCTGAGGTAAAACATAATGTGGGGACTGATGATACAGTAATTACCGCAAAAATTGACGGAGTTAGAAAAGCATTTGTTTTCTATCGAGATAAAGGATTTGGAACTTTTACAAGGATAGCATTTGAAGATAAAGGATCAAATGGAGACACCGAAGCAGGAGATGGAACTTATAGTGTAATTATTCCTAAAACTACAAAAACAGAATATTATGTGATGGCATTGAATAAAGATGCAGCGATGTTTTCGCCTGAGCGAGCAGCATTTGAAGTAGTTGAGATTAAGTAACAGTAGGTAGTTTTCAGTAGGCAGTAAACGTTTGTGCGTGTCAACTGCCTACTGAAAACTGTTATCTAATCAAACTAATATTCCCTTTCTTAAAATACTCTTCTTCATTTACACATCTTACTCTCAAATAATAACCATAGACATCAGGTTCTAGAAGTTCTCCTTTATACATTCCATCCCAGCCAATTGATTTATCTTCTGACTCAAAAACCTTTTCTCCCCAACGGTTATAAATCGCTAAATACATTTCATCGATCACATTTCCCTCTACAAAAAGTACATCATTTTCGTTATCGCCATTAGGGGTAAAAGCATTAGGCATAAATAGGTAAGGCTCTTCACAAATCGTACTCAACACGACTACCAAAATCGAAATAGTATCGATACATCCATTAGCATCTGTAACTGTGGTCGTATATTCTGTTGAAACAACAGGTTCGGCAACAGGATTAAAAATGGTAGGATCATCCAAACTTCCTGTTGGTTCCCAATCATAAGTATCTAGATTGTTTCCAGTCACTTCTAGTTGAGAAGTTTGTCCTTCGTTAAGTGTATCTGGAGTCGCAGAAATATTCAAACCTAAATCCACTCCGCCATTACTCACGATAATTGAATCTTCAAAAATACAACCTTCCCCATATTCCACCGTGAAATAATAAGTATCAGTTACCATTAAATCTACCGTCGGAATATTGGTATTTCCACCTGAAATAATTCCAGCTGAAGGCATCCAAGTCCAGGAAGTAATATCTGGATTTCCAAGAACTTCAACCTCCAAATCAAAAATCGAAACAGGTTCACAGGTTGCTGTGTTATTGGAATATGCTAAATCAATTCCAGTAGAAATAGTTTGAGTCAAACTATCTTGACATCCTTTTTCATTGGTAATGATGAGTTGAATTTCAAAATCTTCCTGATCATTATTGGAGATGAAAGTGGGTGGGTTTTCACTATTTGAAAAAACAGTTCCATTCACTATCCATTGCCAATTCGTCAAATCAAAAACAGTATCCACCGATGAGTTGGCAAAACCAATATTGATCGGATCTACACAATCGACAATATCTGCTAAAAAATCTGGAATTAAAGAATGCTCATAAATTGAAAAGGTTTGAAAAGAGGTATCTGTACAGATAGCCGAATTTATGGTTGCTTCTATGGCAAGCATTACGGTATAAGTTCCAGTATCGGAGTAAGTATAGCTAGGATTTGAAATAGTAGACATCGCTCCTGGATTGCCAGGGTCATTAAAATTCCATTCATATTCTAATGCATTAACGCTTTGATCATCAAAATCAACTTCCAAGCCTTCACAACTTACTTCTGGAACAAAGAATGAAGAAACAAATTCCCCACAAACACCAACATTATATTGAAAGTCTCGACGTGTCGTCGAAATTAAAATACCATCTCGATATTCTTCCACACAAATACCAACTACAAATTGCCCGATCGTATTAGGTACGCCAGTCAAAAAACCAGTTTCAGAATCAATAGTCATAGGTATTCCACCCATCACATTATTCAGATCATATGGAGGATTCAACCAAACGACCTCAGTAAAAGGAGGCGCATTGGGAGGTTGTGGCATCGGAAAATCTGGACTCGCACCTTGGAAAGGAGTACATAATTTATAGACCAGAGAATCTCCGTCAATATCTGTTGCGGCATGATCGAAATCTAAAGGTTCATTTACACAAACATAAATGGGTGGCCATTCATTAAACACCGCATTACTATTACACTCTAAAAGGGAAGTTTCAGAAATTGCAACTGGGTAAGTTGCTCCAGTATCCAAAGGATCAACGATATTCAAAATATTCGCATTTCGACAACATCGTTGATAAGCCAAAGTATATCCTCCTACTCGAAAAGGCAATGAAACAGTATCGGTATAAGTAGTGGTATTCACACAAACATTTGGAGGAACTACCAAACATGGATCAGTCAAAACCGGATCAAGGGTATCATTATTCACCACAGGAATTCGCAATTCTCCCATATTGCCAGGCTGTCCCACACTAGTATCTAGAAAGTAAGTATTTGAAATAGGATCATAAGCGAAAATTCCAATTGAAGCTGGATCATCAAAATCTGGAATTCCAGTATCGCAATCTCTAAAAATAGTCAATTGAATTTCATATTGATCGTTTCCCAAACATCGGTAATTCATTTCACCACCAACAATATGTGTCCCCCAACTCAACTGTGGCAAGATCATCAACAAGATTCCAATCAATAAGGAGTAGTGTTTGTTTTTCATATCTCTAAAATTAAAAAATAAAGTCTAATTAAAAAAAATGACTAAAGTTTGTCTGCTAAATCTATTTCCTTTCGAATGAAAACCGAATGTTATTATTTACTTTCTAACTACTTAAGGAAAAAAAAAGTAGGGAAGCAAAGAGTTAAATCATGTTGGGCAAATGGACATTCAAAGCTATTTTAATTTCATTTTTAAGAAATTGTAAAAGCCACCGTCTTCACCCTTTTCGTTTCCGAGCCATCTTCCAAAGTTTCCTCCAAAATCATATCCTTCGCCTGTTCCAATTCAAAAACTTCTTTCATATTTCGAATACTTCCAGCTGGGATACCTTCTTTTTTCAACAATTCCAAAAGTGCTTGTCTATCAAAAAGAACAATTGCTTTCCCCAATTCATCAGCCAATTCTTTTCGGTTTTTTACTCGTAAAGTATTGATAATGAATCGTTTATCATTCTTTAAAAAAACCACTTTTAACACCTCACAAAGTAACTGAAACTGTTTTTCCGTTCCCACAGCTAGCACAATTGGTAATTGATCCTTTGTCAAAAAAACATCTCCATAAGGTGCGATATTGGGATGTTGACTCCCCATACGTTGTGGAATCGTATTTCCCATCAACCAATTAGTAGCTTGATTTGCCAAAGAAGCGACTGCCGATTCCAACAAGGAAGTGGTGACAAAACTCCCTTCTCCTGTTTTCATTTTTTTCAAAAGCGCCAACAAAATTCCTTCCTTCAACTGATGCGCCGCCAACAAATCAATCAACGCAACCGGCATCCTTACAGGATTGCGATCAGGCTCGCCACACATGTATAAAAACCCCGCTTCCGCTTGCATCACAATATCAAATGCAGGAGTGGCATCTTGTTTTCCGTACGAAGTCAATTCCGCATAAATGAGTTGATTATTGATAGTGCGAAGTGATTCGTAATCCATTCCCATTTTTTCTGCGGAAGCCGGTTTAAAATTACTTACTACAATATCTGCGGTTTTAATCAAATCTAACACATCAGTTCGATCAGATTCATCTTGCAGATTTTTAAATAAGATACGCTTTTGCCAATTTACGCTGCAATAGTAGGCAGAATGAAATGCCGATTTGTCTTCAGTTGGCAATTTCCATTTTCGGGTGACATCTCCTCCAGTACTTTTATTTTCAATTTTGATGACTTCAGCGCCTAGTTCTGAAAAGAACATTCCAACTGCTGGGCCAGCCAAAACACTTGCTAATTCAATTACTTTTAACCCTTTAAAAAATTGATCTTGCATCTCTAATTTTTTTTGAAAAAATAAAAACACAATTTACAAAATTATAAAAAGCCGTCAGGTAGGCAAGTTATTTATTTCCAACTTCCTACTTTTGCGCCAATGAAAATTTTCTCAGCCAATCAAATTCAAAAATGGGACAACTTCACCATTCAGCAGGAACCAATTTCATCCATTGATTTGATGGAGCGAGCGAGTCGAATATTTATCCAATGGTTTATGGAGAAATTCCCTAATTATATAAAACCAATTTCCATTTTTTGTGGTTCAGGAAATAATGGTGGAGATGGATTAGCGATTGCTCGTATTTTGCAAGAACACTTTTACCAAGTAGAAGTTTTTATTTGTAAAATTGGAAATTCGCCTTCATCAGATTTTTCTAAAAATCTAAAACGACTGCCTAAGTTTCAAAATATCAAAATCCACCAACTCGAAAAAAACAATACATTTCCAATTTTAGAAAATCAAGGAATTCTAATCGATGCTATTTTTGGTTCGGGATTAAATCGTTCCGTCGAAGGATATTGGGGAGAGCTTCTGACACACCTCAATCAGCAAAATCAAACCATCGTTTCAGTTGATATTCCCTCTGGTGTTTTTGCTGACCAACCAACGGAAGGTATTTCAATTCAGGCTGATTTTACCTTTAGTTTTCAAGTTCCGAAGTTGGCATTTCTTTTTCCAGAAAATGAAAGTCGAGTAGGAGAGTGGGAATTTAAATCTATCAATTTGCATCCTGATTTTTTAGAGAAAACAACAACTGATTTCTCTTATTTGGAAAAAAAGGATATTCAAGGATTTATAAAAACTAGAAAAAAATATGCCCACAAAGGGACTTTTGGTCACGCATTAATTATTGCAGGAAGTTATGGGAAAATAGGTGCAGCAACTTTAGCAACCAAAGCGGCCCTTCGAACTGGAGCAGGATTAGTTTCGATTCATGCGCCAAAATGTGCCTACGAAATTTTACAAATTTCCACTCCAGAAGCGATGGTCAGTATTGATGAAAACGATTTATATTTTTCTCAAATTCAAGATATAGAAAAATATAAAGCCATAGGAATCGGTCCAGGACTAGGCACCGAACTCACCACCGAGGAAGCCTTAAAAGTTTTTTTAGAAAAAGTAAAAGTACCCATTGTAATTGATGCCGATGCGCTAAATCTGATTGCTAAAAATAAAGAGTGGTTAGAGTTTATTCCAGCTAACAGTATCCTTACGCCACACCCAAAAGAGTTTGAACGCTTGTTTGGGAAAACCAAAAACAACTTCGAACGAAATGATTTGCAAAGGAACTTTTCCAAAAAATATAATATTTATCTTGTGCTTAAAGGTGCACATACTTGCATCAGTACACCTGAGGGGAAATGTTATTTTAACTCCACAGGAAACCCTGGAATGGCAACTGGTGGCAGCGGCGATGTTTTGACAGGAATTTTAACATCATTATTATCTCAAGGGTATAACTCTTTGGAAGCCAGTATTTTAGGAGTGTTTTTACATGGATTGGCAGGTGATGTGGCGTTGAGTCAATCAGTAAGTTTGGAATCTTTAATTGCTTCGGATTTAATTGAAAATATAGGGACGGCCTACAATGAATTACGTTAGAATATAATTTTTTTGACGCTGACTTTTTATGATTAATTTTTTGTGAGTAAAAAATGTATCCCACAATTAGAGAACATAATAATTCATAAAAAATCATGATAAGTCAGAGTCAAAAACAAACAAATTAAAGAATAAAACTATGTCAAAAAAAAGAATAACAGTCCTCACCGGAGCAGGAATCTCAGCAGAAAGTGGCATTAAAACATTTCGAGATGCAGGAGGATTATGGGAAGGACATGATGTGATGGACGTAGCCTCCCCTCAGGGTTGGACTAAAAATAGAGCACTCGTTATTGATTTTTATAACCAAAGACGGGCGCAACTTTTGGAAGTGAATCCCAACGCAGGACACGAGGCATTAGTCGAATTGGAAAAGAAATATGACGTTTATATTGTAACGCAAAATGTGGATGACTTGCACGAACGAGCAGGGAGTTCCAATATTATTCATCTGCATGGTGAGTTGACCAAGGTACGAAGTTTGGGAAATGAAAAACTGGTTTACGATTGGCGGAAAGATTTGTTAGAAGGAGATTTTTGTGAAGAAGGACATCAGTTGCGACCACACATTGTTTGGTTTGGAGAAGAAGTTCCGATGTTGCAAAAGGCAGCAGAAGTAGTGAGTCAATCAGATATTGTTTTGGTGGTTGGAACATCGATGCAAGTTTATCCAGCGGCAGGATTGGTCGGAATTGCGCCGAAGTATGCACCGATAATTTACATTGATCCGAAGCCATCCTTAAATTATGAAATGAAGATGGCGGAAAATTTAGTCACCGTTGCTGAGGTAGCGACCACAGGAGTACGAAAGGTAGTTAATGAACTTTTGGCTGACAATTAAAATTAGAATTTTTGGTTTAGGGTTAGACGATTATCCTATTTTGATTTCAAAAAACAACAACTTCAGATGAAGCTTAAAATATTCTACTCATCGATTTTTTTATTTATTTTTTCCCAAACTATTTTTTCCCAAAAAAAAGAAATCAAACTACCAACACATCCAAATGGTAGTCCAATCTTTTGTGAAAAATTTGACTTGTTAGAAAAAACTTTACCCTATGTTTTAGATGAAAGTAGTTTTTATAACAATGTCATTACAAAAAATGAATCGTCTCAAACTATAGTTGAAAATCGAACAGATGAAGATGTCCGAGTTGGCGACGCAGGAGAATCCGAGTTTGAAATTCACGCAGCAGTTAATCCATTTGACTCATCTAATATTGTGGTAGGTGCAATGAATATTTCAACGTCAAGTGGAGGCTCTCCTTCCTTAAAATTTTCTATTTATTATACTAATGATTTTGGAACGACTTGGTCTAAAAGTCCATTCGATGGAACGCTACCAGATGAGTCAGTTATTGGCGGTGGAGATCCTATGATTGCTTTTAATGAAGATGGAGATGTTTTCTTCACGTGGATATTATTAACTATAAATACTACGGATCAACTAGGAAGGTGGGGAATGTATTTAGCGAAATCAACTAATAAAGGCGCAAACTGGGTAGTAAGTGGAACTCCAGTAGAGTTGGATACTTTTACGAATTTTATCAATTTAGGAGATCTAGATCATGCGGTGGACAAGCAATGGATGGCAAGTGATAACTACTCGACGAGTAATTTTTCTGGCAATATTTACCTTGCTTATGTTGATATTGAAACCATGACCGGTACTTATAATATGAAGGTGAAAAGACGGCTACCTGGGAATGATTTTTTCGAAAATGGATCAGTTATTATTTCTACTCAGAATTATGAGTTGGCTCAATTTGCAAGTATTGATGTTGGGAATGATGGGACAGTTTATGTTACTTTTTTTGCCGACACAGGAAATGATAATTACGGAATTTATATGAGTAAGTCGATTGATGGAGGTGCTACATTTTCTACCGAGCAGAAAATTTCTAACATTGCTTTTCCAAAATTATTTTCAGGGAATTTTTCCCTTGAAGGAATTGATGATAATCGAATTTATCCTTGTCCACATGTCGTGGTTGATCCGTCTAATCCTTTAAAAATTTATTCGACTTGGACAGCTTTTGGAATAGATTCACAAGTATCAAATGGTTTGGACATTTATTTATCAACATCAGAAGATGGTGGGGATTCATGGTCAACCCCCATTGTGGTGAATGATGATACGGAAGATGAAATTCATCAATTCTATTCTAGTATTGCAGTCAATAAAGAAGGAGTTGTTTTTATTAGTTGGTATGATCAGCGAGACAAAAATGGAACGGAGGATACTAATTATTTTATGGGGTATTCAACAGATGGAGGAGTTGTTTTTGAACAAAAAAATGTGACGACTTTGGCAAGTGATTTTAGTCAAATCTCTGAGTCTAATGTTGGAATTGGTCCTGGGGAGTACAACCAAATTATTACAGTAGGCAATTATACGATTCCATTTTGGGGAGATGGTCGAACGAATGATGGACAGATTATGGTTTACGCAGCGTTCTTAAATGTCTTTGAAGAAGAAGAGATTATTTCTATTAGTACTCAGTTTTCCTTCGAAGGGCCGAAAATAAATCCAGTTGGGAATACGGCAATTTTTGAATTAATATTAAAAGAATCTTCAGATGTAAATGTATTGTTATATGATGTATTGGGTAGAGAAATTAACTCCATTTCAAAACAGAAATTTGACGAAGGAAGACATACGATAAAAATGAAAGTGGAAGAATTACCGGTGGGGGAATATTTTGTAACGGTACATACTGACTTTGGATTTAAGACTAAAAAGATAATAGTGGCGAGATAATTTAAAAAAAAAACAGAGTGAAAATTAAATCTATTCATCCACAAAATGTTCCATCAAGTCAATATCATTCTCTTCATTCTCTTCTCCATCTGCCCGATTTGGCTCGTTTAATTCTAACCTTTTTTCCAAAAAATATTTGTTTTCTCTAAAAGCTACAAAGAATGAAATAAGTAATACTAGAGCAATGAAAGGAAAAAAATTGGATACTTTTTCGGGTAAGAAAAATGGAATCAAAAGTTGATCAATAAAAAAAGGAATTCCCAAAAATATTCCAATCCATACTCCAATCTTTTGATCTAAATTTATGTGAGTCATAATAGATAATAAACATGGAATTAATATTAGTTGAAAAATAAAATCATTAGCAAAGACAAAGAAGTAACTTTCACTTTCCCCAAATAAAAGATGGAGAACACCGAACACCGAGGATAAAGTAATGATGAAAAATATTTTATTAAGTTGAGTACTAACCTGTTTAGCGAATTTTATCAGAAGCCCAAAGGAAATTAAAATACTAAAAATAAAGAAGGTAAGGAGTGATGGAACTGATCTATCAAAGTGAAACGAAATTTCTTCCCACCCATTGAAATTGTTTTGGTAAAAAGATATTCCATGCAGGTTTTGAGCAATAAATGTAAAAGCCAATGAGGTCAAAATAATTCCAATCATTACGATGTTAATGAATCTTTTTTCATCATCATCTTCTTTCTCATGATTCTCTTCAACCGTTTCAATACTAAACCCTAAGTGTTGGAATTGAGAAATAAAGTTAAATAGGAGGACAATTGCAATTAAGAAGAGACCGAATCCTATCGAATAAATATTAATGATAATATCATAATTTGAATTCAAAAAAAGATACTTAAGGTTGATACCTAAAAATGGAATGATTAGTAAAATTGAAAACGCTAAATCTTTCCAATCATCCGCAATCGGGAAAAGCATACCTACATGCAAAATGCAGAAAATAAAAAAGACAGCATGTCCAATCTCAGAGAGAAATCCTCCGATGGAATAAAAAAGATAGTAATTTCCATAATCAATAGTGGTGAGCAGAAACCCAATGCTTAATAGAATAATAGATATAATGATTCCTTTTTTAAAGTCTTTTATCCATTCCACGATGAATCCAGATATAATATATATAATACTGATAGTTAGTTGTGTATAATCTTGTAAAGTCTCAAATTCAGCGGTTTGATATAAAGGAAATAAATCAAAAGAACATTGAGAATAAGCAATTTCTTCTAAGAGAAACAATAATAATATCTGATAAAAAAGAGTAGGATATCGAGCGAATATTTTTTTCATGCTTAAATTTTAGGTTGGAAAAATAAACATTTTCAATCACTTTTTGGAAAATTAAATTTCGAATTCTCTTTAATTTTTTAGATTTAATTTTTTCTTTTTGATTGTTGTCGAGTTTACACTAAGTCTATCCTTTTTTTGCTAAATTTAAGCATCATTGAAAAAACAAAACTTAGACTCACATGAATTTTAACTTAAAGTCAAAAAAAGAAAATACCTACGATGCGATAGTTGTTGGCTCAGGTATTAGTGGTGGTTGGGCTGCAAAAGAACTTTGTGAAAAAGGACTTAAAACTTTAGTCCTTGAGCGAGGTCGAAATGTGGAACATGTCAAAGATTACCCAACTATGTATAAAGATGAGTGGGATTTTCCTAATCGAAATAAGATCACCGAAAAGGTAAGAGAAAGACAAGCAAAGCAAAGTCGATCTGGATATACAACCACACCTTCTAGGAAGCATTGGTTTGTTGATGATGTTGATAATCCGTACACAGAAGTAAAACGATTTGATTGGATGCGAGGGTATCATGTGGGAGGTCGATCTATCGTTTGGGGACGCCAAAGTTACCGTTGGAGTGACTTGGATTTCGAAGCAAATAAAAAAGATGGCAATGGAGTAGATTGGCCAATTCGATATAAAGATATTGCCCCATGGTATGATTACGTAGAAAAATATGCGGGAATCAGCGGACAAAACGAAGGTTTATCTCAGTTACCTGATGGACAGTTTTTACCTCCAATGGAATTGAATGTAGTAGAAAAACATGTGCGAGAACGAATTGCTAAAAACTTTGATGATCGGATCTTAACGATTGGACGAGTGGCTCATATTACGACACAATCTCACAATGGTCGAGGGGGATGTCAGTTTAGAAATCGATGTATGAGAGGATGTCCTTATGGTGGATACTTTTCGAGTAATGCCTCGACTTTGCCAGCAGCTGAAAAAACTGGGAATATGACTCTACGTCCTTTTTCGATTGTAAATTCAATCATTTATGATGAAAAAACTGGAAAGGCAACAGGAGTAAGAATCATTGATGCAGAGACAAATGAAACGTACGAGTATTTTGCAAAAGTGATTTTCTTAAATGCATCTGCATTAGGTTCTACTTTTATTATGATGAATTCAAAGTCAAAACGATTTGAAAATGGCTTCGGAAATGATAGTGGGGAACTTGGACACAATGTGATGGATCACCATTTCAAAACAGGAGCAAGTGGGGAAATCGATGGATTTAATGATAAATACTATAAAGGGCGGCGTCCAAATGGTATTTACATTCCTCGATTTAGAAATTTGGGTACTAAAAATACGAAGGGTAAAAATTTCCTAAGAGGATATGGTTATCAAGGTGGAGCAGGTCGGTCTAATTGGACTAGAAGTGTAAAAGAGTTGAGTTTCGGAAATGATTTTAAATTAGATATGTTATCTCCAGGACCATGGAGAATGGGAATTACTGCTTTTGGCGAGTGCTTACCATATCATGAAAATAAAGTTATGCTTAATGAAGAAGTTCGTGATAAGTGGAACCAGCCTACTTTAACGATGGATGTAGAATGGAAGGAAAATGAATGGGAAATGAGAAAAGATATGCGAGAGCAAGGAGTCGCAATGTTAGAAGCAGCAGGTTTTAAAAATGTTAATGCCTATGAGAATCCTTGTTATCCAGGACTTGGAATCCATGAGATGGGAACTGCTCGAATGGGACGGGATCCAAAGACATCTGTCCTCAATGGTTTTAATCAAGTACATGCTGCCAAAAATGTTTTTGTTACAGATGGTGCTTGTATGACTTCGGCTGCTTGTGTCAATCCTTCTTTAACTTATATGGCTTTGACAGCTAGAGCAGCTGACCATGCGGTGAAAGAATTGAATAAACAGAATTTATGATTTGTTAGACGTTGAACGTTTTACGTTTTACGTTTTTTTGACGAAGGTTTTTTGGATTGGAAAAATATTATTTTATTAAAAAATAAAACTGTTTTCATTATTGTGAATGTATTGTTATGTTTTTTTTAGAAAAAAATAAGACTAGCGTTTATTCTAAATAAAATTGTACAAGGAAGGTCAAACATTCAATGCCAAACAGTTTTTAATATAAAAATTAGAAAAATGAAACGTAGAGATGCCATAAAAAATACAGCTCTTTTGATGGGGTATGCAGTATCTGCATCTGCGATTGCTGGGTTAATGAGTGGGTGTGAAGCTGACACCAAAACGCCTACTGATATGTGGAAATCTAAGTCCATGTCAGACATTCAGGTCAACACGCTTCGAGAAGCTGCGGAAAGAATTTTACCAGCAACAGAAGGTATAGTTGGAGCGAAAGATGTGATGGTGGAAAGATTTGTAGATGAGATGTTAGATGGAGCTTATGAAGCTGCAGAAATTGCTTCGTTTAAAAAAGGTTTAGATGGTCTTGAAGCTGATGCTCAAGCAACTTATAACAAGACATTTGCAAAGTTGAAACCTACCGAAATGGATGCCTTAATTACCAAAATTGGTAAAGCGGCTATGGCATTAAAAGATCAAGACTATGAAGTTACACCTTTCTTTTTTGCCTTGAAAGAAATAACACTTATTGGATTTTTTACTTCCGAAAAAGTAGGAGAGGAGGTGTTAAATTATTTACCAATTCCAGGTGGATACAATGGAGATGTTCCAATGTCGGAGATTCCTCAAGGAGGTCGGATTTGGTCATTTTAATTATAAAAGATTTTATCTTAAAATAGTAAAGGTGTTAGTTCTTAAAGCACTAACACCTTTTTTTTAATGTTTAAATAGTTGATAATCAGTTGCTAGTTTAAAAAGCACAGATTACGTCAATCCATTTTTCATACCATGGGTATGTTAAGATACTTCTGATTTTTTGAAAATCTTCACAAGCCAAGTCATTATTTTTTAAATTCAAATTCATTATACCTCTGAAGTATAACCATTCCGTATTGTTTGGAGCAATTTCAATAGCCTTATCCATTATCGCAATTCCTTCTGTTGATTTTCCTTCGTCATGCAAGGTAATAGCTCTCTCTACTTTTATAAGTTTGGCTTCATATTCATCAACTTTAGTTTTACAACTTGCGGAAGTTGGACGGAATTCTACTCTGATTGGATAGACACTAGTAACTTGTTTTCCTTCATAAGTAGCAGGTATCCACTTACCTTCTGTTTTAGGGACTAGTTTGATTACTTCAAATAAAAAATCAGTTCCTAGATTGCTATAATCAATGCTTTCCAAAAGCTGAACAGATCCATCTTGTTTAACGATCAAATCACTTTTTAAACTTCCGATTAAGCAGCTGTCCAAACCACTACTCGGGTATATTGTTTCGGTTGCTAAAAATATATTTAAAGCATCCTCTCCACCTTTAAATTCAACGCCAGTTTCAAGTTCTAAGTAAATAGAATCACCTTGATAAATCGTGTAGGGTGGAGGAGGAGTGTATTCTTCTATTTTGAATTTTACGGGGAGGGTATATTGCACACTTACTTGTTGTCCATCTTTTATTCCAGGTTTCCAAATTACATTTTCTGCTTGCATCAATTTTATAACTCTGAGTGCTTCTTCTCCACATCCATCACCGATATCTTTCAATATTTTTGGATCAGTTACTTGACCATTTTTAGTGACTACAAATTGAAGGACAACTCTTCCTTCTGTTCCTTTAGCTCGTGCTGAATCAGGATATACAATCGTAGAGTAAATAAATTTAAGCATGCTCTTCTCAGCACATTTATTTCTCTCATCAAGCGTCATGACTCCTACTTCGCAACCAGGGAAACGAGGCATTTCTTCCACCACTTTGTAGATCTTTTCGGCAGGTGGATTTCCATTATCTTGCGAAAAAAGATTTGGTGAAAAGATTTGCGATAGCATTAAAAAAAATAATAAAATGAATCTCATGTTTTGTACTGTTTGTTTTTTCTAAAAATGAATTTGTAATTATAAACGATGAGTAACAATAATTCGTGATTTTTTATTTGAAAAATAATAATTCTATTGGTCTAATTTTTTTATTCCTTCCTTTAAAACTTCAAGACATAAATCAACGGTATTTAAATGAGTCCGAAAAGCTAAGATGGCAATTCGTAGCCAATATGTACCTTCAATTGTAGTGGAGGATAAAAATACTCTTCCATCTTGTTGAACGTGTTGAATTAAATTCTTATTAAATTCATTCGTATCTCCTTCAGTAGGAATATAGCGATAAATCATAACAGACAACTCTGGAAATGGACCAACTTCAAAACCTAGTTTTTGAATTTCATGGTAAAAATACTGAGTTAACATTAATTTTTCATCTAAAGCAGACTTAAAAGGAGCAAGTCCAAAAAGTTGTAGTGGCAGCCACAATCTTAAACCTCTAAAATGTTTGGTCAATTCAGGTGATAAATCTGCTGGTGAAAGTTCGGTAGTATCATTCAACGCATCTTGCATATAATTCGCTTGATAGCGATGAGCGTTTTGTTGTGCCTTTGCATTTTTTATTAAAACAGTTCCTAAACCATAAGAAAGAAACAAACCTTTATGTGGATCAATCACCAAAGAATCTGATCGTTCAATTCCTTTCATTTTTTCTTTCCCTTGTTCCGTCAACATAAAAAAACCTCCGTATGCACCATCAACATGGAACCATAAATTAAACTCTTTAGCAACATCTGCTAATTGATCTAATGGATCAACTGCGCCAACATCTGTTGTCCCTGCGGAGCCAATTAAAAGGAATGGTTTTTTGCCTTCAGCTAAATCTTTTTGGATTTGTTGACGAAGTTCATTGATGTCCATTTTATAATTTTCATCAACAGGAATGTAAGTCGTTTGAGCTTGATGAAGTCCTGCAATTCGAATGGCTTTTTGAACACAATGATGAACTTGACTAGTCAAATAAATGACTGACCTTGGAATGATCTGAGGTTCTATTTCTTTAAAATCTCTTGCCGTAACAATCGCAATTAAATTACCAATGGAGCCTCCTGATGCTAAATTTCCAGTAGCAGTTTCAGGATATCCCATCACCGAACACATCCATCGAATTAACATATTTTCAATTCGAACAGCACCTGGTCCTCCGAAGTAAATTCCAGCATATCGATTTGTTACCGCCGCTAAATAATCGCCTAGTGCAGTTGGAAAAATTCCTCCTCCTGGAATGTAACCAAGATGTCCACCTGAGGCAGGATTTAGTCCAATATTATCAACATTTTTGTCCAAGATATTTAAAGCATCTTCTATTGGAATAGGTTGGTCAGAGATCGGATGATTCAATAATTTTTCCCCTCCGTCTTCTGTAGGGATATACGTTTTGGAAGTTGGTAAATCATCAATAAACTTAAATGCATACTGTTCAACTTTTCTTTGCCAATGAAGTCGATCTTCGTTATTTGGTTCAAGTTGAAGAGATTGTTTTTCGAGTTCTTTTATTCTTTCAATCATGTTTCAAAACTAAAATTTTCTGAGGAAAATGCAAAGTACTTGTTGTTGGATATTGGATTTTGAGTATTGGAATTTTTACGTAGTTAAAATTAAAATACATACTAAACAATTTATTGCAGTTTGATTGTCTCACCATTCTAATACTCAATACCCAAAATCCACTAATTTGAGAAAATACATGATTTTTGAAAAAAGAAAATCCCGAATTTTTATGATAAAAAAATTCGGGATTCCACTTTTTTGTATTTAAAATACTTTATTCCAGTATTTTAAATATTTGTACTTGGTCATTATTATTAGCTACTAGAATCGACTTTCCTAATTTAGCATTATTGATTACTTGCAAATCTTTAGTGTCTTTATTTGAGAAAAAACCGCTTTTTTCGACAGATTGAGGATCGAAAGTTCCATCACCTTTTCCGAGTAAAAGTAAACCAACACCAGCGTCGTTTCTTGGTGTTTCCACTTCAGAGGCGAATAGATTTCCAGCCAATAAAATATCCAAATTCTTATCATTATTAAAGTCTTGGATAACAAAAGAATTAGCAGAAGAAACTTGTGCAGAGGATGGTAATTTTTTTAACTCAAATTGTCCTGAGCCATTGTTAATCATAATACAAGTTGCAAAATTTGTAGCTTGTAAATGGTAAGCATTTTGAAGAGCATCACCATATATATCATTAATATTTGCCATCGCAAAACTTCTATAGGTTGGGAATTTTTCTTGGATGGATGGCACTTGTTGAGAGGAACATTCTCGACCACGAACAGGGTAACCTACTCCTGTCTTTTTATCTTGATAACTTAGTACAATATCCAAATTCCCAGAATTGTCAAAGTCACCTGAATAGACATGAAAAGGTGCTTCATGGCTTGCTTTGTATTTGTAATTTAGTCCAAGGTTCCCAACCACAAAATCTATGTCTCCATCATTGTCAAAGTCACCCTTGGCAATCGAATTCCACCAGCCTGTTTCACTACTAATATTGTCTGGAGTAATATCTACTAAATTCGATTTTGTGTTTTTGAAAATACGAACACTCATCCATTCACCCACTATAATTAAGTCATCGATTTTGTCTCCATCCACATCTTCTAAAATGGCATCTGTGACCAATCCTACATTTGATAATTCAGGAGCATACTCTGCTGTTTGATCTAAGAATTTTCCATTCTGTTGAATTAAAATATAGCTATTGGAAGGGACGGGATAATTTCCTGGTTTCATTCTTCCACCAACAAAAAGATCAGGTTGACCATCACCATTAAAGTCTGAAGATACAACAGTAGAACCACTCGCAATCATACTAGGAAGAGCATTAGATTTTGAGAATTTTCCTTTCCCTTGATTGATGTAAAAGCGATCTTGAAGGTTTTTTGAGTTCGGCTCAAATTCATTTCCACCACTTACTACATATAAATCTTGGTCACCATCTTTGTCAAAATCAAAAAATAAACAGCCCATATCTTCAGCCGATTTATCAGATTCCCAAGGTTGATTTGTTGTGGATTGGAAAGTTCCATCTTGATTTTGTAAATATAAGTTACCGCTAGAATTAGCTGCTCCACCAATGAAAAAATCATCTAATTTATCTCCATTCACATCAGCAGTTGCAATGAATGGACCATGCTGAGAATTTTTGTGAGGTAACAAAATTTCTTTTACGAAATCATCGTAAGTATTTTCTTGATGCTTATGTGAAAGCTGGATTTGATTGGTGTTTTCTGCAAAATAAATTCCTTTAGACCTTGGATACCAATGTTTATCTTTTGCTTGACTTCGATCTATTACTAATTTTTGATTAGCATTTACATCAGTCATTCTTTGTTTAGAATTATCTAGCCAAATTACCACAACACTATCCACTTTTGTATTTTGTCCCAAACCAAAATGTAAGATATTATCGACAGCTGATTGATATCCTCTCGTCAACGTCAATTCTTGATATTGCTGTTCCCCTCCAGCATAAATATTTACTTTTGCATTCAACCCCATCGGATTTTTTTTGATTCCCTTAAGTTGAATTTGGAGGTAATTATTTCCTTTTTGGTTTTGATGATTTTCATATAAAAAAACTGGATCGTTGAGGTTGTTGATGATGATATCTAAATCTCCATCATTATCCAAATCAGAGTAAGCAGCTCCATTAGAAAAGGTCAATTCACTCAACCCCCATTCTTCTGATTTGTTTTTAAAATGTAAACCGTCTTCATTTTTATAAATGAAATTTTGTAATTTTTGAGAAGGCAATTTACTTAACCATTCCTCTCTTTGTTGATTGGTAAATTTTCCGTTTAACTCTTTTTTCTTTGCTTTCAAGGCATTATTAAAATCATTGTCCATCACATCATTCATATAACCATTGGTGATAAACATATCCTTCAATCCATCGTTATCAAAATCTGCCAAGAGAGTGGCCCAACTCCAATCTGTTTTGTTCACTCCTGCCATTTGAGCAATTTCACTAAAGTTTTCATTTCCATGATTTAATTGAAGCGTATTAATCATGTATTGATATTGAAATCCATAGTTGTCATGCATATTGTAAAACTTTTGTGGATTCATGGAAGCCATCAAAGTTTTAGATCGAACTCGATCGGGAGGAGTCATATCCATCACGCTAATTTCAGGATGTCCATCATTATTTATATCAGCAATATCAACACCCATTCCATAATATGAAATGTGATTTGTGGCCTGATTAATTACATTTTCAAATTTTCCTCCACGCTTATTTTTGAATAAATAATCAGGAGTATCGTAATCACTCGTAGCATAAAGATCTACCCAACTATCATTGTTATAATCCGAAGCAACCACACCAAGACCAAAAGCATGATGAAGTAACCCTGCCTCGTCAGTTACTTTTGAAAAAATACCTTTGTTGTTTTTATACATATTCCCCGAAACGTCAGCGACAAATTTTTTGTCCAAATTCATTTCTGTATAACTTTTCAAGGTTGCATTGAAAATAAAAGAATGATTTAAAACATATAAATCTAAATCACCATCCTTATCGTAATCAAAAAATGTAGCTTGAGTTGAAAAGCCAGGATCGTTAATTCCGTATTTACCAGCTTGTTCTGTAAAAGTCATATCACCATTGTTGACAAAAAGAAAATTTTGTTTTTCAGTTTTGCCTTTAAATGGACCAGATTTACAAACATAAATATCTAACCAACCGTCATTGTTGATATCAACGGTTGTAACACCAGATGACCAAGTTTTTTGTTTTGGATTTTTGTCAGTAAGAATTTTTGAACTTTCGGAAATATCTTCAAACTTTAAATTTCCTTTGTTCAAATATAATTTATCAGCTACCTGATTACCGGTAAAATACAAATCTTGTAATCCATCATTATTAAAATCACCCACAGCAACTCCACCTCCATTCAAATAATAATTATACCTCAATACATTGAGTTCACCAGATTGTTCGAGTGTATTTTTAAAAGTTAAGCCAGAGGAGCTTGAATTTTTTAAAGAAAAAAGCGGTCCTGAATAATCGTTACCCTGAGAAGAGGTTGATTCTGAGTTGCAGGAAATAATAAAAATAGAAAATATAACTCCCAATAGGAAAAGGGAAATTTTTTGTATTTGATTTTTCATGAAATTAATTTATCATTAAGTCAATAATAGTGCAAAATTAAGAATAATTTGATAACAGACGTTTCAGTCATTTTAAAAACTAAATAAAAATTATTTTTGATCTTTTCAATGCTTAGAATATTCTGATTGCATTGATTCATTTTCAATTAAAAATTATCGAATGACAGAATTTTTTGAGAAAAGATAGAGCAAAAATTGATATTGGCTAAAGGGAAAAACTTTAATTTTTGAATTAGATTTTTTTTTTAAAAGTTAAAATGTTAGTAAAAAAATAAATTTTATAAACGTTTGATTGTCAGATTATTATGCTATTTTTTTGCTATATCAGCTATTTAAGATGAAAAAAGAATAAAAATATTTTCTCTAATTCAATAAGAACTCTATCTTTGTGTATTGTATATTAATTATTTGATTATTTAATGAAATACATTAAAAATAAATTAATGTATAATTTACCAATTTTAGGTGATTAAATAGATTAGGTTTAATATTATATTTACAATAACATTTATTCTGAAAATATTTACCAATTCTATTAATCTTACTAAAACTTCATCCTTCCCACTTACCGTTTTAACAAAATTTAATAATCTATAGAAATAAATTCTATAGAACCGTTTGCTTCTATTTTTAAGAAGTTTTCCCAAACCGCTAATAAAGAATTTAACAAATTTAATTCCATTTAGATAGTAGACTTATCTATGAGAGTTAAAAGGCTATTTAATTTACACTCCTGTTAAATTTCTTTATCTCATTTTCTGAAATATTCTGGCCAGTTATTGACTTAGTTGTCAAGAACTGGATTGGTCTATCTATATATTTTTCTTAAATTTTTATCACTTTCAAAAAAACATGTATATCTCATGAAAAAAACATTTTTAACAGCAATGTTATTTTTTGCTTTCCTCGTGTTTGGTACTCAAAGCGCATCAGCACAATATGTAAATGCTGATATTGCTACTGATTTGTTGACAGCAGAAATTGCTACTAATGTTGCGAATGAAGTAAAGGATGTAAATAATCCTACTTACCAATCAGAGAAAATTGAATTCTACACTTTCGTACTAAATGAAATTAGCAATGGTGTAACCGTAGCAAATGCTATCACATCAGGTGCTAACCGATTTAACTACACAGTTAACTCTTTTTCTAAGGGGCCTACTGTTAGCAAAAACCCTTATGTAGCTCCGTTACATCAGGAAATAATGGATTTATTAGCTGATTAAAACAGCTTAGCTTAAATGACTTCTAATTTTTAACAAAAAAGAATTAATTATTCTCATGAAAAAAATTAACATTAAATTTTTTAGTCTATTGTCAACATTTGCATTAGTAGCTTTTGCTTCTTTTCAAATGTCAGGGCAATGTGTACTAACTGCTCCAGCTACCGTGACAGTAAATGCTGATCCTGGTACTTGTGAAGCAGTTATACCTACAGGAACATTGACAGCAAATGCTACAAATTGTGCGTCGATTGTTACTGAATTTTCAGAAAACTTTGATGCTTTAGTTGGCAATACTTTACCAGCAGGCTGGGGAGTAGATGATGGAACAACTGATGGAGGTGGTACAGTAACAGGTACAACTTCAGATGGTGCAACTTTAGGTTGTGGAATTTATACTGCTCCAGGTAATACCGGTGCAGCTCAACCAATTGGAACTTTTCCAAACGCTTCAGGAAACTGGGTTAATATATCAGATGATGCGGCAGTTGATGCGGCAGGATGTTTAGACCTTTTAGGAAATGGATGCGTACTTTCTCCTGTTATTGATTTAACTACTTTAGGTTTGAGTGGTCATACTTTACAATATGACTTTCAAGTAGATAACTTAGGTAGTACTTTTACAGTAGATGTATGGGATGGTAGTGCATGGGTAAATGTACAAACTGAAACTGGTGATGCAACTGGTTTGGTTAGTATTGATATTTCTGCATATGATGGAAATACAGACTTTCAAGTAAGATACTGCTATGATGATGGCGGAAATTTTGCATGGGGAGCAGGATTTGATAACTTCTTGATTGAAGCACCAGATCCAACTACATCAGTAGTAACAAATGATTCACCATTAGCAGCTTCAACTTCATCATCTGATGGAGATGCTGCGGGAACATACCCAGTAGGAACTTACACGATTACTTATTCAGCTGCTGATCCAGCAGGTGGATTTTCAACTGCAACGACTACTTTAAATGTAGTAGATGCTGAAGCTCCAACATTGGCTTGTCCAGGAGATATGACAATTCACTTAGATCCAGGTGCGTGTGATCAAGTATTGAGTTATGATGTAACTGCTACTGATAACTGTCCTCTAGTTGGAGCGCCAGTAACATTTACTATGAATAATAGCTTTAATCTTGCTGATGTTACTACAGGACTTAATTGTGGTAATGGAAACTCAATCAGTTATTTACAAGTATATGATTTACCTGCATTGGGAGCTACTTCAGATTTAGAAGCAACAAGTATTGATATCATTTTATCAGGAAATACTCCAGATGATGTTATTGCAAATATTTATAGTATTCCAACTTTACCAGGAGCAGGAGTTAACTTTAACTATGCTGACTTAACGTTATTAGGAACTAATACATTTAACTACACTCCAACATTTTTCTTTAATACACCAACACTTGCAACTATTCCAGTAGCAGCAAGTATTCCAGCAGGAACAATTGTAGTATTAGAGATTGTATCTCCTAACGACAACGTAATCGTTTCAGTTAATAGTCAAGGAATGTTTACAGGAGGAGATTCTTATGTTGCTGGATGTATTGGTGCATTTGCAAATCCAACATCAATTGACAATACTGTATTAGCAGGACTTGGTCAATACGCAATGCAGTTAAATGCAACATTACCAGCTGTACCATTACAAACAGCAGGTCTTGGAATAGGGGAAGCATTCCCAATTGGAACAACTACAAATACATGGGAAATTACAGATGGTGCAGGAAATGTAGCAACTTGTAGTTGGTCTGTAACAGTAGTAGAATTTGTACCAACGTCAAATGATATTACTTGTAATTCATTAGTACACATTTCATTAGATGAAAACTGTGAAGCAACAGTAGGAGCTGACCAAATATTGGAAGGTAATAACTACGGCTGTTATGATAACTTTGATGTAGTATTTGCTGGATCAGGCTTACCATTAGTATTAGACGGATCACATGTAGGTCAAACGATCGAAGTGATGGTGACTAACCCAGCAGGAATACCATGTTGGGGATATATCTTAGTAGAAGATAAATTGATTCCAGAATTGGAATGTACAGATATCGAAGTTACTTGTGCAGATCCAACAACTCCAGGAAGTTTATTTGGATCAAGAATCGACTATGCGTTCCCACAATTTGGAACACAAGATTTTACAGTAGTAAGTGAAACAGTATCAGTAGATGCAGGAACAACTGTTCAAGATTTAGATGTAACAGTATCTTCATCTCATACTTGGGTAGGCGATTTAGTAATTACAGTAACATCTCCATCAGGAACATCAGTAGAATTGATGAATAATATTGGTGGACCAGGATTTGGATGTGCAGGAACAGGATTAGAGGTTGTTTTTGATGATGCAGCAGATTTGACATACGATGATTTAGATGGGACATGTAATAATCTTCCAGCAGCAGAAGGTACATTCCAACCAATTGAAGCTTTATCAGCATTCAACGGCGAAAATGCACAAGGAACATGGACAGTATCTGTAGAAGATTTGGCAGGACCAGATCAAGGAAACATGAATATTACTTTAAACTTGAAAGCTGCTAACTCAGGAACAATTGCGTTCCCAGTACCAGCAGGAGTAACAGTAATACCAGCAGGAACAAATACATGGACATTATTAAACTTTGATCCATGTGGCCCAGCAACATTGACAAGTTCAGATGTTGAGTCAGGTGAATTATGTTCAGGAGATGCTCAAATTGAGCGAACGTGGACAGTAACAGATGGTTCAGGAAATACAACTTCTTGTACAGAGATTATTTCAATTATTCCTACAACTCTTACAGATATAGCAGCTAGTCTTCCTACTGATAT